>DATETN010000128.1:0-22010 GCA_035283645.1 Pyrinomonadaceae bacterium
TGTACATCTCCGAAGCAGACGCTCCAGCGCGCTCCAGGCTGTACTTTGCCAATTCCAGCGGGTGCGCTTTGTCCGCAGATTTTAGGTGGCGCAGTAGCCTTTCGCAACGCGCCTTCTCTGTCACATCCACACCCGCGGCGGAGATTAGGTCGCGCAAGTCCACTCGAAGTCAGAACCGGGAGCGGTAGCGACCGGGTCGTTTGCAAATGCTATCGGCTCTTGACGATATTTTGTTCATGAAACGAAGCGTGGCCTGCGTGGCGACCCGGTCGCTACCGCTCCCGGTTCTGACCTCACAACATCTTACTCAACCGCTCCATCGGCAACCGCAGTGATCGTTTCGTCTTCAGCAGGTCGGACCAGAGGTCGCCGACGTTTGCTATGCGTTGGGCCATGTTCCGAATCGTGAAACTTCCTGGCGATACCTCACCGCGTTCTACTTCCTCCCATGTGCATGGCGCTGAAACAGTTGCCCCTCGTCTTGCACGAACTGTGTAAGCAGCAGCGAACGTGGCGCTGTAATCGTTGCGACCGGTGTCGACGAGAATGCGGCCGCGTCGATCTACTTTGTGAAACTCGCGCGTGAGATTTTCCGGATCACGCGTCACCAGTAACTTACCAACGCGATGAGCGAAGCGCGCGACGGTGGCGAAATCTGCCTTCGCGTCCAACGGCACTGCGATGTGAAATCCCTTTGACCCCGCCCAGGAAAACCCTTCGGCCAATCGAAAATTTACAAATACCAGCAGCGGCAGCTGGTGGATTCTTTAAGCCTCACCTAAACCAACGGCGCCACAAAAAAGGCCACGCGCTTGCGACTGAAGCTTGAATCTGCAACTCAAGATGCGTTCGCAAGCGCGTGAAATTCTTACAACCTTATGTCTGTAGGTTGGACCTGAATCATCCACCAACTGCCGTTGGTGGTATTCGGATCACTCCCTCACAACCTCACGTGCAGCCTTGTCTGCTAGGCCTCAGGTTTTTGAATGTCTCAGGCAGAGTTTCCGCTGAACTCAGGATCCGATTGAGTGCGGATTCAACTAAGCGGGGTACAACCGCCCTTCCTGACTGCAAATTACGAGTGTGAATGTTTTCATTGTGACTGTCGATCTCTGGAACTGCAATTCGACATATAAGAGGTATATTTCAAACCGACTCGTTTTGATGATTAACCAGCGTAAACACTGTAGAGAAGGAGCACAACATGAGCAATGTCCGAGTACTCGTAGGCACCCGGAAGGGCGCATTCATTCTTACCTCAGACGGCAAGCGTGAAAAATGGGATGTAAGTGGTCCTCATTTCGCCGGTTGGGAGATCTATCACCTCAAAGGCTCCCCTGCGGATCCGAACCGCCTCTACGCGTCGCAAACCAGCGGTTGGTTCGGCCAGATCATTCAACGCTCAGATGATGGCGGCAAGACCTGGTTCCAACCCGGTACCCCGGCCGGCCAACCAACGACAACTCCCGACGGCATGCCGATGGGTGAAAGTAATAAGTTTGTCTACGATACTTCGTCTGAAACCGGCAAGCCACTCACGACACATCAGTGGTACGACGGTACGCCACATCCTTGGGAGTTCAAACGTGTCTGGCATCTTGAACCTTCCCTCGACAATCCAGACACTGTCTATGCCGGCGTTGAAGATGCCGCATTGTTCCGCTCAACCAACGGCGGTCAAACGTGGGCTGAACTTCCCGGACTGCGCGGCCATGGCACCGGAGCTCAATGGCAACCGGGCGCCGGGGGCATGTGCCTGCACACGATTATTTTGGATCCCAGGAATCGGGAACGGATCATTGTTGCCATCTCAGCGGCGGGCGCGTTTCGCAGTGACGACGGCGGTAACACGTGGAAACCAATCAATCGCGGCCTCCATTCACAATACATTCCCGATCCGACCGCAGAGGTGGGACACTGCGTTCATCACATTGCACAGCATCCTTCAAATTCGAATCTGCTGTTTATGCAGAAGCACTGGGACGTTCTGCGCAGCGACGATGCAGGTGACTCCTGGGAAGAGGTTAGCGGTAACTTGCCAACCGATTTCGGATTTGTGATTGACGTTCACGCGCATGAGCCCGAAACGATCTACGTCGTGCCGATTAAGAGCGATAGCGAACACTATCCGCCGGATGGGAAACTCCGCGTCTATCGCAGCCGGACAGGTGGCAACGAATGGGAGGCATTGACTAAGGGCCTGCCGCAAGAGAACTGTTACGTGAACGTGCTGCGCGATGCGATGGCGGTTGACTCACTTGATTCGTGTGGTGTGTACTTTGGCACAACTGGAGGGCAGGTGTATGGATCGCCAGACGCCGGCGACACCTGGGCTCCGATTGTTCGAGATCTTCCGCCGGTGCTTTCAGTGGAGGTCCAGACGTTGCGATGAGCTTCGGCGCTTGTCTGGGACTTAAACACAGAGGACACTGAGGCGCAGAGGGCACAGAGAAGAAGTAAACCAGGGAAGAAGGTAACAGGACAGGACCATGATTCGCGTTGTAGTGCCGGCACATTTAAGGACGCTTGCGGGCGTTTCGGGAGACATAGAACTCGACATTGAAGGCGAAGTGACGCGCCGAGCGATACTCGATGCATTGGAGGCGCGGTATCCGATGTTGCGTGGGACGATTCGCGAGCACGTCTCGGGAGAGCGCCGGCCGTTCTTGAGATTCTTTGTCTGCGGGGAGGATATAACGCATGAATCGCCGGACGCTCCGCTGCCTCAAGAGATCGTCTCGGGACGAGAACCGTTTTATGTGATTGGGGCGATCGCGGGGGGTTGATAGAACGGTTAGCATCCACCGATTACGCAGATTCAGACGATCCACGAAATTACACGAATTGACGCGAAAACCGTTTTCAGTCGCTCATCACTGCGAGATCTTCCTTGATCGCGTTCTCTGTGCGGGCTCTGGGGGCTCTGTGTCTCGCGGGGTGGAGCGTCTTTTCACCACAGAGGCCACCGCGACACAGAGACCACAGAGCTTGCACAGAAAAAAGGAAGATCGTCGTGATGAGAAATTAGAACCGTTTTCGTGTCAGTTCGTGTAATTTCGTGGATCGTGTCTCTTCAGCTCGTTGCCGCTGCGCCCACTTAACGCAAATACTTGTTGAACCATTCGAGCGTCCGGGACCATGCGAGTTTCGCGGAAGCTTCGTCGTAGCGCGGCGTCGTGTCGTTGTGGAAGCCGTGCTGTTTGCCCTCGTACATGTGTGACGAGAACACCTTCTTGTTCGCCGCGAGTGCAGCCTCGTAAGCTGCGATGCCTTCATTGATCCGCTGATCGTTGCCCGCGTAATGAAACATGAGCGGCGCAGAAATCTTCGGCACATCATCTACACCAGCCTGCCGGCCGTAGAACGCCACTCCGGCATTTAGATCAGGGCCCAGGCGCACCGCCAACTGATTCACCATTCCGCCACCGAAACAAAAGCCTACAGCACCTAGTTTGCCGGTTGAATCGGAACGTGCTTTGAGCCACTTCGCCGCCGCAACAAAATCTTCTGTCATCTTCTTTCCATCGACCTTGCGAAACGCGGCGGCGCCTTCCTCGTCGTTTCCGGGATACCCGCCGACGGAAGTCAAACCGTCGGGCGCAAAAGCGATGAAGTTTTCGGTGGCGAGGCGACGCGCAACGTCCTCTATATAGGGATTGAGTCCGCGGTTCTCGTGAATGACGAGCACGACTGGCAGCTTCGTGCCCTTCGCGGGACGCGCCAGATAACCCTTGATCGATCCGTTCCCGGCTGGCGATTGCACCACTTCATAGCCCACCTTGATGCGTTTGTCGTCAGCCTTCACCTGCTGCGCCCAAACGTAGTTAGGTCTTAGACTCTCGAAAATCACGGCAACAGTTAGGCCCCCGACCGCAAACTTGCCAGCGCGGTCGAGGAAGGTGCGGCGAGTGATGTCGCCGTGCTGGTATTCGTGAAACAGGTCTAACAACTCTTGCGGATAATCAGATGCGAACTTGCGCTCCATAAATTGTTGGCCCCCGATATTGGTGAATAGTAAATGGTGAATGGTAAATGGTTGGTGGTGATAGGACAAGGTTTCAGGTTGGTGAGTAGTGTCCTAATTTGAATTGTCTCTGTGCTTACTCTGTGTGCTCTGCGCCTTTGTGGTGATTATGATGCGAATAGCATCACCACAGAGTCACCGAGGACACCGAGGGCACGCAGAGAAATCAATTTAGGACACTACGGTTGGTGAATGAAGATTGACCATCGTCAACGACTCACGATTTGCTGCCCGATGTGAGGCATGGCTCTGCCTTGCCGCAAGTGAGCGTAATTTCCGTGGCTCTGTGTGCTCTGTGTCTCGGTCCCCCTCCTGTGTATTTTCGTCCCTCTTGAATATGCGGGGGCTTGGGACTTAAACACAGAGGGCTCAGCGTCACAGAGCACACGGAGCATATTCCGATTTAGGACACTGCGGAACTCTCTTAGGGTCTTTGTGCCTTTTTGCCAAATCAGTGAGAGATGAAGTGGCAGCCGTGCGCCGCCATTTACCCAGTCGTCTGTTCGTTCGGCCTGACCTTGTCAGCAAAGCATGAGCCGAATGGCGCAAGTACTTCTTCATGGATGTCGCGACCAATTCTCCGTCAACGACAGAGGTCAATTGTTAGGCAGTCGTCTTATAAGCGGTCCCTTCGGCCAGATCAGCGCGAGGTTTTGGGTTCGAATCCCAGTGCCCCGAAACTCTGTAACTTCTTGCGGGATGGTGTAACCGGTAACACGTCGGGCTTTGAACTCGAAGATGGAGGTTCGACTCCTTCTCCCGCAGCCAAACTCTTTCAAGCGCGAGGTACTTCGATGAACCTGATAGATGGTGCTCCTGATGTTCATCCGATTTGTGTGTGGAGAGATAGGCAAACAAGACTCTATTCATGGCTTTCGGTACAACTTTTTCCAATCTCATTACAGTCCACAGATTCCGCAGATTACACAGATTAAGAACTCAGGACAGTTGAGTGGTGTGACTGTTCACTCAACATAAATGACCTCGTTGCTTATCGGCGTAATCTGCGAAATCTGTGGATTCTTCTAAACAATTAAGTCCTCTTCCTTCGACAGGACGGTCCAGCATTCCGTCGTTCGGACCCGGCGCGGGACTTCTGGTTCATTTATCGATTGTCAATAATCAACTTAACTATATTCGATAAGTGATTTATTGATAATCGATATATCGGAAGGTGGTGAATCATGTCAAAGCCTATCTCGTCATCCGCCGCGCTACCGATCGCGTACGTCCTGCTGAGGATCCTGATCGTCGTGAACTGGCTGGGCGGCGCCGCGATCCTCGCTCTGCTGGTTGTCATGCCGAACGAGCAATGGATCATGAGCGCTTTCAAACTCTCTCCTTCGCCTGAAGCAGAGCGGGTGGTCATGGGCCTGCGCGCAATCGCCGTGCTCGGTCTCGGCACGATTCCGCTTAACTACCTCGTCCTGAAGCGGCTCCTCGCGATCGTCAAAACGGTTCGCGCAGGAGACCCATTCGTCGCCGCGAACGCGTCCCGTTTGCAAGCGATCGCCTGGGCGCTGCTCGCGCTGAACCTTCTCAGCATTGTGATCGGCGCAATCACCGAAACCGTTTCGACTCCGGCGCATCCGGTCCATCTCGATGCCGGCTTTTCGATCGACGGTTGGCTCGCCGTACTCCTCACGTTCCTGCTGGCCCGCGTGTTCGCGGAAGGCGCGCGCATGCGCGACGACCTCGAAGGGACGGTGTGACATGGCGATCGCCGTCAAGCTCGACGACCTACTCCACGATCGGCGGATGACGCTGACCGAGCTCGCGGATCGGATCGGAATGGCGCTAGCCAACCTCTCGATCCTGAAGACCGGCAAGGCGCGCGCGATCCGCTTCTCGACGCTCGATGCGATCTGCGAAGCGCTCTCGTGCCAGCCTGGCGACATTCTCCGGTTTGAGCCTGAGCAAGCAGAACGCGAGCGACCGGCCGAGGCGAGCAAACGGAGCGCAAGCCGATGAACGCCCTTGCTGAACGCGGACGTCAGTGGCCGACTGGCGACGCTAGTGCCCGCGTCGCGCGCGGCGCGGACGAATCTGCTGACTGCCCCGGGACACCTGTAGATCGACCTCGCATCAGCTGGTGAGAGCCACACACAAATCTAGCAAGGAGAGTATCAAATGAAACGCAGCGTTATGTTAACCATCACGTCTTTGCTCTCAATCCTCTTGATGACGTTTCACTTGAGCGACGACATCGTCCGCGGGATAGAACCGGGAGGGGTCAAGAACATCATTGGGGTGCTCATGATGGTCGTCTGGCTATACGGAACGCTGGTGCTCGCCGAACGGCGATCGGGGTACATCATAATCCTCCTCGGGTCGATCCTGGGGTCAGGCGTTCCTGTCGTCCACATGCTGGGTGTGGGACTTGTCGGCGGCCGGATCGCCAACTCCAGCGGACTCTTCTTCTGGGTCTGGACGCTCATCGCGCTCCAGGTGACCGCGATCTTCTCCCTCTTCCTCTCAGCACGCGGACTGTGGAGCATGCAATGGGGCAAGTCGCGGTCCAACAACGCGAACAAAGAAGGCCCGTCGCACACGAGTCCCGAGGTATCGAAAAAAATATGAAGGCGCTTTCTGATGCGGGAATTCGTGTAGTTTGCGATCAGCGTGAATAAGCCCGAGAAAACTCGCATTAAAAATGGTTCAAGAAGCTGATACACTTTTACCTTTTTCTCGGATCCCAAACTCTAGGCAATTCGCCGCTATGATACGGACAGGCACTCAATCCGCCGTACCTTAGCCAGTTCCCGTCGGTCGAGCGCGTGAAGGCCGAGATGAGGGGATCGGATGCGATAGACACCGCCGCGCGGCAGAGTGTGGCGTTCTGGTAAGGGCTCCCTCAATGAATGTCGACTAGATCATCGGCACGAACACTATGTGATAGGCAAGGAGGCAAAAAAGATGAAAACGCGAATCGCTGTTCTCGCAATCGTGGCTCTCGCAGCATTGTTTCAAGCAGCCACTAATCCTGGCCAAACAAGCAGAGCTAGTACCAGGCTCGGCTCTGTTATAGCGAGCGCTATTACGCAACAAACAGGAACCGCTGTGTTGTCGGTAGCGAGTGGGTTTCAGACTCAACCAGGAACCGTTGACCCTCTTGTTGGGAAAACCCTGGTGTTGTTCAAAGAGGGCTTTGAAAACTTCATTCGGAGAACAAGAATGTTTGAGGGCCCACCCGGATCGCCTACCAAGGCGACGCCGCTTGCGGTTTGGGCCTATGCCTGTCAGACGCAGTCACCAATGTGCCAACAGGCGCTATACGAAATGCGGCCGAACGCGGTCAGTGAGGTCAAGATGGGTTCTAGTGGCAGAGCAACTCTTCCTGGCGTGCCGGCAGGAAGTTACTACCTGTTCGCGGTAACTGCTCCATGACAATTATCGACTCCCATCCGGTCATAATTGCCCCGATCTTCTCTATTCTAAAGTGGTGCTGTTTTGAGGAAGAAGGTTTCGTAACTGCGCGTACGGTCAATCGTCCTCCTTTACAAGATCCGACAGCCGAACTCGCTGAAATCCTGGCGGCGGCGCATCGCCAACTGCTTCGAACACCACGGCTTCTTTGATGAAGCGTTTAGGTTTCACGGGATTCGCACGGTTCCAGTCGATCTCGAACGCGTCGGTGTAGTACTGCGCCACCTCCTCATCGTCGAACAGCAGCGATGCGTCGCGGTTCAACGACACGCCGGGCTTGCTCCAGTTGTGGCTACCGAGTAGCACGCGCCGGCCGTCGACGATCATGCCCTTCGTGTGGTGATCCTCGATGACCCGCAGCCGGTTCTTGATGTCGACCCCTTTCGACTTGAAGAACCACGCCGCGTGCGCAGGCGCAGAGAACCTACTCCCGCCCGAGCGCAGTAAGACCCGCGCGTCGTCTAGTGTTTTCAACTTCGCTGTGAGCGCGCGGATCAGCTCGTCGATAAACCCGCGATCCTGCTGTGGGTTTGACGGCATTCCGATATACGGGATCTGAAACAGCAGGCTGTGATGCGCCGACGTGATGAGATCAAGCACGGCCTCACAGTAAACGGCGCCTTCCTGGTCCGGCGTCAGCAGCGGACGTACCTTGACCTTCTTATTGATTTTCTTTGGTTCCAAGACTTGGCTGGGGGGCCTTCTCTCAAGAACAACCGCTTCCTCGATCGGAATGTCGACGAATGTCTGGTCCATCAACGAGAGCGTTTCGTTCATCAGCGAAGGTGACAACGGGCCGCCACCGAGATCTTCTGATCGTGAGAAGTCCTGAAGGATGTGATTGCGGAATCGCGACGCGAGCTTCTTGTTTTTAATCACGACGTGCCATTCGCGGTTACCTGGGAGATCTTCCTCGGTCGCCTTGTCGCGCTGTTCCTGCGTTATGATCGGCTGGCTTGAGCCCGCTTTCCAGTTTCCCGACGACAGCCAGAACGTATCGTCGTCTCGAACGGTCACTTTGATGTGGTATGCATCTGAGATCAGACCGGTGGTGCCCTCGGGCGCTACGATTCGACTGAACGTGAAGTCCTTGTCCCAGTCTTCGAACACGGCGACACGATCGAAGGTGTCATCAGGGTTTTTCACCTTGCTGAACGTGGCGTTGTCCATCACCAAAGTCAGCGAAGCGCCGGTATTCAGCCGGTCCTCGATTGCGTCCTTCACGTGTGGCGCGTGGAACTCGTAAATCGCGGACACCATGCGGCCGTTTGCGTCTTTGAGAAACTCCTCGAGGATTTCCCAGGAGTACTCAGGTCCAACGTGGAGCGTGATTTCCATCGGTTCGTTCACCGGCGCGAACGAGAATCGCTCGCCAGTGCGCGCATCATCGTCATAGGAGATCGAGTCTACAGATTCGAATGTCGGTAGGGCTTCCAGTTGCTCTTCGATGTCGGCCGGCAGGTAGCGCACGGGAACACCTTTGTAGAAGGCCGCTCCGCCGAGTTCGAAGGTTGCCAATTCCGAGGGTTTTACAGAGGCCGCGATGCACGGTACATCGCCTACGTCGTCAGCGTCATCGAAATAACCGACGCGCGCTGCGAGAACGCCTGCGGGCCGTTGATCCCAGAACTCTCGGAGGACCTCTTCGACGCGCGCAACGTCAACGACCGCCGGTGGCGTCATGCCAGTCGTGGTAGAGGTCGGGCCCGGTTGGGGACGAGTGACGGGCGACGCAGGACTAACAGGCGCTGCGGTTCCAACAGCAGCTGTCGACGTGGGCGTCGTCTGCGAGCCGCCGAGACTCACAGTCACGGTTAGCGGAATCGTGATGCTGACCGAACCACCGCCAGTTTCGACACTTCCTACAGGGCTCGTCGGTGCGGGGACTGTCGTGGGAGTCAACGTTGCTGGGGTTGAAGAGACAGGCGTGGCCGACGGCGGTGACACCGGGGTGCGTGTCTCGATATTTGGGGGAGTGTTCCAGCGCTTGCGCCGGATGTAATCGGTCAGCACCGATGCGCGAACTGCAAAGTTGTTCTCTTCGTAGATGCCGGCGTAGTGGAGGCCCACCGCCAGACCCGTCGCGAGATCGAGGACTACTGAACCGGAATTGCCACCAAGCGTCGTGCAGTCGTGCGTCGCCGAACCCTGTTCGAGTCCACTCGTAAACCCGGGCGCCGCTCGCTTAACATCGAAGCGATCCCGGTAGAGCTGTTTCATCAACTCCTGATCAGGAATGATGCGCTTTGGTGCTCGTGCTGGGTAACCGATCACGCACACCGGGACTTCATCGGCCGCATCGCTCGGCGCGATTGGAATGAACGACGGTCCGCTCCCATCGGTCCGACGATCGACTTTCAGAAACGCAATGTCGTGAGGACCGGTGTCGGGTTCGATGTAAAGCACTTCCGTCACTTTGAAGATTCGCGAGGCATCAGGCGCCAGATCATCGAACTCGTGCGCATTACAAAAAGAAGACTCAATGGTCCGGCCGCCAACTCCGCGCGTAAACGCGAAACTGCGTCCATCCCATCTTGCGATCAGGTTTGCAACGTGACGATTCGTGACGACGATATCGGTGTTCACGAACCAGCCGGTCCCGACGAAATCGATGTTGGGGAAGTTCACGACGTCGATGCGACCGATGAGCGGCAGCAGGGAGAAGAGCCTACTACCCTGCTGCTTCATCCGATCGACAAGAGCAACCGCCTCAGGCCCTAACGCTGTAACCTCATTCAGATCGAACTCTCCGTCTCTCACGAAAAGCACGGGCCGCTCGCGGTTGACGATCGTCTCCAGCGCGAGGTCGCGGGGGTCGCGCCGGATCTGTCCAGTCGGGTCAAGCGTCAGATCGGCTAAAGCAGTCTCAGGTACAACACGACGCTCTTCTTGTTGGAGTCGCTGCTCGATCTCCGGCCGATCCTGCGGGCGACGCGCAAGCAGCCGCTGGAGAAAGCGTTCATTGAATTGCCTACGTTTTTCCACATTCATAACCGTCACTCCTCTTGATTGCTCCGACGAGTCTGCTGGCAAGTCTGCGGATGCCGCAGCGTTCAGTGCGGCAGCTCCAACTGTCTCCTCCACAATACTGCACGGTACGCCTAGCATCTGGACGATTCCCTCGACACGCGACCGAGCCGTCGTTGGTTCCTGAGTTACGTTCACCGATTCCGTCGCCATGGCGGTCTTCTTTACCTTTTGCGGCGCCCACACCTTCACCCGCTCGATTTGCTGCCATGCCCGGCGCACCGCATTTGCGGCGACGTCACGAGTGGCTCCCGTGGAAGAGCCAAGGCGAATACTCTGCGCATCGGTCATCCACGACATCCATATTCCGCCATCGATCACATGGCTGCCGACTTGTTCTGCGAGTGAGTGACGGCGAATCACCTCCGGCCGGTCAACAGATCGCTGTAGCAGCAGTTGCCAACTCCAGCGCAGGAGAGGTGGCCACTCGACGGGCGTCACTTCCGCATCGAGGTTCAGTGCGAGCTTGAGCGCGATCACGTCGGGAATCGGACCCAGCATCTGTTCGAGATTCTTCGTGACCTCGGACAACAGTACCGGATCAATTGCGCGCCGTTGCCACAGCGCGTGCGCGCTGACAAGCCCAAGCATCGGATTGGAAAACTTCTCGTAGAGCCTGTCGGTGAGACCTTTGTTGGTTACGTGTTGGCGTCCAGACTCCGCGGCGAAACGTACAGATTCAAGCACTCGCAGATCTTCGCGATTGGGATCAAACCCTGCCCCCGGTGATGCCCACAGAACTGACGCGCGGCCGAAGTCTGGGGTGAGCCCTTGAGGCGTGGGCTGCGACAATAAATAAATCTGTGTATGCCAGTTGGGGAGTGCGTATGCGGGCATCTCAATAACTGCATCGCCGATACTACACGCCAGTCGATAAAACCCGTCGAGCACGCGAACGCCCTGCGCTGTCGCGCGGTCACGTGAGCCGCCCTCTGCCACGTCGGTGTGGAACGAGTGGAGGTCGCTTCCGTCAGCGGCCCACAGCATCAATGTCGGGGCCAGCCCACTCTGTCGCTGGCCGCTGCCTTCGGACGTCCATTCGCGAAGCACTACGAAGACTCTGGAATCCCCATCAGCGTGGATGACAGTCTCCGCCGCTTCTGCGCTGCGTACTGCATCCTGGTGGTATTCATGACTCTTCGCAGAGCCGGTCAGCGGAATGGCGCTCGATACCGGTGGCGGAGCGAGATCGCGACTGAATGGCTTGTCCGGTCGCACCACAATTCGTTCGTCGCGCAACGCCTCGCCGATGAGAACGCGCGCGGTGTAAACACCGGGCAATACGCTGACTTTAAGTTGCTGCACGCCGCGAGCGACGAGCTGTTGTTGCCCGTTCACCAGCAACACCTCGGCGCCCGGAAAATCGCACTGCAGCTCGACTGAGACAGGTCCGTACTGCTCGGACTGTGTCGCGTCAGAGGACAACATTTAAGGCCCTTTCATTTCCGATCAAAGTGAAGTCCTTCTCTAGATTTAAGGCGGGAATCTCAACAAGATAGCCGCCGCGCGGCAGTGGATCGGGAATTACCCATGGACCACCGACCGGCGTTTGATCGCTCGCTAATATCTTGAATCCATCGCCCCGCAGGCGAATCAACTGATCGGCGGCATTTGGCGGAAACGTGACGCTGACCGTCACGCGTTGTGGCGGCACCGTGGCAAAGACGAGCTCGACCGCCGGCGCCGGCACGTCGGGCCGCTTCGGAATGTCGGGATCTAGTTGCTCCTTGTCCGTCAACAGATCTTTCATGTGATTGATGAGATAGTTGCGCAGGCTGGTGCTGGTGATCGTGCCATCGGGGTTCGCGGCGGCGCCCTTGAGCCCTGCAATCAGAGCGGTTGTGAAGATACCACGCGTCACACCGTTGAACGGTTTTTCTCGGGCGTTGAGCCCCCATTTCGTCGCGAACGCGAAAAACGTCCGGCGTTCGTTCCCCAGGTTGCCGATGGAAACCGCATTCACGTAACTCGGATAGTTGGGAGTCACGTTGAGATAGTTGCGACAGCAATCCATGAATACAACAATTTCGTCGAAGATGCCGGCGTTCACAAAGTAGAGCGCGCGGACCTTAGTCATTACGTGTGTCGCGTTGAACAACGTGGCGTCTGCCACCAGAAACGCGGCATCACTTTGATCGGGATCCGCTGTAAAGGGAAGCGCTGCACCGTGTCCGGCGACGTACACATAGAGCCGCCTTCCCAGCCGCTTTGGAATCCCCGTTGCAAATGCCTGGGCATGAAGGCGATCAAACGCCTGCGCGACTTCCTGAGCAGGCAGACTCACCGGCAAAGCCGGTATCGCTGGTTGGAAAGCGGAGCTGACCATTTTGTCGACGCGGTTGGAAGGCACGTCGCCGCCCGTCGGCGAGGTGAGCCAGTCGTAAAACTCCTCTGCATCGAGCTCGGGTCCTTGGAGCGTACTGATACCTGGATAGATTGCAATGCCGACAACGATGCCTTGGTCGTCAACAGCCATATTCGTACGTCAATACACGTTGTGGATAAACGCGATGTCCGTTGCTGACAGTTTCGCGTTCAAGCCAGTTGAGAATCCATTGACCGTCCAGCTCTTTTTGATCGGATACATCATGATTGAATTAGGATCGAGATTTGTTATAGCTGCCTCTGCCGGATCGATGGTGGCAAAAAGATTCCGCTCTATCTTCTCCCTCGACCACTTCGGTTCGAGATCGGCATAAACAACGGGCTTGTTCCAGAGAATACCTCCCGCGGGCAGTTGATGCTCGTGCACGAGGCCCAGCGCATGACCGAATTCGTGCAGGACTACCCGCTCGACCTCAGCATCGGTCGAATGCGGCTTGAGCCATCCAAAGTTCATCGTCGGCTCTGCAACAGGAATCCGGAGAGCTGTGTTGCCGAGGACAGACCACGAACCCGCGCGAGTAAATGAGATCCGAATGTGGGTCTTGTTTGTATCTGTACGGAAGTCAAAAAACAAATTCGCGCGCCCGGGTTGAATCCATTGGCGGGCAACTCCTTCAACACATGTCTGAAGCGCGGGGTCGCCGTCGACAAACGAGATCGTAAGCGTCGCGCCGGGCGGCCACCGCGATGTGATCCATAACCCAGCACGGTTGGCGCCTTCCGCCTGACTTGCTTCGAACCAAGCGAAGCACCACTGATCGAGATTTTCCACTGCGCTTACCACGACGAAGTTGGCGCCGTCACCAGTACGACCAGCGTCATTTGTGCGAACGAAAGTTCGTCAGTGTTTGAGGCTGAACAAGCAAGTGTGCGAGGACGCAGAGGCTCGAGATTTCAGCCTTGAAGAGAACACGGCGGACGATATTTGTTCTTTTGGGAAAAGTCAATAACTCTAGCTGCAGCCTCCTGGTCGAGCATCTGAGTCTCCACGAAGCCTGCCCGATCGGTCGTCACGTCAACGTCACCAGAGGGTGTTGTGATCTTTGACTGATCGCCGAACGAGCTGAGTTCGGCCTTCCCTTGTCCCCTTGCCCTTCAGCTATGCTCTTTTCTGCTTCAGCTTTATCTTTGCACGTTTTTGTTCTCCGTAGCCGCCCCAGGCGTGAATTGAGTGGACATCCGATTGTCTCCTTTTCTCAGCGGTTCAGAGATCTTCAGGCCTGCTTCTGATCTCAAGGAACACTGGATCTGTGCCTCTGAAATAATGTCCGTGCTGCGAAAAACATTTCATGCTTGCTGAACCAGCGCGTACTCTTCCAACTCAAGAATCCTATTTAGGCTTGGTTGGACATCAGGATGAAGCGCTATTGAGTATTCTCTTCCAAGTCGTGAGAACATCTCGACACTAGTGGTTGCTCGCCGACATCACGAGGCTCTCGCGTAGGTGTGAAATCACGCGTGAAAGTGGTAGGCAATTCGCCGACAAAGCCTGCGGCAAGTATCCTTCTACCGCATTCAGTTATCCCATTTGGGAATGTCCAAATCCCCAGAAACATTTCAGTCAGGAATCCCGACTGGAAGCCTAGGATAGATTCTCCGGTGACACGACTTACCATCAGCGGGCTAGATCCAGTGCCGAGGCAACCCCGCGTCAGATTGATTCCAGGAATGACATATTCCTTCAACCCCCAATTCAAATTGGCGCCTATGTAACGGTTACATCATGGCTGCCGTTGGCGTCCCTGACAACAATTGTTTGGATGGTATTAGGAGCCGAGAAGGGCAGGTCACTACTGTAGTCGAAGTTGTCTATGAAGCTTCCGCCACCCGCTTCCTGATACACAACAAATTCGAAAGGCGCTTTTCGATTGAATTCAAAATCCACCCAAACGCGGTAGGTTGGACCCGATGGCAGGTTGCCGGTTACCCGAATAATTAGGTTAACTTTTCCTGGATCCGAGCTTGGAAACTTTCTGGCGGTAATAGTTTCAGCCGTTGCCAATTCCAGCCGGCCGTACTGTGTGTCTACCCACCGATTAAACACGTCGACCCACTCGCGCGGCCATGGTCCACCAGTATCCTCAGTGGGCATTCCGGATGATACGTTATCTCCTATTCTGCCGCGGGGGGCTGGAGGTGGAGTTGAATACTTCCTGACGCTGTCATAGTTCCAGAGGTCCAGATCACCATTTGTTACCAGCAGCATATGCATGCGATCCAGCTCACGAAACAAAGGCCGAACATGGAGTTCATAGACTACCCGACGATCTGCCATAGCATCTCCTTCCGTGATGTTGGAAGGGCGCGAATGCCGTGCCCTCTCGATTCAATTAACATTGCGAGCGGAATTGCCTCGAGCACTGGAAAGATACTTGCAATGATCTGCGTTGTAGCTTCCTAACCTACCTGCGGATAACTAATGGTATTTCTTTTGAGTTACCACCTTCGGTTACAACTAACGAAACGCGCGCGAGATTAACGTCGCGACCAAATACTAGGGATGCGGGGTGTTCGGTTTTGTCTGCGGGCGAAAAGACAATCGTTGCCACCCAGCGGTCAGCTGCCTGCCTTTTGAGGATCTCATTCAGCCTCCGCGTAACGTCAAGTTGAAGATCTACTGTTTTAGGGTGAGCCGAATGGTCTTCCCCGGGCTCCTCACCATGTCTCCAACTAACAAAATAACTGGCGCCATATTTCTCATCGAAATCTTTATTGTTGGGTTGGAATTTGACCGATGTTGGATGCAGATATATTTCCGCAAGATAGGTAAACCCGTTCGGAGTCGTAACACCATTGAGAGCTAGCTTCGCCTGATTAACTTCCGCGATCGGTGTCGAAATATCAAGCGCGACGGGCGTTAAAGGCACTGTTTGGTTGCAGCCCATCAGCGGATCTGGACAATTCACGAGTGTTAATGCGGGAGCAACGCCCTGCACATATTCATAATTGAGTTTCTTAGTGCAGGCCACGTTGGCGAAGGTGACGCCCGCGGGTGGCCATCCCTTTCCTGGCTTTCGCAACTCGCGCGTGAGATCCGGCACGCCGGCGGGATTGCAAGGGTCCGGCTCGTGAACCTTTTGCCATTGGTCCCAGACATTATCGATAAACGCATGAAAGAGCCAATAGATGGGATCCTGGGACGCGGTCGACGTTCTTCCCATCAACCCCCTAATATAAAGCCCGTGCATGTAATCGTGGACCTGAGTTTCAAAGGCGCCCTTGGAATCGACGGGTCCCCCAAAATCTTTCCAACTAGTTAACGCCAAGCCTTCTTGAATGCACTCGGTCTTTACTTGCGAACAGACATCGACTGGCTTTCTTCGGCCAGGCCGGTAAAGCGGATTTGCGCAATTGGCCGGGTCGGGACAGTCTTCGGGATAGTACTCACCCGCGACCAGTTTCTCCTGTTCTAATGACTTCGGGAATAAGGTGCCAGACGCCGGAGCAGTCCAATTCCAAAAAGGCAGCGTGACGTTTCGGACGCGCTCAGGGTGAACTGCGTCGGAGTTTCGCAGAGCTTCCTCAAATTCAGCCAGATGATATCGATGCCAAGGCCAAAAGAGATCAGTAGCGTGCTGACACCCATAGCTAACTGAGTTGTTGTGATACGCGGCCCAGCAATCATAGTCATTCTGAGCCGTGGGAAGACTACACGTCGGGGATTTCTTCATGAGCATGAAAAACGCGTGCCGCAAGTTCTTCAGTTCGTCCGGCGATTGCTCAACTTCGCTAATGTTCTTACGCTGCTTTAGGGCCACTGGACCTAAAGGCGCGTTCGGCGGTGCCCCGCCCTCAGCGCCAGGTTGGTTAACATTTCGATTTCCACCCGTGCAGCTCAACAAAAGAGCAATCGAGGTAAGTAGTAATGTGAAAAATTTCCATCGCGATATCAGGATCAAACGAAGACTCTTGACTTGATGAGTTAACGTCATTTTTTCCACCTCAGTTGTTTGGGTCGATACGAATCGATGAGTATCCCGATGCCTCAAAGAGCGCGGAGCCGGTTTTTCTATTCAGGACATTGAGCATCAATCCAATCGGAGATCGTCTGGATTTTTACCTCCGGTAAGGGATCAAAGCCTCCGGCTGGCATTTGCGCGAAATCATTTTCTTCACACACAATTGGCGCTCTCAATATTTTCACGAGCGGCGACTCTGGTCCTACGAAGGTTTCTCCGTGCCTAACTATTATCTGGCACCCAAACACCTTCTTACTGACAAATTCATCGCGAGAAATGTCTCTCCAGAAGGTTCCATGTGCCCCAATTGCAGGAGAGTTGTGAATGGCCTCTTCGAGTATGTTTTGAATGTCAGAGTATTTGGTCATTCGCAATTGAGCCTGCTTTCCATCCGCCAAATCGGATTTCTAAAACACTCGATCAAGGCAAACTGGCGAGTAGAGTTTTTAACTTGTCTTTCACGTCTGGTTTGAGAACGCGATCCTGCGGCATGTGGAACTTAACGGTGAGCGGAGGCTCAAGGTAATCTAGGACACGGTTCTTGCGCTGGACCACGGCCGGCCTGTCGAAAACGTTAAACCTTAATGAGCTGTGACAACGGAAACAATATTGATTAAGCAATGGCAGGAGTTCACCTTCAGGGTCACGATTGGCGCACCATTGTGAGTCGCCGTCAGGCGGCAGCGCACGGACAAAGAAATTCTGATGTCCTAAATCGGTAGCGTGCAACTGCAACCACTTCCTCGATGCTCGCAATTGAAACGCGGCTTGATCAGGTGGCGGGGGTGGTTGAGACTCTACCTTTTCATTCTGATCCTTGATCTCTCCGTTCAAACGGCGCAGAACATCAAAGGCAGCGGCAAACCTACTAGTTGTTTCGTCTTTGCCACCATCGTATATAACCCCAAATGGCGAGGTCTTCATAAAGTTGCCTGCTCTTCTTGCGTCAGAGCCGGAACCGTGGAGGTTGTATTGGAAGTCTTTTCCGGGGGTTTTTGTTGACAACCTGCCAAAGATATCGAGCAATAGGCAAGAAGAAATATATAAGAGAAGCGAAACGAAAGGCGGGGGAAGAGGATCTGCCTCATGGTTTTTGAAAGGGCGGCTAGTCAAACCCGGACGGAGAATCTAGGTTTAACGCGTGAGTTGCACGGTTCGCCCGACAACTTTGAGTGGACGGTCGTCAGCGCGATTGTCTAAAACGAACGAATGCTATTCCCGGTAAGCCTTACTGTCAAGAAAAACGCGCGAAAACACTTCGGGTAACTTGGTGTCATGACGCCCTCGTGCCATTGACAACTGTGCGGGTGTCTTATAGGGTCACGCATCGCCAACTGCGAACCTCAGCTCTGTTCCGTCAAAGAGGATGAATACTTCCGCTTTGACCTCACAAAAGGAGTCCGAAAATGAAAGTATTTATCAAGGCGCAAAATGAAGTTCACGTCCCCACCGTACTCAAAATGCACAAGGTTTCGGAAGCTGTTGTTTCAGAGCAAGACAATCATGTTGTGATTGCCGACCTCCCGGAAGAGAGTATTAATGAATTACGCGCGGCGCCTCAATTTGAAGTCTACGACGACATCGAGTTTCAGCCTGCGCCACCGTTACCCAGTGCGGAATGGTGGCGACGGCAGATCGGCCAGCCTTTGCCTTTGCTTGCGCCAGTGTGGCACTCAAAAACGCAAGCGGATGTAATGGACCACAATCGAGCTTCAGACGCATGGGCCAAGTCTCGCGGTGAAGGGGTGACGATTGCCATAGTCGACACTGGCACGGATGGCTCGATGCCTGAATTTATCAATCGCTCTCCCCATAGCTATGCACCATCCTTTAGTACGCCATGGTCTGACACGGTTGGACACGGCACCATGTGTGCTGGTATTGCTTGCGGAAGCATTGCAAGCGGGGGTCGCTACAGTGGTGTTGCTCCCGAGGCAACGTTGCTGACAGCACGCTCGACTTTGTTTGCAACCGACCTTTATCTCATTTACCAGCACCTACTGAAACTGAAGCACAATGGAGAGTTTCCGAGAGGCATCGTGGTTTCCAACTCGTATGGTATCTACACGTGCACCCCGCCAACGTACCCGCAAGGACATCCTTACGTTGATCTCGTAAAGAAATGCATTGAAGAAGGAATGGTCTTCGTTTTTGCTGGCGGCAACAATCACGCGTTCGGGTTTTGCAATCACCCTGAAGTCGACGAGCATCCAAACACAATCTGGGCGGTTAATAGTATTGACGAAGTTATAACTGTAGGAACAGTGGACTGGAACGAGTCCAATGATACGACGGGTGGCGAGCATGCTAATTCGAGCCGAGGACCAGGGCAGTGGTCAACTAGACAGGACAAGCCTGACGTAGTGGCTCCTACCTATGGCGAGGTTATTTGGGGCGGCGGATATCAGAAGATGGAATGGTGGGGAACTAGTGGCGCTTGTCCCCAGGTGGCCGGCCTTGCAGCATTATTACTTTCGAGAGACGCGAGCCTGACTCCCGCCCAGATTAGAACGACTATTCGCAGCAGCGCCCGAACACTGGTTGGGAAGTCAGCTACATGCGTTGGCGATGGTATAATCGACTGTGAGGCGGCCATCCAACAAGTGCCTTAGGGAGTTTGCGATGCCTTTTAAGACTTATATTATTCGATTTCCCAGCGAGAAGGCGCGCAATGAGTTTCAAAGGGCACTCAAAGACACGTCTAACATACAACCATCCCAAGTGGAGTTCGGCGAATTCCTTCCTGACGTCATCGTGAGAGATATTTCCGATCAAACTTTAAAAGAAATCAAGCGCATTGCCGATCCGGGAACTCGTTTTATTGAGGACTTCCAGCACGATCTTTTTCGACCTTGAGACAGTCTGGGATCTTAAGCTAATACTCATCGAGTTACGTTCAGCATGAAGGGTGCACGTAACCTGGTTTATCGTGACGGCGAGTATTCCTTACTCACGATCTCTACTCCATGAGAACACTCGCTCAAACTCTTTTCTCTAACAAGCACACGAGGGTTATAGTACGTTTGTAGCTTCATGGTCAGTTGCTCTTCTCGCGGGCCATTAAACTTCATTTTGTTGCTAGCTCACGCTTTCATGCCTTGCTCACATCCATGAGGAAACCCTATGCCGCTCTCCTTACGTATCCTTCTTGTATTCGTCGTATTCGGGCCCTGTTTGGCCAATGCACAAAGCCCATCATCTCCCACTCAAAGCCCGGCGCCTCCCGCTCAAGGCCCGACCTTGTCTTTTGTCGATCCGACCGTGCGCCTCCTGGCCGGATCTCAGGATGGTACGAGCGAAATCAGCCTCAGGTCATCAACGGATCTGTCGAGCCCGCCGATCTTAACAGACAAGGAACTACCGCATCCTCCGGCTGCGATCGTCAAGTTCGAGCCTGGAGAGGCTACCCCGTCTAAGAATATTTGGCGCTATCGAGTAAGGGTCTCCGGCCTTACGCCCGCCAGTACCACTCAACAGCGTTACGCCGAAATCTGGGGATACAAAATTACCAGCGCTCCCATACTTGCTGACTAACCAGGTCGCCGGTACTTTTTCCTGGGCCATCTCGAAGTTGCCAGATCCCTGGGTCGCCTCCACATGGCGGGAAGACGGCGTTTGCAGCTCATTCTCTGTTACGCCCAAAGATTCACCGGCGACCGGGGTTAGAATCTCTTCAACTTTGGTTGAGCAAAGTACGAAGAGAGCGATAACTATAGACGACCTGAAACTCTGTCTCGTAAACAGCGACTGCAAGAGCACAGCTCCAATTGACCTGCCTGCAAATGTAACCACTCCACTAACGCTCTGCACTACTAGCGGTTTTCACGGCAACTTCGACGGTCTCGTTGCTCTGGCATCCGTACAAAAGCCGGATGGCGAGACTATTCTGCAACATGCAAAGTTCAGCAGCTTCCCGGCGAAGCTTGTTGGTTTTACGCTGATTCTCGCGGGGGTATTTCTTGCGTGGCTGGCAAAAGTTTGGTCTCGCTCACGGCTTGAGCGTAACTAGGCCCTCATCCCCGCTATTCTGATGCGTTCGCAACTGGAAGCGCTGAATAAATCCATCGTGGCACTTCCTTCAGACTACCGCGATGTTCCGGTCAAGATTAAGAACTCGATTCAGAGGTTGCTAGATGAACTTTCTGAAGCGAGTCTCGACCAAAATCAATTCATCTCACCAAAGTTTCCTAATCCGTTCGGCTCCACAATAAATGCCATGGGCTACAAGGCCTACCTCGAAGAACGGAATCCCAAGATTGAGCTATATTCCGTATTGGTCAAGGAGGGCTTGCGGAGCGCGGTTGCCGAAGATAATGGCTCTCTGAACGAAACTCAGAAAGTGTTTGTGAAAGCAGCCATCCGTAGTGTCGATCAGATTTCTGAAGCCTCACCTCAGCCAAGTGTCGACCAAGCGCAGTTACAGGTCCAAGCAATAATTAGACAACTCAAGACTGACCTTGGGGCAGTTGGGCCCGCAGTTCAAACACTTACTCCCACCGCTCGTGAATTTGAGATTCTTCAGCTTGAAATACAAAGCATCAGCAAGTTGATCTGGTTGGTTTATGGAGTTTTGACTGCGCTGTCCGGTCTTGCGGTCCTGATACTTAAGAATGCGGGCTATGGTATACCGCTTGATTTCCTCTTTGCTTTCTTCTGGGGATTTGGGTTGCCCACCGCAATTCAGGGTCTGGTGCCTGGCTCTGTCGCAAGTGCACTCCAAATCTCCGTGCCCAAAGGTTAAGTCGGAGTGCTGCAAGCAGCGCCGTGAGAGGGGTCGTTACAAACGAAGAGCGGAGGTCCCGCCACCTCGCGGCTTGACTATGAACACTGGCGAGCCGTGAAGCCTTTGAACCGACGACCGGATTAAGGGTGCGCTCCTTTTTCCTATTGATCAAACAGTCCGCCTTTTGACTCTTAATTAGATAGGTTGCTCGTACTGCCGTAATCGCAACGTTTAGAAACCTTGTCCTATTAATGCGTGGGATCTTCCAAGTCTCGAGGGCAAGAGCGTGGGGGTTTCGAGCCCACGGTCAATTCGTTCGTGTCCTCAACCTATTGATTTTGTTGGCTCGGAGAGTCGGCTTCGAATCCGCGACCGTGGGATTAACAGGGCGACGTAAGGGATCGGCAGTTCTAGTCCAAAACCTTAAAATGATGATTTTGTTATCAGTTACCGCTGATGCATGGAG
>DATETN010000129.1:0-4462 GCA_035283645.1 Pyrinomonadaceae bacterium
TTTCAGCTGCGGCAAATATCCGGGACCGAATCTCGCCAATAGCTCCGGGCACGTCAACAGGAGGATTTGTAGCGGAAGCGAGGAGTTCGCGGAAAATTCTCAACGCCTGAGAAAGTTGTTCCACGAGAAAAGTGTGGTCGGCTCGTAATTGATCAATGGTTGCTTTGGCTTCCTCAAATTCAGGTAAGCCATTGGTGCCGAAGATCTCACGCGGGGCGTTTAGGACGGTAGGAAATAAGCAAACATTCTCAGCCCTGATATTAATAGCCAGCTGTCGCCGGCACAGATCCTTCGTTTGATGGAGGCCGCGGGATTCGAACCTCAAAAGTTGAGCCCTTGCCTTTTTCAGTTTGGACCCGAACCTCGCCACCAATCGAAGCCACACTCTGGCGGACGACGTCCAACCCCACCCCGCGGCCAGATGTCTCGGAACTGGTCTCTTTGGTTGACACACCTGGCTCAAAAATGAGCTGTAAACACTCGTCCAAAGTTAAAGCCGTCTTGATAGACGAGTACCCAAATGTTGCCGCTGCTTTTGAGACCGCCTGAAAGTCGATCCCCCTCCCATCGTCCGATACTCGCAAACAAATGTCACCTTCGTCGGTTTCGGCTTCGATACGCACGATTGCAGGGAGTTGTTTACCTGCTGCAGCCCGCTCCTCTGGGCTCTCGATGCCATGGTCCACTGCATTACGAACCAAGTGAACCAGGCAATCCGCAATTGCCGCCTCGGCGACCCTGTCGATCCGAACATCTCCACCGACCACCTTCACGTGAACCTCTTTCTTGCACGAACGGGCTGCAGCTCGGCCTGACCGTGCCGCTCTTTCCAGGATTTGACTGGCAGGAATCAGTCTCAACTCGGTGAGTTCGGCTTTGATTGAGTCTATCGCGTTTTCAACAGCTCCCAAGTCTTCGGTGAATTTCTTCTGAGAGCTTCCGTCTGTCTTGTCGATTGCCCACTGCAACGATCGTCGCACTAATGTAAATAGCTCCTCAAGGGGCTGGGCTACCCTTTCAATCTCACTAACCGGCAAGCGTACAGACGCTTCCGTTTCCCCGCTTGTCAGTGGTATCGAGTAAGGTTGAGTTAGTTTACTGAGCGACAAAGTTCCAAAACCCTTTATTGCGTCCCTCAGCGTCGCCAAATCCTCCCGGCTGACAAAGAGAAGCCGAAAACTCACCTCGTCGGGTCTGTCTCTCTCCAAAGAGGGCTGGGTGGAAACAACCTCCCCTAACTCTTCCAGTGCTTTTTTCAACCGAGATAACTCGGATTCGATCTGAGCGACGTCAAAGCTGGTGCAAACCTCATAAAGTTGTGCCCCCGTGTTGAGGAGACGACGCGTGAGCAGTTTCTGATCCTCCGTCAAGCCCACGCTTGCCGCTCGCGGTAGTTCGGTTAAGAGGTCTTCAGTAACTTCAGATTGATGAAGAACCTCAACTACATCGCACTTGAATGCTTCCAAGGCACTGTCTGACGGGGGTTCTGGGCTGAGGCATGCAGTGAGGAGGTTTCCCCCATCCTCGAGCGCTCGCACCAACCGTTGATTTAGTCTGAGTCGACCGCCTCTGATTTCTGCGAGCAACTCCTCAACTTGATGGGCGATGCTCACAACTTGCTTGAGATCACCGCTGGAGGCTGCACCTTTGATGGAGTGAACTGTGCGAAATGCGCTCTCAACCGACCGACGCTGAGTAGCTTCCAGTTTAAGGCTGTCCCTAAGCATTTGCAGTTGCTCAAAAAATCGCTGCAGATGCTGCTCTAGGTCGGCTTGGAATTCAGGAATCTGTTGATCCACCGCTAATCCATTTTCAGGGATCAAGAGTTAGAGAATGTATCAATCTGCAGACTGCCGGGCGAGGAGTTCATTCTGCAGGTTCATTGGTTACAGTGGAGTTAATTTCCTCAGGCTCAAGTTCTACCGTTTGCTGAGGTTGTTCCAAATCGAGATCGCCCTTGATCGCATCGAGGATTCCGTTGATGAACTGTGTGGCTTCGTAAGTTGAGAACCGCCGAGCTATTTCAAGGGCCTCATTTATTGCGACGGTACGGGGGGTGGGCTCGTACAGGAACTCGTAAACCGCAAGTCGTAAAATGTTGCGATCCACGACGGCCATTCGTGAAATGCGCCAGTGCTCTGCGCGAGACCGAATTCGTTCGTCCAGCGTTTCAAGGTGGGCGAGAGTACCGGTCGCCAGGCGGCTCGCAAACTCTTGAGCCGTCGGTTCCAAGTCTTCCTCCCCCAGCTCAGCCCAATACGCCCGCACAACGTCCTCTGCGGGTGCTTCAGCTACATCGGCAGCAAAGAGCATTTGCAAGGCACACTCGCGTGCCTTACGTCTGGAACCCATAAATACGTTCAAAGATGAAGACCAACGAAGTTCTGTCTATCGTTGAGGCTTCATATTCATCTTTCTTTAAAAGCTTCGCGATACAAATTGACCATTTCGACCGCAGCGGTCGCTGCCTCGAACCCCTTATTGCCCAGCTTTACACCGGCGCGATCCATGGCCTGGTCGACCGTGTCGGCTGTTACGATGCCAAAAATCACCGGCACTCCAGTTTTCATTCCTGCCCGAGCAATCCCATGTGTAACCTCTGAGGCAATGTAATCGAAATGTGGTGTTTGTCCCCGTATGATTGTCCCTATACAGATCACCGCGTCGTATTTCTTTGAGCTTGCAAGCTTCAGTGCCAGCGATGGAACTTCAAACGATCCGGGCACTCGATAAACCTCCACCTTCTGATCTTCCGCGCCTAGCCGGGATAGTGCGTCGAGAGCGCCGTCAAGCAATCGCGAACTGATCAGATCGTTCCAGCGAGCGGCTACGATGGCAAAGCGAAAGCCCGCGGCATTCAACTTACCTTCATGAATAGTTGGTGGCAAGGCGCTAACCAGTCGAAGCAGAATCGTTAAAAAGCGGTTGAAGTATAGGTGATGGTCTTCTGAGGCAGCAAGCGAGTTATTCGTTAGATGTGTTCACTTGCCTGAAAAGACCGGCTGCCTCTTTTCCAGGAACGCTCGTGTCCCTTCACGCACGTCCTGCGTATTAAACAGGTTCGCAAACAGTTGAGCTTCCAGTGCGAGCCCTTCAGGTAAGCGAAGGTCGAAGCCCTGCGTGACGGCCTTTAAGCACGCTCGGATGGCAAGTGGGGCAAGTGCCCCAATCTCATTCGCCAGCGTTTCCACTGCCGTTATTAATTCGCCAGGGGCAACCACGCGATTGATCATGCCACAAGAGAGAGCCTCCGCCGCAGTCAAAACTCGGCCGGTAAGCATCATCTCAATTGCCCGGCCCAACCCTATTTCGTGAGCTAGACGTTGAGTACCACCGTAGGCTGGAATCATTCCGAGTTTTGTTTCGGGCATGCTGAATGTTGCGGTGCCAGTTGCCACGCGCAGATGGCAGGCGAGAACGAGTTCACAGCCTCCACCTGCAGCGATGCCATTCACAGCGGCAATCACCGGTACGGGAAACTCAGTAATCGCCTTGTAGCAACTTTGACCACGTTCGGCTGTCTCTCGAGCCCGGCTTTCATCTAATTCCGACAGCTCAGCGATGTCTGTACCGACAGAGAAAGCTCTGTCGCCGGCTCCGGTAATAATGACCGCGCGTAATTCCTGGTCCAGAGCTAATTGATGCAGAGTGTCAGTGAGTTGAGACATCAACGCCTGTGAAAGCGCATTGAGTTTTTCTGGGCGGCGTAAGGTTACAACACCAGTTGCTCCATTCCGATTCAGTGTGATCAGAGAGGTCATGAAAAATGGCGCAATACTTCGCTTGAAGATTTCCGTTCTTGAAGTGAATAGCTAGAGCAAATTCATGGGTGTCGGATTCTTAGGATCCACTGTGTAGTCATAAAAGCCGCGTCCGGACTTCCTACCATAAAGACCGGCAAGCACCATACGTTTTAACAGCGGTGGCGGAGCGAAGCGCTTTTCGCGAAACTCGTTGAACATGATTTCGGCGATATAGTACGTGGTGTCGAGTCCCACAAAGTCTCCCAGCGTAAATGGACCCATGGGATAACCACAGCCAAGCTTCATTGCTGCATCAATGTCTGTAATCGAGCCTACACCCTCTTCGAGCGCACGTATCGCGTCCAGCATGTAAGGCACTAGCAGGCGGTTAACTATGAACCCAGTTTTATCGCCGGCTCGAACAGGCACTTTCCCCAGACGCTTTCCAAAAACAATTGCTTCTTCATAAATCTCCGGGTCAGTGAGGATAGTTCGAACAACTTCAACCAGCTTCATCAACGGGACTGGATTGAAGAAGTGAAGTCCGATGAAACGCCGCTGGCGCTCTGGTGAAGTGGCAGTCATCATTTCAGTGATTGAAATTGATGAGGTGTTAGATGCGAACAGAGTATCTGCTTTACAGATCTTGTCTAGCTGAGCGTAAGTCTTTCGTTTTTCGTCGATATTCTCAATGATGGCTTCGATGATGATGTCGCAAT
>DATETN010000130.1:0-3325 GCA_035283645.1 Pyrinomonadaceae bacterium
TGCCTGGTGTAGGTGTCATCAACAGCTACTGGAGGACTGAGAGACGCCACCACACTGCGTCCGACCGGGTTAGGACGCGTGGTCGCGAGGACGAAAGCCATAAATAAAAACACTACTAGTGCATTGAGGAGGTGTGGGAGACTGGAATGCATTTCATTTTCCTCGATGAGACTGGAAAGAGAGGGTTCAGTTAGAGTGCCTGTTGAGAAATAGCGACCGTTTGTGGGGCTCACTCTAAGAATTAGCAAGAAATCTGTCAAGGGTTGTATCTGTTAATTTTCCTAAGGGCTTGGCGGATCTCCTTTTGGTGAACCGTGAGTCACAACCATCACCGCGGGAGCAACGGATGGTGCATCAATTGACAACATGCAATGGTTCATTACAATGCTTTGACTTTTGGGAAGTAGTAGCCTGAATGCACAGATTTTTTCTGCCCACTCTCTATACCCTCGCTATTCTTCTGGTGCCGAGCCACGTTTCTCGCCAACACGACGTGGCTTTACCCTCGTTGGTGGGAGCTACTGCGATTACCGGAGCAACGTTTAATAGATGGTTCGGGGCGGCCGCGTGTTGAAAATTCAGTTGTAATACTTAGAGGAGACGCAATTGACCAATTGGTAAGTCCGGGGATGTGAGAATTCCACCAGGCTCGCCGATCATAGATGGACGCGGGTTAGAAATGCATCAATTACGCAAAGCCGGGCCGACTATTCGGTGCAGTCGAACCGTGCTGAGGAAACTCGAATACTGATAACCAAGGGCGCGTGTCTTTTCCACGCCGAGTAGTTCGAGCGCCAGTAATCTTTAGATTAGCAGGTCGAGCATTGGTCGCTCTCCATCCTCACGGTAAATCGGGCCCACGAGCATCCCTGAATGTTGTAGGTCCGTACCTTACGTCAACGGACACAGAATACTCGCCAGGTGAGGAACTACCAGACGTAATAGTTATCCGACCACAGCTGTAGTGAATAGCTTTGCAGTCGCGCAACAAGAAAGCGCAATCTGACTTTGACCATCAACATTAATGCCCGTTATCGATGCGCTTCTCTACTTTGCCGGCTCCGCGACGCAACCACCTTTTCCCATTCCACTCCCAAGTGTCACCAAACACATTCGCAATATCGTGCCCGCCAAAGAGGATGACCTTCCGGTGTCGACGATCGTAAACCATCGCAGCATGGTTTCTTGCTGTTGGCCCACTGCTACCTAATCTTCTCCATCGACCCCCACGGTATCTCCACGTGTCGCCAAAAGCGCGTCCGCCAAAGCGTCCCCCGAATCGAATCACTTCGCGTCGCAATTCGTCATACGCCATCACAGAATTGAAGCGTCCTTCAACTTCAGCAGAGGCGGTTTTCTTCCACTGACTGCCGTCCCATTCCCACGTCTCGCCAGAGACGCCCTGTTGAGTGTTCCCACCGAAGAGAACCGTTCTTTCTCGATCCGTATCATATATTGCCGCCGCACCATTTCTTGGGGAGGGGCCCGAGACCTGAGCTGCTTTCCACCGAGTGCCATCCCACTCCCAGGTATCACCAAGCCAGCTTCTTCCGTTCTCAGTAATCGTGTGTCCGCCGAATAAGACTGAACGGCCCCTCTTCACGTCAAAAACCATGACCGCTTCCGCCCGGACCGGTGGCCCCGTCGCTTTTATTTGACTCCATCTCTGACCATCCCACTCCCAAGTATCATCTAAATACTCATTGTCATTCGGACTTCGTCCGAAAAGAACTCGGTTGCCGCCAAACAGGATTACTCTCTTTCGGAGACTGTCATACGTCATCGTTGGAAAGGTCCGTGGACCAGGGCCAGCAAGGCTCATCAGCGTCCACTTTTGACCATCCCATTCCCAGGTATCGCCCCGCACCTTTGAAGCGTCTGCCCCACCGAAAAGAACAACGCGCTTGCGATGGCTGTCATAAGCCATGGCGTGAGCATTTCTGGCGCCAGGATGGCTCGAATTCGCTTGACCCAAACAATCCGTACTCGAAAGCGGGGGCCAATGAACAAGCACAGCTGCCAAAATAAGAATGCTTTTCACAAATTGCATGCGCCGATCCGAAGCAAGCGTCCTCATAAACCTGAGTTCAGCAATAAACTGATTTGCCTAAGCTGGTTTCGTATCATATATTGCACGTTGGAAGTAGCGCAACGACTATTGCGAGCCCAGGGCTTGGGCCTAACTGATGGCGTTTCCGAAATCTTAGAAATTATCGATGTCGCGAAACAGGAACTCGACAACCACGCTCTATCTCAAACTGGCGCTGTCGGCGTTCATACCTTTCTCGTTAGTGGTGCTGTCTCCGAACCTGCTCGAAGCTCTGGAAGTCAATGCTCGAGAAGCTTCAAGCGCCACACAGGTCAAAGTTTCCACCGTCGCTTCAGATCAATTCGACAGTGTTCGAAGCCTTATCAAGAAGCGCATTGTTGATGAACAAATTCCATCCGTAGCCATAGCAGTGGCACGTGACGGCAAGATTCTCTGGGAGGAGGGCTTTGGATGGGCCGATCGCGAAAACCGAATTCCGGCCACTGAACACACGATGTACTCGCTTGCCTCAGTTTCGAAACCACTGACTGCCACGGGGTTAATGGTTCTGGCGGAACGTGGAAAAATTGAACTGGATCGGCCAATAAATGACTATCTCGGAGAGGCGAAACTGAAGACAAGGATTGGCGATCCGGCAAAGTTGACCGTGCGCCGCGTTGCCAATCACTCTGCCGGTCTGCCATTGCACTATCAGTTCTTCTATCAGGATGAGCCTCACCGCACGCCTTCGATGGACGAGACGATCCTTCGCTATGGAAACGTCGTGACACCTCCTGGTGAAGCGTTTGAGTATTCAAACCTCGGCTATGGCTTGCTCGATTATCTTATCTCAAGAATCTCTACCAAAAGCTACGCCGATTTCATGCGCGAAGAGGTTTTCTTACCGCTGGGCATGACCCACACGTCGGTCAACATCGGTCCCGGTCTCGAAAAGCACTGCGCCGTTCGCTACGGAGATGACAGACTACCGATACCCTTCTATGATTTCGATCACCGCGGGGCATCGGCCATTTACGGTAGCGCACACGACCTCGTCAAGTTTGGAATGTTCCACCTGAAAGCCCATTTGCCGGATCAAAAGGCAATCCTGAACGATGCTGCGATCGAGACAATGCAGGAACCTACGATCAATATCGGCAAGGAGTCCGGTTACGGAATTGGGTGGGGTATATTCAAACGAAAGTCAGGACACAAAGTAGTTTGGCATACAGGGGGCATGGGTGGTGTAGCTACGGCTTTGCGATTGATTCCGTCAGAGAAGATCGCAATTGTGGC
>DATETN010000131.1:0-44748 GCA_035283645.1 Pyrinomonadaceae bacterium
ACTTCTGACTTCTGACTTCTGACTTCTGACTTCTGACTTCTGACTTCTCACTTCTGACTTCTGACCTCTGACTGCTGACCTTATCGCTAACTGTTCCCGAAATGCCACCTCTTTCCTGCGCAAGCACGGCAAATGAAATAAAACAAGCCGAAGACAAGCACTGTTGTTGACCAGCTCAATAAACGGTTCATCTGAAGCTCCTCCGATCTTCATGCACGGGAGTAATTCTCGGGACTGTCGACATAGGATGTTGGTCGACCAACACCTTAATTGCGAACGCTTGCTCGATCAGTTCCGCTCGAAACACTTCCTGTGGCGGCCCGTAAGCGAGACTGCGTCCATCCTTCAGCAGCAGAACGTTATCTGCGAACTCAGCTGCAAGATTTATATCGTGGGTGATCACCAGTGCTGAGACACCCCTGCGGTTACAGCGGGACCGCACCAGAGAGAGGATTGTCGCCTGATGCGACAGGTCAAGATTGGCTGTCGGTTCATCAAGTAGGAGATGGGTCGCTTCAGTCGCCAGAGCGCGAGCCAACACAGAGCGTTGACGCTCACCCCCGGAGAGTTCATTCATCAGGCGGCCCCTCATCTCGAGGAGGCTCGTTTCGCGCAACACAGCGGACACCGACTCGACATCCTGAACCGACTCCCAACCCCAGGTAGTGCCTCCGGCCCACGCGTAACGTCCACCTAGAACGAACTCAAGCACCGTGACAGGAAAGCGAACATCAGACTCCTGAGCGACGACAGCTATATGCTTGGCGATCTCGCGCCGAGCAAATGATTCCAGCGGCTTTCCGTTCAGAAGGATGAAGCCTGCCACCAGCGTCATTCCGCCATTGAGCGTCCGTAGTAGAGTTGACTTCCCTGCTCCGTTTGGACCGATGAGCGCCGTAATCTGACCGGCCGACAATGTCAAAGAAACACTATCAACCGCGGTGCGGCTTCCATATCTAGCAACGATGTTCTGCGCTTCAAGCATCACTACCCTCGTCTGAGCAAGTAGATGAACAACGGTGCGCCAATAATTGCCGTTATTGCGCCAACTGGCAACTCTCGGGGTGCGATCAGCGTGCGTGCAAGTGTGTCCGCGATAACTACGAACATTGCTCCCAAAAGTGCAGCCGCGGGAATCGTCAAACGATTGTCTGAGCCGAAAGAAAGACGTACCAGGTGTGGCACCACCAACCCGACATAGCCTACTGATCCGCTCGAAGCGACTGAACTGCCGACCAGGAGACTTGCGACTATGAAGACTGTGAAGCGTACTCGAGACACCTCTACGCCGAGATCAAAGGCGTCGCGCTCTCCCAACATCAGGAGATTCAAGGAGCGGGCATGGAAACTGAGTACTGTGGTGCATAGGATTGAAACGACGATCGAAACAATTAGTAGGTTCCCGGCGCTGCCAGACAAATCCCCGAGTAGCCAAAAGGTGAACGAGCGGATCCGCGTGGCGTCAAGGAGCGTTGTCACAAAGACAATCACTGAAGAAAGGAAGGTGGTAACAATCACCCCGGAGAGGATTAACCGCTCTGGTGTCGTGCCGGTCCGACCTGCCGCAAGGCGGTAAACCAAGAGTGTCGCCAATAACGCCCCACCGAACGCGAGCAGGGGACGAGCAAAGGCAAACTGGCCAAGAAACACAAGCGAGAGCATCGTCCCTACTGCAGCGCCATTTGAGATTCCGAGTAAATATGGTTCGGCCAGAGGATTTCTGAGTAAGGCCTGGTAACTTGCCCCTGCGGCTGCAAGAGACGCGCCCACTGCTGCAGCCAGGAGAATACGGGGTAGTCGAATATCCATGAGTATTGCGGTCTGCGCTGCGGACAGTCCGCATCCTCTCCGGCCCAGTGAAAACAGCGTGCAGAGTGATTCCGACGCGGGTAGTCGCTCGCTGCCAAAAAGAGACACCAGCACTATAGAGGCAAGTAACGCTGCGCCTAACATCAGACAAATCAATGCGGTCCGCCGGGGAGTAGCACGAGCGTCTCCAAGCACCGTCATATGCAGGCCTTCAGTGACTGTCATTTGTTGAAAGCCTCAGGATGTAAAGCTCGTGCCAGCGCTTCCAGACCTTCAACGGCGCGCGGACCAGGTCTAGTCAGGTGGTCGTCATTGATCTTGTAGATCTTTCCATTAGTAAAGGCTGGTGAGAGGCGTAATGGACCAGCAACCGCCGCGTTTGCTTCGCCCATTGACCCGCCGGTCGGCAAAATTATTGCCTCTGCTTGGGAAGCGAGGGCTGATTCGGCGCTGTATTTGGGCCAAGCGCCTGGTACTTCTGCCGTGACCGATTTGCCACCGGCCCTACGGATGATGTCAGTAACAAAGGCATCACGACCCGCCGTGTAGAGTGGTTCAGCCGATAGTTGATAGAAGAGCTTGACTGGCTGACGATTTGCAACGGCGCGTTCGACGGCCTCCGTTCGAAGCCTTAAAGTCGCTGTCAGCGCCATTGCCTCTTTCTCCTGATTTAACAGTTGCCCCAGGTTGAGGATCGAACGATATACGCCTTCGAGATCGCGCGGATCTGTTACGTAGACCGATATGTTTTGGTCATTTAGCTGTTGGGTGAAAGCTTCGAGTTGAGAGGCTGTCGAGATGAGAATTAGCTGCGGACGAAGTGCCAGGATTCGTTCGACACTCGGTTGTAGGGTATCGCCAACCTTCGCGACGTGTTTTGCTTCTTCGGGATAGTCACAATAAGTTGTATTACCAACCAATCGTTGCCCTGCGCCAATAGCGTAGACTGTCTCAGTGAGATTTGGAGCCAGCGAGACCAGACGTTCAATTCGGGGTGGTACATGTACGAGGCGTCCGGCTTCATCTGTGAAGGCTCGCTGACCCGGAACACTTGCTGGGGGGTCTCTAAGGTTGGAGCAGCCCAGAGCGCATCCCAGGCTCAGCAGAAGCAAGACAACCAAAATTTTTTGAGGCTGAAAGCGCAAAAGTCCCGACGATCCCCGTTTCTGGCGAAATGGGCTATCGGCGGGACTTTTACAGCCAGACATGCGGCCGAACGCCTTTTCGCGAGCGTTCCAGAGCTGCAAGCATTGGGCAGGTCTCCTGGCTTTGAGAACCGAAAGGCCTCATTCACAGTGGCGCGACCGCGCGGGATTCTCACCCGCTTCCCTATTCTCCCCGAAACCCGGGGCACCCAAATGCCTTCAGTCGAAAAGAGCAGAAGCTACGGACGCGGCGGACATTATCACGAGGCCCAAACGCTGTCAAATTGCCGGCCCAACCACCACAAAAATGGGCGATATTTTAGCCATGACCTTCATTTAAAGGCGCTCCCTGCCGATTAGCAATTGAGGTTAGGAAGCTTGTTTTGCCTCCCAACCAGCCTTACTTCCAACCAGGTATTAGTCCGACTACTTAGCTAACTGACTCAAGCTCTCTCGATAAGGTGCGCGGGCAACACCTCTGTCAGTTATGATTGCCGTGATTAGTTCACTTGGTGTGACGTCGAAGGCGGGATTCTGAACTGCCAACCCCTCTGGACCCAACTGTTTGCCGGCGATGTGCGTAATTTCCGTTCCATCGCGTTCTTCGATAGGAATTGCATCACCTGATTCGATATTGAGATCAAGAGTGGTTATTGGTGCTGCCACGTAGAATGGGATCTTGTGGCGGTTTGCAAGAACAGCAACCATGTAAGTGCCTATCTTATTTGCGGCATCACCGTTAGCTGCGATTCGATCAGCTCCTACCACGACGGCGTCCACCTTCCCGCTCTTCATCACGTGACCTGCCATGTTGTCGGTGATGACCGTCACAGGAATCCCGTCTTGGGCCAACTCCCATGCGGTTAGTCGAAGTCCCTGCAGGAATGGTCTGGTCTCGTCAGCGATAACTGCAACTCGTTTTCCGGCATCCCGGGCGCCACGAATTACCCCAAGTGCCGTTCCGTAATCACCAGCGGTCGCGAGAGCTCCGGCATTGCAGTGCGTAAGAACTGTGGAGCCGTCCTTTATTAATTCCGCACCGTGTCGTCCAATCGCGCGATTCGCGGCGATATCTTCATGAAAGATGTCCATCGCCTCTGCAACGAGATTTTTCTTCAGCTGGTCGACATCGGTAGTAGTTTCTTTATCACGCAGAAATCTTTGCCGCATCCGGTCTATTGCCCAGAAGAGATTCACAGCGGTGGGCCGCGTTGTGGACATGACCTGACACATATAATCCAAGTCATCCTGAAGATCGTGAACTGACATTCCTACTGATTGGCTTGCTCCAAGTGCTAAACCCATTGCTGCGGACACGCCTATCGCTGGCGCTCCTCGCACTACCATTTTCTGAATGGCTTCGGCCACTTCTTCATACGAGCGAAGCATCAGATACTTCTCTTCTGTTGGCAGCAGTCGCTGGTCCAACATCCGAACCCCTTCGTTCGTCCATTCGATCGTTCTTATCATTTGTTTTGAATTAAGCGATCTCGCGTAGCCGGTAGTCAGTGGTTAATGGTTAGTGGTCAGTGGGATGATTTGAGAAACTAGACGTCAATCGTCAATCCTCACGCAAACCGACTGTTTTTCCACCAATCGATTGTGAGCTCTAGGCCCTCACGAAGTCCGATTCGAGGCTCAAAATTCAGGTACTCTCGGGCGCGTGTGATATCGGCCAGACTGTGACGCACGTCACCGCGGCGTTGCTCCTGGTAATCAGCAACCACCTCAAGCTTTCCTGTTAAGTCTCTAAGTTCCGCAAGCAGCTGGTTGAGCGTGATCCGTTCACCGTTGGCAATGTTAAGGACCTCACCAATTCCTTTTGCGGATTGCGACGCCTTGAGATTTGCGTCAACCACGTTCTCGATGTAAGTGAAATCGCGCGACTGTTCTCCATCCCCATAGATAACTGGACGCTCATCTTTTAACAATGCGCGAATGAAACGCGAGATCACTCCCGAATATTGCGAGCTTGGATCCTGCCGTGGGCCAAAAACATTGAAGTATCTCAGAGAGATCGTTTCCAAACCGTAGACTCGATAGAACACTTGACAGTAGTACTCGCCCACTAGCTTGGCCACGGCGTAAGGCGACAACGGCTCGGGTAACATGTCCTCGACCTTCGGCAGCGTGGGCTGGTCGCCGTAAGCTGAACTGGAAGCGGCGTAAACGACGCGCTTAACATTCTGCTCTCGAGCAAGGTTCAGGAGACTAAACGTTGCATCCACACAGGCAGCATGCGTCTTACTTGGGTCTTCAACGGAACGTGGAACAGAAGGAATGGCGGCTTCGTGGAATACTATCTCGACGTCCTCCAGCGAACGCTTGAGGACTGAAGAATCCGTCAGAGTTCCTTGAACAAAATCAACCTCTCCAGGTATCGCCTCGATGTTGTGCAAGTAGCCTGTAGAGAGATCGTCAATGATCCGAACGCGGGCTCCCGCGGCGGCAAGAGTTGAAGCGATGTGAGAGCCAATAAACCCAGCACCACCAGTTACGAGGACGATTCCTGTTAGGGACATAAATACGCGGACGTAACGAGTCCGGCAGCCGTCTATCTGCCGACACCAACGTAATCAAAACCAAGTTGCCTCATATCTGCAGGTTCATACATGTTTCGTAGGTCTGCGATCTTCGGTGACTTCATTAAGTCACGAACTCGAGCCATATTCAATGCGCGGAACTGGTTCCACTCGGTAATGAAAACCAAAGCATCGGCGTCCTTGACGGCAGCATATTCATCTTCGGCGTAATCGATATTGGGAAGAAGCTTGGCCGCTTCGACCATGGCTACCGGGTCGTAGGCTCGCACACTCGCCCCGGCGGCCAACAACGCCCCGATAATCTCAACCGCTGGCGCCTCGCGCATATCGTCAGTTTCCGGCTTAAAAGCCAGACCAAGAACTGCAATAGTTTTTCCCTTTAATCCGCCAGCGAGCGTCTCAATTTTTGGAAGCATGGCATGTCGTTGTCGGCGATTGACTTCGATGACGGCTTCGACAATCAGTGAGTCGCAGTCGAACTGCCGCGCAACCGATGCCAGGGCCTGCGTATCCTTGGGGAAACAAGAGCCGCCGAAGCCGGGGCCTGGATGCAGGAACTTACTACCGATGCGCTTGTCCATCCCGATTGCTCGCGCGACGTCGTGCACGTCGCATCCGATGCGGTCGCAAAGGTTTGCAATCTCGTTAATAAACGATACCTTCGTGGCCAGAAAGGCGTTGGCTGCATATTTGGTCAACTCTGCAGCTTCGAGCGAGGTGATGACGAACGGGGCTTCAATCAGGTACAGAGGGCGATAGAGATCCTTCATGATGGCGATGGCCTCATCGTCACGACTTCCAATTACCACCCGATCTGGTCTCATAAAGTCGTTGATAGCGGCACCTTCCCTCAGAAACTCTGGGTTTGACACGACGCCAAAATTGACCCTGGATTTCTGACGTTCGCGGATCAACTTACGAAGGTACTCGCCGGTTCCAATCGGAACTGTCGACTTTGTCACGACAACCTTGTAACCGTTCATGTGCTCCGCTACTGAGCTTGCAGCATTTTCGACGTAACTCAAATCCGGTGACCCATCCGGCTTGGGCGGTGTGCCTACAGCCAGGAAGATGACCAGCGCATGTTCCACTGCCTGCTTTATGTCGGTGGTGAAGCGCAGCCTCCCTGATTGTGAATTTTTAGCAACCAGATGTTCCAGACCAGGTTCATATATAGGCAAAACACCCGACTGAAGTCTTGTAATCTTTTCCTGATCAACATCTACGCAGGTCACTTCGACGCCGAACTCTGCGAAGCAGGCGCCGGTTACGAGACCTACATAGCCCGTACCTATTACAGCGATATGCATGCAGGAACACCCAAGGCGAATGGAGAGGTTTTCTGATGACAATCAAAACCTTGCGGGTCGAACACGACGTAGTCGAGTGACCCGCAAGGTTGGTTTTCGTGACTGCGATTGGACGGCATCGCAGTGTTTGTTGAAGGCACGTTAGGTTACTTAGTAGGACTAATGACGTTCACAGTGCCGCCAAAGTTGAGATCGTTGTTGTGTGTTGCGGCATAGAGGACTCCAACGACTGCGCCACCGACAGCGAGCAATAGAACTGCCAATGCACCGCCGCTCATGTCATCATCGTCGTCATCAGTTTGCGGGTTCGGCCTAGCCGTGGTCGCGCTTTCGCCGGCGGCAACGCGCTTCACGGTTCCGCCTGAGCGTAATTCAGCTACCCCGGCATGGGTATCGACCAACGTGCCTTTGGCAACATCAACAGTAAAGGAGGTTGCCTCATTTCCGTCGGCCACAACCGCGCCGTCCTTAGTAGTGAAATTAACGGCGACACCTGAAAGTGTTGAGACGTGCGCACTACCAGCTTCGACCAGACCCAAAATGCTGTTCTCGGTAAAGGTCAGACGCACACTGGAATTCGGCGCTAATTCAACGCGTCCTAGCTTGCTGATATGCACTGTGGCACTGCTTTGCTCAGCCGTTGCAATGACGCTATCGGAGAACAAGGTTCCACCGGAAATCGCCTTTTGACCGTTGACCGTGACTTGCCCCAAAACCGACAGCTCGCCCGATGGAGCTTTCGCACCAGCTAAGGCGACCATTGAGTAAACACTCAGAACGGCTACTGCCAAAGAGGCCGCCATTAGTTTGCGGCTCCAAGTTTTGCTGATCATTAACTTTCCTCCCGTATAGTGAAACAAGAATTCTTAATTGCGTGCGCCGCGAATGCCATCTCGAGTGCGAGACAGAGGTTCAGAAACGATTTACGAATCTCGATTCAAGCTCTAGCGGTTACCGAAGCGCCATTTGTAGCCGCATAAGCTACTAAATGCTCGACTTTTATTACACCAATACAACTCCTCTGTCAACAATCAAATAGCCGCACTTTGCCACAAAACTGTGCTTTTTGCGCTCGAAGACAACCGATAGACCGACTTAGGTCGATTCGAGGAAGAGTTCCGTGTTCTAGGGACGACATTAGGGCGCGTTCTTACTGAGGGCGACTGTTCTCGCTGGCGGGTTTTACCGTCTCCGGGGGATTTTGGGAAAGGGATCGGTCTTTTGCTGCCTGTTCGATTAGCTCTGCCTGCTCATAAGGATCAAGACGTGCAAAGATATAGAACAGTTCTGTCGACCTGACCGTTCCCAGAAATCTAAACGTGCCTCGAAATACTTCGCCCACTTTTAACGCTTGCGTTTGCGGTGGACGTTCAAAAAGCAATCCAAATTCATCTTGCGCAACTGCTTCGAGCTCAGGCAGATAGTCATTCTGGCTCTCCCGAGCAATCTTGATTGCCATCTGACGTAGAGCTCTGATCCGATTAGAGTTACGCCGGTAGTAGTGGGGGCTAACCTCATGACGGCTGACCCTATCGTCTACCACCTCCTGCTCGTTCCGTAAATATCCGAGATAGGCCCGAACTACAGGTCCAAACTCCTCATCCTGAAAACTCTGCCCTGGACAGACCACTGCCAGCATTGAAATGACAATGACGGCACCCAGCACCCGCTTAGACATGGTCATGCGCCTCACACTCAACCAAACATGACCCGTGGTCGTAGGAAGAAAGAAAGTTTTCCGAGATCATACTCAACCTTCAGGCGCCCTGATTGCACGTCCGTTTCAGCGATGTTACATTCCTGTTCAATTTAGCAAAAGCTCAATGGCAGCTCGTTCCGCAAAATCTAGTCCGCCAACAGCCCGAGTGGCGTTGGGCATTTCCGGAGGAATCGCCGCTTACAAAGCCGCCGAGATCCTAAGGGGCCTGCAACGCGCAGGATGTGAGATACGGGTGGCAATGACCAAGCGTGCGTGCGAATTCGTGCAGCCCCTAACTTTTCGTGCGCTTTCCGGTGCTCATGTGATCGTTGACGATTACGCTCCGGACAACCCTGACCCGATTGCGCATATTACATTCTCGCAGTCCGTAGACCTCTTCGTAATTGCGCCGGCGACCGCAAATGTGATCGCCAAGATGGCTAATGGTATCGCCGATGATTTTCTGACCGCAACCTATCTAGCTTCAAACGCTCCAGTTTTGGTGGCGCCCGCGATGAATACTTCAATGTGGCACCACCCCGCAACGCAAAGAAATATTCAGCGACTCCGCGAGGATGGCGTGCGAGTTCTGGATCCCGATGAAGGCGAGATGGCTTGTGGCACGGTCGGACCGGGACGACTCTCCGATCCGGAGGCCATTGTGTCCGTAGCCTTAGATATGTTGCGCTCAGGCACAAGAGCGATGGACCTCAAAGGAGAAAACTTTCTTATTACTACGGGTGCGACGCGTGAGGAGATCGATCCAGTGCGGTTCATCTCGAACCGGTCATCAGGAAGAATGGGATTTGCCATCGCCGAAGCGGCAGAGCGACGCGGAGCCACCGTCACGGTTGTCAAAGGCGCAACATCCGTGCAACTCCCGAAGGGCGTTCGCGCCATTGAGGCAATATCCGCCGACGCCATGCATGAAGCCGTCATGAATGAGATTCCCAAGGCGACTGTGTTTGTTGCTGCGGCAGCCGTCGCGGATTACAAGCCCGTGAGTAGATCGGCAGCCAAGATGAAAAAGAATGAGTCAACGTTGACAATCGAGTTGGAACGCACTCCCGACATTCTAAAGGAAGTTGCCGCAGCTGCCCGTAATGGTCAGTTGATAATCGGATTCGCCGCGGAAACGGAGAATCTCGTTCAGAACGCAAGGCAGAAGTTGGTTAGCAAACGTTTGCATATGATCGTCGCCAACGATGTTTCACAATCTGATGCAGGCTTTGATGCAGATCAGAACAGAATTGTGATAATCAGGAGCCCCAGTGAACCTCCGATCGAGTTACCGCTGATGGCGAAAACCGAAGCGGCCCACAAAATACTGGACGCCGTGCTGGAGCTGCGGCAACGCACACTGGAAACAGCAGCGAGTCAAGGCTAAACCCGAAGTGCTTTTGGTTAATCACCACTATACCTAACTCAATGAATCGAAATCTGCTGGATGAGCAATCGGCACTATTCGCCGATCTTCGAGAACACCTCAAGTTCTTTCAAGAGCTTGGCATAGAGCTCGTTGGAAGAAGTGAAGCGCCAGCAGTTCCTCAAGTTGATTTAACGCCCGCTGCGATTCCTGCAAAAACAGAAATTCCAACAGCAAATCCTACTGTCATTAGAGCTCGCGTAAAGTCTCCTATGACTATTGCTTCCGCGCTTTTTGAAACCAGCGCGGCTCAGGAGACGTTGCAACCATCAACCGAAACATTCGCAGCTATTCACGCCGACATTGGCGACTGCACTCGCTGCCCACTGTTCGAGGGAAGAAAGCAGGTGGTTCACACTGAAGGTAATCGTCAGGCGCGGCTAATGTTTGTGGGCGAGGCCCCAGGCGCCGATGAAGATTCTCTCGGCCGGCCCTTCGTAGGTCGTGCGGGCCAACTATTGACGAAAATCATTGAGGCAATAGGGTTCAAGCGCGAGGACGTGCTCATTGGGAACATCAACCGTTGCCGCCCACCGGGAAACAGACCCCCAACGATTGAAGAGGCAAACGTTTGCAAACCTTTCTTGCTGCGCGAGATTGCAGTTGTTCAACCACAAGTGATCGTCGTGTTGGGTAATACCGCCCTGCACAATCTAATCAACACCAGGGTTGGTATCACGAAACTCCGGGGTCATTTTCAAAACTATAAAGGCATAAGAGTGATGCCTACCTATCACCCCGCCTACCTGCTCCGAGATCCTTCAAAGAAGCGTGAGACCTGGGAAGATCTAAAGAAGGTGCGCGACTTTCTCGACAGCCACAATTCAAGCAACCCAGATTAGGGGTGGCTGATTTTTCCTGCCTTTCTGATTTTGTGATTTCGCGCTAAGTTCTCTCGCGTGCAGCAGCACCCCAAAAAACGACCCCCTGATCCGCCCGATCCCACCAGCACCCAGGCAAGATACGCCGAAGTTGCCGTGCCATATCACGTCTTCAACACTTTTACTTATCGTTTGCCCGGTGCATTGCAGCAGGTCGCAAAACCCGGTGCTCGCATCGTCGTGCCATTGGGACCCAGAATGGTCACGGGCTACATAGTGGCAGTCTTAGATCAGCTGAACACGACCAGCCTGGTTGAATCAGATATTAAAGATGCCGAAGAGATTCTCGATGCAACACCAATTGTTACACCTGAGCTGTTGCAAATCACAAAATGGGTTTCTGAATACTATCTCGCACCCTGGGGCGAGGTTATCAAAGCAGCACTGCCACCGGGGATATCCCCTCCGATAGAGCGTTTCGTGTCGATTACAGAGAAAGGGCGACAGGAACTATCGGATCCGTCTGCCTCGCTTTCTCCGGTTGGACGACAGCTCTTGACTACCTTACTTGAGAGTAACGATTGCGAGACCGAGACGCTAACCAGGGAAGCAGGTCGTTCAAAGGCTGTTAGGGAATTGCGCGAGTTGGAAGCCCGGGAACTGGTTAACGTGATCCAGCGCGCGTCTCCAGGATCGGTAAGAGCAAGACTGCGAAAGGTTGTTCGGCTTATCTCGAGCGGCAACCTCGAAAAAGTGACCGAGCCACAGAGGCGTGTGATTGAGTACTTGGGCGGGCAAGACTGGGTTCCACTGCAGAGGTTGCTGTCCGGGGCCGATGTTAGCGCATCGTCGATCAAGACTTTGCAGAAGAAGGGTTTGATTGAGGTTGCAGAAGAGAGTTTGCGTCGCGATCCGCTCGCCGGTGAGCTGCTCCCGCCTGTTGAGCAACTCGCATTAACTGCTGCTCAGGCTGAGGCATTGCAAAATATCGAAGCGGCCATAAAACAGAAGATCTTTGTTTCTTTCCTGCTCCATGGTGTTACAGGAAGTGGGAAGACAGAGGTTTATATTCGCGCAATGTCTCTGGCACTCGAAGCGGGAGGCTCAGCCTTGATGCTCGTTCCAGAGATCGCCTTAACACCCGTCTTCTCGCGTCGATTACGAGCACACTTTGGCGACCACGTCGCGATCTTTCATTCGTCACTGTCGCGCGGTGAACGTTTTGACGAGTGGACCCGAGTCAAGGCAGGTATTGCGCGCGTCGTTATTGGAACTCGCTCGGCAGTCTTCGCACCGGTTCAGAACCTCGCTTTGGTTGTAGTTGATGAAGAGCACGAAGCGAGTTATCGCCAGGAGGACTCGCCCCAATACAACGCACGTGACACAGCAATCGTTCGTGCACAGACCGAGGGAGCCGTTGTGGTCCTGGGATCTGCTACACCGTCGCTTGAGTCATTTCACAACGCACATTCCGGTAAGTACCGCTATCTCGAGTTACCCCAACGTATTGCTAATCGCCCGTTGGCTCAGGCGGAACTCGTGGACATGAGGCGCGTATTTGACAAGCACAAGAAGCCGCAGGTTTTCGCGGACGAATTGCTGCAAGCGATCAGTGATACTCATGAAAGAGGGGAGCAATCGATAATTCTAATTAACCGCCGCGGCTACTCGAGCTTTGTCCTTTGTAGATCTTGCGGCGAGACGATTCAGTGCCCCAATTGCGATGTGACGCTTACCTATCACCGGAGCGAGCGAGTGATTGTTTGTCATTATTGTAATCACCGAGAAGCTGCACCGACGCAGTGCCCAACATGCGAAGGTAAGTACATTTACTACATCGGTGAAGGTACTGAGCAGATTCAGGCGCTACTACAACAACGATTCCCACAGCTTCGAATTGCCCGGATTGATCGTGATACGACTGCTCGACGACGTGTGTTTGAGAAGTCTCTAAGCGATTTCAGCGAGGGTAAGCTCGACATGCTGGTCGGCACGCAGATGTTGGCGAAAGGACATGATTATCCGAATGTAACTCTGGTTGGGGTCGTTTCGGTGGATGTAGGGCTCGCCTTAGCTGATTTTAGGGCCGCCGAACGGACTTTTCAGTTGCTCACGCAAGTTGCCGGCAGAGCGGGACGCGGCGACCGACCAGGCCAGGTACTGATTCAGACTTATCATCCGGATCATTACGCTTTGAAGCACGCTAGCCGACAGGACTATCTCGGGTTCTACCGAGACGAGATACGTCATCGACAAAACCACAGCTATCCACCCTTTGTGTCGCTTGCATCAATGCTAATACACGGAGCCGAACTGGGACTGGTGAGGAGCGACGCGCTTGCCCTGCGGAAGGAACTTGATGCAGCAAATTCTGAACGAGCATGTCGGATATTGGGTCCCGCACCGGCGCCACTAGCGCGCCTGAAAAAGGAGTTTCGCTATCAGGTGTTAATTAAATCGCGCAGCCGGAGGACGTTGCGAGAGGTCTCTCGGTTAGCGATTAATGCGGTTGCGAAACAGGGTGTAAATCCGAGATCAATCAACCTTAATATCGATCCTGTTTCGATGTTGTAGTAAGGACCGACCGAAAAGATCCTCTACTCCTTCCCTGCTTGCTCAAGGTCTGTTACGCGTCTTATCAGGCTCCTAAGTGTTCTCTGCATCTCTCCTAGACGTCGAAACGCCGCAGTTGAACGCAACCACTCTTTATTATCGAACGCCGGAATACCTGAAAGCACTCTGCCAGCCGCCACGTCGTGACTGGTAGCACTCTTTGCTGTTAAGACCACATCGTCTTCGATTGTCAGGTGTCCGGCAACGCCCGCCTGACCAGCCAGTATTACGCGGTTTCCAATGTGCGAGCTTCCAGCGAGCCCGACTTGTGCACATAACAAGGTGTCTTCACCGACTGTACAGGAATGACCAATTTGAACCAGATTGTCCACTTTGCTGCCCCGACCTATTCGCGATTCACCAACAGAAGCCCGATCCAACGTAGTGCCGGCACCAATCTCTACATCGTCCTCGATTACCACGCGTCCTGTCTGGGGGATCTTTAGCCATCGTTGATCTTCGTCCTTCGCATAGCCGAAACCGTCACACCCCACCACCACGTTGTTATGAATAATCACTCGTTCGCCGACCACTGATCGTTCTCGGATTACGGTGCCCGAATGAACAGTTGAGTTTTTTCCAATGGAGACGTCTTCATAGATCGTGACGTTTGGGTAGAGGCGAACGCCTGCTGCTATCGATGCACGAGGGCCGATGACCGTGCACGCGCCTATCCATGTATCTTCGGCGACGGTTGCCGTCGGATCTATTACGGCTGTGGGGTGAAGGAAAGGTTGGAGTTGAGGTGCGGGATTAAATAGTCGCAGAGCCCTGGTGTAGGCAAGGTAAGGGTTCTTAGATCTCAGAATGTGAATATCCGCACGGTCTACCGGCGTCGACTCAACGACCAGGATTGCCGAAGCCTGCGTCGTTTTGACCTTGGGGGTATAGCGTGGGTTTGCAAGAAATGTGACTTGGCCCAAAATGGCTTCGTCGAGACCGGCCGCACCAGTGATTTCGACGTCGACGTGAATACCGTCGATCTCGGCGCCGATAGCGACTGCCAGTTCAGAGAGTTTCATGGGTTGGAGAGTTTAGCGTAATGCTAAAAGTTTTACGAAACTTGCGTCTGGCAAAGCCATCGACCACATTACGGCGCTTCGCATTGGGAGTTTCCATATCGCAACTTAGGTCAGGAGGAAGTAGTGTTCTAAATTGATTTCTCTGCGTGCCCTCGGTGTCCTCGGTGACTCTGTGGTGATGCTGTTCGCATGATTATCACCACAAAGGCGCAGAGCACACAGAGTAGGCACAGAGACAAATTCAAATTAGGGCACTACCCTAAGGAGGAGACTGGGTAAGACCTATGGAAAAGCACCCGGTCGCCCCACAACGTTCGATTGCTGGCCTATACGCAGCTTAAGCATTCTTCAACTGGCCTTGGTCGATCGTACTCCTACTTCACGAATTTCCATTTACGATTTTCCATTTACCATTTACCATTCCCAGCAACATGCGCCGCGCCATATACCCTGGTTCATTTGATCCCGTTACCAACGGTCATCTGGACATCATCCAGCGTGGTTGCAAACTCTTCGACGAGATCATTATCGCCATTCTTGTAAACCCAGAAAAGCAGCCCTTCTTCACCATCGAAGAACGTCAAGCGATGCTCGAGGAGGTTCTGAAAGGGATCGATCGTGGCGGGTGTCTGCTTCGGGTCGATGATTTTCAAGGGTTGCTCGTGCATTACGCGCTCGAACAGAAGGCAGACGCAATTGTGCGTGGGATCAGAGCCATATCTGACTATGAATATGAGTTGCAGATGGCGCTCATGAATCGCAGATTAGAACCAACCATCGAGACTGTGTTCATGATGCCGGCCGAGAAGTATTCCTACGTTAGCTCCCGTCTGGTCAAGGAGGTGTTTCAATTGGGCGGTGAACTCGAAGGTCTTGTCCCGCCGCTAGTTGAAGAGCAAATGAAACAGAAGCTTGCGGGCCGGTAACCCGTGAGTGCGTGATATACTTTCTGCCAAGTTCCTACACAATATTTCAGGCGGTTGCAGCTAGTAACCGAGCGAACCAGGGAGGTTGAATCATGCCAAGAGGCGACAAGAGTGCTTACACGGACAAGCAGAAGCGTCAGGCGGAACACATCGAGGAAGGATACGAGGATCGGGGGGTATCAGAGGACGAGGCTGAACGCCGAGCTTGGGCCACCCTAAACAAGATGAGTGGTGGCGGAAAAAAGAGTGGTTCGGGCAGAGGCAAGAAAACCAATAAGGCACCCGCCAGAAAGGGCGGAAAGAAAGGCGGTAAAGCCTCTTCGAAGCGCTCAACCAAATCGAGCTCGAAATCTCGCGCGGGAAAAAAGACTTCAAAGAAACGGTAAATTGAGGCGGCGGCTCCGCTCCGGTCCGCCGCCATCATTTTCCACCTAGTCACACCATTTTCTTAGTTTATGCAAACAAAATCCGCAAACTCCCCTTTCCCTCTATCTGACAATGTGGCCCAGATGCAGCCGTCAGCAACGCTAGCAGCAATGCAGGCCGCGACAGCATTACGCGCGGCTGGAATGAACGTGGTGGATTTTGGCGCTGGCGAACCGGATTTCGACACCCCGGTGAACATCAAGCAAGCCGCGATAGCAGCTATGGAGCAGGGCCAAACGAAGTACACGCCAACAGCAGGTACTCAGCAGTTGCAGCAGGCGATCAGTGACTTCTATGCGCGTGAGTTCGACGCCGTTTATGAGCGTGGCGAAGTAATGGCAACATCCGGCGGCAAACAGGCAATCTTCAACGCGGTGGTCACTTTGATCAACCCCGGCGACGAGGTGCTGATAGCTAAACCATACTGGGTCACCTTTCCAGAAGTCGTTATCTTCGCCCGTGGCATTCCGCGCTTTATTGAGACTGAGGAAACAGGATTCCAGCTGACCGTAGATCAGATAAAGCGAGCCTTAACACCTCGAACTAAACTGATCATTCTAAACTCCCCTTCGAATCCTTCGGGGCGGGTCGTCCCTCCCTCTGAATTCACGCGCATCATGGAACTGCTGGTTGAGCGTGGCGTACATGTAATTTCGGATGAGTGCTATCTCCGGTTTGTTTATCCGCCGGGAGAGGTTTTTAGTGCGGCCCAGCTTCCCGCCGAACTCCGCACACATCTTTGCATTGCGGGGTCCTTTTCCAAGACTTACGCCATGACTGGTTGGCGCATGGGCTATTCGTTAGCGCCAACAGGCTGGACCAGCGCAATGTGCAACGTGCAGGGTCACTCAACGAGCAATCCAAATTCGATTGCACAAAGTGCCGCTGTCGAGGCGCTGACTGGCCCACAAGAATCTGTCGCGACGATGCTACAAGAGTACACGGCGAGACGAGAATTCCTGTTGGGGGCACTGCAAGATATTCCCGGCATTCGCTGCAACCGGCCGGAGGGCGCTTTCTATGCATTTCCGGACGTGCGCGGTTGTTTGAAGGGCGGAATCAAGACTTCAGGTGAATTTACTGAGCGATTGTTGCGTGAGGAACAGACAGTGGTGACTGATGGTGTTGGTTTTGGCTGCGAAGGATACGTGCGGATCTCTTATGCTACTTCGATGGAGCAATTGCAGGAGGGAGTCCGTCGAATAAGGCGCTTTGTGGAGAAGTTGTAATGTCGTTGGTCATTGAGTTTTCTTAAGCATATCGCCGCATAAAACCACTCAAGAGACTACACGCTTGAGGCGTATGGTGCCTGGAAATGACCAATGAGCAATGACCAATATGACCAATGACTAATTATCAGTCAGCACGAGGAAGTCAGCACGACAAACTGAGTTTATCGAACAGTTGCTTATGCACAAAAATGCTTCCGTTGATCTGAGTTTCAACGGAAGCACGAGGAAGTTTCGTACGACAAATCAGGGTTATCCAACCATACCAACCTAATACAGATTGAAGTTGTACTCTAACTGCATCCACATAGATACTGCTCGGCCGTCTTTCTGCGCCGGAATGAATTTGATCTGTCTCGCAGCCGCGATGGCACGTTCCGTCAACCCATAGGGCAGACCAGAAACCGCCCGAATCTGAATCACCTGTCCACCAGACGAAAAGACTGCGCGTAGCACTACGGTTCCGGTGATCTGATTCTTGCGCGCATCCTCGGTGTACTGTGGTTCAGGCTTTGAAAGAACCCGAGCTTTCGAAGTCACGTCGCGACCACTGAAGATCTTGTTGTAATCAGTGCCGCCACCACCGCCACCCGGTCCGCCGCCACCGTCTCTCCTGTCACCGCCGCCGATGTTCCCACCACGGCCGGGTCCAATACCGCCACCTTCACCTGGGCCAATTCCGCCGCCAGTGCCGGTGCCAATCCCATTTCCAGTTCCAGGTCCCGCCGACGGCACCGTGCTGGTAGACTTGAAGTCGCCATAGGGCAACACACGCGCATCAGGTGGAACGAGCAGTGGATCCGCGACTACGGTTGCTGCCACCGGAAGCGATGGGTTCTTAATCTTTGGTGGATCTGGATCGGGAGCTACAACCTGGGGAACCTCAAGCGAAGCCTGCGGAGTCTTTCCAAATGACGCTGGCTTAGGATCCTGACGACCGCCGCCACCACCACCGCCTGCTTTCTCCGGTTTTGGTTTGCTGCCGCCGCCGTCGCCTTTGTTCATTCCTGCCGTTCCCGGATCCGGTGTCGGCTGTTCGGCTGGTATGTCAAATATTGATTCGACGGTCAGTTCTTCAGCGCTGTTCTCAGCAAGTTCGTCACGCTGACTCTTATAGTCCAGTGCGATCACCGTCCCAAGAATAGCGAAGATGAATACGAACGACGTCATCATTGCCGCAACGACGTTACGTGTTTCAGACGGCTGTGCGCCCGCCACCGCTACACCTCGGTCCTTTCCGAGCCAGGTCGCAAAGATGCCGACAAGGAATCCGAAGGCCAGGATTGCAAAGAGAATCATGCCAGTGCGAGAAGCACCTGCAGAATTGGACCGATCGAGGAAAACAATCGCCGCAACCAACGCGATCATCGCCACAACGGCCGTTCCCATGGCAACCATCACGTTCTTGTTTCCAAAGAACTTGGAGGCCATTTGACCGTAGCCAACGAGGGACCGCTTTGTAAACCCAAACGGATCCCGCTTGAACTCAGGCCACGTCAATTCATACTCATGAGCAACAGACCGGAGTTCATCTGACAACCGCAAAACTAGACTGCGGTCTTCCATGATCGTCAGGTGATACTCCCCGCGTTCGGGTAAAGCCGCCGCGGCTGTAACCAGTGGAGGAGTAGCTGCCTCATAAACCACGGGCTCGTCGACAACCTCAGGCCTGGCCACCGGCACTGAGGTAATGGTGCTCTCTTCACTCTTGGCTTTTGGTGCAGCTGCTGGTGCAGCTGCCGCCGCTACCGCGTTGAGTGGAGTGCCGTCAACGGGACAAAAACTGAATTTGTCCGCGTACTCTTCTCTACAGGCGGAACAAAACTTCATCGCTACTACCTCTTTTTTCCTCTGAAGCAGCGGGACCGATTCCGTCGCAGCATCAGACCCTCTGAACTCACTATAGTAACTATTTATGACTCGCTTATCGAGCGATTTCGACGGCTCTGGCGTATTCCAGCGTTCGAGAACACTCTTTAGCTCATCTTCGGAGATAAATTGGTCTCCTGGTTCGATGCTGCTCATTTCAAAGCCTTCTCCAAAGTAACAATTTCCCGCTGACTATTCAAATAAGAGATCAACTCGTTCTTTAGCCGCTGGCGAGCACGGAACAGCCGTGCTTTTACTGCGCCCACGTCGGCCCCGACAATGTTGGCAATCTCGCTAAGCGCCAGGCCCTCGTACTCAAAAAGCACCAACGCTTCGCGCTGAAACGGCGGTAATGCCGTGACAGCCTCCATAACCTTCTGACCTAGCTCCTCTTCCAACAGGTGTTCCAGCGGTTGCTGCCTTGCGGGAGTGGGAGGCTCGTAATCCATATCGTCCAATGCTGTTTCGCGGTTGGCCGATCTGAAATACTTTAGTACCAGATTACGGGCCGTTCCGAACAAGTAGGTCTTCAAAGAACCAAGTTCCGGATTGAAGTTACCAGAGTTGCGAATCACACTGAGGAAGCAATCATGGGTTACGTCCTCGGCCAGTTCGACGCTGCCCAGGAGACGGTACGCGAAACGAAAGATCGGCATACGATAGCGCCCGTATAACTCCTGGAAAGCTGCCTGGTCTCCGGCTCCTGCCCTTGCGAGAATCTGGTCGTCTGTTAGTCTCTCTGGCAATCAAGCTCTCATCCTGCAGGAACCTGCTTCCTGCCGTAATATCCACGAAAGTCAAAAAAGATACGCCGTTGCTCGAAACTTTTTCACGAATAGGTTAGCCGACGAAACTCGTAATGCTGTAAACCGGCGAGAATTATACTATCGTTTTCGGGTGGTGAGCCGATTGTTGCCCTCCGCTGGACCTCGGCGGCAAGAAGCGCCAGCGACGGGCCACCGAGTTCGCTCACCTGTCAATATAGAACCAAACCGGATAGCACCAAACCGGCTGGCGCTCCCTGGCTGCCGCAGTCCAAACCAAGCGCTTTGATGCACTTAACAGAGAAACGGTTGACGGGCAAATTACACGCATCTAAGATGTTTTGTCCCCATTTTCGTCGTCTTTTCCAGCCTTTCAGCGATGAGGCGCTGCAGCAATCTTTTTTATGGTTCCAGCAAAAACTGCCTGTCACCTGATGATTTGGGTTCTCGTGTGCGTTTTGCTTGCTCCTAACGCGACCAGAAGCCAACAGACGCGTCTCGGTGAGCCTGAACGACAAGAACTACTTAATGGGCTTCGAATCCTGATTTGGACACGGCCCGCGGATCCACAAATCCTCTTGAAGCTGCGAATTCACAGTGGGGCGGCTTTTGATTTGGCGGATAAGGCAGGCGAGATGGCGTTACTGGGCGACATCCTTTTCCCCGACCCTGCGACACGCGAATACTTCGAACAGATGGATGGCCGGCTCAGCGTCGTAACGAACTACGACTCCATTACAGTAACAATGAACGGCAGGTCCGGCGAGGTGGAAAGAATGATCGAGATCCTCAGGAATGCCGTAGTTGCCACACCATTAACTCCAGACGTGGTTGCAAGCGTGCGCTCTGTCCGAATCAAAATTGCCAAAGAGAGCTCAGTTTCCCCAGAAATGCTGGCTGATCGTGCAATCGCCAGACGGCTTTTCGGAGAGTTCCCCTATGGGCGACCCCATGCGGGATCTGCCGAGTCGATCGCGCGCGTCGATAGACCCGACCTGATGCTGGCCAAGGACCGGTTTCTCAATCCCAACAACGCCACACTAGCCATTGCTGGCGGTGTACAAATGCCTAGACTCATGCGAGCACTGCGGCAATTGCTCGGCAATTGGCGAAAAAGCGAGCAAATAGTGCCGTCTACATTCCGCCAACCAGCCCCTCCGGACCCGCGCACGCTGGTTATCAATGCCCCTGGCGATGAAAGTGCCGAGCTCCGGTTGGCTGTGCGAGGCCTCGCCCGCAACGATCGCGACACACCAGTGGCGATGTTGCTCGCGCATATGGTTCAGGATCGTTGGGAAAAGGCAGTTCCCGAGCTGACACGAGCGCGGGTATTTGTCCGGCATGAGCCCAGAGTCATGCCCGGCGTTTTTGTGATTGGCGCAAGCGTTAGAACCGAATCAGCCGCAAAGGCTATCAAATCAGCTCGAGAAGTACTCAGATCTATCGCTTCGCAAACTGTGACTGCGGTGGAACTTGGCGAGGCTAAAATAAAGGCTTTAGCAGCGGCTAACAGTGCACTCTCAGAACCGGAAACAACCATCGAGGCGTGGCTGGATCAGGAAACCTATAAGAATGCAGCCCTCAACGACGAGCTGAAGGCTCTTGAAAACGCCACCCCCACAGACCTTCAAAGAGTTGCGACGAGACTATTCGGTAAAGAAACTCTTGCAACTGTGGTAGTGGGAAACAGCGAAATCCTACGTGCCAGGCTCGAACCAGAGATGCCTATTGATGTGCTTGGCGAGACAAAAACAACTCAGCCAAAGTCACCTCAGTCACCCACTGTTGGTAAGCCTGACTAGATTTGCACCCGTGAAGCAAAGTCATTACAAAGCTTTCGCAATCGGCCTGCAACCATAATTTCACCTGGTTTCGTTTAACTGTGTCCGACGATGTAAGTGCAGCAGCGAACGACCACGCCCGTCGCGTGCGAGAAATGTTCGCAGGCATCGCCACTCGATACGATCTGCTAAATCATCTTTTGTCTGCAAATGTCGACAAAAGCTGGCGAAGGCGAGTGGCAAGGGACGTCGGCGAAGTGTTGCCGGCAGCTGGTGCACAGGTTCTTGATGTGGCGTGTGGTACGGGCGATCTTTCGCTTACGCTGTTTGAATTGACTGGTGCAGAGGTAGTTGGCAGCGACTTCTGCCGGCCGATGCTCGATCTCGCCTCCAAGAAATCTGTAGGCAAGGTCGGCGTGCGCTTTGTCGAAGCGGATGCACTTCAGCTTCCGTTCGTACAGGGCTCATTCGACGCGGTCACCATAGCTTTTGGGTTAAGAAACCTCGCTAGCGCAGAACACGGGCTATCGGAAATGTTAAGAGTGCTGCGGCCCGGGGGCAGGTTAGCAGTGCTGGAGTTTTCACAGCCGGTAGTTCCGGGACTGAGGTCGCTGTTTAATCTGTATTTCACCAAGCTGTTGCCTTGGGTGGGGGGCATCATCAGCGGTTCACCTGGTGCGTATAAATACCTTCCAAACTCTGTGTCGAGGTTCTTGCGGCAAGAGGAACTTGCTGATCTGATGCGGCAGGTGGGCTTTGTTGAAGTGCGCTACAAAAATTTGACCGGGGGAATTGCGGCTTTTCATTCAGGGCAAAAGCCGTAGCGGTTAAAGCTTGGTTGCAACCATAAATTTGCAGCCAAAAAGAACGTAGTTCGACGTAACCAATGTGAGCGTGCGGTTGTCGGGGCCGTGCACCCATTTAGGCAAGTCGGGCTACGTTCTTACCTTTTCAGGGGGGCACAGTCATGCTGTGCCCCTCTTGCTATGCTATTATCACGCGCGATCCTGGACAATCTTCTACTGAGATACCGCGCGGTTGCGTTCAAATTTAAAGTACAAGGTTCTGGGTGGACTGCGGCGAGTTGCAATCCTGCTGCTGGTCGCCTGGACAGTAGTTTCCCTAGTTACGCTTCTAATCGAGCTGGTTCCCGGCGACCCCGCAGTCGCGGTCCTTGGCGAGCAGGCAACTCCCGAACAGTTTCAACAGTTCCGCCAAAAGCACGGTTTGGATCGACCTCCGTTCTTTTTCTCCTTCCCTCGCGACGCGAGCGGAGAAAGGCATTTCGAGTGGCATGGCCGGGATAACCGATACACCGACTATTGGCGCGGGATTGTCAAAGGTGACATGGGGCTTTCCTTCCGAACTGATAAACCCGTAATCGACCTTATCCTTGAGCGGTATCCTGCAACAATCGAGCTCGCAATAGCGGCGTTACTAGTGGCGGTCGTCATTGCTATTCCCCTGGGCGTAGTCGCCGGCACACATCGAGGAACGTGGATAGACAACGTTGCTTCGGTAGTCGCCCTCATTGGCATAAGTCTGCCAAGTTTCGTCATTGGACCCATGCTTGTTTATCTGTTCGCCGTCAAAGTGCACTGGCTTGCACCGTCAGGTAGGTTCCATTGGAGCGACTTGATCCTTCCGTCTCTGACGCTCGGTGCGGCCTTCTCGGCGATTCTAACTCGAATGGTCCGCTCGTCAGTCATTGAGGAGCTAGGTGAGGATTACGTGCGCACGGCTCGAGCCAAAGGTTTGAGCGAGAACGTCGTGATTTATAAACATGTGTTGAAGAATGGGTTGATTCCAGTTGTGACGATTCTGGGGTTGCAGCTGGGAGTACTCCTGGCCGGTGCGATTATCACCGAAAAGATCTTTGGATGGCCTGGACTCGGTCTGTTGCTGGTGGAAGACGGAATTGGTAAACGTGATTACCGAGTCGTACAAGGCTGCGTGCTCGTAATTAGTATGACGTACATCATTGCCAACACATTGACTGACATGGTTTATCGTTTTCTTGACCCGCGGATTAGAGTTAGTTGAAGTTTTTGTCGGCTGGCTATCTCTCTTAATCATGAACCGTCTAACGCTCATCGGTATTGTCATTGTCCTGATACTCGTCCTGGTCGCCATCTTCGCACCGTGGATCGCAACACACGACGTAGGCGCAACCAATCTCTCGATTCGATACTTGCCGCCCTCATCCGAGCATTTGTTCGGAACCGACTCGACGGGTCGAGACCTTTTTTCCCGAGTGATCTTTGGCGCGCGTATCTCGCTTGAGGTTGGGATCGTTGTAGTGGCCGTTTCAACCGTGATTGGGACTCTGCTGGGAGCACTCGCTGGATACTACGGCGGTTGGCTGGACCGGTTGATTTCCGGATACGTCTTTAATGTCTTTCTGGCGTTTCCCGGGCTGCTGCTGGCAATTGCGATGGTTGCATTTCTGGGCACCGGTTTGAACAAGCTGATTCTTGCGTTATGTATAATCGGATGGGTTGGTTATGCCCGTCTCATCCGGGGCCAGGTCTTGAAGGTTCGCGAGTACGACTTTGTTCAAGCAGCGCGGGCTCTTGGAGCGGGGGATTTTCGCATTCTCCTCTTTCACATTCTTCCGAACTCCGTCCAACCGCTGATCGTCCAGGCGAGCTTAGGAATGGCCGGCGCTGTACTTGCTGAGGCCTCGCTCTCGTTCCTCGGCCTTGGCGTTCCTCCCCCCTCGCCCTCGTGGGGAGTAATGATTGAGGAAGCGCGAGATCTGTCGACACTTCAGTCCGCTCCGCATGCCTTGATTTTTCCCGGTATGGCAATCGCACTAACCGTGCTTGGCTTCAACTTCATTGGCGACGGATTACGCGAGTATCTTGATCCGCGCCAGCGGGCTCGGTAGGTCTTATGCAGCAGCAGGTTGCGGAGTTCACACGAGCTGCTGTCATCGTTGAGGGCGTGGTTAAAACCTACCCTGTCCCTTTTCTCCGTTTAAAGAAATTCTTCCGCCGCAATTCCAAGCCACCTGTAGAAGCGCTTCGTGGCGTCTCTCTCACTGTGAAGCGCGGCGAGATTTTCGGATTGATTGGCCGCAACGGTGCAGGTAAGACAACCCTGACGAAGATCATTGCCACATTGGTCCAGCCAACGGCTGGCACCGTCACCGTAAACGGTTTCGACAGCGTTAGAGATGATGAGCAAGTCAGATCAAACGTAGGATTAGCGGGCGCCGAAGAAAGGAGCTTCTACTGGAGACTGACTGGAGAACAGAACCTCATCTTCTTCGCGAGACTCTACGGAATGAAGGATCGAGAAGCGAAGAGAAGGATTGCGGAGTTATTTGATCGATTTGAACTTGGCGAAGCTTCCCGTAGAAGATTTGGAGAACTTTCGACCGGCAATAAGCAGAGACTCGCGGTTGCGCGAGCATTGCTGCCAAAGCCCCCTGTACTCCTTCTCGACGAACCGACACGTTCCCTTGATCCTCTTGCCGCGTCTCGCATGCGCGAACTCATTGCCGCCCTGGCACAACAGGATCCTCCCGTCACGATTCTCTTCACTTCACACAATCTGGGGGAGGTTGAAACTCTATGTAACCGCGTGGCGATCATTAGCAAGGGTGTTATCAAAGCCATCGACTCGCCAAAGTCGTTGCGTTCGCTGACAACAGACCTGGAGCGCATACACCTGACCCTGAGGGATGTTGAAGCATTGCAAGCACAGGATGCTCTTAGCTTTGCCAAGGAGAGTCTCAACGTTACTAATGGCGAGCGAGGATTAGTTGTTTCGTTTAGTCGCCGGCGTGACGATAAACTTTTGGACAGGGCGGTTCGCAGCTTACAACAGGTTGGCGCCACCGTGATTGCGATCGAAAGCGAACAGCCGACGTTGCTCGATGTACTTGAAAGATATGAGGCTGAGGATAGCAGTTCGTAGATGAATTCACTCCGACTTCTGCCAAGACGAGTTTTCGCGTTTATTGCACGCGACTTCCACCTGTTTGTCAGCTATCGAATGCAGTTCTTTCTGCGCATCTTGTCAGTACTCGGTATCGTCACCACGTTGTTCTTCATATCAAAGATTTTCGTAGGCTTTACTGACGCCAGGTTTTCGCAATGGCGGGATCCTCTTGCCGCATGGTTGACTGGACTCGCCGTGCTTAACTATTTCATGACGGGGTTTTCGAGTTTAGCGACCGCAGTGCGCCAGGAACAGATGCAAGGGACGCTCGAGAGTGTACTGCTGACCCCGATCAACTTGCCTACAGTGATCGTGGCAAGTTCAGCTTGGGATTTTGTTCAGGCGACATTCTTTTCATCTCTCTACCTATTCTTTGGGTGGGTCTTTTTCAATGTGAACTATTCGGGCAGCTACAGCCTTGCACTTCTATTTCTGCTGCTTACCACACTTGTACTCGCCTGCCTCGGCATTCTCTCCGCAAGCTTTGCGATGGTTTTCAAACGCGGTGATCCATTCGGTATGTTTCTGGGGACGGGTTCGGCGCTTTTTTCGGGTGTCTTCTTTCCGACACAGTTACTCCGTGAACACGCACCATCAGTGAGCGGCATTTCCTGGTTATTACCGCCAACTTACGGACTGGACGGTATTCGACGCGTATTGATCGAAAATCAGGGACTGTCACAGGTCACGGACCCCCTGGTGACTCTGCTCCTGATGCTCACTATTCTGCTTCCCTTTTCACTTTGGGTCTTCGGGCGTGCGGTTCGCAGAGCTAAACGAGAAGGTAGCTTAATTCAGTATTGATCAAGATAGAGGAGACCTGATGAATAAGATTGAGACATCTCCATACACTTCTGGTTACCTGAAACGCTGGTTTGACACGCCCATATCGTGCGACTACCATCCTGATTTCTGAATGTCCACTTGTTCGCTTGTGTCTCGCATTACGACGAATTAATGAAGCCTGGGATCACTGAAAGCATCATTGAGCTTGTTGGGAACACCCCTTTGCTTCATCTCGCCCGTTTTGCCCCACCCCCTCTGGCAGACGTCTATGCGAAGCTCGAGTGCCTTAATCCCGGAGGGTCCGTAAAAGATCGCGCGGCGCTTGGCATGATCGTCGATGCTGAACGACGTGGGCTTCTGCGGCCAGGCTCCACAATCATCGAGCCGACGGCAGGCAACACTGGAATTGGGCTCGCCTTGATCGGCGTAGCCCGCGGCTACCGTGTTATTCTGTGCGTACCGCGTGGATATGCTGTAGAGAAGATGAAATTGATGGAAGCACTCGGGGGCGAGATCGAGTATGTGCCATGCGATGAGGGTATGAAAGGGGCGATTGCCCGTGCCCATGACCTGGCCGCCCGTATTGAAGGCAGCTTCGTTCCACAACAGTTCGAGAATCCAGCTAACCCTGGAACGCATGAAGAGACAACGGCTCGGGAAATCATAGAACAGTTGGGCGGACCGGCGGATGCCATAGTTATAGGCGCGGGCACTTCCGGCACTTTCGTTGGCGTTGCGCGAGCAATGCGAAAGTTGAAGAATGATGTCCGCTGTGTCCTGGTCGAACCCGAAGGTTCGATCTATGGTGGTAAACCTCCAGGACCTAAAAAGATCGAGGGCATCGGCCAGAAGGACTTCATTCCATCAATTTTTGATCGAACACTCGCCGACGAGATCCTAATGGTTAGCGATGAAGATGCGTGCGGGGCACTGCGGCGCCTTGGTAGGACTGAAGGTGTGTTGGGCGGGTGGTCCACCGGAGCAGCGGCGGCGGCGAGCTACAAGATCGCTGAACAACTCGGTCCGGGCAAGAAGGTTGTGACCGTGTTTCCGGATAACGCTGAACGTTACATCAGCCAGGGAATACTTGAGGACTTTACCGAACGGGCTTGTGTTTGATCAGCTCCGTTCGTTCGCATGTCTAGTTAACATTGGAATAAACCATGGGCTTCGCCACAATAGCAATTCACAGCGGACAGGATCCGGACCCGAGCACGGGTGCCGTAACCGTACCTATCTACCAGACGTCGACATACGCGCAGGATGGCCTCGGCAAACACAAAGGCTTTGAGTATGCACGGACACAAAACCCCACTCGCTCTGCACTGGAGCAGAATATCGCGGCGCTCGAAGGGGCGAAGTTCGGATTTGCATTCGCCTCGGGAATGGCGGCAATCGATGCCACGCTGCGGCTAGTGAAAGCTGGAGAACATGTTGTCGTTTCGGACAACACCTACGGTGGGACGTTCAGATTGTTCACCAAGGTTCTGGCGAACTATAACGTCGAGTTTGATTTTGTCGACACCTCTGACGCGCTGAATGTAGAAGCTGCCATCAAACCCAATACGAAAATGGTCTTTGTCGAAACGCCGACGAACCCGGTGATGATCGTATCGGATTTAAAAGGCATTTGTGAGGTGGCCCACCGAGTTGGTGCACGTGTAGTGTGTGATAACACTTTTATGTCGCCCTATCTGCAGCGGCCGATGGAGTTTGGCGTCGACATCGTCGTCCACTCCACTACGAAGTATCTGAATGGCCATTCCGACGGCATTGGAGGTATCGTTTTAGTCAATGACGATGAGGATGCAGCCTGGATCGGTTTCATTCAGAACAGTGCAGGCGCGATCATCTCGCCTCTGGATGCATGGTTGGTCATGCGGGGAACAAAGACTCTTGCTTTGCGAATGGAACAGCATGATAAGTCCGGAAGGGCGGTAGCGGCGTTTTTAGAGGAACACCCCCGGGTAAAAAAAGTTTATTATCCTGGCTCCGCCTCCCATCCCCAGCACGCGCTTGCCAAACGGCAACAGGACGGTTTTGGCGGTATGGTTGCTTTTGATGTTGGCTCGCTCGCAGCCGCGCGGATAGTACTGGAATCTGTTAAGCTCTGCACCCTCGCCGAAAGTCTCGGCGGAGTGGAAACACTGATTTCGCATCCAGCGACGATGACTCACGCGTCCGTAGATGCCGAAAAGAGAGCTCGACTTGGGATCACAGATGGATTAGTTAGAATCTCTGTGGGACTCGAGGACACGGACGATATCATCGCTGATATAGATCAAGCTTTAACCAAAATAGAATCTCAGGAAAGTGACAGCTAAACCGGTAGCAGGGTAAAATCGCCTCCGGGTTCAGCCTACAAGACTATTCCCACTCTCCGTATGCACGTCGAGTTGCACGCACAATCTGATGTTGGCAGAGTCCGCCGCGGCAACGAGGATAATTTTTTGGTCCTGGAGTTAACGCACGAGAAGACCTGGACAGGATCCGATGGGTCACAGGCACCGACAGGGCTAACCAGTTTCGATCTCGGCGAAAAAGGCCTCGTGCTCGTTGTTTCCGACGGCATGGGAGGTGCCTTAGCGGGAGATGTTGCCAGTCGCATGGCTGTCGATTCGGTTCGCGAGATGCTCATGGTCGGAGACCACGAGGAAACCTGTAATTCGGAATTGCCCTTGGTCGATTGTTTGAAAAACGCAACTGTCTACGCGAATCTCGCGATTCACCTTCGCAGTCAAGAAGACTCGCGATGTGCCGGTATGGGAGCGACGTTTACAGGCGCCGCAGTCAAAGACGACATGCTGGACCTGGTTCAAGTTGGTGACAGCCGCGCCTACCTCATTCGTAGGGACCAAATCAGATTAGCTACCAAGGACCAGTCGCTCGTCCAACAACTTGTTGATGTGGGACAGATCAGTGAGGCGGAAGCAGAAACTCACATGTTTAGAAACGTCATCCTTCAGGCTTTAGGTGCCCAAAGCGATGTGACCCCGGTTACCGGAAGGATACGCTTGCGTCGAGGCGACACGCTCTTGTTGTGCAGCGACGGATTATCCGGAAAACTCAAAGCTGAAGACATTCAGAATATTGTGACCAGCAACCCTGATCTCTCGAAGGCATGCAACGAGTTAATCGCTGAAGCAAACAATCGCGGTGGAGAAGACAATATTACGGTAGTACTAGCCCGGTTTGATGGAAACGATTTAGCAGAACCCAGCAACGATCGGATCACCGTTGAGTTGCCCGAACTCGACGAAGACAAGACCCTGGACGACAATTACGAAGCTGATACGGAGCCCCGGTAGTTTCTAACGCTAGCATCTAACGCTGCTCATTCTCCTCGGCCAAAGATTTCTGCCTCCATTCACCACCACTGTCCAACCGCCGCACGTAGATGGAAGCTCCTTCCACGGCTTCGACCATCACTCGTTCGCCAGCTTCAAGCGGGTCTTCCCCGGCTACTGGATAGGCGGTCCATGTAGATCCGAAGACTTTCACCGCACCTTCCTGCAGCGCGCCACGACTGGAAGAAACGACGGTACCCACCTTACCCGGCAATGCGTCCACTCCCGTCTTCAGATCTGGACCCTTATTATCACGGGTAAAGTAATTGACGAAAATCGTTCGCGATGCCGCAGTCAGGCCTATTGAGACAACCGCGAAGATCATGAACTGAAGGGCAAGGCTGTTGATTCCAATTAGTGCCGCAAAAGCCGCAGCTAACGCCCCTATCCCAAACCAAAAGAGTACGAAGCCAGCCGTGAAGATCTCCGCAACGATGAGGATGGCTCCAAGTACTGCCCACAGAATCCACAGGATGTTTTCCATCTTGACCTAGCCTTTTAACAAGTTCTTCAAAATGAACCAAATATTTGCAGGTCGTTCAGCAAGCCGTCTCATGAAATAAGGATACCAGTGTTTTCCGTAGGGCACGTAAACCCGGACATTGTATCCGTTCTTCGCCAGTTGTCGCTGAAGATCTCGGCGGATCCCGTAAAGCATTTGAAACTCGAATGCTTCTTTAGCTACGCCTTCACGCTGAGCAAAGCTCACCGTCGCATCTATCATTTTCGGGTCGTGCGTGGCAATGCCGTGATAGATCCCGCTAGATAAAAGTAACTGCATCACACGAATATAGTTTGCGTCAACGTCCTTCTTGTCCGGAAATGCGACTTCCGGTGGTTCCTGATAGGCACCCTTGCAAATCCGAATGCGAGCGGGGATTTTTAACAGATCGACGGTGTCGTCATATGTTCGCCGCAGATACGACTGTAAAACGATACCAACATCATTCAACCCAAACTCGCTTCGCAGACGTCTGAATATGTCCAATGTCTGCTGCGTGACATCAGAGCCTTCCATATCAATTCGCACAAAGTTTCCACGCCTTGCAGCGTCCGAGACCACCGCATGGGCGTTCTTGAAGGCCAGCTCAGAGTCGATTTTGAGTCCGAACTGCGTAAGCTTGATTGAAACGTTGGAGCGAATGCCGGTCTCGTCAATGGTCGCCAGGATACGCTGATACTCTCGCACCTCCTCAAACGTCTCCTCAGCGCTGGTTACCGATTCGTTAAGGTGATCGAATGAGGCAGTGGCCACGTCCGCGTTGATCTGCCGGATTGCGGCGACGGTCTCTGGAATATTTTCGCCGGCAACAAACCGGGTTGTTAGCTTCTTTAGAGGTCGAAAACTTGTGGCAAACTCCTTCAGACCTTCGCGTTCAGATAGGTAGATTAAAGTGCTTCTGGTAACCATCTCTACGGTTTAGCGGTCTCAATTGGACCAGCTGTGAACAACACTGCTGTGATATGCTCTCAAACGATCTCCGAACTGAAAACGCCGGTGGTTCCGTCAGGAACGAATCTGAATGCGTCTGAAGTTGGTGCTCATCGCTTCGCTAGTGGCGGCCGTAGTCGGCGCCGGAGCTGTGATCACAATTGTCCTCGCATTTTCATCATCCCTGGATTCCATGTGGTCTCCAGATCTGGTGGTCGCTGCGAGCTTTCTGCTGCCCCTTCTCACAAGCCTGCTTGCCGCAGTCTTTGTGTATCGTCACACTGCACGCAGAAGGAAACTGCAGGCAATCCTGACCGCAATTCTCTCAATTCTGTTAGGTATCGCTGGGTTACTTGTCGCTTCGCTGGTCACTGCGCGCTCAAAACCGGTTGACCCGCCGACGCTGGAACAAGTACCAATAGCACGCGTCACGTAGTTTCCGCTCTCCTTAACCCGATCTCCTTCTGCACTGGTCTCAGAGCATTGATCACGAACCTGATGTGATCGTCCAGTGTGACTCCCAACTCCTCGACTCCCTGGTAAATGTCTTCGCGGTTAACCGAGCGCGCAAACGCCTTGTCTTTCAGTTTCTTTTTAACAGAGGAGACTTCCATGTCGTCCAGGCTCTTGCTTGGTCTTACTAATGCGCAGGCGACCAAAAACCCGCACAATTCGTCTGTTGCAAACAACGCGCGGGCCATCAACGTATCCCTTGGAACGCCGGTATAGGTTGCGTGTCCCAGAATGGCCCTGATGATCCGGTCTGGATATCCACGCCCGCAAAGGATATTGGAGCCGGTAAAAGGGTGCTGGTCGGGAGTTGGGAACATTTCGTAATCAAAGTCGTGCAACAGCCCGACGAGACCCCACTCATCTACGTCCTCATCCATTCCGCCGTAGTGCGCGGCACCGGCACGCATGGCTGCTTCGACAGCAAGCGCATGCTTCCGCAGGCTTTCTCCCTTAGTGTACTCGCAGAGAAGTTCCCAGGCGTCGTTTCGGTCCGGCATGTGATTATTGAAGCTTGATGATTGAAGATTGATGGGTGCACGATCGTCAAGTCGCTTCGTCAATTAGCAATCTTCAATCTGCAATCTTTAATCATCAATCATCAACCTTCAATCTTCACCCTGCAATTTGCAATCTTCAATCCCCAGCCGGAACGTAGCCCGGACGGGATCTGACCACCAGTCCCTTTCGCGTTGTAGCGATCTTAATTCGCCGATACTTTCCGTCTTTGGTTTTGTTAGTCGGGTAATAACCCAGCGCGTACTGAGTTCTCAACTCAGCCGCAATGCGCACGAACGCGTCTGGTAGTGATGCGATCGTATCAGCGCGCACCAACCGCCCTCCAGATTTCGTTTCTAACTGCTTCAAGTAGCTGTCGGCCGTGTTATATGCGAGATCTAGCATTGCATCTATACCATCATCGCTGCGACGCCTGGTCCGAATCGGATCAGGATCAGAACTCGCCCCAGGAATATCTCTCGGGTCACGCGGGGGTTCTGAAGTAGGCAGATTATCAGGATATCTGGCGCGGCCGTCTCGTTCCCGGTCACGGCGGTCACGGTCCTCACGACGTCGGCGCATGATCTCCTCTGGTAAGGGCAAACCCAGTGGGCCGGTTCGGCCACGCGGAATATTCGGCACCGGGTCGGGCTCGTCGCTGGGAAAAGTCGGCGCAGTTTTGCCCCTCGGCGCTCGAATCACGTCGAGCGTAGGTAGAGACGACTGTTCCTCAGCCTGTTGTCGCACGAGTCGTTCCGTTGCTGCGCGCGTGTCATAGCGAATCGGGTAAACGATCACACCCTCTTCATCCAGGCCACGCAACGTGCTGTCAAACGTTGCGCGATCACTGATGCGATCGACTCCGTCGCTAAATAGCACGATGGCCTTGCGCCCCGAAATAGTTCTCAGTGAATCGAGCGCGACGGAGAAGGCATCATAAAGCTTCGTTCCCTCACCTGCCTGGCTGTTGTTGATTGCATCTCGGAGCGTGGCTTTGTCACTAGTGAATTGATTTAGCTCTGTAACCAGGTCGTTGAAGGCAATTACTAGTACTTGATCGTGCCTCTGAAGCTGATCCGTGAAAGCAATTGCAGCACGCTTGATATCTCTGAGGCTCTCCAGAGTGCTGGCACTTGTATCTAACATAAGCACAACGTGAAAGGGGGCGGAAACACTCGAGAAGAATGCTATTTCTTGCTTTACAGCATCCTCCCAGACTTCGAACTCATCTTTTTTCAGATTGCTTGCATAGAGTCCGTTTGGCTCAGTGGCTATGACCGGCACCAGAACAAGATCCGTCGCAATCTTTAGCGTCTCAATATCCTGTGGCTCGTTAACTACTTCGGGGCTCGCAGCAGGTTCGGGAATGTTCTCAACTACTGGCTTAGGTCGTGGTTTAGCGGGTCGAGGCCTCTGAGCGGTGGCCTCGGTAATTACCACAAAAGACACTAAGGCGAGCAAGCAAATTCTGCACAACGCTGAAGTCATGAAGGCTCCCTGGATTCGGAAGTGACTCATTGGAAAAGGGAAACCGGACTGCTTGGCAGAATAGCCGCTCCAGTCGAGTGAGTGCAAGATGTTCGACGAGCCTCCATTTGTCGTCCCGCTTCCGAAGGTTGCGGAAAACTCGAAACTTTTGTTGCTCGACGAGTATCGAATTCAACTCGACTGATAGCTCGGTAGGAGCGACAGACTAAAAGTTCGCCGAACCTCCTAACTTGCTGGGCTTCAATAACAACACTAAAATGGCAGCGGACTAACGTTTACCTGATGAGATCTCTCTTACTCGCGGTTCTCGCAGCATACATTGTAGCTGCAATCCACGCCATCCTAGCGTTCGTAAATAAGCGCAAAGCATTGCACCGTATCTCTCTGTGGTCGCTTGCCGCCGGATTTGCGCTGCACACCGCCGCGCTACTCGCTGACTGGATTATCGACGGCCACTACCCGCTTTTCTATCGGCGCGAGACGCTCTCGTTTCTCGCCTGGACGCTCGCAGCCACCTACGGCCTGGTTCTTTTTCGTTACGGCACACAAGCTCTCGGCGCGTTTATCCTACCGCCCATATCCGTGCTCGTATTTATTGCTGCAATTATTCAATCAGACTCAAACACCGCAGTGAGCGCAAGCGGCTTTTCTACAACCTGGCTGTTCCCCGTACACACAACTCTGGTGATCTTTGCTTACGCCGCGTTCTTTGTCGTCTTTCTCGCGAGCAGCATGTATCTGTTTCAGGAACGGGCGCTCAAGTTGAAAACTTTTGGGGCGGCGTTTCATCGTCTCCCTTCTCTAACAACTGTCAACGAGATCGCAACCAGCGCTGCGGCGATTGGCTTGACCATGCTCACCGTTGGCATTGCAACGGGCATGATGTGGTCCGCATCACGCGACGGCCACATATGGCGGAATGATCCAAAGGAGATCTTCGCAGCGCTCACATGGCTGCTCTACCTCTTATTGATAATTTACCGGTCGACCGCAGGCTGGCGCGGGCGTCGCGCGGCGTGGTTGGGCGTTGCCGGCTTTGCCCTGGTCTTGTGCACTTTCTTTGGCGCCCGGCTAATGGGCGGCTATCACGTTTTCGGGTAAGGAATGAGTAAAAACCCGAACGAACCCATGTCAATAGTACTCGTCGGAGTAAATCATAAGACAGCCCCCGTTGAGATGCGGGAGCTACTGGCCTTCTCTGAAGAGGCATGCACAGAAGGCCTGCGTCTGCTTGTGGATGGTGAGGTCGTACGCGAAGGTTTGATCGTTTCGACATGCAATCGAGTTGAAGTAGTCGCCGCCACTACGACCGAGAAGATGCAGGAGGGTACTGAACGCATCAGCGACTTTCTTAGTGTTTCCCGCAACCTGCCCCGCGACTTCTTTTACGATCACGTCTATAACCGCACCGAAGAGGACGCTGTTCGACACCTCTTTCGTGTCACCTCTTCGCTCGATTCAATGGTCGTGGGAGAACCTCAGGTGCTCGGCCAGGTTCGCCGTGCTTACTCGCTCGCGTTAGAAGCAGGTACGGCAGGGCGCGTATTGAATCGACTGGTGCATCATGCATTCCATGTCGCGAAGAGAGTTAGAACTGAAACCGGTATTGCCGCCAATGCTGTATCGATCAGCTATATGGCAGTCGAGTTAGGGAAGAAGATCTTCAACACGCTGAAGGGCCATTCAGTACTGCTGATTGGCGGGGGCGAGATGGCAGAACTCTCAGCTCGACATCTTATCAATGCAGGCGCTGAAGGCGTCCTCATCGCGAACCGCACTGTTGAGACGGCGGAGCGTCTGGCAGCAGAATTCAACGGAACTGCGATTTCCCTGAACGACCTTCCCGATTATCTGGCGGAAGCTGACATTGTCATCTGCTCGACGGGCGCTGAAGACTACGTCGTCACGGAGGCGTTGGCCCGCAAAGCACTGGAAGAGCGGCGCAATCGGCCGGCATTCTTCATCGATATTAGCGTGCCGCGGAATGTCGATCCCGCGATTGGTGAGCTTCCCAACATGTTCGTGTTCGACATCGATGATCTGGAAGCGGTCGTCACTTCCAACATTCGTGAACGCGAAAAGGAGGCTGAGCGAGCCGAATTGATTGTCGAATCAGAGATCATGCAGTTCCAACAGGCACTGCGTGCACTCGATTTCGGACCGACTATAGGCGCTTTGCGGCAGAAGCTGCAGGATATCGCCCGGCTCGAGCTAGCTCGGCAAAAGAATCGCCTGGGACAGCTGACGCCGGAGCAAGAAAGAGCAGTGGAAGCGTTGCTGCTATCGACTGTGAATAAAATCTCCCATCCAGTCCTGAGTCAAATGCGTCGCTCGTACGAAGCCAGCGACATCGAAACAATCCAGGCGTGGCGTGACATCTTTGGGCTGGAGGAGTAGGCGTCGGATGAAGGACACTTTTGTAATCGGTTCCCGCGGCTCAAGACTCGCGCTGACTCAATCGGAATGGGTGAAGGCAAAGCTCGCTCTGATCGATCCCTACACCCAGGTTCGGATCGAAATACTCAAGACTTCAGGAGATGTTAAGACCGAGCCTTTGTCGGTAATTGGTGGCAAAGGGGTCTTCACAAAGGAATTGGAAGAAGCCTTGCTTGACCGACGAATCGACCTTGCGGTGCATTCCCTGAAAGACCTGCCGACCACTCTTCCTGACGGACTTACAATCGCTGCGATTTGTGAACGAGAAGATCCCCGTGACGCTCTGATCCTTGGCGGCAGCCTCGAGAATGAGGCAACGTCGCTGGAGAACTTGCCGGAGCGCTCTGTTATTGGAACATCCAGCCCGCGGCGACTGGCACAGTTGAAGCACCTGCGTTCAGACCTCGTAATTCAGGATTTACGGGGGAACGTGGATACGCGTCTGCGGAAACTCGATGATGGTCAGTACGATGCGTTGATCCTGGCATCGGCAGGTCTACGCCGATTGAATCTGGCGTACCGAATCAGCGTTCCCATATCACCGGAGTTGATGCTCCCGGCCGTGGGCCAGGGCGCTATAGGCATTGAGACTCGCACCAATGACCAGGATAGCGTTGCACTGGTTTCAAAGTTGAACCACCTGCCGACAAGTCTTGCCTGTCGTGCTGAACGTGCTTTGTTAAAAGGGCTTGGAGGTGGCTGTGAGTTACCGATCGCCGGACATGCTGTGGTGGTGTACGGCGAGCTGCGCCTGGAGGGCTTGATTGCTGCAAAGGACGGAAGCGAGATCCTGCGCGATCACATCACCGGCCCAAGCGAGCACGGTGAGACCCTGGGCCAACAACTGGCGGACCGTCTGATGTCAAACGGCGCCACCCGTTTACTGTCGTGATCTGCCTCGGAACGCGGGCGTCCCCGCCCGCACCACTTTGTTTCGGAACACTTTGTTTCGGAGCACTTTGTTTCGGAACACTTTGTTTCGGAACACTTTGTTTCGGAACGCGGGCGTCCCCGCCCGCATCAACTCCATCTATTAAAATCACAATGCCCCTTCCACTCGCCGACCACTCGATCGTAATAACTCGCGCGCGGGCTCAAGCCGAGAGCTTTGCGAACGAACTTGAGAAACTCGGCGCCACTGTCATCCTTTGTCCCACGATTGAGATCGCGCCTCCTGATAGTTACGAAAGAGTAGATGAAGTGATCGAACACCTTTACGGTTATGACTGGCTGATCTTTACCAGCGCGAACGGGGTCGAGCACTTCTTCAAGCGGTTCGTCGAACGTAGGCACGCAGTCAGTGAGCTGGATGACTTAAGAGTTTGTGCGATTGGAGAAGCGACTGCTGAGGAGTTGCGGGCTCTGCAAGTCCATGTCGACTTAGTTCCGGAAACATTCAAGGCGGAAGGTGTTTTCGACGCGCTGCTGCGGTTTACCGGCGGTCGGGAAGCGCTCGCTGGTCTGAACTTTCTCCTGCCACGTGCGGCAGTCGCGAGAGACTATCTACCGCAGGCACTGGAATCCGCCGGCGCTCGCGTCGATGTGGTTCCCGTCTACAAAACGGTTGTGCCCTCGGATGTGAACGCGGCCAGGTTAACGGCGATGTTAGCAGGGAGCGCGGACTGCATCGCGTTTACGAGCGCGTCCTCGGTTAGAAACCTGGCCCAGCTGTTTGGAACGAATGACTTGAGTGTGGTGCTTAAGAATATTGCGATTGCCTGTATTGGCGATGTGACAGCAGCGACGGTGGTCGAGTTTGGCTTACAGGTCCACATCAAGCCGGGCCATTTCACCGTGCCAGCCCTGGTGAACGCGATTGTGACGTATTTCGGGAAAGCGTGAACTTGCGGCAAGCCACAGCCCCGACTTCATCGGGGGACTTTTAAACCAACCCGAGATGAAGTTCGGGGGTTTTCACGCTCCGGTCCGTCATCATTTCTCTGAACAGGTCATGCTAAACTGCCAGAGAATGAACTCTCGCCTTGTCTTAATCATAGAAAACGACTCCAAAACGGCAACCCTCCTTCAGAAGATGGTCTCTGAATCGAGCTGTCAATCGATTGTCGAAACTAGCTCCTCTGAGCCGCCGGAGGTTACTGTAAATCCGTCAGTAATCATTGCCGGCTCATCGCAGCCCCGGGCAGATGCGCTCGCATTGGTGCGAGATCTCAAGAGCAAATACCCGAACATACCGATCATCCTTCTGAGTGACAGCGGTTCAGTAGACCTTGCCCTGAGCGCGATCCAGGGCGAGGGAGCCTACTACTATCTCGACAAACCTGTAGACCCTCAAAACCTCAAAGTGGTTTTGGACCGGGCGCTGGAGCTTGTTGAGACGCGCCGTGAAAATGAATTACTGCGCCGTCAACTTCAGGAGCGAGGAGCGTTTTGGGGACTAGTGGGTAATTCTCCTTCAATGCGTGAGGTCTATGCGTTAATTGAACAGGTTGCTCCTTCCTCGGCGTCGGTGCTAATCACAGGAGAATCTGGCACAGGTAAAGAACTGGTTGCACGCACAATTCATCACCTGAGTCCTCGTCGAGATAAGCCATTCATTGGCATCAACTGCTCGGCCATCCCTGAGACGTTGATGGAGTCGGAGTTATTCGGCCACGAGAAGGGGGCCTTCACAGGCGCCGCATCAAGGCGCCAGGGCTGTTTTGAGTTGGCAGACAGTGGAACCTTGCTGCTCGATGAAATTGCCGAGATGCCCGCGCTCCTACAGGCGAAGCTTCTGCGGGTAATTGAGGAGCGTACAGTTCGGCGGTTGGGAAGCAAGAACGAACTCCCCATCGACGTTCGTCTCATTGCCGCAACCAACCGCGACCCGAATGAGGCTGTCCGCGCTGGAAAGCTAAGAGAAGACCTGCTTTACCGCCTAAACGTATTCACGATTTGTCTCCCTGCATTAAAGGATCGCAAAGATGACTTGCCGCTCTTGGCCCAGCATCTGGTCACGCATTTGGCGGAAAAACATGGACGCCCGGCGCGATTTCTCAGCAGAGAGGCAGTAGCTGCTCTCAGCTTTCATGCGTGGCCGGGCAACGTGCGTGAACTGCGTAACGTAATCGAGCGCGCAGTCGTGATCTGTTCAGGCGAGCAGATCGAGCGGCACCACTTTGCGCCCTACCCGATTGATCAGCGCGAGCAGCAGCGAGATGAAGATACGCTGAGCTTCCCTGTGGGCACGCCGATCGATGAGATGGAACGCCAGATGATCCTGCGGACATTGAAGAAAATCGGAAACAAGACTCGAACAGCACAACTGCTCGGGATCAGCCTCAAGACCCTCCACAATAAAATAAATCTCTACCGGGACCGTGGCGTATTGGTTGATGAGTGACACGGTTTCAGTTCTGCTCTTCTTTATCGATGGGCTCGGCATTGGCAGTCGTGGTCCTGCGAACCCACTTGACGGGCTGCCCGATGCCGAGCCACTCGGGATCTTTCAGGACGAACTGTCTCCGGTAATATCAGGTGGGGTTCTCGTACCGACGGACCCGAGGTTAGGCGTGGCCGGTCGTCCGCAGAGCGCTTCCGGACAAACCACAATCCTGACGGGCATCAACGCGCCGGCGACCCTTGGATACCACAAGCAAGGGTTCCCGAACGCGGAATTGCGCGAAATTTTGAGCCGTCACTCGATCTTCTTACAACTGAAAGATGCTGGTGTCGACGGGTTGACATTTGCTAATGCATACAGAGACAGGTTCTTTACTGAGCGACCGCGATGGGTATCGGCAACCACTGCTGCAGTGGAGGCGGCGCAACTTCCCTTTCGCACCATCGACGATGTTCGCAATGGCAACGCGTTGTATCAGGATTTTACTAACCAGTTCCTGATTGAGACTGGCACAAGCGTTCCAGCCCGCTCACCCAGGGAGGCGGCACGAATTCTCGCCTCCATAGTCTCTGAGCATCGCTTCACACTGTACGAGTACTTCATCACCGATAAGATGGGACATGCGCAAGACACTGCCGGGGCTCGACGAATTCTACAAAACCTCGCTTCGATGATTCGAGAACTGCTAAATCTTCTGAATCTGGATCAAACAACAGTCATACTCACGAGCGACCACGGAAACATCGAAGACCTGTCATCACGCAATCACACGTTGAACGATGTGCCAACCATAGTTTGGGGCGCTGGCCAGCGAGATATGGCCACCAAGATCCAAACGCTCGCTGACATCACGCCCGCAATCGTTGAGCGGGCTGTGGGCCCCAGCGTCTCAGGATGAAGGAACAGGCCCCTGGAACATCCACCTCTACCTCCAGGTAAGAACAACCCACGCGAAATATTCGCGTGGAAGATCTATGACTGGGCCAACTCGGCCTTCTCAACCACTATCGCCGGTGCTCTCTATGGACCATACCTTACCGAGATGGCACAACAGGCCGTGGGTGAGAACGGTACGGTCGCCGACCTCGGGCCCTTCTCAATTACCGCAAAGTCTTTCTTCCCCACCTGCATCGCTGTAGCGGTGTTTTTGCAGGTGTTTCTGCTGCCGATTCTGGGGTCAATCGCGGATTACTCGCATATGAAAAAGAAGATGATGGCAATCTTCTGCTACACAGGTGTGTTGGCCACCTGCCTGATGTTTTTTGTCACGGTCGAACTCTACTGGTGGGGAGGGCTACTCTTCATCATCGGAAATCTGGGCTTCGGGGCGGCAATCGTTTTCTACAACGGCTTTCTTAATGAGATCACCACTGAAGACCAGAGGGACAAAGTGTCGAGCCGGGGTTTTGCTTACGGTTACTTTGGTGGCGGGCTGCTACTGGCGGGAAACTTTCTACTCGTTTCAAACGCAGAACGCCTTGGACTTTCAACCGCCATGGCCGTGCGAGTTTCCCTGCTTTCAGCCGGCTTGTGGTGGGGCAGTTTTGCTGTAATTACGTTCCGCGTCTTACGGTCGCGCGCACCGGAAAGAACCCTGCCAAAAGACCAGAGTTATTTGAGAATCGGGTTCTCTGAATTGGGGCGAACGTTTCGAGAACTGGCCCGGCTGCGACACACGCTTCGATACCTGATCGCGTATCTGTTTTTCAATGATGGAATCCAAACCGTGATTGGATTGGCGTCGGTGTTTCTCGCGCAGGAGCTATTCAAAGCACGCGGCTTGGAGACGGATCAATCCTTCCTGCTGCTGATCTTCCTGGTGGTCCAGTTCGTCGCTGTCTTTGGGGCATTACTCTTCGAACGGATCGCATATGCCATCAGAACGAAGAATGCAATCCTGATATCGCTGGTGCTGTGGTGTGGCGTAGTAATTTACGGCTATGGATTCCTCCAAACAACTCAGCAGGCATGGTTCATGGCAGCTGTAATCGCGATCGTTCTGGGTGGATCGCAAGCGTTGTCCCGATCGCTTTTCTCACGAATGATCCCCGCCGGGCGCGAGGCTTCCTTCTTCGGACTATATGAAGTGTCGGAAAGGGGAACGTCCTGGCTGGGGCCGTTCATCTTTGCCCAGGTTGTGGCAGCGACAAATTCCTACCGGCAAGCTCTGCTTTCAATAATCGCGCTGTTTTTGATTGGAACTGTGGTGCTCTACTTCACCGATACCGACAAAGCCATTCATGAAGCGGGCAACCTGTTACCCGAAGAGGCGTCGGCAGGGTAAGTCAACAAATCATCCGGCTCTTCTATTGCGTTTTGACGACGGGCTTTCAATGCACTGTTTTGAACAGTAGTGCGCGGAACTTGAGCCAATAGTCAGCGCCCGGTCCATAGGCACCCACGTGCCACATCCTACGCAACGGGTTAGTCTGTTTTCGATTGAGGCCCTTGGTGCTGAAGGGGTTTGATTGAGGACTCCGCCAGCAACCTTCGAGACATGCCGAATGAACTGAATGTACGGACGCAAGCGCCGATAGATAAACAGGAACAGAAGAAAAATGAGGGCGCCAACGACGACGTATTTCAATTAGGCTTAACTCCGGTCATCGTTCCCTTTGCCACCACCGGGGAGATTTGGAACATCGCTCGTACGCCGCCTGGGGCTTGGGTCGGTCGAGCGGCGTCGTGGCGTAGACTCGCGGTTGCGACGGTCGATGCTGCCGGGTGGAAGGCCCCGCCCATGGACTGCCTCTTCGAGGATGCGAGTGATCTCCTGCGAGAGCGTACGATGTTCAGCCGCGGCACGACGGCGCAGAGACTCTTTCAGGTGGTTGGGAACATAGGCCCCAATGAAAACTCCCTTACGATTTGCCATGCGCGGCAGTTACTCCTTCACAGGTGTAGTGTGGATTGGACTCCTAATTGCCCAAGGGCTTGATGGTTGAGATTGCCAGGCGCTGAGAACAGGTCTATAAGCCGAATTCTGTACTCCGGAGTCCGGAGCGGCGATCATTCATCTAGCCCGCCTGTTACCAGACGGATCAAGCGACCTACCCGGAGGTCGTAGCAGCTGATTGCTCAACTGCATCGGGCGGGCAGCCCTATTGACGCCTCCCTATTTGGTCTTGCACTGCGAGGAGTTTGCCTGGCCGGACATGTCACCACACCCGCCGGTGCGCTCTTACTTTAAGCCCTTGCCGGTAAAGGCTGCGGGCCGCACCATTTCACCCATCACCTTCGACATTACGTCGACGGCTGGTCTGTTTTCTGTTGCACTTGTCGTCGTCGAGCCCCTTCTGAACCCGGAGTTTCCGGAAACATGAAGTTTGCCTCGACGCCCCGCCGTTAGCGGGCTCGCTGCCCTGTAGTGTTCGGACTTTCCTCTCCTGAGCGTTTTATCGTAACCCGCGTTTGCACGCGACTGACTGAAAGATCGCTCAGCAGCGACCGCCCGACCTGTTCTCATGCAAGGCTGGGAGATTATAACAAACGCGTGTTCAACACGTACAGTACGCGGAACAGGCACGGTTTTCCCTTCGCAGCGTTGCCATTCATCTAGTGCTCTCTGAGCCTCACGCTCATCCAACTTGAATACTACCGGCTTGTCGTTGGGTGCATGTCCATCGGGATCGACATACGCAAGAGGGTTGTTATAACAATACTGGTACTTATTTAGTGATTGCGGCTCCTCAAGGTCTGCGTAGAATGTGGGGTTGTCGGCGGCGTCCTCTGCGAAATCAAATAGCTCCTCAGGTCCGCCTGCGAACTCGTCGGGACTAGTGAATCTGCCTTGAGTCGAAAAATAGTATCGGGCAAGGAAGTAATCCAGCCCGGTCTCAATGTCCCGTTCCTTGCGGGTTAAGAACGGGTAGTTGCAGCCCGCGCCCGAGAGCGAATTGTCAAAGAAAGTCTGACGGAAATCAACAGTTAGGTGCTACTACTGAGAACTCAAGGACCTCCTTGCATTTAGCACGGAGGCGCTCAATGCTAATAGCGACTTGGTGAATCTCGTCATAGGGTTGGAGGTCGATAGTTTGTCCATCGTCGCATAGCCACCGACGACTTTCTAACAATAGTGGATTACTGATAGCAGCAGTTTCTTCTGGAGTAACGGTCTCTCGATCTAGAATCTTGCTCGCGACCCCGGCCACGAAGGAATCAGCCGTAATGATCTCAAAGACCATATCAAACATACGGTCGGTGTATTTATGCAGATCAATCGCTCGTTCTTCGGATTCATATAGTTGCTTTAGCTCTTCTAAAACTTTGGCTGGAACCATATTATCTTCCCCTGTGGGGTAAACAACCCACTGCCTTCCTTAGATACAACTTTCACGGCTGCGCGTCCCAATCTATCCGTTGCGGGACTGCGTTTTGCCGCTATATCAGCAAATGCCTTCAGGCCACGCTGAGTGTATTCCACCTCTGACATATTTCTTCCTAGTCTCGTTACATGCTGTTTGACATGATATTCTACAGACTTCTTCACGCTGCCAAAGGTTGATTTGTCCCAATTCTTTTCGAGATATTTCTCAGTGGACACTCGGCCCGATGGACCGCGAGTACGAGATCCTATAGTCGGAGCCAAGTTCCGCGCTTCCAGAATCTCCCGATCAGTTAGCGGGTGGAGTTGCTTGTTATCGTAAAGGAATTTTATTTCGTTGTATTTATCGAAGGCATCCCGCGTGCTCAGTTGGCTCGCTTCGTATGGTCGCCAGTTGCCCTGATCGTCTCTCTCATAGTAGTGCTGGTTGAGCCACTCTCGCCTTTCGGCTGCCATTAACTCAATCTCAACATTGCTCGCCCAATATCCATAGTCCAGAAGGTTGCCAAGCTTCTCCCAAAAACCCTTGCCATCAGGATCGACCCGTCGCAGTGGATTGTTATTTACGTACGAATAAGCATTCCAAGACTGTGGGTCACTTGGATCAAGCATAGCCTGATAGTTCCCAGGGTCAATGCTAGTGAACCGCCCTTGCATCGAGGAGTAGTATCTTGCAAGGAAGTAATCCAGCCCCGTCTCATTATCCCGTTCTTTTTGGGTTAAGAACGGGTAGTTCGTGACCGCATACCCACCCGCACGAGCGCAATTTGTCAAAGAACAGCAGCAGTTTAAGAGCAGCAGCTAAAGAGAAAAGACAGCGATTAGAGCAACGCAAAAGCGACGACAAAAAGCAACGACAAAGACCGCTCGATGAAGGGCCATTATAGCTGCATTCTGATGACAGACAGAGAGCAGGGTGACGTGAGGAGGCGCTGTGCACCTGATTTTTGCCTCCTCAGCAGAATCTGTGGGTAGGTTCCAGCTCTGGGAGAGCGCCAAGGTTGTGATAAAGGGCTAAAGTAATGGCTGCTTCGGTGCGGAAGCCATAGGATTTACTCATAGTCAGTTTCACTTTGTTGTTTAGCCCTTCAACTTTGCCTGCGGAAATGGTCCCTTTTGCGACAAACCAGTTAAGGATTAGGGGTTGATGCTGGCGCAGGCTCTGAGCAACTTTCTTCATCGGCCCGATCCGCGAACGCATCACTGCCCGGCACCATTGGTCCAGAAACTTGGCGGCCCAGAAGGGCGAGCGA
>DATETN010000132.1:0-61206 GCA_035283645.1 Pyrinomonadaceae bacterium
GTCCATTTGTCTACTTCAGAGATTTCGCTAAGAACTGCGTGGTGCGCCCCCATGCTAGCGTAGCCGCATCTGGCTTATAGAATGGGCGCGTGTAAGCGAGAAAGCCGTGATCCGCACCCTCGTAGAAATGCACCTCAACGGGCGTGGATTGCTTCCGCAACATCGTCTGTAAATCCCGGATGTCTGCAACTGACACGTGGCGATCGGCGGTCCCACAATGCACCTGCACTGGAGCTTTGAGCCGCGCCACCTCTGCCGCGGTTACCTTCCCCGGATGAAACGGCACCACCACATCTACTTCACGCGAGCGAGCGCCGTAGAGCATCGCTATCCGCCCGCCGTAACAGAATCCGAGCACGCCAATGCCGCCGCCTTTGACGAACGGTTGCCCTTTCAGATAATCAGCGCCAGCCTGAATGTCTTCTAAAACGTCTAAGTCAGTGTGCTCTGCTAACGCCTTGCGCATCTCTTCCGGGGTTTTAGCCATGTCGGGTAGAAGGTGAAAAATGTCAGGCGCTAGCCCTACGAAGCCGGCGACTGCCAATGCGGCACAGGTGTTCGGGATGTACTCCTCCGAAATCCTGTTGCCCGCTATGACGAGCACTGCCGGATAAGCCCCTTCAGGCTTAGGCCGGGCTATGAACCCGCCAATGGTCTCTTTACCGCCATGTTTAAAGGTCACCTTGCCATGCTGAATCTTGATGTCGTCCAAGACTCGGGTCTCAGGCTGCTTTTCTTGGGCACGAGCCGCCCGCCGATTCCAAAGCGGAACGCTGGCAATAGTTGCCGCCCCAACCAGAAAAAACCTGCTACCAGTTGAGTTGGCGCCGCAATCATCAGTCATGCACATAACTGATCGCCTTTCCTCGACCTAATGAATATATGCACAGCGCATCACTGAGTGCTCAAATGTAATCGCTCCTTATGATTCTCGCCTCACTCCGGTGTACCCCTGTTGATTGATCAATGTTGCGCATCTTCAAAGCGTTTAATACAGACTGAATAGTGATTTAAAAAGTCATCCCTCAGCTCTCGATATTCTGTAATACTCTCAAATCTGCGCTTGTTAAGAAAGACAGCTTTTGACTGATTGAGAAAGTAGATGGTGAGAACTAGATGGGCGGGATCATAAAAGAGAATATGAATTCCCACTTGACCTCCAATATCGATCTTGTCGCGATCTACTCCGTAGTGCTCAAATCCATTGATCATTGTCTTGTCTGCGAAAATGATCGCCGTCGCTTCTTTTGTGGATGAATAATGTTTCAGTTGATTAACAAGTATCTCCTTGTCTTGAAGATAACTTTCGGGAGCCGACTGCTCGATCTTGACGTTGGCAAAGTAATAGGTCAGATCTGGGTATGCGAACATTACTCGGTAGCCGTCGACGACCGAAACCTTCTCTTTGCCGTTGGCGGTCGTAACCTCCCGATACTTATCGCCCGCCGTTCTGCGTGTGACTTCCTTAATCTTCAAATCGCCGGGAACCTTACAGGTTGTGTAATGCTTGAGAGGATCAGCGTTCTTACCTGACTGAAAGATAGCGATCTGCGGGGAAGAAAGAGTCAGGGCAATCGTTGGAACCAGCAACCGAGACAATCGCACCATCATATCTGTGTCTCCTACACAATATGTGAGGCCGCTAATTCTATTCCCGTCGTCCTAATAAAAAGCCAATATGTTTTTTGACTCGATCTACTTCGAGGCGAACAACTTTTTTACAAACTTAGGTACATCCGGTTCGGTTCGGAAATCATTTCCTTCTGTAATCGACCATCTTTGCAGCCATGAAATACCATTCGGGCCAGCGTAATTGTCTGAATGACTGTAGGCTTTATCTTGCAAAACCTGCTCTAACGAAACGAAAGTGTAACCTCTTCGTTTGATCATTTGAGCGAGTTCTTCAAAGTGGTAACTGTTGAGCGGATTGGCATGAACATAAAATACTTGCGGAATCTCACGCCCAAATAGATCAACGGACATTTTCTCATAAAACTCAAGCATTTTTTCCATATATGCGACATAGGCTTCAACTACGCGCTTCATGGTTTCTTTATCATTTCTCTCCTTCGCTCTAGCGTAGACGTCAGCAAACACATAATCCTGATTATCAATCGTCGCAGGAGCATTCGTGTAGCCACGCTGGGTTAGAAATCTCTCGAAAGCCCTTTTGGTTTCGAGCGTCGGACCCGTAAAGAAGAATGGGTAGCGAAAATACCGCAGTTTCATTCCCTTCTTCTCAAGCAGCATTTTTGTGACGGTCTCACCACGAACAACATTCTCTTCGTACTCGGCGAGCGGCGTCGTGTTGAATGAAGGGTGCGAGAATGTGTGGTTACCTAATTCCTGTCCACTATCTAGCCACATCTGAAGAATAGCAATGCGCTCATCCACTTCTCCGGTTTTCTGAAAAAGGCCTCTCTCGTTTACGAATCCGACGACACGAATATTATAGGTGTCAAACGCTCGCAGCAGGTTTGTCGTCATATCTTTGATGACATTAGCATCATAATTGCGTGACCGGCCTGCTGCGGGCAAATCATCAAAAGTCACGGCAATCAGCCGACGAGCCGCTATTTCAGATGTGTCCTGCGCCTCTCCCCTTGCGACAAAGCCGGTGAAAAGCAAACACATAACGATACCAGTGATGAACCTCAAAATCAGCATCCTTTCCCCCAAAAGAAGATTCAACAAGAGAGTATGGCGCGATGCCCCCTTTTCTTGTTTCTAATCCTGGCAGCCACACCAGAGGAGTAGTATTCGGCTTTTCCAGTTTCGCCGGTCCTTGTGCGTTGGCACATTGAGAAATAAGGGGGCGGGGTCGGCGCTTTTGTGGGCCGGATCTGAAACGACTACCCACTGCCGTGGGTAGATTTTGTTGGTCCATGAAGAGCGTGTCTTAGTTCGAGCGGACGTGTAACAGATTTTGACAGACTCTCATGAACATTAACTTCCAAAGCTCTTGCGAAGCAAATAGGACATCTTCACAAAGAATGTGCGCGTGTTGCGTCTGAAGCCCGGAACTATCTCGCGCGTAAACGGGTGCAAGCTCTCGTAGTTCATGTCGTCGTTATACCCGACATAGAAGGAGGTTCCGGGACTAGGTGTCCAGCCTCCAAGAAATTGGGCTCGCACCCTACGGTTCAGAGTATTGTAATCGACAATCGCTCGCGCAAAGGTGGCTTTCGTGAACTGATAAGTCCCGCGCCAGGTAAGGATATTCACATCGAATGCAACCAGGTTGGTGTCATATCTTCGCAGACGCTGCTTGTTCAGATTTATTGAAGTACGAAACTCGTTCGTCGGTTGATAAGTGATACCGGCAGTAACTTGCAACAGTCCGCCACGGCCCGGATCTAGCGGCGCACTCTGGCCCAGTAACAACGCCGCTGGACTAACTCTCGGGTATCTTGAACCATTCCCAAAATCCAGATCCAAGTGGCCGGCGCGATAAATAACCTGACCATTAAACTGTATCTTCTTGCTGAAGTTCGATCCAAAATATCCCGAGATGTGTTGCTTCATCGTGGCCCGTTCGGTGCTCTCGCCATAAAAGGTGCACTTGTTTGTTACCGAGAACGGATTACAGGGACGAGCTTCACGTGTCGGACCAAATTCGTGATCGAAGAGGCGTTCGTAGGCCGGTTCCCACCAAACACCAATCCAGCTGGAACGCGGCAGGTTGAACTCGATCAGGTTTTCACTCTCCCAGATGTACAGTCGCCCCTGCCAGTCATAGTCGATATGAGTAGAATTGTGGACGTGGTACGAGATGATTTTCTTCTTCTTGTTAGGATCGGAATTGTAACGGATGTAACCGTAATTAAAATTGGAGTTGGTTCTTTGAAAGAACCCGACATCCGCACGATAATCCTTTGTGAATCCTTCACCACCAAGCTCCCCACCCCAGTTTCGTCCCGATACAACATAATTCACCGAGTATCCGAAACCGTTTCCCGTGCGATAGCGTGTACCTGGAGGAACGCCTGCTACTACGGCTCCACAACCTGCGGGTTGCTGACCGGGTAAGCCGCAGGGGTCATGGGGATCAAAAAAGAAGTTACGAGACGACGTCCCCAGGGCTTGGAATGTTAACGTCGTCTGCTTATCGAAGCGGAATCGACCGTCAATCGAAACTAGCTGGTTGTGTTTCTCAATAAAATTGTAACTCGTCGCGAGCAGACCAATACTGTTCTCTTTACCGACATCCCGCTTTAGACGCAGGACTCCGATGTACGCGTTCTTGTCGAGGAAACGAAAGTTGTTGGCATTGAGCCTCTCGTCTCCCACAAAGGTGCCGGGGCCATTGTCACTCGCGGCAATAATGCCAAAAGTGTTTCTTCCGATCTTACCCGTCGTCTTGACGGCGATATCCGGATCTACGATTGCCCGCGTGTGAAGCGCAGTTATCGGAGTTCGAAATATGTCAATCCCTTCGAGGAAGAACGGGCGTTTCTCTTCGAAAAAGATCGGGAAACGCTGGTTGGCAGTTACCACCAGTTGATCAGCCTCAACCTGAGCAAAGTCAGGATTGATGGCCAAATCAAGCGTGATTGCCGAACTGGGTATGAACTTCGCCGTCAGGCCAGGATCAAAATGTATCGGCTGATTGACTATTCGTCCGGTGTCAGTGGCTGCCGCCGACGTGTTGGGAAAAACTCCATACGTGCGAACAAATTTTCCGTCCTGCGACAAGGTCAGACTAGGAATAATCTCTAAGGTACGTTCCACCGCGATACCATCCAATCCGGTCAAGTGGCCCGCCTGACTCAGATTACTACTCACACTGCGGGAAAATGGCATCCACGAATCAAGCTCATTCTCGAAACGCTTGATGCGACGGAAAAAATGCGCCCCCCAAAGCTTCTCCTTACCCGCCTCATATCGAATGGATTTGAACGGGATCGCGATTTCAACAATGTATCCGGTTTCGTTAATGATGCCCTTCGATTCCATCAGGACATCGACGCTAAAATCCTCGCCACTGCCCTCGGTGAGAATTCCGTCACCTTGGATCCCAAGCGGATTGAAGAACATCTCAAAGGCTTTGCGCTTGTCATTGAATGTGTCGAGAAAAAATCCGACGTAGTCGTCCTGGAAGATATTGTCACGCTTGGCTACCGTCGCTCTGATCTTGTCGGGTTCATCAAACGCACGAAATGCAACGTAGAAATGCTTCGCGTCATAACCGATCAATACTTCCGTGGGTTTCGACGGCGGAACATTGTCGCCCGGATCTATCTGGTAAAAATCCTTCAGCACTGCCGCAACTTGCCACACGTCTTCATCGAGCTTGCCGTCAATGACTGGTGGCTTCTCGAATTTCGGTACCACGACAGGTTTCGCCTTCTCGGGGGGCAGTACAAATGCTCCCTTTGTTGCAGGTGCATGAGCAACCGCAGACACGGCACTGTTTTCATTAGTTCCATTGGTACCACTTGTGTTCGTAGTTGGGCTGGTAGAACTCGTGGGAGTTGGCGATGCCGCCGCGACTGCAGGAGTGGGTGACGAGGAAGCAGTTGCTGGAGGCGCTGCGCTTACCTCTGAAGGAGTTGGGGGAGTGGTTGACTGCGCCAGAACAGTCAGTGAGGAAAGCAGACAGGCACAAACGAGTGACGTTCCCTTGATCATCATCCATCCTGCGCAAAGAGCGTCAACAGTTGCGCACAGATCGCAACCAGCGCAGCCCCTTTTTCTTCTGAATAGCTTACGGAAGCGGCCGGGGAGACTATTCCGTTCGGTAAAGAGCAAGAGAACCCTGCGGCCTGATACCTGACCTTACGCTGAGTTTGTGCGCAAGGTTCTCGTAAACATTTCCGAGAAATCGGAAACCAACGGAGTGGGATGCCAAAGCGCGCGCAACTACTGCCCAGCGCGCAGAATCACCTTTCCCTCACCCGTACTGACGGTAAAGACATTCCCGCCTTCCCCTACCTTCCAACGACGCAAACGCCTTGACGGGCCAACCTCTTCACTGATCGCAAGCCCCTGGCTCGTCACATCCTCTGCATTCGTCTCGAGCGTGAAGTTCGACCCGCCAGGTAAAGAGAGAGTGACCGTCCCGGATCCCGTACGTGCTACCAGACTTCTGAAGTTTCCATCGAGCAGAATGGGCCCGTCTCCGGTGCGGGCCTCGATCTGACCTTCGAACTTTGTGACCTTAATCGGCCCGTCTCCCGTATTGAGCTTCAGTGAACCGCGAGCCTGGGAAACTTCAACAGGGCCATCCCCGGTTCGTAGTGTCATGTCTCCCGAGACGCCATCCAGCCTAAGCCGCCCGTCTCCCGATGAAACGTTGAGCGAAACATCTCGCGGGACGTAGACATCAATATCCGTGGTGCCATTACCGTCGACATTCTCTGCAATGATGGAAACAGCGCCGCCCTGTTGCTCACTCTTAATAACGATGTTCTTCAGTTCGGCTTCCGTCGCAGCTCGTCTGGTAGCCTCGTAAGAGACTTCAGACTTGTCCCATCCGTGCACGGTGATTGTTCCGTCAAAAGTCGCAATATGCACGCGCGGTGTACCAGTAACCGGAAAGCTCTTGGTCTCTTTATCGCTCGCACGCCAACCACCAACGCCTTTACCGACGCCAGCACCGGTGCCGGCGCCGACACCCTCATTGCGCAACTGTTCGCGCAACTGGCGACGCACTTCGAGTTGCACCTGCCTTTGGGCCCGCTGGATCTCGCGCTGGGCTTCTTGGAGCTCGCGATCTACTTCACGGCGCGTTTGTAACTGCACCTGTCTTTGAATCCGCGCCTGCGCGCGAGCTGCCGCTCTAGTCTCAGCCGCAATTTCGCGTGAGGCCTCTTGAATGTTTTCAAGCGCCTCAACTGTTTCGTCGTCCTTATCCTTTGATTTGTCCTTGTCTTTTACCGCCAGCAGCGAAGTCGCAGTACTTAGTTGGGCGCCGTCCTGGATATTCTTTATGTGGATGCTGCCGTTGACATTACCCAGTTTGATCAACGGTCCCCCCGTTCCAAGTTGCCCATATAACGAATGTCCGACGTATGTGCCGTGCTCAACTTCCAGACCAAAGGTATTGGTAATAGATCCATGCACAGTTCCAGCTCGGAGCACTGCGTTCGAATTCGAAGGGATCAATAGGGTCAATTGCCCGTTTACACAGCTGAGAGAGATGGACTTGTTCTCCAGCTTTGTGAATGTCGCTTCTAGTGGTCCATTCACTGTCGTCAACCTGATTTCTCCGGTCAGCCCGCGCGCCCTTACTTTGCCGTTGACGGCGGATGCCCTTACATCACCTTCAACCCCATCAATCTCCAGCGAGCCGTTAATAAGTTCGACAGATTCCAGTCGCGCTTTTCTCGGTATCGTCAGCGTGTAATCCACGGTGGCTGGGTTGTTGTACCGGCCTTTTTCATCACCCCTGAATATCTGATTTCCCTTTGGGTATCTGGTGCGAATGCGTATGACTTCAGGTGTCGACGTTACATCAATATTGGCTTCAGCCAACCGCTCGCGATTGAATGCTCGCTTGACGGCTTGTACTTGCACCTCATTCCGATCCCAGCCGGAGATTTTGACTCCACCATTGAGGTTCTCAAGCACAAGCCGACCGTTATCTGCCAAGGGATAGTTTTGCGTGAACTCTTCGCGCACGTCCTCAGCTTCGCTAGTGAGGCTGACCGCCGACGGTTCTGTAATCCCGGTTTGATTAAATTGTCGGGGAACAGCCTTGAGTTTGGCGGACTGGGGGACCAGTACCATCACCGCCAATATCAGACCTATAACTAATATGCTTCTCAACATTTGTATGGTTTTCGCTTTCGAACGGTGTCTTCGTTTCTTAATCAGCTCGCACGACGCAGATTGATACTGCCATTCAAGGTTTTCAGCAACAGTTCACGGCCTCCAGTGCCAATTGTCCCACTCAGTTTTCGTTTAGTGTTCTTACCGAGGGACGTTAACGGAAAATCTGAATTGATCGTTCCGTTAAATGTACTTGCGTGCACGTTTGCTCCCGTGTCAGCCGGCAGCTCAATCACAATCTCACCATTGACAGTTTTGAAGTTTAAAGCACCGGTCCAACTTGCATTACCCATCCTGGCGGATATCTCTCCGTTCACAGTCTTGGCATCTGCATAACCGCTAGTTGCAATCCGGATGTTACCGTTTACGGTCTTGCTTTCGACGTTGCTCGACAATGATTGGGCGCTAATATCGCCATTGACAGTTCGTACCAACAGATCGACACCCGCGGGAACGCGCAAACGGAAGTCGACCCGTACATCGTTACTGCGAACGTTTGTTCTCTGGGAAGACGTGTCAATCGGGTCAGATGTCCTTGGGCCGCGGCTGGGTTCGCAACGCGTAGTCACGCTAGGGTTGTCGGTCGGATAGATCGCGCAGATAGTGACGCCGCCGGCATGTTCAACGACCTTAATGCTGACTGCGTTCACATCGCCACGGCTTGAATGCTTGTCCGCTACGACTTCAACCTCTGAACCAGTAGCGAGATCCGCTGCGATGTCACCATTGAGCCCCTTGATCTCTATTGCCATACCCGGATTAAGTCTTCCACTCCATCGAAACTGCTGGGTAAGATCCTGAACCGGTTTGGGAGCATCTGGCAGTGCAGCCGCTGCCACGGTCGGGATAAGGCCGTGATCAGCCAAGTTCACCGCGACCTGATGCAAGTCGTTCATAAGGGTATGTAACCGTCGCAGATCCCGCATCGCGCTGGAGACGACTGCAAGCGCCACCAACAGCAATAAAAAAACTCGATACGCTCTTCTTTCTCTGGTTCGATACATGATGTTTACCCTGACTTCCTGCTGTTTTTGGACCGGAAACGGCGCCCTGGAGGTTCAATCTAACTGCCGCTTCCGGCCCTTCTGCGTTGCTCTATAACCAGAACACCGAACTCCTGTCCTTTGTGGCAATTAAAGTAGCCAATTGGAAATTTGCTGTGCCGCTGCGGAAGGTCCGGGAAGACACTGTTCAAGGCCCGATTTTGCGAGAGCCTCACACTACCGTATGTGTGGAATAATTAATTCTTCTGAAGGTGAATCGTACCGCTGAACGAGGCTAGCGAGATCACCGCGTCGCCTGTTCCACAAATTGCGCTGACGCGACGAAGGCTATATGTCCTTACAATGCTAGGAGCAACTTTTACTCGCGCCTTCACTGCTTTTTTTGGTGCTCCCGGAGGCGGTGTTCCCTGAGGCACGTCTGGCGCAGCCTTCGGATGCGGTGCATCTGCGGGTGGAAGTAGAGGCGAAACTGCAGCAGAAGGTGTTTCGGCAGGCTGAGCTGGGGCTGATCTGGGATTAGCTGGCGAAGGCCGTGCCGGCGGCGTAGGCTCATTCAATAGTGTTAAGGGAAAATCGGTAATGATATCTGCGTTCGCAGAAACTCTTGCATGCAACTGAAATGAAGCATCCGCCGGCAAAGCCAACACAACATCACCGGACATCGTGTTGATTCCATAACGCGCTCCGCTCGCCAATGGTCCCGTCATCCGGAGATTCCCGTTGACCGTTCGAAGACCGAGTTGGGAGTGGCCCACTTGTTGTAACTCAAGATCACCGCTAACAGTTGTGATCTGAAAGGCATCGGCTGCTTCAACTGGGCGAACGTTTCTCACGAGCACATTACCACCAATGGAGTTCAAGTCGATTCTCCCAGTCGACTCCTTGAGTGTCACGTTACCGCCTACTGTTCCAACTTCGACCACCCGTGAAATCCCCGCCAGGTAAATGTCGCCGTTTTGAGTTCCGGCATACGCCGTCGCAACCCCACTAATGTTCACTTCGCCATCGCGTGTTTGCACCTGGACTGTGGCACCGTGGGGAACGCTCAAGTCGACGTCACTTGAGGCTTGACAACTACTCGTGGTCCGCAAAACATCACCATCGTCGATAACAACAACTTGGATCTTCTCCGCGGGCGATGACGCCTGTTGACCTCTAACACTTCTGAACTCGATCTGGGCTCCGTCGGAGCGGGCTGCAACTTCGCTGCGGTCCCACCCTGTGACCTTGATACTTCCGGAAAGGACACATACCGAAACCGTTACAGTTTGTTTCGCACTGATCGTACGCGGGGCTTGCTGAGGCGCGTTGGCCTTTCTTGCACTACGGGCCAGCGCAACACTCGTGGTCAGCACCAGAATCAGTACAAATAGGATTAGACTTCTAAACTTCATCGTGTGGTAAATCACCTTCACGGCTGCCGGTTATAGCTGCGTGCGTCTGCAACAGTACTCAAAAGGTCGACCTTGCTCTGATAAGCAGCAAACACGAAATCGGCGGCGTCCGGGTCGTTCGGATTGCTCTTGGCTGCCGTCCTCGCCGCGGCTAGGGCCCGATCCACCAGTGCGAGGTTTCTTTCATACTCCGCTCGTAGCGCGGGACGCATTGGACGATCATTTGAGTTGATAGTGGAATCCAAGGCTGCAATCGTCCTCAGATAACTACGCTCACCAGGCAACAACTCGACTTTAGCAACAGTTTCGACTGCTTTTTTGGGTTTTCTGAAACTACGGAGTGGCTTGTGCGACTGAACTGGTACGTTAGACACGCTTGTGTCCGAACCTTCGTCTCCAGGAGGCGGCTCCACATCTGCGATACCTTTAGCACCGCCCGTGGACTCTATAATCTTATTGTCTGCCATCTGGGCACCAAGATTTGGGATTCTCTCCTTGCTGCGAAGATAAACGACACCTGCGATTGTGGCGAAGAGGAGTGTTGCGGCGAGGGTGCCATAAGCCAACACCGGCTGCCGAAGCGAGAAGGCCCCCAGAAGGGAGTTGGCCCAACGCTGTACGATTGGTTCCTGGTTGGGCACTACGAGCAGGCCCGCAATAGCTTCATCAATACGCCTCCGCAAATGTTCGGTAGGCACGCCCGCCTCGAACTCAGGAGCCATGGCGGCGGAGACCAACTCATTCTCTCTTGCCAACTCACGGGTAGCGGATGCACACGCGTCGCAGTGCGACAGGTGGCTCGTTACCTTCTCAATTTGCCAATCCGAAAGCTCGCCATCGCTAAAGCTCTGCAGCGTGCCTTCGTCTAAACACCTATTCATCGTTTGCCTCCGATTTTGCCGTACACTCTCGCAAACTCTTTTCGCCCGCGCGCAACGAGGCTGCCTACATTTGTCTCTTTGATCGACAACGTTACTGCAATCTCCCGATATGACAGACCTTGCTGCTTCAACAGAAGGCAACTGCGCATCGGCTCCTTTATCTTATCCAAAGCCCTGCGCGCTTCTTCAACAACCAGCCACCGCTCGTAATCCTCCTCAGGTGGCTGCAACCAGCCGTCGGCGTAGTTGGCTTTATGGTATTCGTTGTCACGCGCAATTGAGCGGTTCTGTCCTCTCAATGCATTGCGTGCAACGTTCAACGTGACGCGCAAAAGCCAGGGACGTAACCACTCGTCGCCAGGCGTTGAATCCAAATTGCGGTAAAGCTTCAGAAAGACCTCCTGCGTCACGTCTTCTGCCAGAGCAGAGTCGCGCACAACGGCACGCGCCGTCCTAAAGACCGCACGATGGTGCAGCGTAAAAGCTTCATCAAAACTGAGCGAACTTGCTGCAGTTGTGATGTCGTTCGGCAGGGAGTCTATCAACGCTCTAGCTTGTCCGCTCATCTAACACCGCTCTCAGGAAGCAAACACCGCAAACTACTGATTTGTGACAACTTTTGAGTCCGCAGCCTCTCTAACGGTCTGGTGCGGTTTTATTGTAGTCTGAAACGCAGCAACACCAGAAGGGCGAATGGTTTCAGTGCACCGCGTTGAGCGGCTTCTCCCCGGAGGATCCGATGAACGCTCCTGTAATATTGGTATTCTTAACCGCAGTTTTAAACGCCCGACCGGGCACCAAAGTTCAAATAACCAAGGGGCGGTGAATTGAGCACAGAGGCCAACCTGTCATCAGAACTTCGCGAGAGCACCTTCATGCGGGCCTGCCGCCGCGAGCCTGTTTCATACACACCTGTTTGGCTGATGCGCCAGGCTGGCCGGTACATGCAGGAATATCGAGATGTGAGAGCTCGAACCAGCTTTCTTGACCTCTGCAAAACGCCGGAACTGGCAGCCGAAGTCACGGTTACGGCGGCGGAGCGGCTCGGCGTTGATGCCGCCATCATCTTTGCGGACATTCTTCTGATCATTGAACCGATGGGGATCGAGTTGGAGTTTGCCAAGGGTGAAGGACCGGAAATTCATAACCCGGTCAGATCCGCTGCTGACGTTGGCCGAATGCGTGAACTGGTCGACGTTACGCCTCTGGATTATGTGCTAGAGGCCATCAAGCTAACTCGCAGCGCACTGCCACCCAGCATTCCGCTTATCGGGTTCTCAGGGGCGCCTTTCACGCTGGCGTCTTACATAATTGAGGGAGGCGGATCGCGAAACTACGTCCACACCAAGCGGTTTATGTACAATGAGCCCGGTGCCTGGCACTCCTTGATGTCACTAATTTCGCGATCTCTGGTGCGATACCTGAATGCACAGGTCGTCGCGGGCGCTCAAGCTGTGCAGATCTTCGATTCCTGGGTTGGGTGTCTCGGTCCTGATGATTACCGAGACTTTGTATTGCCTCATACCAGGACCGTCATAGGGGGCGTAACTGACGGAATTCCAGTTATCCACTTCGGCACAGGAACTGCCGCCCTCCTTAGACTCATGTGTGAAGCCGGTGGGGATGTCATTGGCGTAGACTGGCGCGTACGACTTGATGAAGCCTGGCAGATAATCGGAACGAACACCGGGGTTATGGGCAATCTTGATCCCATTGCACTCTTTGCGAATCGCGATCACCTGGTGGGGGAAACAAAGAGGATTCTATCAAGAGCCAATAACAGAGCTGGTCACATCTTTAACCTCGGTCACGGCATCTTACCTGAAACGCCTGTGGATAATGTGATCGCCCTGGTGGACACGGTCCATGAATGTAGCCGCCGCTGAATTTCCATTCGGCCGAGCCAAAAATTTACCTGCAATGCCGGCAAGCTTCGACGCACTTCTAATCGTCTCATTTGGTGGACCTGAAGGACGGGACGATGTAATCCCCTTCCTCGAGAATGTACTGAGAGGCCGGAATGTGCCACGCGAACGACTTCTCACAGTTGCCGAGCACTACCAAAGATTCGGGGGCGTTAGCCCGATAAACGAACAGAATCGCCGGCTGATCCGGGCACTTGGCAAAGAGCTATCTGAACATGGACCACAGCTGAAGATTTACTGGGGCAACCGCAATTGGCACCCGCTACTGCGGGATACTATTCAGCAAATGGCCAACGATGGCGTGCGATCTGCATTGGCGTTTGTAACCTCTGCTTATAGTTCCTATTCAAGCTGCCGCCAATACCTGGAAAACATTGAAGCTGCTCGCCTCGAGGTTGGAATCGCGGCGCCACGGATCGTAAAACTCCGCCCCTTCTACAATCATCCATTATTCGTCGAGGCGAATGCGTCGAATGTGCGTGCAGCGCTTGACCTGATCCCCCGACCGCGTCAAGCGAACACGATGCTTTTATTTACGGCGCATAGCATTCCACAGTCGATGGCCGTGAACTGTAAATACGAGATTCAATTACGAGAAATCGCGCGTTTGATCAGCAGATCTCTCAATCACCTTAGGTATGCTCTCGTCTATCAAAGCCGCAGTGGTCCCCCTAACCAGTCGTGGCTGGAACCGGATGTTTGCGACGAGCTGCGTAAAATAAAAAGCCAGGGAATAACCGATGTGGTCATCGCTCCGGTGGGATTCGTGTCTGATCACATGGAGATCATCTATGACCTCGATACTGAGGCGCGCCGGGTCTGCGACGACCTCGGTCTTCACATGGTTCGGGCCAAAACAGTGGGCACTGATCCACTATTTGTAAAAATGATTCGCGAACTGATCAGGGAACAGATCGAGCTCGATGGTCGCGCATCATTCGTAGGTGAACTTGGACAGGCAGCGAGCCAGTGTCCAATTGACTGTTGCCTTGCAGCTCCTAGCAAATGAAACGGGTACTTGTCATCGGAGCCGGAATTACGGGGTTGGCTGCAGCCAATCGCCTGGTGGAGCTCAACCAGACCGCCGCTAATCGTATCGAGGTTCTTCTCCTTGAGGGCTCCAAGCGACTGGGCGGAATCGTGCGGACCGAGGAGCGCGATGGATTTCTGCTCGAGCACGGACCAGATTCCTTTCTCTCAGAAAAACCAGAAGTGATAAACCTCGCGGCACGAATTGGAATTAAATCGCGATTGGCTCAAACAAACCCCAGGTACCGTCGCAGTTTCATTGTCAGCAAAGGGCGTCTATGTAACGTGCCAAAGGGTTTTCACTTACTGGCGCCTTCCCGCCTGTGGCCCATGATCACTAGCGACATCTTTTCCTGGCGTGGCAAAGCGCGAATCCTGCTTGAAACCGTGGTCCCAAGGCGAGCGTCGAATGGCGACGTCGATGAGAGTTTGGCCGACTTTGTGAGACGCCGTCTGGGGCAGGAGGCACTCGAAAGAATAGCCCAACCAATGGTCGGCGGGATCTACACAGCTGATCCCAAACGGCTCAGCTTGCGCGCGACGTTTCCACGCTTCCTCGAGATGGAGTCCAAACATGGCAGCCTCATACGCGCATTGCGAAGACAAAGAGAGGAAGGTGCGGAGGTCTCAGGGGCTCGTTACAGCTTGTTCTTGTCGTTTGACCGCGGTATGCAGGTTTTGACTGATACACTGGCTGCGAGGCTGCCAACCGATTTGGTGCGGACTGATAGTAAGGCATTGTCAATAGCGCGCACCGCGAAGTGGCATGTACGAACCTCGTCTGGAGAGACGATAACCGCTAACGCCATTTGCATCACTGTGCCCAGTTACGCAGCTGCCTCTCTGTTGCGGGACTTCGATTCGAGACTCAGCTCAGAACTCGACAACATTGGCTACGAGTCCACCGCCACTGTGAATCTTGCATACAAGCGCCGGGATATCTCACATGCGTTGGACGGGTTTGGGTTTGTGGTGCCAGCGATCGAGCGGCGCGCTGTAATCGCCTGTACGTTTAGTAGCATCAAGTTCGCGGGAAGAGCGCCTGAAGACCACGTGCTGCTCCGCGCGTTCGTTGGTGGCGCTTTGCAATCGGAGTTTTTTGCTCTCGAGACACAAGAGATTCTCGCGCCGGTGAAACGCGACCTAAACGAATTGTTAGGTATTACCGCCGAGCCCTTGTTTACTACTCTCACGAAGTGGCAGCGGTCTATGCCTCAATACGAAGTGGGGCATCAGGCACGAGTTGATCGTATTCATGATCTCTCGAGGCGTGTTCGGGGACTTGAGCTGGCGGGTAACGCGTATTCCGGCGTTGGCATTCCCGATTGCATCAGAAGCGGCGAACAAGCAGCCGAACGGATCTGGGGAGTGTTGCAGTCCAATTAAACAAGTTCAACTAAATCCTACACACGGCAGAAGCTGTGAAAAAAATTGAGCCACAGATATCGTCAGATGAACACGGATCAGAATCTTAAAAACGGCAGCGTTTATCAATCATCCTTATTCAGATCTGCGTGTATCTGTGAGATCTGTGGCTGAATCCGATTATTTTCACAACTTCTGCCGGGTGTAGGATTTGATTGAGCACGCGTCTCAGTGGCGGCCAAACTCGCGTTTACTTCGAAAGCCGCTCCAACCAATCAGAGTTCACCTGGACCATTGGCAGAAATGCTTCACGCGGAACTGTCGTTTCGATGTGCATGTTGTCATCGGTGTTGATTTGCGCTCCCGCCACAGCCGGAAGCAACGCCGTCTCATCACAGACAAACCATGACCGGACCTGCTCTTCACTCGACATCTCTACTCGGGTGAGTTCCGCCGAGATGCGTCCATCACTTAACCGTTCTTTGATGAAGTTCAGGCTCAGCGGTCTCATGCTGCCAAGGAGAATGAGATCCTTTCCCTTCGTTGCGCCTCCAACACGAAACACAAGCACATGAGGAAAGACGGATTTGTACGTCGCGAGCACTGATCGCAAACTATCATTTGAGAGTTGATAAATCTGTAACCATTGAGCAAACACGCCTTGATCCGTCAGTCTGCTGCGACCGAGTTCAAAAAACTCTTGAGTGAAGAGGTTGGCCACGCCCGGCACCCAGGGATGGCTCGGTTCACTGACGATCACGTCGTAGCGTGAGTCTGTCACCCGCAGGTACGTTCGTGCGTCGTCGATTATCAAGCGCATCCGCTTGTCGTCTAACGGCCGGTTATTAACGTGTTCAAAGTACCGAGACGCTTGAATCGTCGCGGGCTCAAGCTCCAGACACTCAACCGATTCGATCGGCGACTGCAGCATCGAACCTACGGTTACACCCGAGGCAAACCCCACGACAAGTGAGTTCTTGATACTAGGGGCCACCAATAGGGGAAGTTGCCCTAACATCACCTGCGTAGGCATGTCGGCACTGTCGGAGGCGTTTGTGCGCCCATTAATCGCCAATGAGGTGATGCCCCAGTCTTTTCGCACTGATACGGTAGCGGTCGGACCCTCTTCATACATCAGCAACTGATGAGTCATAGACCCAGTACGGTTCGACTCTTCCTGAACACCTTCTCTAGTCCGGGCCAGGACACGTACGAGACTGTCGTACGCTCCGATAGACAAATCCGCGACACGAAGTTGGGGTGAGATAACAAACAACCCGAGCGCAAGTACAACAGAAACCCCCACCGCTAAGCTGCGACGTAGATCCAAATCGGCAGTTGCGGACCTTGGCCTGTAGGCGAGGCCACCCGTGAACAAGCAGAGCCCTGCCGCAAAGAGGATAGTGAACCGCGTTGTAAGCAATGGTATGAGAAGAAAACCTGTGCTGAAGGCGCCCACAATGGCACCCACAGTGTTCACGGCATAACTACGCCCTACAAGCGGCACCGCGTCAGACGTAGGGCGATTGCTGGCCCAAACCAGAACCAGTGGCATTACGGAGCCCATCAGAAACGCCGGCAACAAAATGAGTAGCGCAGCAATAGCTACCTGCAGCGCCAACAATGCAGGCCAGCTGGAAATGTTTAGGTTAAGTCCGAGCTCTACTAACAGGTTTGGGATCTGGTTGATGATGAACAAACTGAGAAACAGACCTGCCGCAGTAGCTGCCTCAATTCTGAGGATTGCCGGCAACAATCGTCGTGAATAGTCCTTGCGCCCAATGACGTAGGCGCCGGCGGACAGGCCCACCAAAAACAGAGCCACAACGATACTAAATGCATAAGTACTGGATCCAATTACCATCGTCAGCACTCTCGTCCATGCCACCTGAGTACTGATGGTTACGAATCCCGAAACAAAGGCGACGAAGTACCAGAACGTTCTGTTGTTCGAACCAAGCACCTCTTCCCATTTCGCCGCAACCAGCTCAACAACAATCTCCTTTGCCTGAACCCCAGTGCTGTCGCGGTCCACTAATAACGCCACGATTCCAATAATCACGTTCACCAGAGCGGCAAAGTAGATCGTATTCCGCGCCCCCAGATGTGGCAGCAGAAAAAATCCAGCCGCTATGGTTCCACCTATTGCCCCTACAAGATTGCAAGTGTAGAGACGTGTGACAGAGGCCGATTTGTAGGTGGTGGATCTTTTGAGGGCAGCGGCAAGAATAGGTAACGTAGCGCCCATCAGAGTTGTGGGGACGAGCAGCATGATGCATGAGAGGACAAAACGCCAGACGCTGAAGGTGAAGAACCCCGGTTGAAACTGTTGCCAAACAAAGGCGTAGAGATTGTCTACGACGCTGAAGAGCCAGGGCACTGCGATCGCGTAGACCGCGATGGCGATCTCTAACAAGCCATAAGCCCGAAAGGGTCGTTTGATCGAGGCACCCCAACGTCCCGCGATCGCGCTTCCCAGCGCTAATCCGCCCATAAAAGCGGCCAGCACGGTGCTGATCGCGAGCGTGGTAGCTCCAAACACCAATCCGAGGAGGCGGACCCAAATTACCTCATAAATGAGCCCGGTCGCGCCGGAGAGCACAAAACACGCGCCAATCAGCAGAACCGTTCGTTTCGAATACATGCTCTCCTTTTGGAGTGCGGAGGCAAGGGCGCCAAGCTCGCGCCTCCGCTTTTGTCTTCGGTCTTCGTTCTTCGTTAGACTAGAAATAGATCACGTGTGAAGATCGCCACACTCTTGAGGGGATCGACCCAGGAGCCGAACTAGTCAGAAGGATCGCAAAATCGTCAACATCGGCACTGCCTAAGAGATCAGTTTGGACACGATCGTGCTGCGGCGTGACGTGGGCCAGACGCCGCAAGCATTCGTAAAGATGTTCCGTTCCAGAACCGTACCTGCCTTCTTCCGTGCCGAGCACCAGTCTGACTTCCGCTCTTTCGTCAACGAAATGCTTGACGAGAGAAGCTGCCTGGACCACGGCAGCCTCGAACCTCTCTGAAAAATCTGCTGTGTCAGTTTGGTTGTTGTCTAACACAATAGTAACCCGCTTCTCGTCCTCGGCCGTGAACTCACGCACAGTAAGGCGTCGCGCCCGAGCGGTGGCCTTCCAGTCGATGTGACGCAGGTCATCCATTGGTTGGTAGTCACGCAACGAAAACAGATCATGCCCCGCACCGCGTCGAACTGAAGTCATTTGTCCGGCATTGATCGGTAAAAGGTGGAGTTCATCGCTTATCGGCAATGGTTTGGGATAGACCACAATGTCAACATTGCGAGCTCGCAGCCGGCGGCGCGTGCGGAAGAATCCGAACGGGAATCGCGTGGAGAGTTCAAATCCATTTATCAACACGTGTCCGCGCTGCGTAAAAAGCTGTTCAACCCGTTGTTCGGCTGCGGAACGATGAGGAATGTAAACAAAGTAAGCGAGAACCCGCTTGTGATGGCGCTGTTTGCGGCGGCTGGTCGGCAGGTCCTCGGATGGTGCGGGTCCTCGAGCTTCAACGGTCACTGAAAAGGACGGCAGGAGGCGCTTTGTATTCCGCAGCGTGACGATCACTGGAGCCGGCTCACCCGCAAAAATGTGATCCGGGAAACGCGCTGAGACTATCAGATCGCGGAGAGACGAGCGAGCAGTTATCGCACCCACGAATAGTGTGGACACGAGGAGCGACATCACCAGAAACAGAAGATTATTCCCGGTATTCCAGGCCGCAAATGCGACGACCATGAGAATGACAACGAAGATTGCACCTCCAGCTGTCACCTCCAGCGGGAGATCAAGGTTCTTTACTTCAGACCGCGCTGAGCGCGCCAGGGGCGGTACGACAAAGACAGCTAAAAGTGCGGCAATAAGAAGTGAGAAGAGCGCAGCGGCGCCAGCCAGAGTGCTGTCGTTGTTCTGTCGAGCGAAGACCGTGACCAACGCCGCGCCGAGGCCAGCTATGACCAGCATCGCGCCCAAGATTGCCGTTCTCCATTTATGCGACGACAAATCCGATGTAGGCGATCTGCTCATTGACAGTTGTTGTAATTGAGGAGACAGAGCGCTTTAGACATTTTATAGCGGAACACTGACCGTCTTCATAATCTCCTGCAACACAGCTTCTGCTTCTTCACTGCGCCGCATCGAAGAGGAGAAACGCGAACTCACCAGAATCCGATGAGCGAAAACTGGCAGGACCAATCTCTTGATGTCATCGGGAATGCAGTAGTTGCGCTCCTCGGTGAGGGCCAGAGCCTGGGCGGCGCGAAAGAGGCCAAGTGTGCCACGTGGGCTGACTCCCAGGTCGAGCATCTCTGATTCCCGGGTAGCAGCCACAATGCGCATCAGGTATTCAACCAACGCCTCATCAACAGTGACTTCAGAAACCTGCTTCTGCAGCTCAACCACTTCACCTCCAGTCATGACTGGTTGCAAATCGTCAAGTGGGTCACTCGTCTCACGATCGCGCAGAATCTCCTTTTCGTGCTCAATTCCTGGATAGCCAATCCTTATGCGGAGCATGAAACGATCCAACTGGGATTCTGGCAACGGATAAGTGCCGTGATGCTCGATGGGGTTCTGGGTTGCGGCGACCATGAACGGGGCCGGGAGTCTATGCGTAACGCCTTCGACGGTGACATGGCGTTCAGCCATGGCCTCAAGCAACGCAGACTGTGTTTTCGGGGTTGTGCGATTGATCTCGTCCGCCAATATGACATTGGCGAAAACCGGGCCCGGCTTCCACTCAAAGACTCCAGTGTGCTGGTTGTAGACAGAGAGACCTATCACATCGGAAGGCAGCAGGTCTGATGTGAACTGTATGCGCTGAAATGAGCAGTCAAGGGCACGTGACAGCGCGTGTGCCAGCGTCGTCTTGCCAACCCCGGGCACGTCCTCGACCAACAGGTGGCCTCCGGCGATGAGCGTTACAATCGCCAAGCGCACCGCTTCAGGCTTTCCCTTAATCACGGTTTCTACTGCGAACTGAAGCTGTCTAATCTGGTGAACGGCAGTCAACGCTCCGTGCGCTGCTGGTTTATTTATGGGCTCGATACGTCTCACAAGTTACTCTTCCCGATGTTCTGATTCGAAGTTCGTTAGGCATTCTACATGCTACGCCAAAACACCGCATCTGGAGAAACCCAGTCCAGAGGGAAGGGGAAGAGGGGAAGAGGGAAAAAGGGAAACTGAAACGCCCTTTTCCCTCTTCCCCTTTTCCCCTCTTCCCCTCTTCCTCTTTTCCGGGTGGCTTGTAGTAAACTACACGCTGTTGGAACCAGCCGGATTTCGCGATTTAGCCCCAGATCTTGGAACCGACAGCGGAGAAGTGCGTGATTTCTTTTGAGGTGAACTTATGAGACCCCTTCGACGAAACATGAGGAGCCAGAGAGGTTTCTCCCTGATTGAGTTGATGATCGTAATTGCCATTATCGGCATTCTCATAGCTGTTGGTGTTACAGGTTGGCGCGCAGCTGTAAGGTCGGCGAACGAAGCGGCAGCTATCAAAACCCTAAGAACCATTGCTGAGCAGCAGATGCTCTACTACAACGCTCACCAGCGGAGCACGTTTGGCACGTTTGAAGAGATGCTAAAAGAGAATCTGTTGGATACCCGATTCGCTGGTGGAGAACCAGTCGTCGAAGGCTATAAGTTTACGATGAAGGTGATCCCCAAATCCTCAACTACCCAACCCGGCTATTCTGTGAACGCCGATCCGCAAGTGACGGAAGGCGTCGGGGCGACCGGCAAGAACCATTACTATCTCGACTCGAATACCAATACGATTCACGTGAACGCTACTCAACCGGCCACCGCCACCGATCCACCAATCGGACAGTAGGCCGGAGAGAGTGATTATTTACCAATGACAGCGTTTCTCTTTGTCATTGGTCATTTTCATCTCTATCTTCCAACTATTCCTCGACGACTGACTACTGCCATTCAATCGTGGGGTTAACACTCAAGACTCGCAATGAGCTTGTTATCTTCCTAGCGATTTAAACCAAACTAACCGGGCTGCTTATACCGCTGTTCTCGAACGGCCATTTCAGCAACTTTCTTTAGCTCGCTCTTCTTCAGGCCAAAGTACGTAGCCATTTCGACGACCTGCCTTGAATCGACGAAATCCTTTGGATCCGAGCAAAATCTTTCAATCCCGGGAGCAAACTCGCGGCAACTCATACCCGATGGGATTCTGAGGTCAAGACTGCACTCACCTCGCCAACTGTGTAAACACAATTCACAAATTTTCATGTAGGTCAGTCGCTCCGGGCAGGTTCATTGCTAAGGCAGTGCCAAGCTGACTTGGCCCAGCGGTATACGTTGAAAGCGCATCTTCTCTTCTTCGTCTTGCCAGGAAATATCCAATACATAAGGGTTCGGTTCGCCTGTAATGCCCTTAAGGCGACTCAATTGATCGCGGTCGCTGCCAACTGGTTTGCCATCAATCCAGGTGGTGTGAGGGAGTACAAAATGCTGCAGAGCCTGTATGCATTCAATGGTCTTGAATCTTATATGCACCTGCGAAGGACCGTCACTGGCGTTTTCATTCTTAAGAAAGATGGTGAGAATGTCGATCGACTTAACAGTCTGCCTCGAAATATTCGTCAGTTCGAGCTGAACGCTTAGGTCAGTTTCTATAAACCTAAAGGCGAAGGTTTTATCTGTTGTGTTGTTCGTGGTCACTGGCCTTTCACTCACTTCGGGTGATCAAGAATCGTAGTTCTTGTTATTCATGCCTTTCCTGAGACCATACCTTGTAGTTGATCTGATGAGATTGCCGGGCAAGCGCTCGTCGGGCAGCTGGTGAGCCTACAGGGACCAGAACGGAAGCTCTCATCTGCTGCCGGTCATCCCGCTGATCAGGTAACCGCCAGTCGTTTATGAACGCCCAATGCTCCTGGTCGAGACTGGTTTCGTTTTTCATAATCTTTCACGAGATTGACGCCAAGAGAGGCGGGATCCTCAATCCTGGTAACCTCAAGCGGACGCCTTCTCTAAACAAAAAAAGGTTGCGGCTCGACCACTCTCAGAACGTCGCCACTAAAGCTCGCAAGTGCCTCTGCCTCGTTATCATAAACATCAAAGACCGTCAGCAACTTGGTGATCATCATCAGGTTCTGTAGCCGTTCCGTAAGATGGGCCAGTTTGATTACCCCGCCTCTGTTGTTCAAAGTGACGTGGCTGGAGATAAGTTCACCTAATCCGCTCGAATCAATGTGCACGACCCCGGAAAGATTCAATAGAATTTGAGTCTTGCCTTCTTCAACCAGACATCGGATGGCTTTATGCAGCGCTAACGCGCTGCCTCCAACTCGTACCCGGCCCTTCAGATCCAGCACGGTGACATCTCCAACGCGTCGTTCGTTGATATAAAGATTGATCACTTATTCTCCCTAGATCCCAAAAACTTCTTTAGCCTTATCAAGTTGAAATGATCAGGGCGGACTCGAGTCCGCCCTTTTCGCAATCAGAAACTTCACGCGATCTTTGCAGCATTGGCCTTGTGAAATGTTGAGCTGGCAAACTCGAACGTCTTTATCATCGGCGTTCCTTCAATCACATTTGCAAGTGTCTTCAACACCTCTGGATATGCCGCGCGGCTGTAAGAATCGGCATCGGCCTGTGAATCCCAGAAACTATTAGCGATTGCTTCCGAGCGTTCGGGTGCAACAAAAGTCGTCTCATCGCGGAATCCCTTCTGCTTCCGCAGGATGGGGAGAATTTCGGCTTCGTTGATGCGAGTAAATTCTGGGGCGGCATTAGCCTTAAGCTTTAAAGTGACTTGTCTTCCAAACATTTTTTTGCTCCTCGATGTAGGCTGTGGGACTTCAGATAGTCTGGATAAATTCCAGAGGAGCTGAGAAGGGAGTAAGCGGACTCGATTCACGAAAACCCTACGCTTCCTGTCAGTATATGTCAAGTGTAAAATATATTTCGTGTACAGTAGGGTCCTGGATGTGGTAAATAGTGGGGGTGAGACATGCACCATGTTAAGGATTCACATTGATCAACTACTCGAGAAGCGTGGCAGGACGTTCTACTGGCTGTCCAAAGAGACGGGCATTAGTCATACGACACTGTGGCGGCTGAAGAAGGGCCGTGCGCTCGGAATCAACTTTGACACCTTAGAAAAGTTATGCACCACTCTTCAATGTCAGCCTGGAGACGTGTTCTCACTCAATAAGGAAAAGCAGGCGTCGCAGCGGCGTCGCAAGGGTTGACGATAAAATCTTAGTAAACTTCACCTTCGGAACAATTCCAGATTTTGTTGGTCGCAAGATCGTTTATAAACGCTAACCCTGCGCATGAATCAAGCGACGCACGCGGTCAAGAAAGAGTACGTCAATCTTTCGCGGTTCGATAAGCGCAGTCACTTCCCCCTCACCGTAAGTCGTATGCAACATGGTCTGTCCGGCTCGGTACGTACGGGTCCGGTCGTAAGGGGATGTAGTCTGCAAAGAACGCGGGGATGTGCGTGAACTCAGCTTAAACGTGCTGGTGGTGCCGCACTTGGGGCAGCTCACGCGCAATACCTGGCCGCGCTTATTGATAGCGCTGACAATGTGACCACGTTCCTCCTGGCACTTCGCGCATAGTTTATCGGTTCTCTCGCCAACCAAGTGTATTTGCTTTTCCGTTGAATTCTCCTGCTTCACTTTCATTTGTACCTCCGGCGCGAACCGTCTATCGACGCTCGCCTGATTAGATTGGAAAACGTTAGCCATGATATTGCGCAAGAAAATGCCTCCGGAACGAATACTCGTGCCGGAGGCCGCTGTTAAAGAGTCGCCGGAGCGGGTTGATTAGTACCGAGAACTGCTGCCGTAGCTGCGTCCCCCACCGTTTCGTCCCCCACCAAAGCCGCCGCGGTTTCCGCCGCGATCTTCACGAGGTTTGGCCTCGTTGACGTTTAATGCTCGTCCACCGACCTCGTGGCCGTTGAACTGCTGAATCGCTGCGTTGCCTTCCTCTTTGGAAGACATTTCCACGAATGCGAAGCCTCTTGAGTGACCTGTTTCGCGATCTTCAATAACGGTTGCTGATTGGACTGTTCCCGCTTGCGAGAACAGTTGCTGCAAGTCTTCGCTCGAAGTTTGGAACGAGAGATTGCCGACATAAAGTTTCATAGACATGTTTTTGTGTACCTCTCCTGTGTAGGAGTAAAAAGAGAAGCTTTTGAACCAGGTGTGCTTCGACGAAACGGAACCGAGCGAAGGAACGAGTATTCGGATGCCCAATTGAGCGACTTCTACGTGTTGGAAAACGGCCTGCTCTCGAACTATCCAAACGCCGTGCTTTTCATGAGCGCGGGCGCATCACCGTTGATGCGCGAGAGAAGGAATAACTGAAACTGAGATGCAAGAGAGGACCTTTGCGTTGCTGTCTAACGGGTTTCAACCGCTCAACTTAAATGCCTGCCCTCCACAAAACACTCACATTTAACAAAACATAATCCATATGATCGATGCTGTATGTGCGCTTCCCCACATAAGGCGGTCAGTACAAGTCCCCCAACGCTACAGCCTTTCGCATATGTGTGTTTACGCACCGACTCCGGTGCATTTCTTTCGTAAATTGTAGAAGAGGTAGGCACAACAAGGTTTAGCGGGCACATTAAAATGAACACCGAAGATGGCAATCGCCCAATCATCCTGGTTGTAGAAGACGTCCACGAAACGCGCGACGGCATTGAAAAACTCCTCAAGGCGGACGGTTATCGGGTGGCAGTCGCCAGAGATCAACAAGACGCAGTCGAGAGCGCTCAACTAAGGCGACCCGATCTCATCCTCGTAAGTCTGGCTGGATCCCCGGGGGAAGTCATTGTCGCCGCACGGGCCATCCGGGACTGCGCCGTAGTGGGAGAAGATGTTCCGGTGGTGGTCTTCTGCGACCAAGAGATTGCTGAGGGTGATGAGGTCGCGATGGGCCAAAACGTATATGTTACCCGACCCGATAACTTCAACCAGTTAAGAGATCTTTTTATTCGTCTGCTGAAGAAAACCCCAAAGGCTGCCTGAGCCGATCGTTTAGTTTGAAAACAAACTGTGAAGTATTTGGTGAGCTTGCTCAGCGTTGGAGCGATTGACTACTGGTAACCATAGCTATCTCGCTTGTTGCGATCCTTACGTCCCTGCTTGATACCCTCATTGTAGCCCGCGTTTAGAGCGGTTTGTCGCAACTGAAAGGACCCTCCAAAGTTGTCATAGCTATCCCAATTGCGACCGCGCCGTCTATTGCCGCGTCGATCGTCCCGGTCACGGTCTCGATCGTCATTACCGACCCACTGGCCATACCCGTCAGAATAGCCCGTCTCAAATCCATCATGGAAATAACGGCGGTAGAGTTCGCGGTCACCGAAACGTGAACTGTAGTCCTTCGTGGCTTTCTCGTAGGCATCAGAGTCCTGGTAGTTGGGACTTCTGCCTTGCTCGCGGTCTTTGCGACCTTCCTTGATTCCTTCGTTACAACATCAGGATAACGCTGCGGATCTTGCTTTCTGATTGACCTGAATTCATAAATCTCCTCTTTCTCATAATGAAAGGGTAGGCGTGCGTCACACGTCTCAAGAATATTACATTGTTCGGCGCAAAGACTTTTCCCGTGAATTAATTAGGCGGCCAAGCGTGCCGCAGAAGGTATTAATCGGGTGATGCTCTCTACCAAACCGTCAACATCGGGCTTGACCACGTAGGCATTGGCTCCTGCCTCAATTCCCTTCGTCTTATCAGCCTCATAGGCCGCGCCTGAAAAGAAAAGGATGGGTGTATGCGCGTCAAATCCACGCATCTCGCGACAGAGTTCAAAACCGTCACGATCAGGCAGCCACGCGTCCAGCAGATACATTTCGAAGCGTTCTGACTGAATCAAAGATAAGGCCTGGGCCGCGGTGGAGACAGCCTGTACTTCAATTCGCAAGTAACTCAGTAGAGCGCTCAACATCTCACGAGATTCTTCATCGTCGTCTACACAAAGGGCCCGTGATAGGGGATTCACTAGCATATTGCCTCCCAGTATTAAGGAATATCAATAGGTTGGACCAAGTGGAAATGCGCGTCTGTGCTTTACCACACATATAAAACACATCTGTATTTTTCGTTTCAGCTGATCTAGCGTGAAGAAAACACAAGTAGTCCTTAGTTCTTTAGCAAAAATCATCTGGGCTATCCTAACAACCGATCGAACTCATCTTTCACTACCCGGTAACATTCGCAGACAGTAAGTTCGAGCCTCTCTCGGTCGAGAATCTTGATATGGCCGCGCGTATAACTGATCGCTCCAGCATCCTGGAGGCGACCGGCGGCCACAGTAACCCCCTCGCGCCGAACCCCCAACATGTCAGCAATTAGTTCCTGGGTCATGATCAACTCGTCCGCCTTCACTCGATCGTGGCTCAGCAACAACCAGCGGCAAAGTTGCTGCTCGACTGAGTGAAGACGATTGCAAACCGCCGTCTGGGATATCTGGGTAATCAGCGCCTGCGTATAGCGCAGCAGCAAGTGTTGGAATTCACCACCCCGCGCGAACTCGTTCTGCAGCACCTTAGCCTTCATCCGGATCGCGCCGCCGGCACTCTGTACGACCGCACGGTTGGGCATTGTGCCCCCGCCCATGAAAAGGGCAATCCCGACCACACCGTCATTTCCCGTGAGACCCATCTCAGCGCTGGTACCGTTTTCCATCGTGTAGAGCAGGGATACGATCGAGCTCGTTGGGAAATAGACATAATCTAGTTTGCCACCGAACTCATAAACAACTTCACCGAGAGCAAAAGAAACTTGCTGTAGTTGTGGAAGCAGGCGAGCGTACTCGTCGTGTGGAAGAGCGGCAAGCAGTCTGTTTTCACCAGGCTCAAGCGTACGTAAGAATCTAGACATGGCTGAATCTATGACCCAAGTGAATAGCGAGCGGGGCTGGGAAATTTTACCGGAAGTCAGAGAAACTCTTCAACCACATAGCAAGGACTTGCTTACATATGTGGCCTAGCGCACAGACGGGTCTATTTTCCGCGCTCATTGTGGTGGCAACCGGACTTATTCAAGAATCGGAACATTTCGGCGGTGAGGGAGGGTGATTATGTTGTGGACAATTCTTGTAGTGTTACTTCTGCTTTGGCTGGTCGGGTTCTATGGCGGCTTTGTGACCACCAGCTTGATTCACTTATTGCTCGTGGCGGCGGCCATTGTGCTTGCGGTGAATTTATTTAGAGGGAACCGCAATCTGGGGCGAAACTGAGGTTGACAATGTCGCGTGCAGCGAGAGCCGGTGTCTCAATGGAAAGCGCTGTTCAAATGACCAATAAAGCGACCAGGGGAGGAAGTGTTATGGCTATAGATCATAAGTGCTCAAGTCGGTGAATACTTCCAGGGCTAGCATTTACAAGGGTCGCTCATTTGGAACTGTCTCGTTGAACTCATCCCACATCCGAGTGTGGTTAGTTTCACGCAACAGTAGTGAACCGACAATAAATGTGATGGCTGCCACTATCATTGGGTAATACAACCCTGCGTAGATATTGCCCGTGTAAAGCACACGCAAAGAGTCCCACCGTTGGCAGTAAGCCACCAAACACTCCATTTCCAATATGGTAAGGAAGTGACATTGACGTGTACCGGATCTTCGCTGGAAAGGCCTCCACCAGATAGGCAGCGATTGGTGCGTAAACCATGGTTACAAATAGCACCTGAGTGAACTTTCATTCGCAACCGAATGTACAGCGATGCGACCACCAACAAGAGGGACAGCACAAAGGGAATGCGCCAACCAGCAACAAAACTGTCTGCCGCAAATGTCTGCGGGCTCATCGCGTTCTGTAACCCCAGCACAACCGCGAGAGATATCAACAACCCAAGTGAGGCGGTAATCTGTATGAAGCTTGTGTAGAATCCGCGGCTTTCATCGGGAAACGTGCTCAGCAACGTAGACGGTGGCGCCGCCGTACTCACCACCAAGAGCCAGCCCCTGCATTATTCGGATGTGATTAGCGCGATTGGTGCGGCCCACCCAATCTGTCTGACAATCAGAGCGAAGGTATCGTTCCCCGGTGGGTAGAAAAGCGGAGCGATGGTCGTGGCGAGGCTTCCAAAGATATAAAAGTCGTACCACTCGATGACCGTTCCGGCACTTGAAGCTCCAAGGACTTGCCAGATCTGTTTCCTCGACAACTCAGCGCTAACTGCAATTTTCTGTGTTTTGCGCTCCTCCGGTGCGGCTGCCATTTTTTCTCCTGCGATTGCGATCGTTTTCGTAACGCAGAGCAGTCGCTAGCCGTTATAGCCGGGTCTGTTCGAGTCTCTACGGGAGTCACACTGGCACGATTCGGCCACCCAAAACGGTGAATTTCATATTTCCTTCATTATCGACTGCCACAAGATCTGCCCGCTTCCCTTCCTCAATGATACCTGCGTCATCTAAGCGGATTAGTCGCGCGGGGGTTGTCGCGGCCATTCTTGCCAATTCGATCTCGGAAACCCCGAGTGACATCAAAGTCTTTACCGCTTCCGCCATCGTGATAACAGAGCCCGCAATACTACCGCGTGCATTTTGCGTACGACCGTTCTTAACGCTAATTGTCTCACCCCAAATCTGGTAGTCCCCGTCGCCCATTCCGGCAGCTGCTATCGCATCGCTAATGAGTGCTAAGCGCTCCGCACCTTTAACTCGAATTAGGAGCTTCAGTATCAGTGGGTCTAAATGGACGCCATCCGCAATGATATCGCACGTTACCCCATCATGATTCAATCCCCATCCGATTGGTCCGGGCGCTCGATGGTGAAACGGCGCCATCGCATTCATAAAGTGGGTCATGTGCCGAGCGCCTGCTGCATACGCACGATCGAGCGTTGGTACGTCAGCGCGTGTGTGACCAATCAAGACAATCCAGTTTTGTTTGACGAGTTCGCCGATCAACTCAGTGCCACCATTTATCTCCGGGGCCACAGTCATTAACTTTACCAGGCCGGGTGCACCAGGAACTGGCAAACTCGCCATATCCTCCAGCGTCACAAACGTCCTGAAGTGTGCGGTTCGCAGTGCGCCGCATTGCAACTCGTTGACGAATGGTCCCTCATAGTGGACGCCTAGAACCCGCGCTCCTAATCCATATTCATCGTCCGACTGCTGCTGCGTGACAACTTCATCGATCGCCTCAATTGCAGATGCGTACTTTTCTTCTGGCGCCGGAACAAGAGTTGGTATCCACGCAGTTACTCCACTATTCAAAAGAGCACGAGAAACAGTTTGCAGTTCCTTACCAGTAGCCTCGAGAGTATCAAAGCCGACGGCGCCATGAATGTGGACATCTATAAAACCAGGAAAGAGAGTTAGCGAGCTGAGGTCATAGCGTTCGGCGCCTGTTTGAGGTTTGGAGACCGAGCCGATTCGCAGGATTCTGCCGTTCGCAATTTCAACTGCACTGTCCGCAAGAACTCGGTCAGGCAAAACTATCCGCGCATGCTCCAAAACCAGCTCTGGTTGTGGTGTATCATCAGTTAACATCTGATTTCAGTTCCAGCCAGATTGATCTGCGAAATGACCTGATCCACGAAATTACACTAAACGGCACTAAAAGAGGTCTCGAAAGTTAACCTCTTAAGTCCTTTCAGTGTTAGTTAGTCTGGTTTCGTAGGATCGCCTCCGACGTCACCAGTCTCGCGCCTAAGAGCGTAGCTGCGTCTCGCTCGCCTTTACAATGTCGATGTTGGTTCAGGGCGAACCTTGAGGTGTTTCGAATGCTCCGCGAGCTACCCGTTGTAGATAATCAGCAGTGGGGTTCAGTTCGCTCGGCCTTGCAGTGAAGTCATAAGAGAACAAAATAATCCCGTCCGAGCCGAGTTTGCGTGCCACCTGGATTTTTTCCACCGTGGATTCCGCCGGGATGCGGTACGCACCGATTCCCGCCCAAACCTGTTTCCCGGCGGCGTGTGCTGACTGTACTGCGATCTCTATCTGTCTCTGAAATATCGCAGTATCCGTCGAATAAGCCATCGGGCAAACGACATCCAGAATTCCCATGGCCAGCCAGCGTCGCCAATCCTGAAACCTGCGCGTGTAAGCGTTCTCCTCGTTGGCGAAGACTGCCGCCGACACAGTCACCTGCGGTTTGCGTTTCTTAACACCTCGATAGATGCGAGCCACAACATTAGTGATCTGCTCGCGTTGAAACCCGGCAAACTGCTGCGGATATTTATCCGTCGCCGCCAGAGGGTCGTCTTTCAAAGCAAGTTTTAAGTCACGCCGCTCGGATGGTGAAAGCCTTGGCTGCAACCATTTCCGAAACTGCTCGAGCGAGGTTCGACTGTAATCAAAATCGGGGCTGGCAAGCCTTACATAATCGAAATGTAAACCATCGACGTCATATGACTTCAGCACGTCGAGCCAAATGTTGTAAATGTGATCGCGTACCTTTGATTTGGCAGGACTGGTGTATATCCCCTCCAATTCTGCTCGGTTTGCTTTAGACCACTCCACGATCCGAGAGCGATACCGCTCATCACGAGGCGACATTGAATAGAGTTCTGCAGCAACGGGCCGCGGTACGGCAAGCCAATCCGGGTGTTTGTTGAAGACGTGAAGCGGGTCGGTCGGTAATGCATCCAGGTTAGCCAGTAGGCTCGTGTTCAGCCAGGCATGGACTTTAAGTCCATGCTGTCTTGCTTCGGAGATGGTTACCGCAAGTGGGTCGAATGTGACCGGCTGATCTTTGAGCTCAACTGCGCGCGGCTCTCGCTTGGATTTGTAATAAGAGTCGCCGCGACCCCGTACTTGAACGATGAGTGTATTAAAGCCATTGGTTTTGGCCGCGGCTACCATCGCGCGGATCTTTTCGGGCGACGTGAGAGTGGTGCGAACAACCCACAGCGCGCGTACTTCGCCGGGTGAACTTGAAGTGTTCTGTTGGGAGTATCCGCGAGTGGGAAGGATAAAGAAGGTGAGAATGAGAACCAGTGTCAGAAAATTACCGCTAATGGGAAAGCTCATTAATACCTGGCTCTATCCGTGAGGAGGCGGGCGACGGACGCCCGCCTCTGAGTTCAAACGACTAGTACTGGTACCGCAGCGCGAACTGTATGACTCGAGGAGAATACAGCGAGTGAGTACCGAGAATGCGACCGAAGTTGGCGCTAGTGATATCAGTGGTGGGGAAACCATATTGTACGTGGTTAAAAGCATTGAAAAGGTCGGCGCGCAGTAAGAGTCGGTGGCTTTCCCATGGCAGCGGAAAGTTTTTCTGTAATCCAAAATCTACCGTCCTGACACCGTCACCGAAGAAAGTGTTTCGCCCGAGTATTGCGGTATTGAAGTCCGTCGTGGCTAGGGTGCGAAAAGCAGTTCGGGGCAGGTCCGTTGTTGACGTACTTGGATTACTGATACTGCGACCTAAGACCGACGGGTCGAGGAGTACTGGGCGTGTCTCTGAAAAGCCATCGAGATTCAAATCAAGACCGGTAGTTGTGACTGTGAACGGTGTTCCTTTTGCGAGTTTTACAACCGCCGAGAATTGCCATCCCCCAAGAGTCTGTCCCAAAAACCCTCGATCATTACTAAACCACGGAGTACGGTAAGTGCCGTATAGAGTAAACCGATGCGGAGTGTGAAAGCGTGATGGTCCACGCACCGCTCGGGCATTGTTACCCGTCTGGTTTGAATCCCCTGCACCGACGAATGTGGCTTCGGATGTGGTGTCCAGCGCTTTGCTGAAGGTGTACGCAGCTTGGAAATTAAAATTGTTGCTCAATCGCTTAACCCACTCGAGTTGCAACCCGTGATAATAGCTCCAGGAAGCGTTGGCGACTGTTAGGTTTGTGGTGAAGACGCCATCCGGCCGGCGTTCGTTTGTACGAGGAACTCGAAGACTGTATTCCAGATTGCCCAATGGCACCGGCACCAGACATGACGAGGTCGTCGGGACGTTTGGTAACCCAGTTCCGGCGCAAGCTATATCTGCGGCAGGACGGATTACCTGGCCTCTTACGTCAAACGCGCGCGGATCACCGGGACCCCGATTAGCAGCCGTGTAGAGCACCGCCGGCGCGTTGTTAGGATGGTTTGGCACCAGCACGCCACTCGAATCATGTAAAGGAAGGTTATCCAGAGCATACCGCAGCAGTCCGATACCTCTATTTCCCGTGTAGCTAATACGCAAAGAGGAAGTAAATGGCAACTGACGTTCAAAGCTCAGGTTCCATTGTTGTGTATAAGGCATTTCCAAGCCCGGATCGATTTTTGTGATGCCCGTCCGCGTAGTCTGGGGACCCGGAATGAATACAAACCCGTTCGTGGGATCTGTCAGATTCGTCGGATCAAATCTGGCAGTGGGTGCACCCGAACCGGCAAGGAGAATGGCATTGGGCGGATTAAAACGAACCGTGGCGCCTGATTGCGAAAACACTGATTGAAAGATGCGGCCGTGATAGATGCCATACCCACCCCTGATGGAAGAATCCCCAACACCTCCGAAGAAGGACCTTAGAAATCCGGACTCGAAATCAGGGCTCCAGGCAAACCCAAGTCTTGGTTCGATATTGTTCTTGTCGGCCCCAAATCCATAATCAACGCGACCCGCTGCTTCTTCAGGAGCAGCGACATACTCATAACGCGCCCCAAGGTTCAACGTTAAGTTAGGCCTGATCTTCCAGTTATCCTCAACGTAAACGTTCGACTCATTGATACGGTTCTCGAGGAAGAATGGGCCATAGCCCTTTGTAAATGCGTTGATGCAACCATTCAAAAACGCGTAATAGGGTGATGTGACCCCGAGAGGATTCGTAGCACTTATAGTATTTGGGTCGCGATAGGTCACGCCGTTGCATGTGGCTGAGAAATTCCAGAAGCCTCGGGAGTTGTTATCAGCCACATCATCTAGCCGTTGACGCCGGATATCGGTACCTGCCTTTAAGAAGTGGTTGCCACCAATCAGCGTAGAAACGTTGTAGACGACTTGATGGTCAGTCTGCCAACGATTTATTGGAAACTGTCCAGCGTTGCCGATAATGGAACCGGCGACAGGGGTGCCAGCGAAACGGATGATTGGGGTATCGTTGCCGCCCTTGATACCGACTAATGTCGTACGCAGCCCGAGACCATACCGAAATTCACCCACAGTCCTGTCTGAGAATAAGTGCGTCCATGTAATGCCGATATTTTGCTGTTTGTTGTTCTGCTTGGTCGTCTCCCCGATGATGATGTCTTCGTTGTCAAAGACCTGTCGGGTGTACTGCCAGCGCCCAACGACTTGATCGGCGTCGCGCGGGTTCCAGTCGAGACGACCAGAGTAATCCTTAAGTGGCCGATCAAACCCTACTGCCCCAACAAAAGTACGAATGCTGCGTGGGTCGTTTGGCACCAAATCAGGTGGAAAGCGATCAATCACCGATTGGATGAACGCCCGATTTTCCGGTGTGTCATTGGAGGGTGTCTGCAGAAACCAGTTCGCGGGGTTGCGTTCTTTCGCCAGAAACACGTCCCTCGTGTAGCCGCCGGCACCGCTGTTTCGCACCTCGTCAAAGTTGATAAACCCAAACAATCGGTTTTTGGAGATCGGAAAGCCACTCGTGAACCCATATTGGTTGCGGCGATTGACTGGCTTTTTGAGGCCGGGTGTAAAAATGTTGGCAGTCGCGTTGAGCGCGCTGCTGTTGTGGTACCAATAGACGTCGCCGTGGAAATTGTTAGTCCCGGATTTCGTCTGGACCAGAACGACTGCCCCATACCCCCTACCAAACTCAGCAGTAAAATTGTTGGTGATGACTTGAAACTCTTTGATCGTTGAAAGTGAAGCCCCTTGTCGATTCTGATTCTCTGAAGAGTCGTCGTTGTTCACTCCGTTTATTTGAAATGTCGCGCCACGTGTTCCAGTACCGTTGAAGTTTATCGAGGAACCTGATGAGGCCGTCGGATTGTTCTGTCCGGATGTGGGGTTCTCTTGAAAGCCGGTAAACGTCTCGGCCAGAGTCAGAAAGTTACTTTGATTAAAGGTGGGCTTATCGAGAATCTCCTGACTATTAAGTGACCCTTTGATCTCGGCGTTCGTAGTGTTAATGGGAGCCGCGTCCGCAACGATTTGAACCGCCTCAGTAACAGTGCTCGGATTCAAAACGATGTTGATGACGCGTGTCTGATTCAAACCAACTTCGACGTTTTCCTGGGTAACCGAAGTGAAGCCCGACGCTGAGATGACGACGGAGTAGCGGCCTATGGGCAGGAAGGGTGCGGAGTAAAGTCCATCATCGGTCGTACTCAAGGTACGCTCCTGTCCGGTCTCCACGTTCCGTATTACAACGTTGGCGCCCGACACTACGGCGCCATTCGAATCTGTTACCGTGCCTTGCAAGGTTCCAGTGACAGTCTGGGCTGTAGCGAGCCCTCCGCAGCCGACGATCATTGCAATAAGGAACAAGAACGATAGAAAGTGGTGATTTGGGGTACTCATCGAACGCCTCCTACTCATAATTAACCTTCCAGGGGTGCAGTTACAAAGTTCCCGCATATCCCGGCCCGCGCAGTGCGATGCCAGGACGGGAGGTAGTCATCTGATCTTGTTCCAAAACAACACTTCCGTTGACCACGACCAAGTGAATACCATCCGGAAATTGATGCGGTGTTGTGAACGTGGCGCGATCGGAGATGATCTGGTCATCGAACAAGACCAGATCTGCCGCGAATCCCTCGCGTACCATCCCTCGATCCCGAAAACCAAAAGTCTGCGCGGGGAGTGAACTCATCTTGCGAATCGCATCTTCGAGTGAGATTAGTTTCAACTCACGGACATAGTGACCCAACACTCGCGCATTGTTCCCATAACCTCGCGGGTGCGGAACACTCTCATCCGGCCGCCTCACGCCACTGTCTGAAGCAATCATCGTGAAGGGCTCGCGCATGATTCGCTGAATATCGTCTTCACTCATTCCGTGATAGACCATACTCGCTCCGCCGGCCTCGTACATCGCAATGATCTGCTCGATTTGACTCTTAACGTCCTTCTTACGCCGAACGAGCTTGGTTATCTCGGCAATCGACTTTCCATTGAAAGATTTGTCTGATTGGTAACTGGCGACGACTGCATATGAGTAATCTTTAAACCCATTGCGTTTCAGACCCCCTTTCATCTCAACCATTACGCGATCGCGTGTGGCCGGATCAGCAAGGCGTTTTCTTCCCTCTTCCGCACCATCCGCTCTCAACCAACCGGGCAGACGCGAATCCAGAGAGGTAGAGCTGGCAGTGTACGCGTATTGGTCAACCGTGACCATCAAACCGCGCGAGCGCGCGTCACGAACTAATCCGAGTGTGATCCGTTCCATCTGCCTCAGCTCATCAGCGTTGGGTGCGCGATCTGCAAGTCCGATGACTTTCCGGCGCACCGAGCCGTGCGCGACCAGAGTTGCGAGATTCACAGCAAGCGGACGGTCCTGAGTCTGCCGCAGGAACTGTGCGACATCTGTGGATGATGAGCCACAGTTTCCAGTGACCAGGCTGGTTACACCCATTCGGACAAAATTTTCCGCTTCGGGAAGGTTGAAAATCGACTCGACATGAGTGTGGACGTCTATGAATCCCGGGGCCAGGATCTTCTGACCAGCATCAATCGTGTGATTTGAGATCGCTGAATTGATGCGTCCCACGCGCACTATTCGACCGTTCTTGATGGCGACATCGCCACGGAACCAAGGGTTGCCACTACCGTCAACAATGCGCGCGTTGGTGATAACAAGGTCGTATGAATCTGAAGTGCCACGACTTGCGATCGTTTGCGCGGTGCTGAGCGCAACCAGCGCCAACGCAGGAGCGAGAAAGGCGAGGGACAAAAGGCGAAGGGTTTGTTTCATCGCAGACCAAGGGCCAATGAAACCAGTAAGGGCCCCCCAAATACCCACTAGGATCTTAAAAGGAAAGCAGCCTGATGCAGTTGACCAAAAGTGCGCGCATTATAGGCAGCAATGTCGAATAATGGAAACTAAAGATTTTTATTGTTTCAATAAGCAACGCTAATGACTCGGCGGGGGTGCGGGTTTTGTAGCAACCACCGCGATTCCCACCGGACACGCCGGTGGCAGGTCCTGACTTTTTTGCGAAGCCGCAAACGAACTGACACTTGGTACACAGTTGTGATCACAATCCCACCGAGCCGAATTCAAAGCGACGCAATGTGCCATTGGCAGTTTAACATTGCAATTTTGCCTTCCAGACCTCGATGATTGGACAGACTCTGCATTCGTTACGATTGACGTGTTGCTTTTGAGGTTCGATTGAAGAAAGCAGCGGTCGCGTGGGATGAAGCTCGCAGCTCAGTTATATGTTTGAGGTAAGTTTCGGAAATCCATGGAATGTCGACCAAGATTGGGACTTCTCTGCCACCCATCCTCTGCGAACCTTCTCGGCAGACTCTCTCGAGGAAATTCCTTCCTTTGTTAGAACTGCCGAGAATGAAGCGGAAAAAGGCTTTTGGGTTGCCGTGCTGCTCAGCTACGAGGGCGCACCGGCATTCGACACTGCGCTGAAGACGCGCAACGCAGGAGACTTTCCTCTTGCGGTAGCAGCGGTCTTTTCCGGCGACCGGCCTGCCGAACCGTTGATGCGTAACCAGTCCTATCGCATTGGCGAGTGGAAATCACAGCTAGCTATGGAGGACTTCCTACGCTCAATCGCAGCAATTCGCGATCGCATTGCGCGTGGCGATACCTATCAGGTGAATTATACCTTCCCACTCGTCGCTGAGTTCGACGGTGATCCCAAGCATTGGTATCGCGAACTCTGCTACGCGCAGCAGGCGAAGTACTGCGCATATCTTGATTTGGGCCGGTATAAGATCTTGTCACTTTCACCTGAACTATTTTTTGCACGACACGGCAACCGAATCACTACAAGGCCGATGAAAGGGACTATCGGTCGAGGGCGCTGGCTGGCTGAGGATGAGGAGAAGGCTCGTACGTTGGCTAATTCGACAAAAGACCGCGCAGAGAACGTAATGATAGTTGATCTCCTCCGGAACGATTTGGGAAGGGTTGCGCTTCCCGGTACGGTCCAGGTTTCTAAACTCTTTGAGCTTGAGCGATATCCCACATTGTGGCAAATGACATCTACGATAGAAGCAATACTTAAGCCTGAAACCAATCTGCTCAACCTGATGTCGGCCTTATTTCCCTGCGGTTCGATCACCGGTGCGCCGAAGGTCAGCACGATGGAAATAATTCGCGAACTTGAACACTGGCCGAGAAACATCTACACGGGAACAATCGGGCTGATCCAACCAGGAGGGAACTGTTCCTTCAACGTTGCAATCCGCACGCTGCTGCTCGACTCCGAGAGAGGTACGGTTACCTTCGGGGTAGGGGGCGGCGTCACATATGATTCGAACGCAGAAAGCGAGTACCGCGAATGCGTTCTGAAGAGTTCGTTCCTGAGAGTAAGAAACGAACCCTTCGACCTTCTGGAATCCATACTCCTTGAGAACGGTAACTACTTTCTTCTAACGCGCCATCTGACGCGACTAAGAGCATCCGCCACCTATTTCGGTTTTCCATTCAACGAACGACATGTAAGCAAACTGCTCGAGGAGGTCTCTAGTGAGTATAATGAGGGAAACTGGAAAGTTCGGCTGCTCTCATCAGCATCAGGAGAAGTTGACTGCGAGGTTACTCGTGTAGTCGCTAGCACCCAGCCCGTTAAGGTTCGCCTCGCCGAAGAGGCCGTCGATACGGCCAACCCCTCGCTGTATCATAAAAAGACCTCAAACTATCAAGCAGTCTCTCGACAACTTAAACTCTCTAAGGACCTTGACGATTTAATCTTCTGGAACGAGAACGGAGAAGTTACGGAGTCTGGGGTCGCGAATCTGGTGCGAGATGTGAATGGTCAGCTTGTCACACCACCTGTAGCATGCGGTTTACTTCCAGGAACCTTTCGCGCTGAGTTACTTGCGGAAGGCAAGATTGTCGAAGGCAAGATTAGAGTTGAAGAACTTCGGGCAGTACGTCAATTCTTCCTGATTAATTCCGTACACCGTTGGAGAGCTGCAGAATGGGCTGACTAGATCCTGATGCCTTGTTCAGTCATATAGCAACACTGCCATGCGAGCACGCTGAAATTCTTCCAGGGGCACAGTCCATGAGCGTTCGATTTGCTCTGGGGCCTCACCGCTTTTTAGGCGTGCCAGCGTATCGGCGTTCACAAGCAAACGCATATATTTGTCGACATCCCAATCCGACGGATAGAATTTACGCAAGGCACTGGCTATTTCTATACCCATTCGGACGGGCCTAAATACCGCGCGGTCGGTGATGACCACATTAATGCCACCACATTGGTCTGCCTTAAAAACAGAGGCGTTGGGCGTAAAACGCACCGGGATAAACCGAACGCCTGGGATTTTGCGAGAGTTCAAATAGCTTGCCAGTTTCTGCCCATCTATCCAGGGGGCTCCAATTAACTCAAAAGGAGTGTCCGTGCCCCGCCCAACAGAAAGATTTGTCGTCTCGAGTAACCCCACACCAGGATATAGAGTAGCCTCGGTAAGACTGCGCATGTTCGGTGAGGGATTAATCCACGTCAGATTCGTTGCGTCGAACCAGTGTATGCGTCTCCAACCGGCCATTTTAATCACGCGCAAATCACAACCAATCTTTCTTTCGCGGTTGAAGAGTTGGGCCAACTCCCCGATCGTCAAGCCGTGACGCACCGGGATAGTGTGATACGCGGTAAATGAAAGGCTTTTCTCATCCGCAATTGGGCCCTCCACTTCTATGCCTCCGATAGGGTTAGGTCTATCCAGAACAAACACAGGTTTGGCGGCTTTTGCCGCCTCTTCCATCACAAAACCAAGAGTCGAGATGTAGGTGTAATACCTGGTACCAATGTCCTGAATGTCAAAGACGAGCGCATCGAGCTGGCTTAATTGTTCGGGTTTTGGACGACGGGTGTCCCCATAGAGTGAATATATTGGCAATCCTGTGGTCTCATCGCGTGAGTCAGACACCTTTTCGTCAGCAACACCACGGATACCGTGCTCAGGAGAGAAGAGTGCAATTAACTGAATGCCGGGCGCTTTATGCAAGACATCGATCGTTTTTAGGCCAGCTCGATTCGTGCCGGTGTGATTAGTAATCAGACCAATTCTCTTTCCTCTGAGCTGCTTAAAGCCATCTCGTTCTAAGACATCGATCCCATTCAAGACCGTCGCTGTATCTCCTTCGACCGCATTCGAACCAGGAGGGCGATTTGATAGCGAAGCGTGCCGTGTCAGCTCTTGAAAGTAAGTGCTTTGTTGTAACCGGGCTCGCTCTACCACAGCTTTATCAGTCACAGCAGCAGCGGCAATGGAAGCAACCTTCCCGCGGAGCGCAGCTACGTCTCCCTTACCGTCCGGGTGGACCCGGTTACTGAGAAAGACGACAAACATCTGGGAAGCTGGATCTAGCCAAAAAGAGGTTCCAGTGAAGCCGGTGTGGCCAAATGAGCCTAGGGGAAACAGGTCGCCGCGATTAGAAGAGAAGCTCGTGTTGATGTCCCAGCCAAGACCGCGAGTCGACCCGCCTTCCGAAACCAAGCGCGGCCGTGTCATTTGTGCGACTGTGAGGGGGCTTAAAATTCGCACGCCTTTGTACTGGCCATTATTGAGCATCATCTGGCAATAGATCGCCAAATTATCGGCAGTGGAGAACAGGCCTGCATGTCCAGCAACGCCACCCATGCGAAACGACGTTGGATCGTGCACCTCCCCGCGTAACCAGCGCTCCCCTTCGGGATCGGTCGTAGGAGTGTCACCAAGATAACTTTGTTGGCCGCGTCGGGTCTCGGTGGGAGCTATGCGGGCTCGGAGCTCGGGACTCGGTCGAAAGCCGGTATCCCCCATGCGCAGGGGGACAAAGATGTTCCGGCGAGCGAACTCGTCCAGCGGCAGTCCGCTTGCCCTTCGGACCACCTCACCAAGAGCGATGTAACCGATGTCGCTGTAGATAAACCTCGTACCGGGTGGATGTCGCAATGGTTCTTGAATCAGCCTTTTGATGGCCTCGTCATATCCGGTCCAGCGCTCTTTCAGATCGAAATCAGGAGCATAGCCAGAGCGATGTGTCAGTAAGTGCTCAATCGTGATGCGCTCGCGTCCATCGCCCCGGATTTCCGGAACGTATGTCGATAACGTATCGCTCAACCTGACTTTGCCGCGCTCGACGAGAATCATGATGCTCGTCGCGGTGGCAACCACTTTTGTGAGACTAGCAACATCGAAAATGGTGTCTGCCGACATAGGATCCGGTGCAGGCTCGACCACTCGCGATCCGTAGGGCTTCCGCCAGACGATGTGCCCATTTCGCGCAACCAAAACTACCGCACCGGGAAGCTCACGATTCTTAATGGATGAGGCTATTGCGCCGTCGATTGCGCTCAGGCGTTCGCTTGAAAGGGCAACAGCAGCTGGAGCTGAACGAGGTAGGTCAACTGCAACCGCCGGCGAGATGCAGAATACAACCAGAAACAGCGCGCAGAATGTTTGGGGGGGTTGTCCTGATTTGATCAAGGTGATTTGTCGTTCTTTGCTTCACTTAACTTTCTTCAGTTGAATTCCGGTGCCCCGTGGATACAGACCCGGCAACGAAATCGGCAGCCGTCCCTTAATGTCGATCTCGCCAAGCAACGCACGCGCGGCCGCATGTTGCAGACTGGGCATCTCGCCGTACGCAACCATGTAGGTGCGCAATTCTGGGTAATTCTGCAACAGATACGGGTTGCCAAAGCTGATGCCGATTACCCGAACTTTCTCCTTGAGTAGCGCTGCAAGTGCCCGAGATCCGGGTTCTGGCAGTCCAACGCTTCTGACCTGGCCACTTCTTACGCGCCCGTAAAGCGATGCGAGAACCAGATCGGCTCCCTTAGCGAGCTCAAGCGCTTTCTGCACCTCTGCATCAGACGATCGGTCGTCGAGTACTACCGTTTCGACCTTTCTTCCAGCGCGCGACATAAAGGCCGTAAACGCATTGGCGACCCAAAGCCGATCGTCGCCGTTCGTTATCGCCAGATTGAAAATTCTCGCTTCCGTCCCAACAGATTTTAGCGGCACAAGGCTCTCATCATTCCGTACAAGCGTTATTGCATGTTCTGCAATCTCCCGCGCCAGTTGCGTTACTTCACGGCCCGAGACTGTGCGATCGATCTCATCAAGCGACGTAATACGCTGGTTGTTTAGTCCGAGGTCATATTTCGCGGCCAGAACTTTTCTCGCCGACTCGTCAATGCGACTCTCTTTCAACCGCCCTGACTTTACTGCCTCTCGAACACCTCTAAAAGCAGCGTCTGGGTCCCCAGGCTTGAGCAGAAGATCGGCGCCCGCCTCTAGCGCACGTACCGCGGCTTCATCCTGATTGAAGTAGATCGTCAATCCGCTCATGCTGAGAGCGTCGGTCACCACCAGACCCTTGAACTCCAGATCATTCTTCAGAATCCTACCGATAACTGGCGAAACTGTGGCGGGAATCGCGGCACTTTCAGAAATAATTTCTCCTTCTTCGTCCGTGTCGATCGGCCGTATCCTCTGGTCGCGAGGCAACGGTCTCACTGCGGTTGAATCGATCTGTGGCAGACCGATATGGGCCACCATCACTGAGCCAACTCCGGCGTCAATCGCAGCGCGAAAAGGTACAAGCTCAACCGTGTTCAGTCGTTCCCGAGGCAGGTTGATCTCGGGCAGGCCCCGATGCGAATCGACTGCGGTGTCACCATGTCCGGGAAAATGTTTCGCGGTAGCAATCACGCCCTGGCGCTGTGCCCCTTCGGTGAAGGCCACCGCGAACCGGGCCACTTGAGCAGGATCTTCACCATACGAGCGAACATTAATAACTGGATTCTCCGCGTTGTTGTTCACGTCCACCACTGGCGCATAAACTTGATGCACTCCAAGCGCGCGGGCTTCCTTAGCGGTCATCTCGCCTTGCCGGCGGGCAAACTCTGGATTTCCGGTTGCGCCGACCGCCATGTTCCACGGAAAGTTCACCGTGTCATCGAAGCGCATTCCCGCACCAGCTTCCAAATCTGCAGAGATCAGGAGCGGGTAACGCGCGAGCTGTTGCATTCGGTTCACAAGCATCACTGATTCGTAAACTGGACCACGGAACAGAATGATTCCCCCAATGTGGTTCTCTTCAACCTGACGCTTCAAGGATCGAAACGCTTCGCTGTCCTGGTTCATGAAGGTTGCATTCACACCTATCGAGATCAACTGACCAATTTTTTCTTCAAGCGACATCCGGCCTAACTGCTTGTCTGCCCATTTCAGAGCGTCCTTCGAGCCTTCACGAGAAAATGGTTTTACAGTTCGACCTCTTTGACCATGTAAGGCGGCTTCTGTTGCGTACGGGACGGATGGCCAAACTAATGCAAGAATGAGTAGGGGCAGCAGGAAAAATAGGCGTTGAGTAGGTTTTCGAGGATTCATGAAATATTAAGAAATCTGCAAAATTGAACTAAGAGGTGGTTTCTTCGATTACCGAATTCGGCGATAACTGATCCCGGCGTTCCGCCGTTGCAGGTGTGAATGCGAAGCTCACTAACCATGCGACCAAAATAGTGACGCCGCTACCGATAAAGACGTACCAGGTCCAGGCAATCTTTGTCCCAAATGTGATGTAGAGCATCACCGCGATGCTGGCGAGCATACCAATCAAAGCGGGTGGTTCGCTAACTCGCCGAAAGAACGTGCCGACCAGAAACACTCCCAGCACTGGCCCATTGATCAATGAAGCAATCGACAGTGCCTGATCCAAGGCCGATCGATTTTGATGCCGCACGAAAAACGCGACGCCGATCTGAATGACGCCCCAGAACAATGTCAACCAATGCGACACTTTCAGATAATGTTTATCGTCTTGCTGTGGCCGAAACGGTTTGTACAGATCGTTGACTGCGGTGGCCGCAATGGAATTCAACGAAGAGGACATTGCCGCCGCGAAAATGGCTGCTACCACGAGTCCTGAGAGCCCTGTGGGAAGCTGCCGCGTGATGAAATCTGGAAAAACTCGATCGCCTCCCGTGAATGGGAATGAGGTAGATGCAGCAGTCGCGTATGCAGGATCTACGAATGGTTGATAGAACGCGAACAGTAAAACACCAATGAAGAGAAACCCAATGAATTGGGCCAACACGATTGCACCGCTGGTCAGCAGAGCCGCTACTGCACGGCGCGGGCGATCCGTACACAAATAACGCTGAACCAGATACTGATCCGTTCCATGCGTACTCATGGTCAGAAAACACCCACCGATTAACCCTGACCAAAATGTAAATGTCTTAGTGAAATCCAACGTAAAGTCGAAGACCGAAAACTTGTCGTAAGCGTTCCCAGCCGCGACAGCCGTCGCCCACCCCCCGTCAATAGCGCCGATTAAAATCACTGCAGCCGCAATCGCACCGGCGACGTAGATTCCCAGTTGCACCACTTCAACCCAGATGACTGCCTCCATGCCTCCGTAGTATGTAAAGACAATCATTGCGATGCCAATCAGCACGATGGAGGCCACTGTGATCAACTCTGCATTTGCTGCAGGCTGAAACGATGTATAGACAGCGGCCAGTACTATCGCGGTTAACAACAAACGTATGCCATCAGCAATGTTGCGCATAACGACGAAGAGCGAGGCAGCAAGCATCTTGATCTTGCCGCCGAATCGTCGATCCAGCAGTTGGTATACGGTTAGAAGTTCACCCCTAAAGTACGAGGGAATAAAGAGCAGCGAAATGACTATTCGGCCGAGAAGGTAGCCAAACACTAACTGTAGAAACTGGAAGTTGCCACCGCGCGAGAACGCGATGCCCGGCACGGATATGAACGTGATCGTAGATGTTTCAGTGGCGACGATTGAAAACGCCACAGCCCACCATGGGATGGAACGGTCGCCAAGGAAATAATCGCTGGTTGTCTTCTGCTTGCGGGCGAACCAGGTTCCGAAGAGGACTATGCCGAGCAGGTAGGCAAGAATAATCGCAAGATCGAGCGCTTTCATCTTGTGGTGGTCGTGAAATCAACTCCCAGCTGATAGAACCTTAATCGCCTCATTAACAACACCCCTTGTAGCAGCAAGCGCCTGTCGTGATTCATCGACCGTTCGACCCGCTTTCGCGCTTACCAATGCGACGCTGAGGTCACCTGCAGCCGCCAAAAGCGCTTCAGCTCGAGCTTCGCTTAATCCGGTTTCTCTTCTCAGGATCCTCAATGCCCTCGAGCGAAGCTTCTCATTGCGCGGCTGCAGGTTCGACATGCGATTGCCGGAGACATAGCCGAGCTTCACCAACGTTGCCGTGGACAACATGTTTAAGACAAGCTTTTGCGCTGTGCCGGCTTTCAAGCGAGTGGAGCCGGTTACCACTTCTGGCCCAACAATCGGCACAACGCTGATCTCAGCCACCCGCGTCAGCGGAGAGTCAGGAACGCAAGTAAGTGCGACCGTTAACGCGTTTAAGGATCGAGCATATTGCACGGCGCCAACAGTGTAGGGCGTGCGACCTGAGGCGGCTATTCCGACCAGCACATCCTGAGAACTGAATCCCCTGCCCTTTAGATCCGCAATCCCGGCAGCCTCGTCGTCTTCGGATGCTTCAACCGCACGGTGGCAGGCATCGTATCCCCCCGCAATAACTCCCTGTACCAGTTCGGACGAAACACCAAACGTGGGTGGACATTCTGCAGCGTCGAGCACTCCTAGACGACCCGACGTCCCGGTTCCGATGTAGAACAGGCGCCCACCGGCCTTTAAGTGAGCTACGGTCCCTTCCACTGCTTTGGTGATCGCACCGAGAACTCGACCAACCGCAACTGCCACTAAGGCATCCTCCTCGTTCATTACACGGAGGATTTCGACAACAGAGAGCTCACTTAGATTGCTGGTGCGAGAGTTCTCTTCTTCTGTGATTGGGAGAGGTGCTGTCGGCTCAGATTCCATCGCAAAGATTACCCGGCCAGAGCAACCTCCTTGCGATGCTCCCGTGCCATTCTTGCAGCCGCAACGGCAGGTGGGTAAAGCGGCGGCGCGAGATAGGCATTGGGTGCTACTCGCTTGAGTTGCTCGCGCATAGGATTCAGAACCATGTCTTCGGAAGACGCAAAAACGCGTCCAACGTAAGCAATTTGAAACCGATCGCGCTCCAACTTCAGATTCCGGATCACGGCGGTAGCAGCAAGTGCCAACTCCCGGGCCGCCTCCTCAATGATTTGAGCGGCAACTTCGTCTTTTGCCTTCGCGGCCTCGATGACATATTTGCCAAATCCCGCAAGCCGTTCGCTGGTGATGGCGGGCGCATAGATGGCGGTGGAGAGATCTTCCGCGCTCGAGACGTGAAAGTAGGTGCAGGCCCGTTTGCTAAGCACGGTTTTTGGTCCGCGTCCATCGGAAGCTTTAGCGATAGCTCGGAGCGCTCGTCGGGCAATCCAGGAACCACCACCCTCATCGCCCACCAAAGGTCCCCAGCCACCGGCGCAAGCCACTTTACCGGCGGCATTGGTCCCGCAACAGATTGAACCCGTTCCGGCAATGACCACGACCCCCGGCTTGCCATCTGTGGCGCCATATAAAGCTATTTCAGCATCACCTACGACTTCTACATCGGCAATTCCCAAACCGTTTAAAGCTTCACGCATGCGTGCGCGAATTTCCTTGCGACGCGCACCAGCGAGTCCAATCTCGGCCGCAATGAGGTCGGTGCGACGCACCTGGGCAGCCTCGCACGCCCGATCGATTGCCTCGCGCACTGCCGCGGCGGCGGTGGCAATGCCCACGCGCAACGGGTTAGAGGGCCCAGCTGCACCTTCTCCAAGTACATTATGCTGCTGGTCCGTGATGACTGCCTGGGTCTTGGTTCCACCGCCATCCACACCAACCACAGCATTTTGCGAGCGCAGCCTGCGAGCCGTCAAAAGATCGGCAGACCGACGATCATTCGTGAGCATCTTGGTCACATCTCAACCGGGCTCAAAACAAAGAGATTGCGCATTCTAGGTTGTGCTAACTTATAATGGAAACTAAAAGAATTTATTATTCCGATAAGGCTAGGTGATATTGGAGTTTTCCTATGGAAATTCGGCAACTGCGCGCCTTCGTAGCGATCGCTGATTCAGGAACATTCACCGCGGGAGCCCACCGAGTCAACATCACCCAGGCAGCTGTAAGCATGCAGATTCGGCAACTGGAGCTGGAGACGGGGACTCCACTGTTCACTCGCTCCCCTCGTCGCGTCACGCTCACCGAGGCGGGCGAACACCTCCTGCATCGAGCGCGGTTGATCCTGCGTGAGCACGATGCCGCACTGGATGAGATTGCGGAGCTAACTGGTGCGGAGCGCGGGCGGCTCCGCGTCGGGAGCGCCTCGGCGATGGTCACAACTGAATCGCTACCGGAAATTCTGCAGAGCGTGCGCAAGAATCACCAGCGCGCGGAGATGACAGTCAGATCAGGAACGAGCGAGGCTCTCGTTGAACAAATCCTCGCGGGCGAGCTCGACATTGCATTCGTTTCGTTGCCCGTAGAGGCCAGAGGTATTCAGACCGAACGGCTTAGTCAGGACGAGTTGGTGGCAATCGCATCTCCTCGTCACCGACTGGCGAGTTCAAAGACGATTAGCGCTTACACACTAGCCGGTGAACGGCTGATTCTCGGCGAGCGAGGCGGAAATACGCGCCGTCTAATAGATCAGTTCTTTGCGCAGGCAGGAGTAAGCCTGAGCATCTCCATGGAGCTAAGTCGTCAGGCGGCGATACGCCGGATGGTCGAAGAGGATTTGGGAGTAGGGATAGTGCCACTGCAATCCGCGAAGGAAGCGGTGGAATCCGGGAGACTCGTCGCGTGGTGGATTGAAGGCGCAGAAATCAAATGGGAACTTGGGTTAGCGCGTTTGAGCGGCGGGTACGAGTCGCCGGTTATGCAGACCTTTATTCGGATCGCGCGTAGTCATTTCGAAGACACCAACGGAAGAGATGGCTTCAACAAGCCCACACCACACGCACTAAAAGCCAAGGGCCGAAAGCGCTGAAATGGTCTTTAGTGTCGTACATGGTTGGTTGTGAGTTGTTCGTAGTTGGTTGTTAGTTGTTCGTGGTAGGCAGGATCTGAATGAACTGCGCGTGGAATCCTACACACGGCAGTGTGGAGTGCTTTTTAGATCCAGCCTACGAAGACGCGCCCAGCCCCCCTTCTTTTTTTTTCAACAATACCAACTCAGAAGACGGGTGACACTCAGAACCCTCAAATTCACCCACTGCAATTTCGACGAAGTTCCTGAGTCGGGAATGTTGACGGAAAAATAGGGGGGCGGGCCGTTCTACTAGGTAGGATCTGACACTACACAATGCCGAAGCTGTGAAAAATTCGAAAATCATCCACAGATTTCGTAGATTTCACAGACAAAAGGAATGTAAGCAGGACCAGCCGGACACTTAAAAGGCGCAAATTCGAGAGTAAGCCATCGTCTGCTCCTTTAAATCTGCGAAATCGGAGTAATCTGTGGATAATTTCTTCACAGCTTCTGCCGTGTGTAGGATTAATTCGCTCGGTTAGTCCGGAAAACTCCACGGCGCTAATACGAGTGAGACAGCTCACTTATACAACCGGAGGCCATCAACCAGGCGCTGAATATCCTGCTCGTTATTGAAAAAATCTGTTGCGACGCGAATGCCTTCTGGCTTCTCCGTGACAACCACACCCCGATCTGCCAGGAACATCGTTACCCCCGCAGGATCATCTGCCTCAATCAGGGTTTCGGCTGAACGAAAGGACTCATCATTCAGTGGAGAAAGAACGCGCCAGCCAGCCTCGCCAACCGAGCTCGTCAATAACCGGTTCAGCTTAAGCGCATGCTCTTCGATCTTATTCTTACCGATTGCAGTCATCTGCTGAATGGACGCCCCAAGCGCAAAAATGCCGGCAAACTGTGGACAGCCCAACTCACCGCGCGCGGCGAGGTCCCGACGCAGGTGGATCTCATCATTTTTCATCGCATATGGATCTTCGACACTGAGCCAGCCAATCGCACGTGGTCTGGTAGCTGCTAGTAGTTCCCGGCTGATGTAGACGAAACCAGAACCGTAGCCGGACAGCATCCACTTGTGTCCTGTTGAGCAGAGTGCATCTATGCCCATTCGTTTTACGTCAATCGGAAAGACGCCTGCTGATTGACTGGCGTTTATGACTAACAGGTGCCCGCGCTTGGTTCGACCCAAATCCCGGGGATTTAAGCGAAACCCGTTGGAAAATTGCACCTGGCTTAGACAGATCACGCCGGTCTTAGCAGTCATGGCGGCGCTCACGTCGTCGTACAGCAACTCACCGTTGCGACTACTGACCAGGTGGACCGGTATGCGGCGATGCATCCAGGGGATGGTACTGACCGGAAATTCCAAGTCGCACGAGATTACCTCGCCCCTGCCTTCAAGCACGTCAACTATGAGGTTCATTCCCGAAGACGTGTTTGTTGTGAAGGCAACTTCATCAGGTTCTGCGTTGATGAATTCAGCAACAAGCCCTCGGATTCGTTCTCGTTCAGCTAACCATTCATTCCAGCGCGCATCGCCCTCGCTCATCATCTGCTGGTAGTACAACTGAGCTGCGTCAGCCGTTTTACGAGACAGTGGTCCAGCAGCAGCAGTGTTCAGATAAGCCGTGTGGACCGTTACGGGAAACTCTACTCGTATTTCGTCCCAATTCACCATGGCAATTGAAGCATCACAATGCTCGATTAGATTTGGAAATAGAGCTTAACAGGCAGGGAGTCCAGCGAGAAGTGGTCGCGTTGGACGCTGCTTCAGAACAAGCACTCCGTCGCACGCATCGTCGTTATTTTGAAGATCTGTCTGAACTGGTTAAGGCCTAAGTGCGAATAACTATTTTCATTTTTGCGGCACCTCAAACCAGAGCGTTGCCAGCGCTGGCAACGTGATGTCGGCGGAAAACTTTTGACCGTGGAGAGGTGCCTCCTCAGCAGAAAGCGTTTGCGGAATTTCCACGCCAGTGCCAGCATAACATTCGGCGTCTGTGTTCATGACAAGCTTGTAATAGCCAGCCGTCGGCAACCCCAGTCGGTGCGATTGATGAACGACTGCTGAAAAGTTGCCGACGCAGATGAGCCCTCTGCCCGTGGCAGGTGAACGACGAACGAATGAGACTATATTCTCAATAGAGTTATCTGACTCAATCCACTGAAAACCGCTTGGCTCGCCGTCAACTTCCCACAGGGCGTTTTCGCTAACATAGAGATGATTAAGATCGCGTATCAGGGCTTGGACGCCGGCGTGCCAATGATCATCCAGCAGGTGCCAATCGAGGCTCTCCGTCTCGTTCCATTCTCGCCACTGCGCGAATTCGCCTCCCATAAACAGAAGCTTCTTCCCCGGATGGGCCCACATGTAACCGTAAAGCGCCCGAAGGTTCGCAAACTTCTGCTGCTCGTCGCCAGGCATCTTGTTGAGCAATGCCCCTTTCATGTGCACCACCTCATCGTGGGAAAAAGGCAGGATGAAGTTCTCGCTCCAGGCGTAGATCAGGCCAAACGTCAGCGCATTGTGATTACCGGCGCGGAAGAGCGGGTCGGTTTGAAAGTACTTAAGTGTGTCGTGCATCCACCCCATGTTCCACTTGAAATCGAACCCAAGACCCCCTGCGTAAACAGGGTGACTGACTTGCGGCCAAGAGGTCGACTCTTCGGCAATCAACAACACACCCGGACACAGGCGATGCGTCACTTCGTTCAGCTCACGAAGAAGAGAGATCGCTTCCAGGTTCTCGCGGCCACCAAGACGATTGGGAATCCATTCGCCCTCTTTGCGGCTGTAGTCCCGGTAAAGCATAGAGGCCACGGCGTCCACCCGCAAGCCATCGAAGTGGAACTCTTTGAACCAATAGATCGCGTTTCCGATGAGAAAATTTCTGACCTCGTTCCGGCTGTAGTTGAAGATATATGTGCCCCAATCCGGATGTTCACCCATACGTGGATCGAGGTGCTCATAGAGAGCTGACCCATCAAATCTACCGAGGGCGAATGCGTCCTTCGGGAAATGGGCCGGCACCCAGTCCATGATTACCCCTACTCCCTGTTGATGTAAGAAGTCGACTAGGTATCTCAGATCATCCGGCGTACCGTAGCGGGCTGAAGGCGCATAGTAGTTACTGACCTGATACCCCCAGGATGGCCCATATGGATGTTCTTTCAACGGAAGGAACTCCACATGCGTGAACCCCATTTCCTTCACGTACGCTGCGAGAGGTTCTGCAACTTCCCGATAGCCGAATGCGCGGTCTTGCGGTTCTAAAACTCGTCTCCAGGAACCGAGATGAAGTTCGTAAATGGAGAGCGGACGGCGGTAATGCTCCCTATTTGCACGCTGCTTCATCCAACTTAAATCACGGAATTTGTAATGACCCTGATAGACGATGGATGACGTGCCGGGAGGCACTTCGGTAAAAGCGGCATAAGGATCTGTTTTCAGAAAAGGTAACCAGCGACGTGCTCGTATCTCATATTTGTACAGTGCGCCCGGTTCGAGATTTGGAATGAAGATTTCCCAAACGCCAGACGACCCTAAGCGCCGCATCTGGTGCAGCCGACCATCCCAGCTATTAAAATCGCCAACGACGCTGACGCCTTCTGCCTCGGGAGCCCAAACGGCGAACGACACACCGCTGACCTGACCAAACTTCCGAATGTGAGATCCAAGCTTCTCGTAAACCGACTCATGCTTTCCTTCAGCAAACAGATGAAGGTCGAGATCTCCCAACGTCGGCGGAAACGCATAGGGATCGCGCTGGGTGAAGGTCTGATTGTTCGGATAGCGAACCCGCAACTGGTATAGCCCAATTTCCTTTTGCGGAAGTGAGATCTCGAAGATCCCAGAGTCAGCTATCTGTCTCAATGTTTGAGGTCGACGGGTGCCGACCAGAAGCTGAACTTCTTCGGCGTCGGGTCGAAAGGCCCGGACTATCAGTTGTCCATCAATTCGGTGGGGACCGAGAATTGAGTGAGGGTCTGTATGCTTCAGCGCTAGAAACCGTTTAAGCTCGGCACGCTCAAGGGTTGACTCGGAAGGTGTTGCTCGAGCCCATTGGTTCGGTTGATTCGCGTTACGCCTTCTACTCATTCAGAGTTCGGCTTTCAGCGTCAATTCGTCAAGACTACGCAAGGACTCGAGGTGCAGACTCAATAAGCTTTCGGAAGATGTCAGCCCCAGTTCCATTCTCCTCAATATTGCTCCTCGCTCTACTGAGTAGGCGTAAAAACTCATCACGAGGGGATCGTAGTCCCAACTCGGTAAGCAGTTCCAGGACGCGTCCGGCGTATTTCAGTACTTGAAGTGTTTCGATGCCCGACAGTTCTGAGAAGAACCAGCCGCAACTTGTAAACATCAAGAGTGAGTAACGCTGCATTTCCATCAGGCGCAGGGCTTGTCGTTCCTCGGTCTGGGAGAGGTTAGGGCGCGCTTGAATACGGAGGAACTCAAAGCGAGAGTCCTCATCGAGTACTACCTGAATGTATGCGTTCCTGGCTTCCCATGGATTTCGGAAGACTTCACTCCCGGCAGCGGAAAATTCCTCGGCGGCAGCATCGCGAAGAAACTCGAGCGCACGCCTGAGCGGCTCGCGCCACTGCTGGTTCCATCCTTCATCTCCGCCAGTGTGACAGCCACAATCACGCGACCAGCGCCCCAACCCGTGCACGCAGCTCCAGGAACTTCCCTCACCACTGATTCCATGCTGAATCTTTACGCTAAGCCTGGGTGGGTGATTATCCAGGTACTCACCGTAATTTGTGAGTTCAAATCCGAAGGATGCCGCTTCCGTCGTTAACAGATGCGCCAAACAAAGCTCTCCGAATTTAAAATGATGCCCGTACGTCTCCCCGTCGGTAGCGATGCTCAGCATTGCATGATCGCCCACTGACCGCTTGAAATGTTCTGCAAGTCTTTGGCTTGATGTAAGTGCCTTTTCAAAAGCGACCGCCTTTGAAGCACTGGCGTTGTAGAAGAAAATCACGATACTCCGGCCCGAACCGTCCATGTGCTCATAGACGTACGGCTGGGACGTATCAAGCGTCTCTTCGTTTACTTCGGTCCACTGCTCAGTGCCTATCTGTCGAACAACCAGAGCTTGATTCGGCGCCAGAATCACATAACGCAAACCCTGCTCGATCAACACAGAAAGTGTCCTATCGTTGCATGCGGTCTCGGGTAACCACAGCGACTCGGGATCCCTTTTGAAGCGGTGTCGAAAATCCGCCAGTCCCCACGCCACCTGCGTCAGCAGATCGTGATCGTTGCAGAGCGGCAGGATGGCGTGACCATAAGCCTGAGCTATCGCGTTTCCGTGACCGCTGCGCTGGGGGATGCTTGTAGCATCGGCTGTCAAGACTCGACGGTAGGTATCCGGGTGATGAGTCTCCAACCAGGAGAGGAGGGTTGGCCCAAAGTTAAAGCTGATGTGCTCGTAGTTGTTTGTTACACCAGTTATCCGACCATCCTCCGCCACAATCTTTGCGACAGCATTGGGAGCATAACATTCGGCGTGAATGCGTTCGTTCCAGTCGTGAAATGGTGCAGCACCCGCCTCTCTTTCGATTCTCCCGGTCCAGGGATTCTCACGCGGCGGTTGATAGAAATGACCATGAATAATTAGTGCTGTCATGATTATCTATGCTTGAGAAAGAACTACTCGTTACCGAATAATAAAGCTCTGCGGACGTCCTTCGTCAACACGTAGTGTCTGCCGGCGCATTGTTCCCACTCCAAGAACAAATGCAAACTGTCGTTTGCCAGGGTTGTAGCTTCCAACTGGAGCTGCAATCGCCACAAGATAGCCGTTGGCAGAGCGTGAAACCTCAATTGCCGTTCGTCGAAAGACGCCCCTCTTGTATTCAGGACTGCTGCCATCATCTTCGTATAACACCGTTCGAGCCTCACCTTTCTCGTCAGGATAGATTTCAAAAGTAACGGGGTTTGGTGCCTTTTCACTAACGTGATTCATGGGTGGCCATTTTGGAATGATCGCGCCGGCCCGGATGAACGTCGGAACCACGTCAAGTGGGGCCTCGGTTCGGATCATCGACCCCCCGACATATTTTTTCCGCGACCAGAAATCGTACCAAGAGCCTTGCGGCAGATACACCATCCGCTGAGTCTGCCCCGCGGTGAGTATCGGCGCCACCAGCAGATCCGTTCCAATCATGAATTGGTCATCGAGATTGTAGGTGTTTGTGTCAGCCTGATAATTGAGTACCAGTGGACGAAATACCGGGACTCCTGTGCGGTGAGCTTCTTCCAGAGTCGTATAAAGAAAGGGTAACAACTGATAACGGAGCTTTAAGTATTTCCGAATGATGTCTTCGTAAAACTGTCCAAACCGCCACGGCTCTTGATCGTAGCCGTCGATCACCTTGTGGTTTCTACAAAACGGCGCCAGAAAACTGACTTGGTATGAACGCACCAACAGCTCACCATTTCCGCGTCCCATGAAACCACCAACATCCCCCCCGACAAACGGCTGGCCCGATAACCCGAGCGTTTGAAACACGGGAATACTGAGGGACAGTGAGTCCCAGGAGCTTACCGTGTCGCCGGTCCACATTGTCGAGTATCTTTGAATCCCGGCATAAGCAGCGCGAGTGATGACATAAGGTCTCTTATCTGGTTGTAGTCTTTCCAAGCCCTCATAAGTTGCACGCGCCATCAGTAGTGCGAACACATTGCGATTCTTTGCGTGCGTGGAATTCTGCCCTTCATCGTGACTTACAACATCGATCTGGTTCTTTCCGGTCTGATCGATGAAGTCTGAAGGCTCGTTCATGTCAGTCCAGATGCCAGCTACTCCAAAATCAAGGTAGGCGCGGTGCAGACCACCCCACCAGCGTCTCGCCTCAGACAGCGTGTAGTCAACAAACACGCTGTCACCCGGCCAAACTCTGGGGATAAACAACTGTCCGTTCTTTCTTTTCTGAAAGTAATTTCCTGCGATTCCTTCATTAAACACGTAATAAGACTTGTCCGCAGGGGCTAAAGCGCGGTGCGCGGTTGTATTAACGTTGGCAGTTTGTGGCTGATGCTTAACACCCGGATCGACAATGGTTACGATCTTCACGCCCTGAGCCCCGAGCTTCTGCGTCAGGCCTAACGGATCTGGAAACTTCTTAGTGTCCCAGGTGAAAACTCTATACCCCTGCATGTAATCGATGTCGAGATGCAAAACGTCAAGTGGTAGGTCGCGCTGGCGGTATTGCTTGACCACCTCTTCCGCCATCGTGTCAGGATAGTAGCCCCAGCGACTCTGCTGGTTTCCGAGTGCCCACAAGGGTGGTAGTGGCATGTGACCAGTGAGCTCGGCGTATCGACCGAGAATTGTCCTGATCTCTGGTCCATAGAAGAAGTAGTAATTCATCTCCCCGCCTTCGGCACCAAACCACGCCCGCTGTTGTGACGACTTACCAAAATCAAAATAGCTGCGATAGCTATTATCGAAGAAGATTCCGTAGGCCTTTCCCTTTTGCAGGCCGAGATAGAACGGGACGGTTTGATAGATCGGATCTTTGCCTTCGGTATAACCGGGCGTGTCAGAATTCCAGTTAACAAAAGAACCCCGTCGTTTATCCAGGCGCGCAGCCTTCTCACCCAATCCGTAGAAGTGTTCGTCAAAGCCAAGTTTCTTGGACGCAGCGACGAAGCGTCCCGCGTCCGGATCAAACATCATCGCCTTTAGTAAACCACGGCCATCGTAAGCAAGCGGCTGTTCGTCGGCATTGATTACTTCGCCAGTTTTTGCGTCCTGAAATTCAAATAAAAGTGGTGAGCGTCGAATCACTAGCCGCAGCGCAGATGTCGTCAGGAGAATTTGGTCTGCGGTCTCTGAGATGTGCCAATCGGTCCGTGGCCAGTCCATCTTTGCGATGGCCCAGGAGTGATCTAAGGAGGGAAGCGATTTCGTAAAAACAGCTCGCACGCGAATAAGATCCGGCACGAGCACTGTCACCTGTACCTGCGAGTTGTCGCTACAGTTAATCTTTAGTCCTGTTTCCGTGCGAGTTACACTGACGGCAGCGCCAATCTTCTCAAGGCGGGTGATCTCCTGCGCCGCGACAATCGAAGTGAACCAAATCGAAGCTAAGAGTAAGGCTAGGGCGTATTTCATCAGTCCTTGTTATTGTGGTGTTAGCGAATCTCGGAAAGCCAGCCATGCTGCACCCAATAGGCCGGCGTTGTCGCCACATTTGGCCCGCAAAATCCTAACTGTGCGGGCTGGCAAAGGAAATGCCCTTTCCGCAACCTGTTGCCGCATATGCGACTCGAAAAGAGTCCAACCGCTGGACACACCCCCTCCCAGGACGATGATCTCTGGATTAAGCAGATTGATTAAGCTGGCGATGCCGATTCCCAGATAAACACCCATTCGCCTGAATACCTCAACCGCCAGTTCGTCACCCTGTATCCCTGCTCGGTAAACAGTTTCTGCATTCAAATCCTCAGTGGTGTGCAACACCGAGTTCGGGTACCGCGGTCGCGCCTCGCGGGTCATGCGCACAATCGCTGTGGCAGATGCATAAACCTCAAGACAGCCACGACTGCCACAAGCGCAGGGAACACCATCAAATGGATCCACCGCCATATGGCCAATTTCTGCAGCCGAGCCATCAGCACCCCGCCACAACTTCCCATTTAGTATGATGCCGCCGCCTACTCCGGTGCCCAGTGTGATGCAAACTATGGCGCTGTACCCACGGGCTGCTCCTTGCCACATCTCCCCCAGGGCAGCAGCGTTAGCATCGTTCTCCAATACAGTGGGCCAGGAGAGTTCGCTCTCCAGCGCGGCGGCTAGTCTAAAGCCATCAAGGCAGGGCACGTTTGGCGCTTTGATCACTACTCCGTTGGCCACATCGACGGTCCCCGGCACAGCGACTGAGGTCGCGACGATACAGCCACCCAACTGCTTCGCATGCTGTTCACACTCTCGAGCGGCCGAGACTAGCATCCGAACGATCTCGTTTGGGGTTTCAGCCTGCGGTGTGGAAGTCTTTATTTGGTGACCGATTTGACCGCTGCAGTCTACGATCGCTGCACGAAGATGCGTGCCACCAAGATCTGCAGCGAAGACGAAGTGTCTACTATCAGCTGGGATTCTCTTGTTCAGTTTCAACAGCCTCTCAGCGGTTGCGGCCGAGGTAGCGATCCGCAACGACCTTAGGAGTATCGAGATTTCGTCCTGCCTGAAGGTTAACTGCTAAACGAATGAATTGGGCCATGGACCAAGCCAGCGGGGTAGCTGAACCGGTCCCCTGTCCGAACCGAAGGTTTCGGCCTGGAGGGCCTTCCATCCGATCCCAAATCTGCTCGGGAAGCATCCGGCCATCGTTTGCGAAAGCCAGAAGTGAGTTCAACCGTATGATTGCCGCCTTGCGGTCGCCGCGGGCCAGTTCGTACTGCCCGCGTTCTCCCGTCAAAAGCGTCCACAAGCGTCCCTTACCGGAGTTCCCGTTGTCACGACTACCCTCCTCGCGTTCTCCATAGGCGTCGTGGTTGTACCGGTACCAGGCAGCGCCGTGTGGTGTCTCGATCATGAGGAGTCTGTCGATAGTGTCCGGGGTGGTACCCTCCCGTCTTCGTCGCGGTCCAATCGTTGACTGTTTTGGCCCACTCGTCCGCTTTCGCAAGGTATTTCCCGGCAGAATCAACGTCTCTGTTGATTTGAGCTATGTGTGCTGCGCAAACAAGAGCTGCAATCTCACCGGCGATTGTTGAGGGCGAGTATCCTTTCTCCTCCTCCCACCTTTCTTGTTCGGTTGACGGGCCCTTTTCGACAATAAGATCTGCGGAGATCTTTACGTGGTCCCTCCAGGTTTTCAGATCAGTGCGCCCGAGTTGATACGCAAGTACCAGTGGAAGCGCAACTTGATCCATCTGCAATCCACCGCCGATCTGCCGCCCGTCGACTCGTGAGTTTTGTGGGAAACTACCGTCCGCTCTCTGCTGTTTGTGGAAGAGAAAGTTCAAGGCTCGTTCTGCGCTTGCCCGGTCTCCGGCCGCCAAAAACGCAGTGGCTACATGGTAAAGGTCGCGCGACCAGACCGCGTGGTAACCGGTCACTGTCGCTTCGTTCGCATTTGGACCTCCACCCCAGGGACTTGAGGGCGAAGCGATCGTTGCCCCGCGATTGGTCTTGTCTTCCAGGGCCTTTAACACCATTAGTGCCATGTTGAACTGATCCTGATACGGGGAAGCTACGCGACGCAGTGGGCGAAGGTAGCTGTGCCAACCACGCTTGTATGCCCGTTGAACGTCGTCGAACCCTCTTCGCAGTGATGCTCTAGCGTTCGCAGTTGCCTCAGCGGTGGTGTGACCGAACGACAATGCCAGCGTGAACCTTGACGGTTGGTTGAGCTCGAGATCAGCCTCGCTTTCGACCAGCCATATCAAGACCTACAGCGGCGACAAGAATTGCTCCTTTTATAATGTTCTGCATGTAGGGCTCAACACTTTTCAAGGACATTCCATTGTCGAGGCTCGCCATAATCAAAGCTCCGAGAATTGCGCCGAAGACCGTTCCTCGCCCGCCCATCAAGCTCGTGCCACCAATAACGCAGGCAGCAATGGCATCCAATTCTAACAACTGTCCTGCATCTGGCGAGGAACTGCCAACTCGGGCCGTGTAGATGATCGCTGCCACACCCGTAAGCGTACCCATAATACAGAAGACGGCCAGCAGGTGACGGCGAATGTTTATTCCAGACAGCCGCGCAGCGTCCGGGTTGCCGCCAATCGCATAAAGGTAGCGACCAAATGTAGTATTTCGAGTCAGGAACGCCCCTGTGATCGCGATGGCCAGAAAAATAATCACCGGAACAGGAATGCCTGCGTAACGTCCCGGAGCGATCTCGTAGGAGTTCATCATGTAGATGAATGCCACCACTGCCAATGAGGGCCCAGCCACCCGCAATAAAGTGGTGCCAGTTCCAGGCACAGCCAGACCGTGTCTCTTTCGAGCGCGGTTTCGGGTTATTGCAAACCAGATGATTGCAGCAACTGCGACGGCAGCAATTACCCACCCTACAGTTGGACCAACGTAGTCTTGGCCAATGGCTTTAAATTCCTGGAGACGAAGTGGAATAGTCTCGCCTCGACTCAGTCCAAGTACCACCCCGCGCCAGGCCAGCAATCCCCCAAGCGTGACAATGAATGCGGGGACATTTAAGTAGGCCACAAGTGAGCCCTGAAACGCGCCGATCACAAACGCCACAGAAATCCCTGCCGCCAAAGAGGGCAACAACTCCCAACCATACCAACCCTGGGCAATCGCCGCGATCCCCCCCGCGAGTCCCACCACTGATCCGACGGACAGGTCGATCTGACCAGTGACAATGACCATTAACATGCCCACCGCGAGCACGCCGGTGACCGCCGTCTGGCGCATCAGGTTTGAAAAATTTCGCGGATCGAGAAAAATCTGATCTGTGGAGTAATGAAAGAAGATCCAGATTGCGATTAACGCAAACACCATCGTGTAAGCGCGCAGGACGTCGGTAGAGACGCGAAAGCGGCCGATCCTGGTTTGCCGGGTCAGGGCAGCAGTTTCAGCCGCGACGACGAGATCTGCAGTTGAGGTTGGCTGATCGCTTCCAGCGACATTTGAGGAGTCGTTCATGTTTTCGCTCGTATTATGCTGCTTCTAAGATCTGACCGGTCGCACACGCCATCAGCGCTTCAGCAGTGGCACTGGAACGCGTAAACTTACCGGTGACCTTCCCCTCGTGCAGAACAATGATTCTATCTGAAAGGCCCAGCACCTCAGGCAACTCCGATGACACAAGCACAATTGCCAGTCCGCTCTTTGCAAGTGTGTTTATCTGACTGTAGATCTCCTGCTTTGCTCCGACATCAATGCCGCGTGTTGGCTCGTCGAGAAAAAGCACGCGCGGATTCGTTAACAACCATTTAGCGAGCACAACTTTCTGCTGATTGCCGCCTGAGAGCGTTCCGGCTATCGAAAATACCGAACTCGCTTTTACTCGCAAGTCCTTCATTGCACGCTCGCCAGCGGCGGCCTCCGCATCGACGTTCGTGACAAAGCGACCAGAAATGCGACGAAGCCCGGCAAGCGTCATGTTGTTAAGAATTGTCTGGTCGATGACTAGACCAAACCGCTTTCGGTCCTCGGTGACAAATCCGATTCCCGCCCTAATCGCATCAGCGGGATTTGAGATGTGAATGGGCTTCCCGTTCATTCGAATGGATCCCGAAGCTCTGCCTGGATGAGCCCCGTAGATTGCCATCAAAAGATCGCTTCGGCCAGCTCCCATCAAGCCGGCAATCCCCAGAACTTCCCCTTCGCGAACCGAAAAGCTCACATTCTCAACCAGCTTTTTTCCCGCCACTGACGGATCCGTGACGGAAAAGTTTTCCACCGCGAATATTACCTCACCGTGTTGATGGTCCACTTGGGGAAAGATGTCGCCGACTTCACGTCCCACCATACTCGCGATCACGGTGGATTCCTCCCAATCCGCGGTAGCTTTTGTTCCTACAGTCTTCCCATCCCGGAGAACGGTAATCCGATCGCTTATTTGAAACACCTCGCCAAGCTTATGCGAGATGTAGATCATCCCGACTCCACTCGCCCGGAGTTTATCGAGGATTGTGAAGAGCGTGTTTACTTCCGTCTCTGTGAGTGCGGCAGTTGGTTCGTCGAGAACCAGGATTCGTGCTTCCTGCGAGAGCGCTTTTGCGATTTCGACTAGTTGCTGTTGACCAATACCAAGGTTCTTGATCGGAATGTGCGGGTCAATTTCTAGGTTTAGTTCGCCAAGTAATTTCTCTGCGCGACGGAACAATTCTTCCCAGCGAATTACCCCGAAGCTTGAAGGTTCTCTTCCGAGAAAGATGTTTTCGCCAACGGTCATCTCTTTCACAAGAGAAAGTTCCTGATAGATGACGGCAATACCAGCCTTCTCCGCATCGCGCACGCCACCAAACTGTACTTGGTGGCCGTCGAGTAGCAGTTCTCCCCCGTATTCAGGATGCGGATAGACTCCCCCGAGGATTTTCATCAACGTTGATTTCCCCGCTCCGTTTTCACCGACGAGGGCATGAATCTCACCTTTTTGCAGATCGAGAGTAACGCCGTCGAGCGCTTTCACGCCTGGGAACGACTTCGTGATGTTACGCATCTCCAGGAAGGTCATGTCTAAGCGTCCAACGTACAATCGTGCCACTTGTCCAACGTCCAACGTCCAACGTCCAACGCTCTACACTAACGGTAACGGCTTCCGCGGAAATCGGACTCCTTGAGGTATCGGATCAATCCGAATAGAAGTTGCCCCACTTCTGTTGCTAACGTTGAGAGGTCTTCGAACTCATCGACAGACAAGTACCCTTGATCCAAGCCGACATATAACTGGGCTCTGACTTCACCACACGAGCCTTTTGCTATACATAGGAATTGCACGAATTCCTTGTCGCCCCCACGTTCAAAGCCTTCTGCAATATTCGAGAGGATCGAGACTGAAGCTCGCCGGAGCTGATCCTGCAGTCCAAAATCCCGCGCGAGTCTGCCCTTTGACGATATTGTATATATTCTCTGTGTGAGTTTTCGTGCTCTCTTCCAGGACTCAATGTCCTCAAATCTCTTGATTCTAGCCATTTGCTACCTCCTAGGTAAGGTTTGGAGTTAACAGTCAAAGACATTGGACGTTGGACATTGGACATTGGACATTTATTTCGGGCACTTCTCAGCGGGCAGGCCGTCACAAATGGCTTCCAATTTGTGATAGCCATCCTTGACCACGGTGTCGAGTATATTATTTCTATCGACGGCAATCGGCTCTAACAGTATCGC
>DATETN010000133.1:0-8494 GCA_035283645.1 Pyrinomonadaceae bacterium
TGTGGTTGCTCTTCTTCTCAAATCTGAGGATCTTCTGTTGTGCGTTCAGAATATTTGGGATCAGACCGACGATTAGCGCCGCAAGAGTGGCCTGCAGCGTCGGGGCTCGTGGTTTCATAAGGCAGAAAAAAACTAACTTAACCGATAAGATCTGCGCGACCTCGAATACACATCATTGTGGCGAGCATCGTTGCCACAAGTTTGGCGCCTTCCGGTTCTTCGCTAAATGCGTCCGCGGTGCAGACGGTCACGTTACGTCCTGCGCGTTTTACTTCTGCGCGGGCGGTCAATCTATCGCCCCTTGCAGGAGCAAGCAAATTCACTTTGAATTCAACGCTCAATACCGCGGCGTCGGCGGGCATGAGCGTGTATGCTGCATAGCCGCACGCGCTATCTAATACCGACGCGATTGCGCCAGCGTGAATGAAACCATGCTGTTGCGTTATCTTGGGACTGTGATGCAGTTCTATCTCGATTAGTCCCGGCTCAACTCGCGTTAGCGCTGCACCCAGTGTCTTCATCAATTGTTGACGTATGAAGCTTTCACGCACGCGCTCCGCGAATTTGGGATCCGCAACCTCAAAACTCGACATCTTGATTCCTGATAAACCAGTTGTTCATAGTGTCAGGCGACAGAGGCGACTAGGAGTCGAGTCTTGCTTCCATTGTTATTTCTGCATTCAGTACTTTAGATACCGGGCATCCGGTTTTCGCATTGTTAGCTGCAGTCTCAAAGGCAGTTTGGTCAGCACCGGGAACACGTGCTGTAACGTCAAGGTGCACGGATGTGATTGCGAAACCCTGATCCGTTTTCTCAAGACGCACGGCTGCTGTTGTACGAATGCTTTCCGCTGTCAATCCTGCCTGCCCCAACTGTCCTGATAGAGCCATTGAGAAGCAACCCGCATGTGCGGCGGCGATTAACTCTTCAGGATTGGTTCCGATGCCCTCTTCGAACCGCGTGCTAAATGAGTATTGCGTCTGGGATAGAACTCCACTGTCCGTTGAAATACTACCTTTGCCGTCTTTCAGCCCGCCTTGCCACTCGGCAGATGCGTTTCTTTTCATCTGATCTCCTTGGGTTGTGATTCTTCGAACCGCCAATTTAACCCAGGAGAATTCAGAATGCATAGGCGGAATCGTATTCTCTAGGCGGAACTATTTCCGGCGAACCATCGCTGTTCGGTGGCAAAATAGACCCACCACATGACGAGGAGCTGAAAGGGAACTCTCACAATCAAGTAGGCTGGTCCACTTCCGTGGCCGCCAAAATCCAGATAGTTGAAAGCTGCGTAGATATTTGCCGGAAGTATCGCGATTAAGAACGCGATCAGGCACATCCCGGTCACCTTCATTAGAGCAGGGATCCAGACGCCTAGTGCGGCTAAGATTTCCAGCACACCAGTTATGTAGATGACCTCTCTTGGTGAAGGGATGGTGGGTGGCACCATCGCCGTCATCTCCTCCGTGCGCAGGAAGTGTCCGAGCCCTGTGAAGAGGAGGAACATTGTTAGTCCCACACGGGCACGAGCCTCTTTTGACAGGTCCAGCCCTTGGCCCAGAAAAGTAAGCAGTAGGTAGGGTACAACGAGAAGCAGCAGTAAGAATATTAGTTGCATGCGACTTCAGAGCCTCTCGAACGAAGCTTATCAGACTGGACGCCAGGCCCCACGATTTGTTTGTAAGGAGCTTAACCGAGCGAACTGGTCATTGGAACATCATCAGAAATCGTACCGTGCGAGCAACGATCAAGGCGTCGAAGCCTCATCTGGAATATATCGATCATGAAGCTCAACCGGCTTCGACTTCTTCCGCAGGCGCAGATTCAACATCTCGACAAAAATCGAGAAACCCATTGCGAAGTAGATATAGCCCTTAGGAATGTGTATTCCAAAGCCTTCGACAATCAGAGTTAGCCCAATCAGCAGCAAAAAGCTCAGCGCCAACATCTTGATCGTCGGGTGCCGCCCGACAAAACCGGCCACCGGACCCGCGAAGAGCATCATGAAGAGAATCGCAATTACGACGGCTGCCACCATGATCCCGACCTCTTCGACCATCCCCACCGCGGTGATTACCGAATCCAGTGAGAAGACGATGTCCAGTAAGAGGATCTGAATAATGACACTCGTGAACTTAGCCTTTACCTTTGCTGAAGCGTGGCCAGGCTCACCTTCAAGGTTCTCGTGAATCTCAAACGTAGCCTTTCCCAGGAGAAAGAGACCACCGAGAAGCAGAATGAGATCCCTTCCCGAGAACGCATAATCGGCTATTGAGAAGAGAGGCGCGGTGAGTCCAATCAACCAACTCAACGACAGGAGCAGCAAGACTCGTGTGCCCATCGCCAGGCCGAGTCCGATGTATCGCGCGCGAGCCTGCTGTTTTTTCGGAAGCTTCTCGGCGAGGATGGAGATGAAGATGATGTTGTCAATACCAAGGACTACTTCCAGCAGTAGTAGCGTTGCGAAAGCGATCCAGGCTTGCGGATCAAATAGCCATTCCAAACAGGTTTACCCCCTTTGGTTTTACCAGCAGCGCTAGGCTACATCGCTTTTCTCGCTGCCGGCTACTGAGAACGTGAACTTAGCCAAGCTTGTGTTTTGAGAGAAAGTCTCGCAACGTTTGGTTGAACTCCTGAGGTTTTTCCATCATCAGAAAGTGACTGACATCGTCCCACATGACAAACTCCAACTGCGGCGCCAGCTGACGCAGAAACTGCTCGGTATCCGCCGCCCAGAAAGGAGACTTTGCCAGAACCGCGAGCACCGGGACATTGATCGCATCCGTCTGATAAAGCTTTGGGTCAGCCATTCCCTCCATGGCGCTAAGGGCCACATAGTCCGGCGCGGACAGCATTACAGTACGAATTTCGGCTCGGAGCTTTTCATCGCTTACTGGTTGCAACATACCGTCAATCATCTGGGGCGCGGCTACGGCGTAGTTTGTCCGCAGACCGCCCATAAACTGGTCCATCTGTTCCTTACTGAAGAGCATGCGTAACGACCCGTCTACGACTACAAGACCAGCGACCTTTTCTGGGAACAGTCGATAAACCTGACGAATTACCGGAGTCCCCATGCTATGGCCCACCAACACTGCGCGCTTGATTTTGGCCTCCTTCAGAACGGCTGCTACGGAACGCGCAAAATAGTCGATGGTGTAATCTACACGTGGCTTACCGCTCTTTCCGTGACCCGGCAAGTCAATCGCGATGACGCGTGCATTGGGAAAAGCATTCAGCTGACCACGCCAGAAGTCGGAATTGCAGGTCCAACCGTGAACAAAGACCAGTGCTTTGTCTCCCTTGCCCGCTGACTGATAGTGAATCTTCGTGTCTCCTAGACCAGCAAAATAACTCTTTAACTCAGATGCGCGCACAGTTTCCGCAATTGCAGTCAGCAGAAGCAGGCAAGCGAAAATGACTCCAGCAGTTTTGTATTTGGCAGATATCAACATTGTCGAATTCACTCCTTGTGAAAACTTATCGTACAGCCTCGATCCTTAGAGTCTCGCCTTGTACGCGCGTACCGCCATCTACTGACTGATTACGTGCGGTCCAAAGTTCCACCAGCTCCCGGCGCAGTGCAGCTTGTCCTTCGTCTTCAAGTGCAGCAAAGGCCCGATTGGTCGGACCATAGAACTGCCGGAAGCACTCAACGACGTCAGCAGGTGGGAAAGGGAACGCCAGTGTGTAGAACCCTCTGGTCATCCCCAGATTTGATACTCGGTCGCCGAAACGCTCTTTTACAGTATCTTCATCTCCCCACTTCATAGGCGAAGGCATCAGTGGTGGCGGTGGAACATGTTTACCGATGACCTTAAACATGTCTCCTACGAATCCCTGGGCAGTCCAGTTCTCCATTACGATGCGGCCACCGCGCCTGCAGACACGTACGAATTCCGAAGCCACACATTCAGGGCGAGGCGCAAACATCGCCCCAATCAGGCTAATTACAATGTCGAAAGACTCATCGTCGTACGGAATCATTTCGGCGTCGCCTTCCTCAAAGCGCACATTCAGGGCTTCACTCTCGGCACGAGCGCGCGCTTGAGCGATAAGATTTGCGGCGATATCAATACCAGTTACGTTTATGCCAGCACGGGCCGCCGGAATCGCTATCTGCCCTGCACCACACGCCACATCGAGCATCCTAGTTCCAGGTGCGATCTGAAGTGACGCGAGAAAATTTAGGGCGTCTGGCTCTAGATATTTGGCGAAACGACCATAGTCGCCAGCCATCCAAACAGTCTTCAAACGGCCTTTAAGGGCCTCCATTTCGGGGGACATCGTTGCCATGTTGTGTAAGGTCCTCTTTTAATGTTGAGTTAGTTTGTCTCTAAAACAACTGTCTCGTTCGTTGCCTTCGATGTGGACATCCTTTTTCCGTTTAGTTACAAACCCTTGCTTTGGTGTCAGCGGTTTGGATCACCACAAAACGACTAAACCGATGCACCCACTGCAAATTTGTGCTTCATTGATTCTGTTTCTTGTTGCTTCGCCCACTTCAGACCCTTAAACGTGAGGAGGAAGAAACTCACCAGCAACCACAACGCGACAAGAGGACCCCAGTCGATCGAGTTTGCCGAGGCCGGAGGGGTTGGAAAGTAGTAAAGATTGAAAGCGAGCAGCACAAATCCGCAGACAATCCCTATGGATCCGATCAGACGTCCAAACACCGGATGTCGTAACATGGCGATGCCGAAGAGAATCACTGCGCTCGAAATGAGAATATCCCAGGCCACATCCAGGCCGAAATGCACGGCATTCAATCCACTTCTGGTAGTGGCAAATAGTAGGCGAGCTTGCTCATCATCGGGTTGTGCCGAGCGTAGCGCGCTGAAAATTGCCTGCTGCGTTGACAGCATCAGAAGCACAACCAGTCCTCCACCGACGCCACAAAGTGTGGCGATTTGGACCAGCGGCCCGCGTCGGTGCAACGCGAGGCAGTGATATAACCCAATCAAAGCGATTGCCAGCAGTGGCCCAAAAGCAAAGGCCGCAGCAAGAACAATAGTGTCGGGTAGCGGTGCAAAGACCGCCAAAATGTAGCAGGCGAAGCTCACAAATCCGCAGACACTGCCAACACGTATCCACGCGATAACGAGATCACGTTCATGGTTCATTTGAGTAGACCACCGAAAGAGGGAGTTGTTAGAGCGGGTCGCCAGTGGCGACCCTTAGTGTTGCTGTACAGTTTCCAGCTTGAAGATCAGAGTTGTAACTCCTACACCGACGAGCACCAGGGTGATATCCAACAGGAGCGACTCAAGGCGATAGATTGATAAAAGCAGCGACGCCCAGAGCACAACGATAGTTATTACTTTGGCGCGCATCGGCATGCCCCGTTTGTCACGGATGTTCTTGATGTAGGTCCCCAGGTAGCGGTTATTCATTAGCCACTGGTGCAGGGTTTTCGAGCCCCGAACGTAACAGGCAGATGCGAGCAAAAGGAATGGCGTTGCGGGCAGCAGTGGTAAGGCAAGGCCTAGCACCCCGAGCAACAGGAAGAATGTACCGAGAACGTTTAGGATGACTCTGCCGAACATATTCCTTAGTAATACGAGAACGCTACTTCATTTTAGTCGTCTTGTGAACTCGCCAGAAGCAACAGTCAATTTCCTTTCTGCTGCTCTTCTCTCAGCTGTTTTAAATACGCGGTCTCCGATTCATTCAGAAATCGCCTGTACCCTGCCGGATCAATGAAAGGATTTTGCTTTACCCCTTGCTCCAGTTGCCTCTGCTTTTCCTGCAATGAAAAGAACGAGCCGTGTGGCCCGAGAAACACATGGCACTCCAGCGAGTGCAGCAGTGCGAAAGACCGCGCGTAATCCTCAGCTATATTAGGATATTTCGGATTACCGACCAGCTTATAGCCGGGAATTGTAGTGCTGCCCAGGAAAACGATGTTCAGATCCTGATGGGCTTCTCGCACTTTCATGATCCACGTAGTACATCCTTTTGTATGCCCTGGCGTTATCCTCGCCGTTAGGATGACTCCTCCGAGCTCTATCTTTTCGTTGTCGCGGATTGTGCGATCGACGGTCGCCGGTTGGAATAACAGGCGGTCTTCGAATGCAAAATCATCTTTGCCGCCCTTTCTAACCTGGTCAGCATCACCTTCACTGATGATGAGGCTCGCGCCGGTTAGTCGTCGCAGCTCTGCCAGACCGCCAGCATGATCAAAATGGGCGTGGCTGTTGATCAGAATCTTTACGTCTGTGAGCTTGAATCCCAGCAGGCGTAAGTTATCTTGGATTAGCGGTACGGTCTCTTCAAAACCGCCATCAAGCAGGATGTGTCCGTTTGGCGTTGTTATCAGGTAAGAAGCCACGCCCTCGGCGCCAACGTAATAGATGTTACCAATCAAGCGAAAGGGTTTGACAGGACGATTCCAGGCACGTCGCTCAGCATCATTCTTCTGCGCACAAACACTGCACGTAATGAGCAAAAGAAATAGTGAAACGGTGGCTTTGATCTTCATTACGTTACTTACTTTAGCCCCGGTCATTTTGCTTTGCGACCAACGGCGAAAAGGGTGTTGGCAGAACGGACATAAATGACACCTTCAGAGAAAGCCGGCGTGGCCATCAATAATTCTCCCATCGAGTTTGTTGCCAGATGTTCAAACTTCTCGCCGGCGGAGATCACGAGAATCTCACCGTCTTCATTTGAAAGGTATATCTTGCCATCGGCGGCGATTGGGGATGCGCTGAAGCCGCTCCCAACTAGAGGTAATCTCTGCCGATAGATTTCAGTACCACTGCGCAAATCGTAAGCGTCAAATAGGCCATTGTTGGCCAAGATGTAAAGGACGCCCTTATAGACTAGAGGCGTAGGCATATAAGAACCTCGACCGGTTCGGCTCCAGACTATTGCGTCACTGCTCGTCGTACCTTCCGGTAGGGTCACATCGCCGCGCGCGTGGGCTTTAACTACGAAGATAGGTCTTTCGGGACCCCGCCCGCTGGCTATGACGAGCAGATCGTCTGCGAATACTGGCGTGGGAGCCGTGATCTTAGAGCTCCGTCCAAGTCGCCAAAGCTCTTTTCCGGTGCGAGGATCGTAACCACGAATAAAGTTCGACGCGTTGGTGATCAAAATCGGACCCTGTGAGGTTGAAGCTACGGTGGGCGTACCCCATGAGGGCAGCTCATCTCGGTCAGTTTTCCAGACGGTTTTTCCGCTGCGGGCGTCCAACGCCAGGAGGAACGAGTCCTTCTGAGTGTCACACTGGAGAATTACCAGGTCATTCCAGATGATTGGCGAACTCGCCGGACCCCATTCATATGTGGGAATGTCGTAGGCGCCCAAATCGAGTCGACCCAGCTCAACCTTCCATAGCGATCTACCGTCTAGATCGAAAGCGTGAACTCCATGCGAGCCAAACCACGCAACGACTATCTTTCCATCAGTGGCCGGTGTTGAGTTGGCGTAGGTGGATTTAATGTGGCGCTTATCGACCGGAGCGCTTTCATGAGCCACTCGCTCCCAAAGAATCTTTCCGCTGCGTTTATCAAGCGCGTAAACAACCCAGCGATGCGGAGACCGATCCGTAGACGCATCTCCATCTCCGTACAGGCCCGGGCGGAAAGTAGCTTTCGGATCACTGCTTACTGCCGTCGTTACAAAAATACGATTCCCCCACACAACGGGGCTGGAATGAGCGAGCCCGGGGATTGGCGTTCGCCAGAGAATGTTCTCTCCCGATTTGGTATCCCAACGGTCGGGCAAGTTTTGTCCATCCGAGACACCCGAGGCGTTGGGTCCACGGAAAGAAGGCCAGTTCGCGCTGGCACTTGCACGGACCGGCTGAGCCGGAGCCTTGCGTACAGTGGTCAGTTGGATTCGTCGCGGCGATCTGACTTCCTTGATATCAGAAGGAGTCCATGTGCTTTGATTCAGAATCATCCGGCGCGGCACGCAATCATCAGAGATTAGATCGAAAGTTACGCGGCGTCCTTCGTTACGGACGCGATACCGACCTACTCGATCGCAGCCACCGGGCCCACTGGACATCGCGAATTCAACTCCGGCCTCGTGCGTTTTCCAGGTGCCACTCAGCGTCGGCCAGCGGTCCCCTTCGATTTTGAATGTGCCCCCGGCGTCGAAGCGCGCTGTAAAGACGCCAAACTTCAGCGGCTCGGTTGGCAGTTGGCTGCCAGCATCCTGTGCGCCTGCGAAGGTGGCCAGAGAGAGCACTACTAACACTGCCAGAAGACAGAGGTTTTTGATTGATCGCATCTAGCCTACTCCGAATTGATGTGATGTTAGTCTTAAGATTGTCAGGCGCTTTACTGCTGGTGCCTCTCCAGATAGCTCCAAACGAACTCAATCAGGTGCGGACTCTCTTTTAGTCCGATTCGTTCGGCCTCTTTTTGCGCTTTCTCTATGCTCCAGCCGTCGCGTATCACCCTGCGAATCATCCAAAAGGCACCGACACGAATACCGGCGGCGCAATGCACAAATACCGGTCTGTTCTGTGGGTCGTCTGTA
>DATETN010000134.1:0-12625 GCA_035283645.1 Pyrinomonadaceae bacterium
TTTAACACGCGATAATTCAAGGAACAACTGGTGGGTCGCGCTGCTGACCTTTGGCGAAGGCTGGCACAATAACCATCATGCGCACCCAACTTCGGCGCGCCATGGACTTGCCTGGTATGAGATCGATATCAACTGGTGGGGAATTCGCGTAATGCAATGTCTGGGATTGGCGAAAGCGATCAAACTGGTCAGTGTGACTCAGCAACCTGACGTTTAATGGTGGAAGTACATTGATTCAAGTGCACAACCGAAACAAACAAGAGAGCCTTTGATGAATAGAGGAGCTGACACTGGCCCGGTCGTCCTCGTAGTGGAGGATGTCGCAGAGACCCGCGAAGGTATTGAAATACTACTGAAGGCCGACGGTTACCGGGTGTCTTTAGCCAGAGATGAACGAGACGCAATAGAGAGCGCCCAGCGAAAGCGTCCCGACCTGATTCTGGTGAGTCTGGCCGGCGTACCACGAGAAGTTATTGTGACCGCACGTCGTATCCGCGAACGTGGTGAGGTAGGAGAGAATGTACCGGTTGTGGTCTTTTGCATTGACGAGATCCCTGAGGGTGATGAAGTCGCGGTCGGCCAAAATGTACATGTCATCCGTCCCGACAACTTCAATCAATTACGAAGCCTTATGACTCGCCTGCTGCGCAAGATTCCAAGGGCCGCCTGAGGGCAAAGAATACAATTGCTCAAGAGAAAAGAAATTTATGAGTACCAATAACAATGAGAAGCCTTTCACCTTCAGATTCATAGATGCACCATCAAGTGTTCGCTTGGAGTTAACGAATATGACCGAGACAACGCTACGGTCGATTGAGATTCTGACTGTCTTTCTGAAAGACGAAGAAACTCCGGGCGGAGGTCCTTCACAGGCTCATATTAGATTCGACGCTATAAAGTCCATGCAGCCAAAGGAGAAGGCCGTTTTGTCTCACAGAACCTGGATTAATGGAAGTCCAGCCGCCAGCGGTCAAGATCAGTTGGAACGACTTAAGGTGCGAGCAGGCGAAGTCAGCCCTTATGTGCTGGATATTTCCTGGGAGGATGCAGAAGGCAAGACCCAGTTTCAAAGGATACCAGTCGGCCACTAATCAGGTGTTCATTCGGCAGCTCCGGTCGAGATCTAATGACAATCCAACGAGCCGTTGAGGCTGCCAGCCTGCTTCGACGGGAAGAACACATCGCACCAAACGCGGACATAAGCGTTCAAAGCAAGGTTGTCCAAACCAAGGAGACAAGTGAAGTTCATCCTTAAGTTGATCCACGATTCAGTAGATTAGCCAACAAGTTGGGTGGCTGCCGGACGTCGAGTTAGCGAAGCACGAGTCGTGAAGATCAGGACAAGACACTCCTTCAGTGTTTGTTCGTCCAGGTAAAACCCTTTGGGTTTCGCCATAATTCAGCGAACGAAGCAGTGTAGCGAAGCACTGGCTGAAAGAGATGAAAGCTTGCCTGAGGTCTGAAAGGCATGTTATGCAGGTACTACCGCGCACATCGCGAAGCGGTCTAATAGATTTCCAGAGGTTGGTTAAGCAGGGCACGAATGAGATTTCACAGCACTGGCTGGAAGCCTTGCGTGCTGATGAATTATTACCAGCAACCGAGAGAGTCGAGGAGCCGTTGCTGCTGGCCTCTTTGCCCCTGGTGCTGGGGGAAATCCTCTGTTTCGTCGAATCAGACGATAGCCAGATCGATTTCGCTAAGATTTGCCGCGCCGTTACGCGAGATCGAAGGCAGGCGCGCGAAAACTTCGATGTCAGGAAACTCGTGCGTGAATCTCAGGTTCTGCGCGAGTCTATCTTTCTTTACCTACATGAGCATGTTGCACAATTCGCGAGACCGGATCGAGGCGGCATGGCAATCTACCGACGCGCTGGTCTCGCTATGGACCAGGCGATGCGCGAAACAATCAACACCTTCGTCGAAGATCACACGGGGCAATTGCGGCACCTGTCGCGCACCGATAGTCTCACCGGCTTATTTAATCATCGCACCTTTTACGAACGCCTTAGTGAAGAGCTCAAACGCGCGAGGCGGTACCAAAGCCCGCTTTCAATTGTGCTCATTGATCTCGATAACTTCAAATTTGTCAACGACACTTACGGACACCAGTTCGGCGATTATTTACTGGTAAAATGCGCCGAATGGTTACATGGCGAGTTACGTGAGACCGATATTATCTGCCGCTACGGTGGGGATGAGTTTGGCGTCATTCTACCTGAAACGACAGGCGAAGAGGCCCGTATGATGATGGCACGCGTGGCTGCTGCATTCAGGAGGTTTGGCCTGCTAGAAGGAGCACCGCCGTCGTTTGGCCTGAGTTTTGGGCTGGCGGCCCACCCCCAAGATGACGGTACTGTAATGCGTATGGTAAAGGTCGCGGACGAGCGGTTGCTAATGAACAAGCACCGGTCGACATCGAACTACTAAACACTGCTGCGCAAATCCCTCCCAGCGTACTATCCGAGCAATCGATCAAACTCGGCTACCCGGTACCACTGCTCTTGATCAGGTTCAATCCGAAATCATCTTTTTGCTGGCTTTTCGACAACGTAGGTTCTGCGTTTGTGGCAACACCTCTCCACGCCGTGGTTGCCCTAAACAAGGATCATTTGGCGCCAGGAGAATCCTGGCTCTTTTTGATGTTGGACGCTGAGGCCTTACAAGAGCAAACACAGCCTAAAATAGCTTGCAGAAAGCATATCACGTATGTGGTCTAGCGCACAGACAGCGCTGGCTGCTTAGTCCACTCTGTTATGAGACAAGTTCAAGCGATCGGAAAATTTTTAAGTGAGGAGAGTACGATTATGTTGTGGACAGTTCTTGTAGTGTTGTTGCTGCTCTGGTTGGTTGGGTTTTATGGCGGCTTTGTCACCACCAGCCTGATTCACCTATTGCTTTTAGGAGCGGGCGTGGTTCTGGTGTTTAATCTTTTCAGGTCCAGAAACCCGGCATAAGTCGATCCTGCCAAGGTCACGCGGTGCGCGCTGCAAAACGCCGCGTCCATCGCGGGTTTGATGCTCACAACCGAAGCCCTGATTTCAGAGATTCAGGAAGATGGTAAGCCGGGCGCAAAGTCTGGGGACACGGGCAAGTAATTAATCTTCGCAAATACTCGAAAACTCAAGGCCGCTCGACATACATCGTCCGCTGTCACTCTTGAACCCTCGCTTCTCACAGTTTGTTCAGCACTACCACACACCCTAATACCCACACTCAATACTGCCAAACAGAGGAATAGGGCTCCGCTGCAAGATCCGCAGATTCCAGACAGTGGACCTCTAAAAAATTCTGTGATTTGTTGAGCAAGATGAGTTAGGAACTGTTAAGTTTGGATAGCCAGGTCATTCAGCGCTGGTTGGATAGACCGCGAAGGCGAGAAGATTCGAAACCCGGGAAAAACGTAGGGAGTTACTGTGTGAAGGGCATAATCGGTGTAAAGGGTCGCGCGTCTTTTGGCCTACTGTTGTTCACGAGCATGGTGTGCTGGGCTCAGAAGCCTGAGTTAGCCGTGCAGACTGGGCATCTTGCCATGGTCTTCTCAGTCGGCTTCAGTCCTGATGGGAAGACTCTCGCCAGCGCTAGCTATGACCTCACCATCAATCTGTGGGATGTGGCCACCGGCACCGAGTTTCGCAAGCTCAAAGGGCATTCTGCTCCTGTCACCTCCATCGCATTCAGTCCCGATGGGAAGATTCTTGCCAGCGGAAGCCGCGACTACACTGTTAAGCTGTGGGATGTCGCGACCGGCGCAGTGTTGCGCACGCTCAAAGGGGAGAAGACTGAGTTAGCCGCAGAGGCTGGGGATTGGGCAATTGCCTTCTCAGTTGCATTCAGTCCTGATGGGAAGATTCTTGCCAGCGGAAGCCGAGACTACACTGTTAAGCTGTGGGATGTCGCGACCGGCGCAGTGTTACGCACTCTCGAAGGGCATTCTCAATGGTCCCACTCAGTTGCATTCAGTCCGGACGGGAGGACTCTCGCTAGCGGTAGTTACGACAGCACGATTAAGCTGTGGGATGTCGCGACCGGCGCACTGTTGCGCACTCTCGAAGGGCATTCTGCTCCTGTCAGCTCAGTTGCATTCAGCCCTGATGGGAAGACTCTTGCCAGCGGTAGTTGGGACAAAAGGGTCAAGCTGTGGCAGGTCTCGACCGGAACAGAGTCGCGCACTCTGGAAGGACATGCTTCTCGAGTAAACTCCGTCGTATTCAGTCGTGACGGGAAGACTCTAGCCAGCGTTAACTATGGCTACGCCGTAGAGCTGTGGGATGTTGCGACAGGTACAGAGTGGCGCACTCTCCAAGGACATTCACAACCTATCTTTGCAGTCGCCTTCAGTCCTAATGGCAAGACTCTCGCCAGCGGTAGTTATGACCTTACCATTAAACTATGGGATGTTTCGACCGGCGTAGAGTTGCGCACTCTCAAGGGATATTCTTCTCAGATCAACTCAGTCGCCTTCAGTCCTAATGGCAAGACTCTCGCCAGCGGAGGTTGGGACGGCACCGTCAAGGTGTGGGATGTTTTGACAGGAGCCGAGCTGCGCACGCTCAAAGGACATTCTGGTATGGTCAACTCAGTCGCCTTCAGTCCTGATGGGAAGACTCTAGCCAGCGCTGGCGACACCATCAAGCTGTGGGATGTTGCGATCGGCGCAGAGCTGTACACTCTCAAGTCTTCTGCCTCCTCTGTCGCCTTCAGTCCTGACGGCAGGACTCTCGCCGGCGGTTGTGCGGCCAACACTGTGAAGCTGTGGGATCTCTCGTCGAGAGCAGAGTTGCGCATGCTTCAAGGGCATTCTTCTTATATCAAAACAGTCGCCTTCAGCCCTGACGGGAGGACTCTCGCCAGTGGTAGTAACGACAAAACGGTCAAACTGTGGGAAGTCGCGACCGGCGCGGTGTTGCATACTCTCAAGGGACATTCTGAGGTTATCTATTCAGTGGTATTCAGTCCTAACGGGAGGACTCTTGCCAGCGGCAGTCAGGACAGAACGGTCAAGGTCTGGGAAGCCGCTACCGGCGCGGAGCTGCGCGATCTAAGAGGGCATTCTGACACTGTCTTCTCAGTTGCCTTCAGTATTGACGGGAAGACTCTAGCCAGCGGTAGTTATGATAAAACCTTGAAGCTGTGGGATGTTTCGACCGGCGCAGAAGTGCGCACTCTCAAAGGGCATTCTTTTTGTGCCAGCTCAGTCAGATTCAGTCCGAATAATAAATACTTGGCGAGCGGAAGTTGGGATATGAGCATTAAAGTGTGGGAGCTAAGGTCCGGCAAAGAGCTCGCGAGCCTGATTGCCCTTGATGAGCACGATTGGATTGTCGTCGCACCCGACGGCCTTTTCGACGGCTCGCCCGCGGCGTGGAACAAGATACTCTGGCGATTCAACAACAATACTTTCGACTACGCCCCCGTCGAAGCGTTCTTCAGCGAGTTCTACCATCCCGGCCTGCTCGCCGACATCTTCGCAGGTAAGAGTCCCGGAGCGCCGTCAGACATTTCACAGAAAGATCGACGCCAACCTGAAGTAAAACTTTCTCAAGCTCGAGACGACAACTCTTTCGCAAGTCTCAGCGCTCGCAGCCTGCCAATAAGAATTGATGTGTCAGAAGCTCCCGCCGGAGCGCAAGATGTGCGTCTTTTCCGCAATGGCTCCTTGGTGAAAGTCTGGCACGGAGATGTGCTTAACGGCCAGAACAGCATCACGCTGGAAACTACGATTCCAATCATCGCTGGAGAGAATAGACTCACCGCCTATGCCTTCAACCACCACAACATAAAGAGCAGTGACGCTACGATGACTGTCACCGGAGCCGACACTCTTCGACGGAAAGGAGTGGCCTATCTTCTCGTCGTGGGCGTTAATCATTACGCTAACTCACATTACAACTTGAAATATGCGGTGGCTGACGCACGAGACTTTGCTGGGGAGCTAAAACGCCAGCAGGCGAAGGTTGGTAATTACGAGCGCGTCGAAGTCAGGTCGCTGAATGACAGAGATGCTACCAAGGCCAAGATTCTGAACTTGCTCACCGGGCTGTCTACGACGATACAACCTGAAGATGCAGTCGTTATCTACTTCGCTGGACATGGTACGGCGCAGGGTAATCACTTCTATCTGGTTCCGCACGATCTCGGCTACACCGGCAATCGCAGGAAACTTAATGAAGCAGGACTGCAGAGTATTCTTGCACACAGCATCTCGGATGAAGAACTCGAGCACGCAATCGAAGGTATTGATGCTGGACAAATCTTGTTGGTGATTGATGCCTGCAACTCTGGACAGGCGCTGGAGACGGCTGAGAAACGCCGCGGGCCAATGAATAGCAAGGGACTGGCGCAGTTGGCCTATGAGAAGGGCATGTACGTCCTGACGGCAGCGCAAAGCTATCAAGCGGCGTTGGAAGCTTCAAAGCTGGGCCACGGATACCTAACTTATGCACTCGTCGAGGAAGGACTGAAGACCGCAGCCGCTGACGTCGAGCCTAAGGATAGTTGGTTGTTGCTGAGAGAGTGGTTGGACTACGCGACCAAGCGTGTGCCGCAGATGCAGCAGGAAATGATCGAGCAAGGCAGACGAGGATTGGCGATTGACGTGATCTTCGTCGAGGGCGATGAGGGGATTAAAGATCCCAACCAGCGTAGTCTACAGCGACCAAGAGTCTTCTACAGGCGCGAAAGGGAAACAGCTCCCCTCGTTATCGCGAAGCCCTGAGCCGAGTTCATTCACCCTTGAGGGGAAGTGATTTGGGCTGCGAGTTAGGGTCTATTGTTTGTCTCCGCAGTACAGATAATCAACTGGCCGCCAAATTTAGCAGCCCTGCTCGTTGCGGCAATACTGGGCCACCAATATCACCACGACGACCGCGGCGGCGATACCGACACCAATCGCGATCTTCGCCCCTTTGGAGAGATTGTTTCTCTGCTGTCGATGAATTTGCGGCGCTGGTATCTTTACTACATCACCTCCGGCCTTCACTTCAGCGACGAGCTTGAATATGTCAGCCCGCAAGTTCTGATTTGCGCGCAGGTTCTCACTTAAGATTTCACCTTGCTGGGTAACGACAAGCGGGTGCGTTTTAGTCTCCCATTTTGTCTGGGCAGTAGCAGGCGTCCCCAGCAGAGTGCTAACCAATGTCAGGACAAGCACGATTGACGCGAATTTGTTGAACATGGTGATCTCCTTCTTTTTTGTGGAAGATAGCTTGGCCAGGCGTCGCGAGTCCTACTCAGGACGTAGTCACTTCGTTGCCCGCAGCAATTTCGCCGCCTTTTCGTCCTCAGCGATACAACTCTTTTCTTAGACATGTCTCCTTTCACACCTGTTTTTGCTAAGCACTTTTCATGCAGGGGGCGACCGTCTACTGCGGACACTCGCCGTTGTTCCGAGTTGGAGTGCCGCCGAATCGCAGTTGGTATTCCGCAGAAGTGATAAAGGAGCAGACCATCGCGTGCTGGACCTCGGGACTGCGCGGAGGAAAGCGATTGACCTGACGCAGCCAGAAGTTTAAGCCGTTCGCATCGCCGTCGCGCCGCAGATATGCGACATACTCTGAGGTCACGAATAGCATGTTGTATTCCGCATCAATAAATTGGCGATTGTCCACCGCGGGTCCAACATCCTGTGGTACGCACGGCGTCATGCCAGGGGGGCAGCCATTCCAGTAGTCGTTTGCCAGGTGGAACATCACCAGGCCACGGCCGCCCTGATCGTAAATAGTGTTGAGCGTTGCTTTCTGAGCGTTAAGGTCGCTACCGCTGGCAGCAGCGATTGTTTTCAGCACCTCGTCTACAAACTCCTCTTTACTCAAATTCGCCGGATACTGCTGCACAAACTCAGGTCGCTGCACAAATTCGTTAGCCAACGCCAACTGTGTTTGAGTGAGATCTGAAGCGTCCAATCGTGCTCGGTCAGCACCGAAGATTGCGTAGCTCGGAAATTTCAAATGAAAGTCCGGCCCTGGATAGTAAGGACTAGCGGGATCGCCCGCATCCGGGTTAGGGAATGGCTGATTATTACCGTAAGCCGCACGGTACAAGCGATGGACATAGCCGGCAGTTTTTTGAAACTCTTGCTCAAAGAAGAAGGCATCTGAAATTCTGATGCGCCTCTCGCGTATACATAGTGCATCTGCGTTGCAGCTATCGATTTCATTGATCCAATACGCGAGTCCCGTGGAATCATCTAAGGCCAAGCGACTGTGAAAATCGAGGTATTGCTGCGAGATAAAAAGCGAAGTTTCTTCGATCGGATTCCAAAGCAGTTGACCACGAATTTCGCCATCTGGGAAGCTCGTGCTGTGCACGTTTATGTAATGTAAGCCTTCTTTGAGATCCGCCACCTGCTGCGGCAAAAGGCCGATCTGGAAATTGTTCAGCGGACTACCCAACGGCAACTGAAAGAGAATGTTCGCATTCGTCCCAGCCGCAGCCGGACCATGAATGTGGGCGCCTGTCTGGCTACCCGTAAGTCCGCTGAAAATGAGAGAAACACCAGCACTCGTCTCATCGGTGCTGAGCTTCACGAGGCCGCTATTTCCCTTAATCGTATTGCCAGTGGCCGGCACTTCCTGAGTTCCGGTTAAGGTTGCAATAAACTGTTTCCGCGACACTGAGGAAGCGCTCGCCGTGTCGTTATCTGTGATGGTTACGGTGCACGTGCTGGGATTGCCAAGAGCTGCCCCGGTGGGGTGGCCAAGTGTGAGTGGGAAGGTTTCGTTGCCTTCGACGTATGCGTCCTCAACAAGTAAGACTCTGAGAGTTTTACTAGTCTCATTAGCATTGAACATCAACGTTCCCGCACTGACGATAAAGTCACAGTTTTGCGCACCGGCGCCATTGACGACGTTACAGGGAGTGTAGACATTGTTCCCTGAGGTGAATTCAACAGTAGCTGGCGCCGAAGTATCGCCTGTGCGGGTGACCGTGAGGGTGGCGCTGCCCGCTCCTTCATCGACACTAAAGGTCGCGCTGATAAACTGCACGCTTCGTGCTGGAGCAGCCAATGGTCCGAAGACGAAGACGTCACGGTTGTTGTTGTTTTCAGGGGTCGTTACGAGATCAGTGGCAATGCTCGTGAAAGCAACGAACCGCCCGTCAGCGCTGATAACTGGAAGTACAGAGAAATTGTTGCCGGTCGCCGTACCAGAGCTATTGATGCTCGCCAGCTTTGTCGTATTCATCTGCAGATCGCGGACGAAGATGTCAATGTTGTCGTTGTTGTCAGGCGTAGTTACCAGGTTGGTGGCAAAACTCGCGAAGGCCACGAAGCGCCCGTCAGCGCTCATGACTGGAAGTCCAGAGTTGTGATTTCCGGTTCCAGTGCCCGTGCTATTGATGCTCACCAGCCTTGTTGTGTTTGTCTGGAGATCGCGGAGGAAGGTCTCACTTTCGTTATTGTTGTAGCTAGTGGTCACGAGGTCAGTCGCTGCACTATCAAAGGCCACGAACCGCCCGTCAGCACTCAACGCCACCTGTCTGCCAGAACCACCGTTGCCGGTTGCGGTACCCGAGCTAGTGATGCTCACCAGCTTTGTCGTATTCATCTGCAAATCGCGGACGAAAACATCAATTTCCTGGTTGTTATCACTGGTGATTACTAAGTCCGTACTATAACTGCCAAAGACCACGAAGTGCCCGTCGGAATTGATAGCTTGCGCTGCCGAGCGAAAGTTCCCAGTTGCGGTGCCAGAATTATTGACGCTTACGAGTCTTGTCGTATTTGCCAGCAGATCACGGACGAACACGTCAACGTCGTTGTTGTTATCGCTGGTGACCACAAGGTCAGTAGACTGACTCTCGAAGAGCACGAACCGCCCGTCAGTGCTGATGACTGGAGGGGCGCCAGCTTCGCGCGTGCCGAGCGATGAGAAACTGTTTCCGGTCGCGTTACCCGAGCCATTAACACTCACCACCCTTGTCGTACCGGTTTGCAGATCGCGCACGAAGATGTCAGCCATATTGTTGTTGTCAGTGATGGTCGCTAGGTCAGTGGCGGTACTCTCAAAGACTACAAACCGCCCGTCCGCGCTGATCACCGGAGCAGAAGACGAGTTGTTCCCCGTCGCGTTACCTGTGCTATTGACGCTCACCAGCTTTGTCGTATTCGTCTGCAAGTCGCGAACGAAGATGTCGACATTGTTGTTGTTGTCTGCTGAGGTCACCAAGTCAGTCGCCCTGCTCGCAAAGGCCACGAAACGTCCGTCAGCGCTGATCACTGGAGCTTCAGAAATGTTGTTGCCAGTCGCAGTCCCAGGGCTATTGATGGTCACCAGCTTGCTGGTATTCGTCTGGAGATCTCGGACAAAGACGTCAGAGGTGTTGTTGTTATCAGGGGTCGTCGATAAGTCAGTGGCATTACTGACAAAGGCCACGAACCGCCCATCCGCGCTGATGACCGGAACTTGAGAGAGCCCGTTGGCAGTTGCGGTGCCGGAGCTATTGACACTCACTAATGTTGTTGTTTGAGCAAGAGCGGTGGAGGCCATGAGGGCTAGCGCGAAAGCCTGCAGGACTGGCAGAATCCATCGCATTTTTGGGAGCGGGGTCAGGAGAAACATCGGTGGGCCTCCTTGGTGTGCTAAAAGCGGCATTCCCCAATACGCTATTCCAAAAAACTGCTTCCGTAGTAAGCGAATAACCGGTTCGCAACGTTGGTGCCACGGGCATGCTTTGATAACAAAACGTGCAAGAGTGGCAGTGGATCACGGGAAGAGCCAAAAGTGATTCCACTCTATAACCGCAGCAAACTTGCGTCAATTGAGGCTGAACCATTGCGTTACTACGCGAGCCGGTTAATTGATGGCAAACTCATCTTTTACACGCCGCTCTACTTTTGGCCGAGTGCCGCAGATCCATTCCAGAGTTTCCCCGCAGTTCGCAAGTGGCACACGCTGTTTTTGCGAGGACGCATTTTTGCGTTGTGCGGTTACGAGTTGGTTGAAGGAGCTCTTGCAGATGGTCAGATCCGCGAGATGCGGCGCGTTAACTATGCACCTCAGCGGTTTGAAGTGACACGTCGCTGAGCGCCTATTATGTCCATCTGTACCACCAAGAGTTTCAGCCAGTGAAAAATGCCCAAGAAGAATATTAATGCTGGCAAGCGTGCAAGGGGGAACGCTTCCCTTCGCACGCTTGTCATACGGGTTAAGGTTTTCTCGGGAAATTTTCTGAAAACTACGGTTTTAACTGGTTGACAACGCGTTCGCCCCAATTTTCTGCAGCCTTTGCTTCTTCAGCGCTGACTCCCAGAGCCACAAGTGTTCGTTCGAGACTCATCCCGCTGTCAAGGCCACGCAGGATTGCCTGCGGTTCAACATTCGGGTACGAACCATTCAGGCGATTAGCGATGACGAAAGAGGCGAAGAACTGGTTGAGCCGCTGCCAGGCACGCTCACTAGCTGGATGCGACCGCGGTGCTTCTCAATTATCTGTTTCACGAGCGGGAGACCCAGCCCAGTGCCGATAATGCCCGACGCCGCGTCACGTTGAAGCCGGTAAAACTTTTTAAAGATTAACTCGCGTTCCTCCACCGGAATCCCCGCGCCGTGATCCTGCACACGATGCGGATGTAATCTGCGTCGCTTTCAGCCTCGATCGACACCTCGGAATCAGCCGGGCTGTATTTGATCGCGTTGCTCAGAAGATTGTTTATCGCCTGCGCGAGAAGCTGGGCATCAGCCTCGATTGCCAGCAGCGAGAGTCCGAGGCGTTGTCTAATGGTATTGATTATGTTGGCATGGACTTCCACCCCAGGCATCTCTTGTCCAGCCATCCCTTCATTCTCGCTATAAGCTATGAATGGGGAGATGCGCGAGTCGCCCATTGAAGGTGACACTGCCCCCACAAGCACAATCTTATCCTTGAGCGCTTCCCTTGGAACCCGATCGCCTAACACGTCTACCAGGCTATAGCGACGAAACGACGCAGGACCCGCGTAATTGATCAGCATTTCGTTAGGGCGTACCACCTGAACACCGGTAGTCGATACTGAGGCTCACTCTTCTTCTTCACTATCATTGAGGCCAGTTGTGTGGCCGCCTGAAGGGTCTAGATAGCGATAGAGAGTGCGGCGATTGATGCCAAGGATGGCTGCAGCCTGCGACTTATTGCCGCCGGCTTCGGAGACTATCAGTCGAATGTATTGCCGGCTGGAAAGAGGCAACTCAAACAATTGCAGGTAGGGAAGGGGGCGAGGCAGGCTTCTGGATAGGAAAGAGGCCAGGTTCAGGCTGCCGCTGCCCCCGCGCTTAAGCTTGAATGTCATTCAACATTGAATCAAGCACTCAACCTTTGGCCTTCTTTTGCCTTGGAAGCTGCTGCTTCATTGCCGTTGATAGCTTCTCCGAATCTTCTGGCCACCACCAATCATGATCGACAGCAAGCGGCTCATCACCCTGGGAATACAAGGAACGGTAGCTGGACCAATGATAATCTTTAGCAGATTTTACTAATCTGGCCTTCACCGGGTTTGCATGGATGTATTCGACCATCGCGCGGGTTAGAGATCAGATGGAAATGATCGGGCATCAACACGTAAGCAATCAATTTACTGGGCCACTCTTCATTGAGTGTCTTGAGCGCTTCAATGAAGGCTTTGCAACAGAGATCATCAGTGAAGACT
>DATETN010000135.1:0-10434 GCA_035283645.1 Pyrinomonadaceae bacterium
AGAGACTAGCGTCGATTCGTCACGGATTGCGGCCGATCCGTCACAAAGCTGCGCCTACTTCACCGATCAATCGACTATGAATGTAAACGGATTTCTAAGGTCGAGTCTTCTCGCCCGACGTCCTACCTCGATACAACTCGACGACCCCAACTTCGTTCGAAGTATACTAGAGGGACTTATGACGAAACCCACAATGGTGCTTGCAGCGTCACTGATGATCTTCTCAATCGTTTACGCGCAAAGCTCGGGGCCTACGCCACTCGAGTCAATGGTTGAAACTGAGAAAAGCTTTGCCAAAGCATCGTTTGACCATGGGACAAGAGAGTCCTTCCTTTCGTTTATTGCTGAAGACGGTGTTCTTTTTAGGCCAACCGCGGTGAAGGGAAAACAGTGGTTGCTCGCGAATCCTGGTCCCAGTGGTCCAAAGCGTTCGCTTCTCGCATGGCGACCGGTATTTGCTGATATTTCGGTGGCGGGGGATTTGGGTTACACGACCGGACCATGGGAATTCAAGACCGACATCAATGATGAGAAGCCCGTCGCGTTTGGTCAATTCATCACTGTCTGGAGAAAACAACCGAATGGAGCCTGGAAGTTCGTGATCGACCTTGGGATTTCGCACCCGCAATCAACTGCGCCAGCATTCCAATTTCAGTCTGAAGCCAATGTGCAACCAGATAGCAAGAAGACCGAGGTCTCGAGTGAACGAGAAACGTTATTAGTGCGGGAACGAGAGCTACTGGACTCGGTAGGTAGCAGTGGAGCCGGGAAAGCATTTCAGAAGTTTGGGGCGAAGAGCGTGCGACTCTTCCGTGAGAACCACACCCCTTTTATAGGTTTGGAAGCTGCGAGCCACGCGCTGGAGCAGGTAGGGAAGAATTGGGCTTGGGAGACAGCGTTTACTGCTGTGTCAAACTCGGGAGACTTCGGGTACAGTTACGGCACGTACTCTCTAAACATGATAGAGAAGGGCAACTATCTCAGAATTTGGAGAAGACAAAATGAGAGCTGGAAGGTAGTTGTTGACGTCGCGAGTCCACTGCCGAAAAACTAGGGGTCACATCACATCAGAGGTCAGAGGCCAGAATGGAAATGACAAATGGAAGATGGGCTTTCTTTTGGAGAAGGCGGTCCTCCATTTATCACTCCTCATTTCCCATTACCCACACCTGACGCTCGATGCCCCTAAGATCGTCGACGGAGTCATTGATTCCGACAGGTTAACAAAGAGCGTTGGAGGGCGGCTGCAGGGCCGGAACGAACCCCGCAGCAAATCCGTCCAGCTTGATCCCGTAGTGCTTGATCTTTGAGTTGAGAGTTGTGATCTTCAAATTCAACAAACGAGCTGCGCGTCCCTGGTGCCCCCGCGTTTGCATCAAAGCCCGCTTTATTAGGTCGATTTCAAATCGGGTTACTTCATCATAAAAGTCAATGCCGTTATCGATATTCGGGGTGCCCACTTCTCGCATTGACTGAACTTCGTGAAGAATTCGAAAGGTCAGTTCCTTTAGGGTTTCGATTTTCTGGTGGGAGGCCCCACTGTCCGAACCTTTGGCACCGGATGTTCCATTCCCTTTGGCGCCAGACGATTCCTGCGCCACTTCCTGAGCCACATTGGATTCCCAAACAGACGTGCTATTCATACTTCCCTCCAAAAAGACTGCGTTAAATTGCACCAGGGTCCTGAAACCGTTCCACCGTTCCTTGGAGGCTCAGGTCCGATTGGTGACGAAAGCTTTATACGAGGTATTGGAACATCCGATACGGGTTTTGTGACGGACAGGCGTTCGGAAGTGATTAGTGGGCTTAAGGTTGTGTTGATTGGCTACGGCAGCTTGCCCAGCGCTTCCTGCAATTTCTCGCGATAATTACGCGATAAGGTCAGCTGCGTGCCAGTTTGAAGGATGATGCGATACTCGCCGTGAAACCAGGGTTGCAATTCTTGAATGCGGTCTATTCTAACGATCGAGGAGCGATGGACGCGAACGAATTTTCGCGGATCCAGCTGCGACTCGAGACTGCTGATCGTCTCCCGTAACAGGTGAGATTTCTTGCCGCTGTGGACGGAAACATAGTTTCCTTCGGCTTCGATCCAGTCGATGTCCTGAGTCTCGAGGAAGTAGATCCTCCCTCCGGACTTGACGACTAGGCGCTCCAGATACTTGTTTCCAGCCTTAAGTTCCTCCAGCAATGCAAGAATTCGCTGGTCAACTCCGCCGTTCTGGCTCGGCAGTATCTGCGCCTTAGCCCGCTGCCATGAGGTCTCGAATCGCTCCTGATCAAACGGCTTTAGCAGGTAGTCAAGGGCATGAACCTCGAAGGCGCGTACGGCATACTGGTCATAGGCGGTTACAAAGATAACGTGGGGTAGATTAGTGTTGCCAATTTCTTCGAGCACCTCAAACCCGCCCAATTCAGGCATCTGTACGTCGAGAAATATGAGGTCAGGCGTAGTCTTGCGTATCGCGTCCACCGCCTCGCGACCATTGGTTGATTCGCCGACAATGATCACCTGTGGATCATTCTGCAGCATTTCGCGCAACATGTCCCGAGCCAAGGGTTCGTCGTCGACGATCAGCACACGGATATGGGGAGATTCAGTCATTCCGTATTGAGAATCGGGAGCGAATTTTGGGGAGTTCTGCCTGATCTACACCGCGACGCTGCGGTTTCTGACAAGATTCCCCATATTTTCGGATTGGAAATTGAGACCTGAATCAGCGGCCAACCGGTTGAGAATCAGCGGAGCCATCATGGTGCAAGGGTATTTCAAGGGTAACCACCAGTCCGCCGTCGGGGTCGTTCGCAAGATCAAACAGGTGACCCGCACCATAAAGCCTTTCCAAGCGAGTCTCTGTGTTTGCCAGTCCCAGCCCTTTCCGGAACAGAATATCGGAACTCCGATGTTCTGCCAGGCCCGGACCGTTGTCTCGAACTTGAATACGAACGGAGCCGTTGTGGGGTTTCGCCTGAATCTCGATGATTCCCGGCGTTGAGCGGGGTGTGATGCCGTGTCTAATGGCATTCTCTACAATGGGTTGGAGGATGAGGTTGGGCACTCTTGCATCAAGTACCTGTGGAGAGACATCAATGCGTGTGACAAGGCGATCCTGAAATCGAACACGCTCGATTTCCAGGTAACAACGCAGGAACTCCATCTCTTTCTGCAGGGATACTTCTTGTGCTCCGGAATTTTCCAATGTCATGCGCAGGAAGTCTCCGAGCCGGGTAATCATTCGTCGCGCTGCTTCCCTGTCCTTCGTCAACAGAGCGGAGATGGAGTGGAGTGTGTTAAAGAGGAAATGCGGATGCAATTGCATCTTCAAGGCTTCGAGTTGAGCCTGCGAGAGCTGTGCCTCTAATTGCAGCGTGCGAAGTTGCCCTTCACGGTAACGGCTATAGTAATTGAAAGCATAACTTGTCAGGGCAATCAGCAGATAGATGCCAATTGATTCACTGAAATTTGCAATTACAAACCTGGTTACGCTCTCAAGCGACAACGGCCTTCCAATCGGGTAATTCACTTGCAGCCAGATTACCACCCGGCCCAACGCAGTAAGGACAATCGCTAACAGGATACTAATTGGTAGGTGGGTGAGGACGCTACGAATCCAATTATTCCGTTCAATGGGGAGCCGGCTGGACGCCCACAGGATAAATGGCGTTGCTAGAGCGAACAGGTAAGCCCAGGTCATCTGCATGTACAAGGAGTCAAGCAGAGGAACTGGCCGTTCAGAACGATAAGACGTGAAATAGCCCTGCAGCGTGAAAACTATGCCGATGAAGGTCCAAATGCCCCAGATGAGAAGCAGTCGCCAAACTTGTCGACGCCAGGAGTGGCGAGGTTCTCTATCACTCAGATTCAGATCTTCATTCACGGTAATAGGTGTAGGGTTGACCTCCGTAATCTACTAGAGAAGGCCCAAACTAACAAAGCGGTTCACCCGACTAGTCCCGACCCTTTTTGTTCTGAAGTTGCGCCTTCCAGGCTGCACGGTCAGGTCTACGATCAATAGCGGGGGTTCTCGCTGACCTGAAGTCAGTTGTGTATTAAAGGGGAACTCGGCTCGTTTTGCCAAGGCTGATGAAACCAGCAAGGGTTTGACTGTAAAGAACCGCCGAGCATTGCAGAGTAAGTAAGGCCTGATCGGTTCGAGTAAAAGCTTTTTGTGACAGACGGGCCACGCCCGATGCCCAACTGGCCCGCGCCAGTGACGGGTAAACGGAAATCCCTTGATGAGGAACGAATTTCTTCAAAGCATTCGTTGTCGGCAATACGAAAAACCTTGCAGCTCTCAAAGGCATAAGTGTCAAGGTGCTGAAGCTGCGCATGTCACTCTAAAAGGTAACAATGGAGCCACGTTCATGGCCACTGTATTACCTTGGGTTTTTTACGCGGACTTGCAGCTGGAGCGATTAATTGCGTGCTAGAAATGCTGGAAGGTGATTTGCGGGTCGTTGTGTTGCCCACCTCAATCCGCCGGGGCTGACTTGTTGCCGCTGTCTCAGGCTTACCGGCATCATGTGGCTCAACGATCTCGGGGTCAGTTGTAACGCGATTCCTGGTGGGCACGTCGCGCCGTGGTCGTATACTAGAACTCTTTTTGCTGTGGGGCACTAAAACGGTGTTCCGAGAGAACTGAGGCTGCTCCGTCGTCACCTGGCTGCTGGTGTCAGTGCTCACAGGCTCATGAACACTGGTTGTCGTCTTTATAGGATCAGTCGCCGTCGTGATTGATTGACTTGGAGGGACTGCTTCCCGAGATGTTTCAGCATTTCCCGCGGCGGTGTAGGGAATGACTTTGTCTGCCAACAGTGCCCAACCGATGGTGGCCGATCCGATCAATGCAAAGGTGATGAGGAGGAGTTTCGCTTTGCCCGACATCAGATGGGTGACAAAGGCCTCGCCAGGTTTGAACTGGACTCGTGCTTCTGGAACAAGTTCCCAGATATCCGGGGGTTCGCTCAGGGTTCGACTCACTCGCGGTGTAGCTGCGGCTGCTCCCAAGCGTTCCGAACTCTTTTGTGGGGGGCCTTTATCTTCAACTGAAATCACGTTTCGTGTCGGAGCATCCACGCTCGGTTGCGCAGTGGATCGGCCGAGGCGCTGGCGATTCGTTGCAAGATAGTGCGCGATGTCGTTGAACGAGCGGGCCCTCGCCCAGGCTTCTGCGGAGGTTCCCGATCGCGTGACTGCATTAACGTCTGCACCATACTCCACCAACACCTTTACGACGTCGGCGTGACCAAAGAATACGGCCAGCAGCAGGGGGGTAAAACCGTCGCCTCGCGTGGCATTGACGTCCGCACCACTCAGGATTAGCGCCTTCACCATTTTTGAATGCCCCTTTTGGGCCGCGCGCATCAGAGCAGTAACGCCATCCTGATTTCTACTGTCTATATCAGGAACCCGAGTCATGATTTGATCGAGCTTGCTCTCGTCTCCGGTTTCAAGGGCGAGCCAGAGATCATTCATGGCATCCTTGGAGTCATGTTCTTTCAACAGGGCAGACATTGTTTTTAATCGACTATCGTTATTCTGTCGCCTGGTTGAATAAGAGGATCCGGCACTTTACCGGAATCAATATCCTTGAGCTTGAACCGGCTTAGCACTAGAAATCCTTTGCCGTCATCGCGGGCGAGGCGGGCTTCTTTTGATTTTGGGGCCAACCCGCCGGCGGCGATGATTGCCTGGGTGAGCGTCATACCGCGTCTGAAAATCTTTTCACCCGGGGATTTCACCGCACCAGCTACATAGAAGAATCGAGTTGGGTTTGCCTGCACGGTCAAAACATCGCCGGGAAGGACCAAGCGATTGAGTTGTTCCGGCTCAGTAAGGTCCATCACATGAATTTCGGACTGACTTCTGATGAGGGTTACCACGGCTGCTTCAGGAAGCGGCTGACCGTCAGCGAGTACTACGTAGAGCGGAATGGCCTCACGTCTCAAAATCTTCGTGCCGGGCTCTTGCACCAGCCCGCTGACCAGAATTGTGTGACTCGCGTAATCACGAACGCCGACAGATACTCTTGGGTTGTCGTTAAGCGCACGTCGCTTCTGATCCTCTTGCAACCGCTCGCTGATCTCTTCAACCGTAAGACCCGCAACAGGGAACGGCTCAGTGAGACTCGGGTGTTCAAGTAAGCCAGAGGGAGTGACGGTAAAGAGAGTGGAGCCCATTAGGGTGGCGTCACTCATGCGTATGTCCAACACGTCACCCGGACCGACCCGGTAGATTGTGGTGAGGTGAGAGTTATCGACCGCGTTAGAGCTAGTGGAGGGCGCCGCTGAACTTAAGGAAACCGGAGTGGCAAGGGGATCATCATGCTTTGGCGCTTCTCTTGGTACACTGCTTCTTGCGGTCCCCTGCTGTAGCAGCTTCTGTGTTTGGTTGAGCCGAGCTCTGGCTTCTCGGTCTTTTGGATTGAGACGGACGGCTTCTTCGAATGCTTGTTCGGCCTGTTGCCACTCTCCCAGGTCGAAATATGCGTGACCGAGACTGTAATGGGCGTCGGCATAAGTTGGATCCAATTTCACGACGCGCTCGAAGATCTCCGCCGCTTGTCTATACAGTGCTGCTCGACCGTATTTAACGCCCTCTTTGTAGAGTCGCTTAGCTTCTGCTTTCGCTTCGGGTGAGCCTGCTACATCATTGTCCGTTGAAATCAGCCGTGAGCCGGCTGGAAGTGAGAGTTCTGAGCGTCGGCTTACGTTTTCCCTTTGCGCTTGTGCAGCATTGAAGGCAGCGCTGGTGATGAGAACGGCAGAAACAAAAAGCTGCTTGAGCATAGAGCCCTCTTGGGTCAAGGCGGCTGTTTGCAGCAACGTGCCGGACGGGATCGTCCGGGCTAAACTTCAACGCCTACAAGCGCGAGATCAAATGAAAGGGGAACTTTGAGGGGCTTTATATCACTTGTTTGGTTTGCATTCAAAGTCATCCAGTTGACTCGCCCTAACAAAGGTTAGGTCGCTGTTTCCACGTGATGCAACATATTCGGCTGCGAAGACTAAAACGGGCAGCGCAGGAGGCTGCCCGTTTTGACTGGAAAGCTTGATTAAGCCTTTACGACTTCTTACCTCTATTTATTTACGCGGCACCGTATGCTCAAACCTCCAGGCAAATCCTGCTCCACCGTTCATTTTTCATTTTTGGCTGTGTTTGGCAGGAGCGGCCTTTCAATATTTTCCAAGAAGCAGACAGTCTTTCTAGACTCTGGACAAGGCCTGGAATGGATTGAAGGAGTTAACCTTTAAAGACCGACTACAATCGAGGTCTTCTAACCACCTATGTAGCCCCAGAGCAACGCCATCGGCGCACGAATACCTAGTGCACCTAAGCTAAGCAGCTGACCCTTTTGACCGACGTCTTCGTCTTAGTCGTTTCAAAAACCAGCCGGCGAAGAGCGCAATCAGTACGAGCGCTGCCACAGCCGTCAGGAGTAAGAAGGGGTTAGAAGTTGTTAGGCTCTCACCGGCCAGTACAAGGCCTAGCGCATAGATGGATTCAGCTATGGCCACCGCACCAACGAACCTCCAGAACGGGTAATGCAACCCTCCAAACAGATAGCCCGGAACTTCGGAGGGAACTGCAATACAAAACACCACCACCAACCAGAAACTCATGCGCTTCGAAACAAACTCGCGGTAGCGCTTCAGTTTTTGCTCGAACCCAAGTCGCGACAGCAGTGGGCCTCCAGCGTTGCCGATACCAAAAGCAACAATGGCTCCTGCCAGCCAACCGCCCCACAACAAAAAAAACGTCACCATCTTCCCCCAAACCAAATTCGCCGGGGGTACCAGAACAGCACTTGAAGTAAACGCAAGCATCGCCGAAAGCGCGGAGAAGAGAAAGAAGACCAGCGCGCCAAACGCAGGGCGCGCCTCCATGATGTGTTTGGCCCAGGTGGTTGTTTCGTGCAGGAGGTTTCTAAAAGTATCAGAGTAGAAGAGCAATATGAGCAATAACGCTAGGCCGGTTAATGCTAACCAGGACGACAGCGCAGGTCTCTTTTCCTGGGTCGACTGCTGTGACATATGCATCCTGCGGTAACCTAAAGTCCGAGTTGATTCATACCCAATCGCAGTCAAACCTGCAAATCCTTTTATTGACACTAGTGTTTAACCGGTATATAACGCCTTTCAATAAAATGTTTGCGGGAGTCAGATCTTTTTGTTGTCCTACTCCCAGTTTTCCCCATCAGTTATCCCTCGCTATCGCATCCGGATAGCCTTCGCCGATTCGTCCACTGAGTTCGCCACAGGAACGCAGTCATGCGCGCTGAAGAGCGCTCGCCTGGCTGAACTTTCATTTCGACTTTCGAAGAGTCTATTGTCTAACGCTAAACACAGAAAGGCTGTATCTCGGTATGTCCAGAATTCCCTCGCTGTTTTGGATAGGCGCTTTGGTTCTAACTCTTGCGAACGCTGCCATCGCGCAAGAAAGTGCCTTACCTGAGTCACCCGAAATTGACGCTCGAGTGGCAGATCGATTAATGGGAGCAGTGCGGCGCGTGCGTGTAGAGACCGCACCCATGATGTTGAAAGACGGTAAGTGGATCGAAGGTCCACGCCGGCCGAAAGCTCTTACCACGTATAGTTGGCACGGCACGCGAGTAGATGTCGTTAATTATCCAGTCGAGGCCAACCATCACTCTGGCAGAGAACAGTTTGTTTACGACGCCAAAGGTAACGTCGTCGAAATGACTGTTCGAGGCGCCGATGGGGCCTTACTTAGTCGCGAGGTTTATCAGTATGAGTTTGATGAACTTGGTAACTGGAAAAAGATGACGCGTTCGATTGCCGTATACGAGAACGGCGCGGTCGGGTATGAACCGGTAGATGTCACTTATCGCACCATCACATACTACTTTGATCAGAGGATCGCAAAACTCACAGCTGACGGTGCACCTTCCCGGCCCGTTGCTGCCGTAAAACCGAGTTCTCGCAATAGCGTTCGGAAAGCGTCAGCAACTGAAAAGCCAGTTCCCCCAGTTCCATTAGTGAAAGCTAACAACTTTAGCGAAAAGAACGAGGGGGCTCCCAATGGTGAGGGCAAAGGTTCCGAAGCGAGTCCTCGACAGACGTTATCCAATGTCGCCGCAGATAACGTGCAGTTGGCGCCGCCTAGTTTGCCGGTTGTGGCGGTGACGGAAGAAGTACTCCGAAGGTCCGCGATAGAGTTGCCTCAACCCGAGTATCCGACCGAAGCCGAGAGAGCCGGCATTCAAGGGCGAGTAGAGCTCCAGGTTTTGATCAGCGAGAGCGGAAATGTCACTGCTGTGAATCCAATCTCGGGCCATCCAATATTAGCTGCGGTAGCCATATCCGCGGCACAAAAGGCTCGCTTCTTAGTCAACAACTTAACTAGCGAACCGGCAAAGCTGTTTGGTGTATTGACTTACGATTTTCCACCAAGTAGCACAAATGTCCGCTCTGCAGACGTGAGCACGGTCCGGGTTGATGAGGAATCGTCGGAAAAGGCGGCAATGCCGCTCGCGGTAGTCCCTTCCAAGAGTCCCAGCGTGGACACTGCTACTCTTTCAGCAGCATCTCGTGACATTTCGGGAATGTTCGAAAGAGGCTTGGCAAGTCTTGCAGCAGCTAATTATGAAGCGGCTGCCGACTTCTTCAAAAGGGTGATTCAAAGAGATCCAAAAGATGCGATCGCATATACCAAGCTTGGTCTCGCTTATTCAGTGATGAACAAACATGAAGACGCGATCGAAGCTTATAAGCAGGCACTCCGCTTACAGCGGGCCTTTGTGACGTTTGATTCCTATTATCGGTTGGGCAATTCTCACATCGGTTTGGAACAATACACTTCGGCCATCTCGCCATTAAGACAATCGCTTTACATGTTGCGAGCACAAAAATTGAACCCTGGCCCACAAAAAGCGGATCCGGGTCCTTCAGAAGCCGACATTTGCTATGCCCTCGGACTTGCTTACTACGGCTCTGAGTCTTTCAGGAATGCGGTTAAGGAGTTTGAAACCGCAGTGCGATTACAGCCTGGATTTATTTCCGCACACTATGGGTTGGGTCTTTCTTATATTGGCGTTGGCGACAATCGGGCGGCCCAGAAACAACAGGAGGTTCTGAAAAGATTCAAATCCCCGCTAGCTAATAAACTTTCCGACCAATTGCTGACACCAGCACTAAGGAGAAATAAGGTGTTCTGAAGGAACACATCCCAGTGCGATTGAGGTTATTGGCAGCGTGTAAATAGACTCGCGAACTTGGCTGGCCAAATTGATTTGGTGACTAAAAGCGGAGGCTTTGCACAAAAAGTACGAAAGGCTTTTTCTCTGTGCGACCTCTGCGTCCTCTGTGGCTTCGTGGTGAAGGAACTCGCCGAAAACACAACCACAGAGTCACAAAGAACACAGAGGTCGCACAGAGAAGACATTTGAGCAGACACTTTTTGTGCAAAGCTAA
>DATETN010000136.1:0-9708 GCA_035283645.1 Pyrinomonadaceae bacterium
TGACATTCAGAACCCTCAACTTCACCCACTGCAATTTCGACGGAGCTCCTGAGTCGGGAATGTTGAAGAAAAAATAGGGGGGCGGCGTCCGTTCTAGTAGGTAGGATCTGAACAACACTACACACTGCCGTGTGTAGGATCTATTGTTTTGACACAGTCTCTGCCGTGTGTAGGATCGTTTTCTTACTTGGACCACTCTCGACTGGAAACACACTCAACCAAATCCTACACACGGCAGTGTGTAGTGCTTTTTAGATCCCACCTACCAAGACGTGCCACCTCCCCCCTTCTCTTTTTCAACAATACCAACTCAGAAGACGGGTGACATTCAGAACCCTCAACTTCACGATGAAGCTTCTAAGTCGGCAACGTTGAGATAAGAGAGGGGGGTGGCGCTCGTCTAGTAGGTAGGATCTGAAATGCACTACACACTGCCGTGTGTAGGATTTTGTTGTTGGTCCGTGTAACAGGTTTTTGACACAGTAAGTCTCGGCAGAGTGTGTGTGAAAGGGAGCGTTGTGTCTGTGATAGGTAGGATCTGGACGAACTCCAAACTGCCGTTTGGAGGATTCCGTTGTCCCTTCAGGATTGATGATCCCTATAGTTTTCAGACAATCTCTCAATGAGCAAATCTGCGCAGCAGCCAGTGAATTTTCGCAGCGGTGAGCACAATAACTTGAGACTATGACGCTCCGTGCCTCAGGCATAGGCATTGCTACCGTCAAATCGTAATCACGCGAGTCACGCTGATTTCGTGAATTTTGTCTGAGGAGCTGGCTACCAATGTTGAACATCAATGCGAACAGAACGGTGCGAGAGATTGCGCTTGAGATTCCAGAAGCAACCAGAGTCTTTGAGAAACTCAGGATCGATTACTGTTGTGGCGGAAGCACTCCGCTGAAAGATGCGTGCCTTTCTGCCGGCATTGAGGTTGAGCGTTTAGCAGAGATGCTGGCAGACGCTACTCCTACTACAGCAGAAGAAGCAACCACGCCAGATTTTCAGAAGGCGTCGATGATCGAGTTGATGATGTACATCCTGGACAAACACCACGTGTATACGAAGAGCGAGATGGTCAGGCTGGAGTCGTTGCTCGAGAAAGTCCTCGCGGCTCATGCAGAAAATCATCCCGAGTTGGCTCGTGTACGGCAGTTGTTCCAGGCACTGTGCGACGATCTTAAACCGCACATGTTCAAGGAGGAACAGATTCTGTTTCCGTATATTGTCGAACTTGAGCGTTCAAAGCTGAGGAAAGGCCCGCGACCGTTCGCGCCGTTTGGAACGGTAAATAACCCGATTCGGATGATGCTCGTCGAACATGACAATGCTGGTGAACTGTTACGTGAATTGCGACGAGCCACTTCAGACTACAGCGTACCTGCGGATGGTTGCTTGAGCTTCAAGACGCTCTATGAGGCATTCGAAGCATTCGAAAGAGATCTGCATCAACACATACACCTCGAGAATAACATCCTCTTTCCCCGAGCAGTTGAGCTCGAAGTAAACGGTTAGTAATGAATAACAGCTTTGACGAGCTTCTTGAGATTCATTCCAGATTGGATGAACTCTTCTTAGAGCATCAACGCGGGCTCTTGCGGCTCGATCTCACTGTGGCCACCGCAGCTTTGGAGGCGTACGAGTTAGAGCTATTCGCACACATGGCAGATGAAGAGGACTTCATGTTGCCAGTCTACGAGGAGAGGGCGGTGCCTCCGGTGGGTGGCGCGGCCGAAATCTTTCGCGGCGAACATCAGAAGCTTCGTCAATACGTTGTACTGTTCAAGGAGGCCCTGGGGAAGCTGCGCGATGCAAAGGACCTCGAAAAAGGGGTTATTTGGCTGTTGGACTCCCAAACCACTTTCAAGCGGTTGCAGGTGCATCACGACACCAGGGAGAAGAAAATGCTCTATCCGTTGCTCGACGAAGTGATGACCGCGAAAGAAAGCGAGGAACTGTTTAAGAAGCTTCGGCTGCCCCCGCTGGGCGCAGGTTTCCGAGCTGTGAAGACAATGGGAGTCTTCGATCTTTAACGAGAGATCGTTCAGTCAGTCGACCCATTTCCCATTATTTCCCATTTTTCATTTATCTCCGTGTCTCCGTTCTTCTCTGCGTCTTCTTAGGTTCCGGTGTTCCGCTTCGCCAGTTCACCATGAAGACGCTGAGAAAAACTATCTGACATCTGACCTCTCTCCAGAAACTCCGCGAGCCAAATGCTACAAATGCCCAGAAAACAGGAGTTTCTGTTTCTCGCAACCACCCTCAGGTGGTTCTACGCTGACATCTGACCAATTCGCACGGCTAGGAAACCACACATGACCCTGCATCCCAGGAGCTGACCCTATAACGGTGGCCCTTACTGTGGAACTAAACGTGCTTGGTTTCAGAGGACAAATGGCAAAAGCGCGCGTTGTGAGCCGGTGGTGGCTCGAGACCGGTACTGAACTCTGTCCGGCATGCAATCAGTTGTATTTATACGAGACGGAGTATCGCTGCTCTGATTGCGATGGGCCGCTCTGTTCGGACTGTGTTCAAACCAGAGAGTCTTTTACGGTAGTTTGCCCCTCTTGCTTTAAGTGTGATGAAAAGGCCGAGGTGTCTTAAAGTATGGCTGCCCGAGCAATATGGAAAGGCGAGCTCAAGCTCAATTCAACGAAAATCCCGGTAAAACTCTATTCCGCGGTAACGGACCGTACGGTTCGCTTCAATATCCTTGATGACAAGCATCGGATGCGCGTTAAACAACACATGGTCGAACCCGATTCTGGGGATGAGGTCCCAACCGAGCAGATTCAAAAAGGCTACGAAATAGAGCCCGGCAGATTTGTCATCCTTACCGATGAGGATTTGGAGGGTCTTAATCCGGAGCCGTCGCGGGAGATCGACATTAGTGAGTTCCTTGCGACGGATAAGATTACGCAACAGTGGTATGAACGTCCGTATTACCTTGGTCCTGATGGTAATGAGCAGGACTACTTTGCATTTGCCGAGGCACTCGAGAAAACTGATCGCGAAGGAATTGCGCACTGGGTGATGCGGAACAAAGCCTACGTCGGGGCGCTTCGGGCCCACGAGGGCTATCTAATGCTTTTCACTCTAAGAAATGCCCAGGAAGTGATTTCAGCCGAAGATCTTACAAAGCCGGGTGGCCGGGCTCCCACGGCGAAAGAGGTCAACATGGCTAAGCACCTCATTGGTCTGCTGGAAGGCGAATTCGATCCCGCAGACTACAAGGACGAGTACCGCGAGCGAGTCATGGAGTTCATCGGGAAGAAAGCAAAAGGACGAGCGCCGAAACTGGCGGCAGTGAGGCCAAAGCGCGCTACTGCTTCGCTGGACAGTGTGCTCGCCAAAAGTATTAATGCGCTAAAGAAGGGGAAACGCGCTGCCTAAGAGAAACACAAAAACGAAGGAAGATGCGGAAGCGGGCGAGTCCCCAGTGCGTCCCTTCTGGTCTGGTACGATCACGTTCGGTCTGGTCAGCGTTCCGGTGAACCTGTTTCCGGCCACACAGTCGAGTCGTGCTGCCCTGCGGATGCTTGGGCCTGAAGGTGAGCCGCTCTCGCGAAAATATTACTCCGAAAAGACCGAACGCGATCTTGACGCCGACGAAATGGTACGCGGCTTCGAAATTGACAAAGACAAGTATGTAATTGTCACGGACGAGGAACTGGAGCGACTAGCGCCCGAGAAAACACGGGACATCGATCTCACAAAATTTGTTAAGGCAGAAGAGATCCCGCCGTTGTTGTTTGAACGTGGGTACTTCCTGACACCCGCCGCCAACTCCGAGAAAGCCTACAAGCTGCTGGCGGAGGCAATGAAAGAGTGTGGCCAGGCAGGGATCGCCACCTTCGTGATGCGTGGCAAGGAATATCTGGTGGCAATCTTTTCGGACAATGGCATCCTGCGCGCTGAAACAATGCGTTTCGCTGATGAGTTGCGTTCTCCTGACGACATTGGCCTGCCTGAGAAGAAGAAAGTCCCTGCCGCAAAAGTTCGAAAATTCGAAACTCTGATAAAAAAGAGAACCAAGAAGACTTTCAAACCTGTAGAGGATGAGCAAACCCAGCGACTGTTAAAGCTTGTCAAGAAGAAACAGGCGAAGCGCAGTAACGTGGTTGAGGTGAAAGGTGAAGAACGTGAGGACGGCAAGGTGATAGACCTCGTCGAAGTTTTGAAGAAGAGCCTGGCAGGAAAGTAACGGGAAATCGCCACGGAGCTCAGGTTGAGTTTGGTCGATGCGGCCAGCACTGAGATGCACGGATCTGAAAAATGCTCATCGGGAGCCAATGGCCTCGGAACTCGGTGAACATCTCTTCAGACCCTGTCATCCCTAACATTTGTGGCTTATCCCTTTGTCGATAGAGGGGCCGTCCCAAAATTGACACTGAATCTACGACACCAGATCGTAACCGCGCGGTACTTCGTCAGGTCAACGTCGGACGAAATCTCATAGTTCTGGTCTCCTATATTTCCCTTCAAAGCGCCCAGCTGAAGAAAACCAACACGCGTCACCGTATCGTTGTCTTTGGCATCTTCGGCGGCGACCAGATACACCTGCACGTCTGGGCCATTGGAAGTCTTGAAATTTGTTAGGCGCAGAGTCTTTCTACCATCGGGTTGCTGATAGATCGTCGCGGTGCCTTCCGTCTCATGCGCAACGCTGTGGAAGATCCCACGGGTTACCACTTGAGGTTCTGCTGCTGCCACCGTGGTCGGAAAACCCTCATTGACTGTTTGATTGATAAAAAGCCGTTCAGGTCGAAAGGCATACCAGGCGCTTACGACTGCTGCGACTGCAACTGCAACGATTAACTTACGGACGGACATTTTTTAGATTCTCCTTCGGTTGATGAACATTCATGTCGGGGGGCGCTCAATTTGCGCTGAATTCATGAATATCAGTCGTGAAAAATCTTTAGTCCTTACATGAAATAGATCTTGTCAGTGGGCAACATTGAAAAGAATACAGAGGGGGTTCGTCTGTTGTAGCGTGCTTTCCGACCTGTGTGATCGAGCTATCTATGGTCTATAACTCGGCGACCTCGCAGAAAACTTTGATTGCGCCATTTGGATTTGTCAGCTTGTCAAACAGCTCACGATAGTTTTCCAACCCACGCACAGGGTGCGTCAAGAGGCGGCTTAACCAGCCCGGATACTCAGCTTCGGCTTGGGCCAGGTCCTTGACACCCATCTCGAAATACTCGCGGTTCGCGTTCACTGTTCCAACCATCACTTTGTTGCCAAGAACAAAGTCTAGATTGATCTTGTCCGCAGGTACCTCTATTCGCCGATCCCCGCCGGTTACGCTCGAAAGTACAAGGACACCGTTCTTTCCTAATACCTGCATACTTTCAAACACTACGGGTGAATATCCGGTTGCCTCAAAGATGATGTCGAAGGGGCCAAACTGCATGGCGCTTTCAGCAATTGTAAGCTCTTCAGTAGATTGATATTTGGCGCCGAGGGCTTCAATCAGATCAGAATTGAGGTAAGGCTTCTCGGTTTTTCCAAACGTCGTCACTTGCAAACCACGAAGCCGCAAGACCAGCGTCGCCAGGAGACCGATGGTGCCGGCGCCCATGACTGCGGCACGCCGCGGTCGCCAGACTCGCAAGCGACGTTGGATCTCGTACGCCTGCGCGATGCCCTTCTCGACTACAGTGGTCGGTTCCAGTAACACGCCCACTTCTTTTAGACCTTGTGGCACTTTTACGATGAACTCGACGTCATCAACGTAGTACTGGCTCATGAAGCCGTGCCGCAGATTGATGCCGCGCTCAAAGTATGTGTCGTCTGTGGTCATGTCGTTGGTTCCAATCAAGTCATAAATACTGGAACCCGGCCGACGAACTGTGGCGACCACATAATCGCCCGGTTTTACCTCTGTGACGTTTGGACCCACGGCATCTACCTGCCCAAAGCTTTCGTGACCAACGATAAGAAAGTCGTAGCCCGGCGGGGCTTGCCCATATTCTGCGGCGTTTATCTCTTTGTCAGTACCGTCCACACCGACGCGTAGCACGCGGACAAGAACGCCACGCCCATTCGGAACATCCGTGACGGACGGAGTCGGCAGTTCAGTTAAGTGAACCGTATTGGGGACACCCGGCTTGACGGCAATCGCTTTCATAACTTCTCCTCAATCGATGGTATGGGTTACGCGGTAGGCATGGCCCACTCAGCGTGGCTGCCAAGTCGCGCCAGTGTTTTCAACACCCTGGACGGTTCACCCAGATCACTCCAGCCTACCTGATCAACTTTCATGACAGCTAGATCGTCTGGCCGCATAGCCAGCACCTCTTGGGAAAAGTTGACCGAGGGGATTTTGGCGTAGAGGTTGGTTAGCCTTCCGACTTCTTCGTCGGTCTCGAAGGCAGGAGCGAGCCTGGCAAACATTTCGCAAAGTTCCGGCAACGCCCGCTGTGCCGTACGCAGGAAGGCATCGACGCGACCAACCATGACAAAACTGTTCCACAGACAGCCGCGTATCATCAACTCGTTTGCCAACGGTGCAGAAGGTTTCTCCCAAAACCGTCGAACTCGCGTGATCGCCCTAGGTAAGCTCCCAAGAAGTGATGAGTGGGGCTCAATCCACCCGTATTCAACTTCCGGGCCTTCCGGGGTGATCCCAAGCAGTGTGATGGTTTCGGGGCGCACACGAGTGGCCGCAAAGGCTGCTTCGACATGTGCCATGAAGGTCTCATCATCGGAAAAATGATGATCTGACGGGAATAGTGCCACCATCGCCTTGGGCGAGCGCCACGCCAGTCGGGTCAGGGCGTACACAATCGCGGGAGCAGTTCCTTTGTTCTCCGGCTGCACCAGGAGCAGGTTGCGCGGTACGGCGGTTAGTAACGGTGTGTAGAACGCCTGATGTGTTTTCGTGAGCACAAACATAGTTCGTGTCGGAGAGACCGCGTTGGCCACGCGACTCCGCGTTTGGTCCAGGAGGGTTCGACCGCCCACGATCGGACAGAACTGTTTTGGTCGTTCGTCACCCGTGATAGAACGTGTCAACGAGCGCAGCCGCGTCCCATCACCACCAGCAAGAATTACTGCCCAGCGATCTTGTAGGTAGCGCTTGCGGCTGCGTTTCTGATTCAACAAACTCATAAACATTTGGTGCTCCCAAGGTGGCTGACGAGCTGGACTAACGATGATTTGTCGGGCGAGAGCAGAATTCCTTTCACCGAAACTGCGGAAAAAGTTCGTGGTTAGCGGTTCGAGCACCTTCTTCATTCCCCGCTTTGTTGCAGGAGCTTCGCAACCAACCCGGTCCAACCAGTTTGGTGGCTTGCTCCGATTCCAGCTCCATCGTCACCATGGAAGTACTCGTGGAAAGGTATCAGGTCGCGCCAGTTCGGATCGTTCTGAAATTTTTCGGTGCCCCCAAACACAGGCCGCCGGCGGTCCCCATCCATGAGGAATATTCGCGAGAGTCGCCTGGAAATCTCCGCCGATACTTCCCACAGAGTCATCCATTGACCAGATCCCGTGGGACACTCCACCTTGAACTCAGGCCCAAGGTAGTGATGAAACTTCTGGAGTGATTCGATCAGTAGGTAGTTTAAGGGGAACCAGATCGGACCACGCCAATTGGAGTTGCCTCCAAATAAGCCAGTGCTTGACTCCGCCGGTTCATAATCGACGCGGTGTTGTGTGCCGTTTACTTGCAGGAGGTACGGCTTCTCTTTGTGAACGCGCGAAACAGCGCGAATCCCATACGGCGAGAGAAACTCGCCTTCATCGAGCATCACTCGTAACACGCTCCGCAATTGATCGCCATTCACAATTGACAACAATCGGCGCTCGGCGTTACCGGGAGTTCGCATGCAAGCCACGTTTCCAGTCAGATCAGGACGATTGTTGATAAACCATTCCATGCGCCGTTTGAAATCGGGTAACCGCTCAAGCAGTTCCGGCTCCAGTGTTTCCACGGCAAACAGCGGTATCAATCCAACCATTGAGCGTACCTTCATCGGCAGAGGCTTCCCGTTAGGTAGATGCAGAACGTCATAGAAGAAACCGTCCTCGTCATCCCACAGCCGAATCTCCTCGTCTCCTCGATTGTTCATTGCCCGCGCGATATGGAGGAAGTGTTCCCAGAATTTGCTAGCGACATCTTCATAAGAGACGTCTTCCTTTGCCAACTCCATAGCGATCGCCAGAAGGTTCAGTGCATACATCGCCATCCAGCTGGTGCCGTCCGATTGTGCAATATGGCCACCAGTTGGCAGGGGAGCGCTGCGATCAAACACGCCGATGTTATCGAGACCCAGAAAGCCACCCTGGAAGATGTTCATCCCTTCGGCGTCTTTTCGATTCACCCACCACGTGAAATTCAGCAGTAGTTTTTGAAAGACCCGTTTTAGAAAGACAGTGTCGCCGACACCGCGTCGTTTTTTCTCAATCTTGTAGACCCTCCAGGTCGCCCAAGCGTGTACCGGCGGGTTTACATCTCCGTACGCCCACTCATAGGCAGGCAGCTGACCATTGGGGTGCATATACCATTCGCGCAGCATCAGCAGGAGTTGGTCCTTGGCGAAGTCTGAATCAACCAAGGCTAAAGGCACGCAATGGAAAGCCAGATCCCATGCCGCATACCACGGGTACTCCCATTTGTCCGGCATGGAGATCACGTCAGCATTGTAAAGATGACGCCACTCTCGGTTTCGCCCTTGAAGCCTATCGCGCGGTGGTTTGGGCGTTGCGGGATCGCCTTCCAACCACTGCTCTACCACGTAATGGTAAAACTGCTTGGACCACAGCATACCCGCCAGAGACTGACGCATTACCTGGCGCGCATCATCGGAGAGAGTTTCGGGTATGACAGTGCCGTAGAACTCATCGGCCTCGTTGATTCTAAGTGCGAAGGTCCTGTCGAAGTTCGTAAACGCGTTCTTGTCTTGGAAAAAATTCGTGAGTCGCAGTCGGATGGTGGCAGTCTCACCCGGCGGAATGGTTAGAGAGTAGTTTGCCGCAGCCTTTGTCCCAATTTTCTCAGGGTTAATCGTTTGAGTTCCCTGCACGATGTAGTCATTGATCCCGTCTTTTACAAAAGCAGAAGAATTGGTCGCGTTGAAGAGGCGCTCGTTGTTGGTTTCGTTCTCTGTAAATAAGAGTTCGGGGGTGCCATCACAATAGAGTCGCCGCTCGCCGAGTGTTGGATGCTTTAACTCGATCGTGGTCTTATCGATCGCGTACAAGCTGGGACGCGCAGAATGGTTGTAGCCCCAAGACCAGGTGTTGCGGAACCAAATTGTCGGCAGCAGGTTGAGGTGTGCGGCCTCAGAACCCAGGTTCTTCGCGCTAACTCGGATGAGAATGTCCTCGACGTCCCCTTTTGCATACTCGACCACAACTTCGAAATAGCGGTCATCAGCAAACGCCCCGGTGTCGATCAGTTCAAACTCCGCATCAAGCTTTCCTCGACGGCGATTCTCTTCTACGAGTTGCGCATAAGGAAATTCTGCCTGCGGGTACTTGTAGAGGTACTTCATATACGAATGTGTCGGGGTTGAATCCAAATAGAAGTAGTACTCTTTTGCATCCTCGCCGTGATTACCCTCGTTTCCGGTAAGGCCAAAGATTCTTTCCTTGAGAATCGGGTCGCGGCTATTCCAGAGGGCCAGAGCGAAGCAGATGTTCTGGTGCCGATCGCAGATGCCGGCTAAGCCATCCTCGTTCCAGCGATACGCACGTGAG
>DATETN010000137.1:0-9460 GCA_035283645.1 Pyrinomonadaceae bacterium
TTGCGGAAACCCATAATGGGCTTTCTTTACAACCACATTTGCAGCGTATGCCTGGCGATAGGTACGAGAAACCGCGAGTTCTACCAGTATCACAACGTCCCTGAGGAACGAGTCAAGCTGGTTCCATTTTCAGTGGACAATTCATCCTTCATCGCCGCAGCTGAGGCCATCACGGATCGCAGTGCTGTTCGCCGGAAACTGGGCTTGCCTGTCGGAAAGCCGTTGATCTTATTCGCGTCCAAGTTGACGGCACGAAAGAGACCCATGGATCTGATTTCGGCTTTCAATCGCATTTCCCAACAAGGGATTGAGGCCGCGCTTGCGTTTGTAGGCTCGGGTGAGCTGGAGCCGACGCTGAGAGAGTATGCCGCGCGCCACAAATTGGAGGATGTGTATTTCTTTGGGTTTCAGAACCAGTCAGAGTTGCCAAACTTTTATGCCGCCGCGGAGTTGTTCGTATTCCCTTCGGAGAATGAGCCTTGGGGCCTGGTTCTCAACGAAGTGATGTGTGCCGGGCTTCCGGTGGTTGTCACGAAGGAGATAGGCGCTGTTCCGGATCTCGTGGTGAATGGGTCGAACGGGTTTCTCTTCGATGTTGGCGATGTGGACCAGTTGGCCGAACATCTTTTGGTACTGTTGCGTTCTCCTGAATTACGCCAAAAGATGGGCCGAGAGTCTCTGCGGATGATAAAAACCTGGGATTATGACTCGTGCGTAAAGGGAATTAAGCAGGTGCTGGATCGCACTACGATACGGGAACTTCGTCCAGCGCAGCACGAGTTAACATGAACTTTTCTGCGCTATCTAACAACTCGCTCATCGGGAAGATCCTCCGGCAACCGCTGCGTTTAATTCCTCGTGAAACTCCGCTGCGGGTTCTGCAGGGACCTCTCATGGGAAAGCGATGGCTCGCCGGATCCCACACTCATGGTTGCTGGCTCGGAAGCTACGAAGCGGAGATACAAAAGAGGTTCGCAAATGAGGTGCAGGCGGGCGAGGTTGTATTCGACATCGGCGCAAACGTTGGGTTCTACAGTTTGCTGGCATCTGTGCGGGTTGGACCAACGGGAGCTGTCTACAGTTTTGAGCCATTGCCTCAAAATACAAAACTGCTTAAGAAGCACCTTCAGATAAACAAGATTCAGAATGTGACGGTTCTTGAGGTCGCCGTTTCTAGTTTCGAGACCAGGAGCAGATTCGACGACACGTCCGGGCCAGCATCGGGTCACTTCTCCAAAAAAGGTCGACTGCAAGTGCAGTGCGTTAGCATCGATTTCCTGGTTTCTCGCGGACGCGTACGGCCGCCGAACTGCATGAAAATCGACGTTGAAGGTGCCGAAGCCCAGGCGCTTTCAGGGGCGGAAGCGGTCCTGCAGGCTTACCAGCCGAAAATCTTTCTGTCTACTCATGGACCAGAGGCCAGAAGAGACTGCACAGAAATCTTGCGAGGTTTCGGATATCACCTTGAACCCCTTACAGGAGCGAATGGCCTCGCTGGCGACGAATTTTTTGCCTCTGCGGCTTAGTTACTAAGAACGGTGGTAGAAGCCCAGATCACAGCAAATCCGGTTCGAACGAATTCAGCGTCGGCGATGCTCGCACGGGTGAGTCGCGGAATGGGGGCGTTGTCTCTTAACGCCTCCGTACAGGTGATTGCCCAGATTGCTGTTGTTCCCGCGGCGCTGTACGCGTGGGGAAAGGTGCGCTATGGCGAATGGATTGTAATTACGGGTCTGGTTACGTTCCTGAGGCTGACTGACCTTGGGCTACAGACTTATGTAGTTAATCGATTGTGTGCAAGTTATGCGCGCAGTGAACGGGAAACGTTAGAGCGAGATTTGCACAATGCGCTTCGCGCGCAAATCCCTCTCGTAGTAGCGATTACGCTTCTGGCTGCGATTACCCTGGCAACACTACCAGTTGCGCAAATGCTGAGAGTTCAAACCCTCACCAGCACCGCATTTAATGTGGTCGCAATGCTCATCGCCGTAGAACTACTTCTCGGTGTCCCAATGGGCATAGTCGCAGGAGTTTATCGCGCCACGGGCAGGTTGGCTCGCGCTGCTCTGGTCGGCACGTTTCAGCAAGCGGTGCTAACAGTTCTGACCATTTCGTTGATCTTGTTCAATGCGAGCTTTGTCAGTCTTGCCACGGCTCGGGTCGTGGTGGGCATCATTGTTTCGGTATGGATTGTCTCGGATCTGCGGCGACTGTATCCATGGTTGCGAATCTGGAAGGGGGAAGGGGACTGGCGTGACGGCGTACGGATGATGGGCCCAGGAATCTTCTTTATCCTATTCCCCTTGGCGGATTTCTTTTCTACCCAATTCACCATACTCGTTCTTCAACAGTCAGCGGACGGTGGTCAGGTAAGCTTGCTGGCCACTCACCGCACAGTTGCAAATATTGCCGTGATGGCTAGCGGTCTCTTAACGAATGCCGTGTGGCCAGAATTGACGGCCCTCCATGCACGTGGTGAGTTCGAGCAACTGAGGAAAACTCATCGAAGTTTAGCTCGTATGAACATGTGGATCGTTGGAATGATAGTTATTGGAACATTTCCTTTCATACCCCACATCTTCCCGCTTTGGACCGCACGAGAATTGTCTATCGATACTTTAACTCTGTTAGTGCTTTTGCTTCGCGTCGTCATCTGGGGGCTCTGGAGCGCTAGTCTGACGATGCTCTGCGCTGTCAACAAGCAGAAGACTGTAGCTCTCATAGTCGTTGGAGCAGCAGCACTCACATCGCTCTCATCGCTCTGGCTAATACCTATTGCTGGAATTCGTGGAGCCGCTCTGGCCCAATTGGTAGGAGATCTCGCATTTTCGTCATGGTTGATCCCTCTGGTGGCAATTAAACAAACCAGGGATAGATTAGCGAACTACCTACGCGAAACAGCACCAGTAGCAGCGATCGGACTGGTAATACCAGCTTTCGCCGGGCTTATTGGGTGGACGCTAATAACCTCTACTGGACTAAAGTTTGGTCTCCTGGTCCCATTGGTAATCAGTTCTGCCGCTGCTTTGATGTGGTTTCAACTGGCACCTTACGAACGTTCGGCGTTGTTCCACTCAATAGGCAGACCCTTTACAAGGTGATGAAAGTTTCTTCGTGTTAAGTTGCGCTCGGTAGCTTGCCTTCGGTCGATTCCGGTATGCCTGCGCCTGAACTTATTTCCCCTCGGACGCTGACGCCCTATCAACAAGTCTGGTTAAGGGTGGGTCGAACATATGGAACGTGGAGAGTGCTTTCTCGTCTCGTTGGCCATTCAGCTACAGTCAGATGTTTTGACGGGTTGCCGTTCTTTCTCAACCTTAGAGATCCAGTTGGAATTCAGGTACTACTAAAAGGATTTGACGAGCAGGACGAACGTAATCAGATATTGGGCCGTCTGCCTCCTGATTCGATCATTCTGGATGTAGGGGCTAATCATGGTGTGTGGGCCCGCTGGCTCGCGTATTGTTATCCGCAATCCACGATATACGCCTTTGAGCCATCCGCGGAGACGTGTAGTTTTTTTGCGCTTGAACACGGAAGGATTTCCCAATATCTACGCCATACAGGCAGGATGCGGAGATGTTGCAGGTGACTCCTACCTGTCTGCTGAACCAGCTACAGGGTTGCGGCATATTGCCAGCCATGGGGAGCCTGTTTCGATAGTTCGCCTCGATGATTTCTGCTCAACCTTACGCAGAATGGACTTTATCAAGATCGACGTTGAAGGTATGGAACTCGCCGTACTAAGCGGTGCTAGAACTACTTTAGAAAAGATGCGTCCGGTTTTGTTGTTTGAGTACGCCGAGTCAACGTCGGGTCGTTACAAAATCAATTTTAGTGACTTGTTCGAATTCCTAAGTGAGTTTGATTATTGCGTTGAGCGAATTCCGAAAACAAACAACTACCTTGCCTACGTAGTTCCGTAAACGTCCCTTGGATGGTGATTCAGAAAATCCGTAATAGGAATCGGTCACCTGAAGTTCTGCATTGAAATGGTTCCAGTTAGCATTTGCCTTACTACCTTTAATCGCGCGGCGGTTCTGCCCCCAACTTTGGACAGTATCTTAGTCCAAACGTTCGGCGATTTTGAGCTGATCATTAGCGACGATTGCTCGACCGACGAGACGAGAGATGTATGTGAAGATTATCGGAGCCGAGATCGACGGATCAGGTATTTTCGTAACGCCAAGAACCTTTCCATGCCGGGGAATTTGAATGCTGCCATCAGCAAGGCCAGCGGGGATTACATCGCGAACCTACACGATGGGGACGTTTACCGAGTGGATTTGATAGCAAGATGGAAGGAAGCGTTAGATTCCGAGACCGATACGCCTTTCGTCTTTAATGCCTATAAGGCAAAGCTGTCTGATGGTTCCGTCCGATTGTTTTGCGAGCCCTTCACAGGCAGGATTCCAGGTGAGTACATAGGGACCCATTACTTTCGTACCCTTACTTCGTGCGTCTGGGGGACCGTAATGGCTCGAGCCTCTACTTACCGCGAGCACGGCCAGTTCGATTCACGGTTTGGCTTCATCAGTGACGTCGACATGTGGTTGCGTTTAGTGAAACGGTCAGCAGCCGCATATGTTTCTGAACCGCTAATCACAATCGCCGAACGCGAGCCTAACCACCCTTTTGCTCACCAATCCTGGCAGCACCTGTTTTGGCAGTTTGGGATCTACTACGAACATGTAAACGAATACCGATCGCTTTATCCGGGCATTGAAATACCTTCTCCCTCTGACGAGACGGTAATGCGCCGTAGGGTGTTGTTAAAGGCTATGCTCAGTTTGATTAGGAGTCGGCAATGGGATCGTGTGCAAGAAGGTCTCGCTATCTGGCGAGATTCCGATGACCCATTACTTAAGACTGCGGGCATTATGTTCGGTCGACCTCAGGGAATTCCGGGTTGGTATGACCGGAGATGCTGGATCAGTGGGAGGACATGCACCGCGGACGCTTAAGGGAGCAGGATGGCTAATCGCCTGCTGAGCAAAATGCAACGAATGCTGATGCCTAGTCCGGTTAAGGCAAGGCACATCGAGTACTCAATGTTGTACTCGGAGGATGACGCGGTCTCGCGGCCATCACCACGATTGATCGATTTGGCAGTTGAAACAATCAGGCAGACACAGCTAATCCCTGATCTCGAAGATATTAGTAAACGGACAGACGGAAGGTTAACTTACGGACGGAAAAGACTGTCACTTTGGCCCGGCGAACACTACAAACTGCTGGCCGGCTTGGTTAAGGTCTTGAGGCCTCTTCGCGTAGTTGAAATCGGCACAGCCGAGGGCCTGTCTGCATTGACCCTATTGAAATACTTACCAGAAGAGGGGTCAGTTTTGACGTTTGATGTAGTTCGATGGAATCGATATCCGAATAGCTGTCTCCAGCAGTCGGACTTTGACAGTGGAAAGCTGGTTCAGCTTGTTGCAGATCTCGGCGATGCAGACACCTTTCAAGCCTACAGAGATACCTTAATCAAAGCGGATCTCGTTTTTATAGATGCTGCCAAAGACGGGTTTTTGGAGCGACGATTGATTGGGCATTTTGAGAAGCTTAATTACGAGTCCGACCCAATATTTGTATTTGACGACATTCGTTTGTGGAACATGCTGCACGTTTGGCGGGACTTATCTTGGCCCAAACTGGATCTCACTTCCTTTGGGCATTGGTGCGGTACGGGCATAGCAGAAGCACCAAGCATTAAGCCCCGTGGACATTGGTGTTAAGTCTATATCGGGCTCTGTTTCCTTTGCGTACAAATTACTGTTACTGATCTTACGCCGTCTCCAGCACCAAATGGCTCGACTTTGGTGGGTCCGGTTATGTTTCGTTTAAGCGTGCGCCACCTTAAAAGGAAGGCACTGGAGAATTGTATCTGGGTGGGAGTCCGTCCTCCTCCAGATCTAAAGGATATTCCTGGATATCTGCATCCACTGGAATGTCGGTTCCTTTACTGGCTAGCAAACAGAGTTTCTGCCGGCGGGGTCGCCCTGGAAGTTGGCTCATTCAAAGGGAAGTCGTCCGCGAATATAGCTGCTGGACTATCTGCCGGCTCGCGATTGGTATGTGTAGATACCTGGATGAACGATGCCATGCCATATGACTCTAATGCTGACGTCTTTTCGGAGTTCGAACAGAATGTGCGGCAGTATGCTGACCGGATTGATACGCATCGCAATACCTCAGTTACTGTCTCGGAGTCCTGGAACCAGCCTATCGATTTGCTTTTTATAGACGGCGACCATTCTTACGAAGGTTGCAGCTCAGACCTGGAATCATGGATGCCATTTGTGAGACCCGGTGGGTACGTTGCGTTGCATGACAGCGCTGAGAGTGGCGTTGTTAAAGCTATTGAAGAGCTCTTTCCAGAACATCAACGCACCTCTGAAATGAATGTCTGGTCGATCTTCGCTGCCAGAAAGAAGCGCTAGGATGCGAGACAAACTACCCGCCGTCTCGGTGTGTGTGCCGACCTATAACTATGGCCGCTTCCTGGCTGCTTGCCTGGAGAGCGTCCTGAATCAGACCCTTTCTGATTGGGAATTGATAATTTCTGACGACTGCTCATCTGACAACACACAGGAAATCGCCGCTCAATACGTTCAACGCGACTCGAGGATCGTCTACCTGAGAAATCCAAAGCGGTTTGGGATGAACGCCAATGTCAAGAAGGCGGCGGAAGCTGGGCGAGGGCGCTATTTGAAGATGCTTTGTTCCGATGATTGGCTTGCGAGCGAATGTCTTGAAAAGCTTTATGACCTTATGGAGCAAAACTCGTCTGCCGCTCTTGCAACGTCCGCGGAGTTTCTTACAACTGAATCCCGACAACCACTGAAAAAGCAGTTTCTGTTTGGAGCCGATGTATCAAAGATTCCAGGAAGACAGATGCTCAATCGCATGGCTAGAGGAAGTGGTTTAGGTGGACACTCGAGCTTCTTTATCAGGTCTGATGCGTATCGAGCCGTAGGAGGTTACGATGACAGCCTCCTTTACGCGGCGGATTTGGACCTGGCCGCTCGTCTTTGTCGCGTGGGAGACTATCTGCATACCGACCAACCACTCTTCTATGGTCGGTCTCATGGACTCTCCAGTTCTTCCGTTAATCCTGCAAAACTCCTCGATGTGATTGATTCATTTACAATTCCCGACAAGGTATTCCAGCCACGACGGTTTCCAGACTTAGAATGGCGGCGCTACCAACTGATGACCGCGCGATTAACCGCACGATATGTTGTGAATTCTTTTCTTCAACAGATACGAGGGCAGAACAGTTACGCACGAGAGCTACGCAGCCTACTGAAGAAACAAGGGAACTTTCGATTCGGCATTCCTCTTCTCGCCTTTCACATCCCGTTTCGACTGTTCAACCGAGTAACTGGAAGGAGTCGGCCGATTAGCGCGAAGACGGTTAACAATCTGCAGACGCCAAACACTTTTCGGCACACTAACGCCTGACAAGTGATATGCGATTTCCGCTCGCAAAAAATCCTGAGCAAAAGGGGCCTTGGACGGAACTCAAAGTTCACGCTGGAGCCGTGTCGATCATAGCCACCACCCTTTTATGGACCGATCCAAATACAACTCTCGTGCTTGGCGGCGTCACGATGTTTCTTGTTTACGCCCTTCTGGGTTTTCGGGAAGCCCAAAAGGCCCCATTGTGGTTGACACCCCTTTCCTTCTACTTCTTTTGGTACTGCATCGGGTTGGGCGTTTCGCCGCTCTACGTTGGTCTTACCACGGACCTTGGTGAAACTGTCCGATTTGCCAGTGAACGATCTGCCGTGGGCTTGTCCGATCTTGCTGGGGGTTACGTTTTGTTTCTGGTCGGCGCAGTGGTCGTGCACGCCGGCATCCAATTGCTGCGACCTCACGAAACACGAAGATCCCACGGCAATGAGAAGCATTTGATCGGTTGGCTGCTAGTGGTGTGGATTATCGGCCTTCTGTTCCAGTTGCGTCCCGGATACGTAAGCTTTTTGGGAGGGGCTAACCGGATTTTCGCTGTAGCCTTAGTCGGCGCCACCTGCGCCTTTGCCGTAACGCCCCGTCACCGTTTTGGCTTATCGCGGCTTACGTTCATGTTGATACTAGTTTTGGCAACCGCCGGATTGTTCTTTGGAAACCTCGCTTCGGGTTCAAAAGCCTACATCATGTTCTCGTTCTTGCCCATCTTCTGGTTCTTCATCATTCGACCACGCTTAAGGATCTGGATGGCGCCTTTCGCGCTTTGTCTCGGACTTTTCTACCTCGGCATAGTCGCACCCGTAGTGCATACGGCTCGACAACGACCCGTTCTGGAAGGTGAGGATCCAAGAGCGCACCTGGTGGAAACGTTCAACAAGTGGAGTCAGGAAAAACAGAACCCTTTGAACGAGTCCTTCCTGGCAGAACAGTTGGACCAGTTTATCAACAGACAATTCGATGCGGTTCCAGTCGGCTTCTTTGTGGGTGAAGTTAAGCACGGGGGATTGCTCTGGGGCGAGACGATGCAGTATGCCTCCTACTCATTCATTCCGAGAATCATTTGGCCCGACAAACCGACCGTAACGCGCGGAGGCTGGTTCAGTACTTATCTCGGCTTGTTTCAGTTGGAAAGCGATGCGACCACGGCGATTGGAATGACGGCAGTGGGAGAGCTGTATTGGAATTTTGGAACTATCGGTGTTGTTGCAGGGATGTTCCTAATTGGCCTGGGCCAGGGTCTACTCTGGCGTACTGCGGGAACTGATCCCCGAGAACAGCCGGTTCACATGCTCCTTTACGTTTCAACGGTCCTTGGAATGTCGGATATGCCTGAGGCCGTCACCGTTTTCGTCGCAATAGTTTTGTCTTTCCTAACTTTCAAGGCAGCTATCGTCGCTTTCGAAACCGTAAGTCATCGGAAGCGAAGTGAGAGTATGAAACCGCGGTTCTCGATCGCGCGTTAGCCCTGTTCCTCAACAGCATTGAACTCCACTGTCGAAATCACCAACGCCTACTATCAGACAACCGCGACTCGTAGTCACGAGGCAACCCTTGCGTACTACGAGGAGAACGCAGCAGCACTATTACGCCGCTTCCGCCGTTGGCTACCTGAATCAAAGGACGCGAACTGTCTCGATCTCGCATGCGGGTGCGGAGAGTTCGTCTTCTTATTGGAGACCTTGGGGTATAAGAACGTCGCTGGCGTTGATCTCTGCGAAGAAGAACTGATCCACGGCCGCAAGTTCGTGAAGGCGCCTCTTTTTGACGCCGACGTTCTCGACTTTCTACGCACGAGTTCAACGGCTTCGCTCAATTTCATAACTGCCCTGAACTTTCTCGAGCACGTATCTAAAGAGAAGCTGTTAGAGATCCTGCGCGAGTGTAGTCGCGTGCTTCGCCCCGGTGGCACGTTGGTAGCTATGGTTCCTAATGCCGTTTCCCCGTTCGGTTCACTTACACGTCACTGGGATATAACTCACGAGTGGGC
>DATETN010000138.1:0-31408 GCA_035283645.1 Pyrinomonadaceae bacterium
CACCGATGTCAGGCTAAAGCCGGTTCGCGTGCACGTCAGCCTAGCCAACCTCTGGCGGGTATTGGGCATTGAATTCATCACAAATCTGGATCAACGCTGGCCAGGATTTCGCTTCACGAGAAAGTTCTGGGAGTTTTATCTTTCGACGATTGTTCGTGGAAAGGAGCTTTGGTATGAGTTTGAGGTGGTGAAATCCAAGCGGTCAGTTTAGTGGGCGCGCCCGGAACCGAGCGGTGCGAATACTCAAGACGCCTGCAGTATCTCTTCCGAAAATTGGACGCCTCTTCCTGGCAGCGCCGCGTTGATAATCGGGTAGGTGGGAAGCTGAAAGCCCGATTAACTCAGCGGTCATGTTTGGCCGGACTTTCAATTTTTGAATATAAGGAATGCTTTCCAATCTCTTCCCGGGTCACCGGATCAAGAAATCGGTACTCCCAGGCAAATGCAACCATAGTCTTCGCCCCAGTATTGCGCACGGTCGCCCGATAGACATATCGGGTTGCAGTCATTTGCGCTTCACACTCGATGGGCTGGGTGTTGCGCACAGTTTGTTGCTAACGGCAGCGCTCCCCCGGAATAATTCAGCCACTCGAGGCAGCTGAGCGCGAAGAATTGAGAACCTGTGAAAGCCGAATTGAGAAGAGCCAACAATCTTGAGGGCCGGTCAGTAAATTGTCCGAGAATTTAGAATTTCGCCGACTTTTCGTTTGATATTACGAGATTCTAAAGTGTTATTGATCGATTACCACGCCCATGAGGTGCTTCAAAAACTCGGATAAGAATCCATTTCCAGCAAGGATCCCCACACGCCTGATAAATGGTTTGCACAGATTTTCTTAAGATCTACATCATTCCACGACTCCCTGATGGCGGCACAAATTTTGCGAACGCTTAGTGCCACGGAGTGCCTGAGATCCTCGGGCACGAAACCGCCAGGACATCTGAATTCTCGTCCAACTAGAACCGAGGTCTCAACAACTCGTCAAATTTACGTTCTCGCCCTGCAAAAGGAGTCCATCAAAATGAAAAGATCCCTCTTTGGCTTTATCTTTACTTTGCTAATGCTCTGCTTCTGTGAAACAGCGGCATTAGCGCAAAGCACGTCTGCCGTTACGGGAATCGTAACGGATCCCTCAGGTGCCGTTGTGGCTGGCGCCGAGGTCAAGCTCACTGACCCCAAAACGAGCGCAGAACTTACAACAAAGACCAACGATCAGGGAGTTTATCTGTTCTCAAAGGTAGCGCCAGGACAGGGCTATACGCTCACGTTTACGGCGCAAGGCTTTGAAACGCTTGTCGTGCAGAATGTGCCACTAGGAGTCGGAGTTACCGAAACTCACAGCGTTCAAATGACGGTTGGACAGGTTACCAGCACCGTCACGATCACGGCAGAACAGGGGCCCACCCTAAACACCACAAATGCCACCATCTCCAACGTTATTGAAGAGCGGCGGATGAAAGAGCTTCCGATTCAGATTCGCAGTTCGCCAGCCGCCCTACTTGGCCTGCAACCGGGTGTAGTTGGAAACGTGGTCGGCACCGGTAGCAACCGCATCGGCTCCGTCACCGGGTCGCGCGCTGACCAGGGCAACATCACCATCGACGGCATTGATGCTAACGACCAGACCACTGGACAGGCATTCGCCACCATCGGTAATGCACCGATTGATGCCATCCAGGAATTCCGCGCAGTTACGACGAACCCAGGGGCGGACGAAGGTCGCAGCAGCGGCGGTCAGATTCAGTTGGTGACCAAGAGCGGCACTAACGATTTCCACGGCTCTCTCCGCGAGTTCAACCGCACCGCAAAGACCGCAGCCAACAGCTTTTTCAACAACAAGAGCGGCATTCCTCGGCCTCAATTGACGCGTAATCAGTTTGGCGCCAGCATTGGTGGTCCAGCCTATCTTCCCCGCTTCGGAGAGGGCGGTCCCTCGGTCTTCGAGGGGAAAGACAGGTTGTTCTTTTTTTTCGACTATGAAGGACGTCGGGATGCTCAGGGAGTCTCTAATCTGCGCACCGTTCCACTTCAGCATTTACGGAATGGAGGCGTAGCTTATCTGAACAACACTGCAGGCTGCCCGACTAACGCTCGTCTTACTACCAGACCGGAGTGCATTACTGTGCTGACACCAGCGCAGGTCGCAGCTCTCGATCCCAGGGGGATCGGCGCCAGTCCGGAACTGCTGAATTTTATCCAGAACCGATATCCGCTGCCTAACGATTTATCAGCCGGCAACGGAATCAACACCGCCGGGTTTCGTTTCAATTCGCCTTCGAAAAGGGTCGAAGACACCTACACGACTCGTATTGACTTCAATCCGAACGACAAGCACGATTTCTTCGGAAGCTTCAACATCGCCCGCCGTTCCCAGACCGACACAGTCAACACAGTAGCGCAGCAATTCCCGGGCGATCCCGAGAGCGGCACGATTGTGATCAGGGACTACGGTTGGGCCGTCGGCCACACTTGGGTAGCCACACCAACCGTTGTCAACCAGGCGATAGTAGGAACGAAACGCGCTGGAGCCATATTTGACCGTCCTTTCCGTCCGGCGTTTCCGCAGTCTTTCACTTTCAGTGGGCTATCAGCGCCTTTCGCCGGCATTAGCACTCAGGATCGTTTTGTCCAGGTGCCCACGATTCGCGACGATCTTACCTGGACCAAGGGCTCGCACAGCCTGCAATTCGGCGGCCAGTTTAAGCCGATAAAGCAGGTACCGAGCCTGACAAATGACTTGAATTTCGTTACTATCGGCCTCGGTGGTCAAAACCTGGCGCTCAACGCTGCGCTCCGGCCTGCCAATATTGGCGCCACGGCGACACGACAGTCTAGTTTCGACTCGCCATTTACTTTCATCCTTGGGCGTATTGCGTCGCTCACGACTAATTTCAACTATGACACCTCGGGAACTGCCTTTCCTCCGGGCACCGGAAAGACCCGTGACTGGCGCTACAACGAATATGAATTCTACGTGCAGGACAATTGGAGAATGCGCAACGACCTGTCTATCTCGGCTGGTTTGCGATACCATTTGTACCCCGCTCCATATGAAAAGAACGGGTTCCAGGCCTGCAACGATGTGGATCTCCGACCGTTGTTTGACACCCGCGTGCGGAACGCAGCACTAGGAATCAGCGGCCCCTCGGCCGAGCCTTTGCTTGGCTACGACCTCTGCGGCAAAGGAAACGATGCTCGCCCGATGTATGAAACGGATCGAAACAATTTCGCTCCCAGACTGAGCTTTGCGTGGAATCCCTCATTCAAAGACGGGCTCATGGGCCGTTTGTTTGGCGACCGAAAGACTGTGCTCCGGGGCGGCGGCTCGGTCACTTATGATCGTGTAAGCGGCGCCGTTACGTTTATTCAGGATCAGGTCTCGTACCTGTTTGACAACTCTGCGACCCAATTGTTTGGCGCGGCGAATCCAGCCAACGCCTTGCTAAACGATCCGCGATTCACCAGCATCACTTCTCTTCCAGTTTCAAACCCTGCGCCGATAATCACCCGTCCGTTGACTCCTTTCGTTACCGGCGGGTTCCCACACGGAAATGAAACTGGCGAAACCAACTACGCAGTGGATCAGAAATTCAGGACGCCTTACTCGATTCAGTACAGTCTTGGTATCCAGCGGGAAATGCCCGGCAACTTCCTTTTAGAAGTGTCGTATGTGGGACGGCAGGGACGTAAGCTGTTCACACAGGCAGACGCGGCGCAGGTCCTGGATTTCAGGGACAATGCCTCGGGGCAATTCATGATTGACGCCTTCAACAGGCTTCAATTGCAGATCGAGTCGGGAACGCCCATTGCATCCATTACATCGCAGCCGTGGTTTGAGAATCAGATCAACTCGAATGCGGTGGCCACCTTCGGTGTACCTTGCACTGGTTTTGGTGTGGCAAACTGCACAGCGCTTGTGGCCAATTTCTTTGGCAGCCTGGTTGAAATCGGCGATACCTCAGATACCTTGCAGGCCTTGTTTGCAAACGGCCTCCTCAATCCGAATGTGGGCATTAGCGGCCAATTCTCAACCAATGCCTATATCACAAACTTCGGATCATCGAGCTACAACGGCATGCTTGTGAGTTTGCGGAAGCGCTTTTCGGAGGGTTTCCAGTTTGACTTCAACTATACCTTGTCCAACTCGATTGATAATCAATCGAGCATTGCTAATACGGTGTTTGGTGGTCTTGTTTGTGACCTTCGCAATCTCCGCGTTTGCCGCGGTCCCTCAGACTTCGACATTCGCCACAACATTAACGCCAACGGCATCTGGGAGCTTCCTTTCGGACGCGGCAAGATGATTGGCGGAGATGCCAATGGCTTCGTGGATGCAATCATCGGAGGATGGGAACTCACCGGTATCTTCAACTACCGCAGTGGCCTGGCGTTTGGCACAACCACCGTTTCGTTCCCGGTAGGCTTTGTTTTTGACAGTCCTGCTCAACTCGTCGGCAGCACCAGCGCACTGGAAACGCAAGTTCATGATGTGGGCAACACGGTCCAGCTCTTCAGGGATCCGGCAGCAGCTCTAGCCGCATTGCGAAACCCCCGTCACGGGGAAATGGGCAACCGAAACAATCTTCGCGGACCAAGTCTTTGGATTGCCGACATGGCCCTGTTGAAGAACTTCAGGCTGCCATGGTCAGAAACCCACAGATTACAGATTCGCGCAGAGGCTTTCAATGTGTTCAACCACAATAACTTTGGGTTGCCGACCTCAACCGCACCTCTAAGACAAACTAGCATTAACGGGAACACTTTTGGACAAATCACCACGACCGCAACTGCGGCACGCGAATTCCAGTTCGCGATTCGCTATGACTTCTAGGTGATTGCATAACCTGGATTGTTTACTTGGGCTCCCGGGCATCCGGGAGCCCGTTTTTCTTCCGAGTCCCCGGGGTCAGAACGGGCTGGCTTGTCGGACCGGCATTCCAATTCTGCTAAAATTACAGATAATGTTGGTAAAGACTTCTATTTGACACCCTGGGCCATTGATACCAGACTACGAATTTCACTCTGATTAGTGTTCGTACCAAGAAGCCCCTTTTTAGGTACTGCATTTCCAAAAAGAGAAGCGCCATGGAAGCAGAGATTAGAACCCTGATGGGCTCAGCACGCACTCGCGAAAGAATTTCCAACTCCCATGTAAACAAATTGGTGCGAGGATGCAGCTTTCTGATCTTTCTGGCGCTCGCGGCCGTTGCCGGCCCCGGACGTGCTGTCGCGCAGAATAATCACGCTATCTGGGGAGAGCTAAGAATAAGCGGCAGCACTTCCGATGCGGCCGCTCCCACCGGGGCTACCATTGTTCTTAACAAAGTGGGTACCGGAGAAATTGGACGCCAAACTATCTCGAGTGGTGGGCGTTATCGCTTTACTAATTTGAGCGAAGGGGATTATGACCTCGCCGTTGAGGCTGAGGGCAGGGAGATAACGCGGGTGCGCCTTAACATCTTGCGCGGCGCGCTGGCTCCCTTTTATGGATTTCGCCAGGACTTTGAATTCGCGTGGTTGGCTACCTCATCGACCGGCAAACCCAAGGCAATCTCCGCCGCGGACATTTATCCGCGCTCCGCTGGAAACCAGTCGCTGTTTCAAAAAGCACAGGAGGCAGCGGGCAAAAAGAAATATGACGACGCTGTCAGATTTCTGAAGGCAATACTGGACAACGACAAGGCCGATTTTCAGGTGTGGTCGCTCCTAGGGACACTCTATATGGTCCAGGAAAAAACGGAGGACGCGGAAAAAGCTTATCTCCAGGCGCTGGAATTGAGACCGGCTCTTCCGCAGGCGTTGTTGCATCTGGGCAAGTTACGGACGTCACAAAAGCGGTTCGAGGAGGCCATCGATCCACTTACGCGCGCGTTGGACACTCAACCTCAGTCTGCCGAGATTAACCTGCTGCTTGGCGAATCCTATCTGCAAACAAGAAAGGGATCGAAAGCTGTACCTTTCCTGAATGAAGCTGCGCGACTGGGAAAGCCCGAAGCCCACTTGCGCCTCGGGTGGCTTTACAATGCTGCAGGTCTGAGGGAGAAAGCTGTCGCAGAATACCAGGAGTTTCTCAAGAAAAAACCAGATTATCCGGATCGTAAAAAACTGGAACAATACATAAGCTCCCCATAAAAATCACATATCTAAAGCGTAAAAGTCTGAAAAATGAAGGAGTGATACCTTGATACATACATCGCAAAATAAATCCAAACGATTAGCGGCATTTCTGGCCTTATTTGTTTTCTCCGGAGTGGCTGCCGCCGCGACCACAAATACTCCTCAAAAAATGAAGGCTGAGGAAGTCGTTGCCAAACATCTGGCCGCCATCGGAAAACCAGAGGATTTGGCTGCTGCTAAAAGTCGTATTATTAACGGCCAGGACACTGCCCGCCTAAAGCTTTCCAATACGATACGCGAGGTCACAGGTCCGGCCCAGTTCGCGTCCGATGGTGAGAAAGTTTTGTTGGCTATGGTCTTCAACTCAACCAACTATCCGTATGAGAAGCTAGCGTATGACGGCCAACGGTTGACGGTTGCCGGCTTGCCTCAAGGTGGGCGCTCGCCTTTGGCAAATTTTCTGACGTCCCAGGAGGTTATTTTCAAAGACGGTTTAATCGGTGGCTCTCTCTCATCGGCCTGGTCTTTAATCAATTTCAATCCTGAGAAAGCCAAACTCAGTTATGCCGGAACTGAAAAGGTTAACGGTCGGGCGGTCCATAAACTCAAGTACGCGCCTAGAAAAGGCGAGCTGAGAATAAGTCTCTTTTTCGACGCCGAGACGTTCCAACATGTGCGTAGCGAGTATGAATACACGATATCTGCCCGCATGGGCGCGAGGCCTAGTAGCTCCGTAATGGGCCCCCAAACGGACACTGGAAGCCAGACCATGAAGCGCTACAAATTGACGGAAGATTTTTCCAACTTTCAAATAACCGGGAAATTAACTCTGCCGCGCGTGTACAAGATTCAACTCGTGGTTGAGGCTCAGGCGCAGAACCTTGATTACACAATCGATTTCTCACAATTTGTTTTGGACCAGGCGATTGCCCCGGAGGCATTTATCGTGACTAGTGCTAGCGACGCTCCTTGAACGTGCAAGGTGGAATTTCCTTTGGCGGTAAATGCTGAACCATTTTGCGGTTTTGTTTGTAAACAAGGGCGTTGAACAAAGGCGCCAGCCTATAAACGAGCCCTCGATCGGAAGGCATACTCCCTCGAGCTGTCAAATGACGAGCGAAGTCCACATCCATCAAGAGCCGCAGAATGTAAATCCGTCGGATGTGCACTTGAAGGCGGCCGAACTCACGTCGGGAGAGTGACGCTGGTCGTGATTCGCAGCTGAGATTTAGGGATGCACCTGAATGCACTGTCAGCGGATCCGCCTTGCCTGCCAATCACTGGTGCGGACATAAAGTTGACCGTGTACGATAATTACCAAGTGCGTACCGAACACAGGACCTTTCCTGAACTCTTATGCCAATGGTTTCAAGGGAATGCTTCCTCTGGAAAGCCTCAACCGAGGGCTTTGGTGTTCATCAGAGACAACTGAGACTGCGTGAAATATGCAGCGGCAAAGCGGGCTACTTCAAGACTGCTGCTTGAGGGCTAAGCAATACCTGGTGCCAACGCTGAAACGTGTTGATCGGGTCGTTAGGGATCAGTCGAACGTAAGCCGTTTGAAAATACAACCTGTCGGGTGTCGGCCAATATACTCTGGTTATGGGATTGAATGAAGGGAGCCCGGCGGCGTCCAGATCAACCCCCTCTTTGGTGTTGGCGGTTTGCTTCTGTTCGTATGCGGCAGAAGCCCTGAGCAGCGGTTCCCGGAGGCGAATGCGGGACTGCGTTGGTTGAGACCTTGCCGCATCGTAAATGGCTATTTCAGTTTCGAAGGCCGTCGCGATCTTCGACGAGTCTGACGACCAAACCGGCAGCGCCTCAGTGAGGTCATCATCCAGCAATCGTTCACTGCCATCCAGTGCGATTAGTCGCGGCCGGCCAGCGGGCATTTTGAACTCTCCCTCACGAGCGTTCCATTCGGCTTCTTTGCACGCAAGCGCTACCAGCGCATGATTATCGGGGGCCCAAGACGAATAGAAGTAAATCAGACCTTCACGCGCGGTCAGCGGTTTTAAGTCATAACCGTCTCGATTGCATATGTAGATCTGTTCGGTCGCAAACATCGGCACTGCTGGAAATGCCGGCGCAACCGACGGTGATGGCGATGCTTCTGGGACAGCATCGGGGTCGGTAATGAACGGTGTAGGCGTTGGTGAAGGAGGCGCGCCTTTGTGCCCTATGAATGTGATGAAGCTCCCGTCAGTAGACCAGCTGACAGTTTCTGGAAACACGCACGACAAGGTAGGCGGGGTCAGGTTTCTCAAGAACTTGCCATCAACTGCGTACAGGTCAATACGGAACGCTGAGCTTGGCTCTGCATCAGTTCCATAGAGAGCAAGTACGCGTTGGTTGTCGGGCGACGGCACAGTCCGCAAGAGCGCGTCATCGGGACGTCGCGCCGTGAAGTCTGCCTGCACCGTTTCAAGTTTCTCAACGACTTCCTCTACCAAGAGATCTGGCGGTCTTATGTCTGCTTCAAACCTGTAAGCAAGGCGGTTGGCCGGAACGTCACGCATGACGAGCGGCCGGACATCTCGTCGTTCAGTGATCGACTGGCAGCCCGCCAAGGTCGCTAAGGTGATTAGGACCGTGAGTAGCGAAATGATATTTGTTCGACTTTCGTAAACGTTCTGTCGTTGGGCTACAAGCCCCATCGGCATGATTTTTCCCTGCTTAGATCGATTTCCATCCGAGTTGCGGGCACGAACTCTATCCATCGGAGGCTTGTTGTCGATGATAGAAATCCGGTTTGGCTGGTGTCAACGGACTCCGGGCCCAGGTGGCGTCTCGCCGTTAATCTGGGTCCTCTTCAGTTCCGTAGACCAGCTCTTTCGTCAACTTTGGATCTATGGTCAACAGTGCTCGAATTGTGTTGCGAGGTGAGAGATGATCCTCGTCACCCTCGTCTTCCGTGACGCAGTTGTGTGCAACCGCTCGAGAAATTCGTCGAGTCAGAGGTTCGTATCCGGGGGTCTGAGAAATAAACGCTCGTGCAGCCATTGCACCCACCAGATCACAAGTCAACTCCTCAGCTCGTTGCCTATGAACCGTCAGGGCTGTCAGATTCGACGCACGATCTCCCACCGCCCGAAACAGCAATCGCAAACTATCTTGATCACCGTCCGCAATATGCAACAGTTCGTGACTTAGAACGCTGAGCATTGCTTCGTCCGAAGGCAAGCTTGCCAGAAAAATAGTGCCGAACGTGATGGTGTGTGGCGTACGTAGGTATACCGAAGCATTGTCACGGGACTCCATGTCAGGCCGAATTCTCCTCACCGCCTGCACGCGTGCAATAGCGCCCTGAAGTCTAATCTTACGCGATAGACCAAAGCGTTCGGTAAGCTGATTCATGGACTTTACGACGAGGCTTTTCGCAAGGGGCAACAACCGCTGCGCCCTCTCAGCACCTTCAACTGCCTCGGGACTGCCCAGTGGCAGTGAGGGACGAGTCTGCATATCGTCAATCGGCACGCTTCCTTTGGGATCCCTCACGCGCTCCATACACACCGCAGTAATTCCACGCTCGACCAAATCGCGATCCACAGGTGGCATTCCATGGCGTGGATGACTAGCTTGTGAACGAGCCTGCCGTTGACGTCTTGTTTGCGCACTCGACTCATCAACCGCGAGGGCCGCAACTTGCAGCACAAGTGACAGCGCCAGAAGAACTCGGGGAAAGTATGAATAGGATTTCGGAAGCATTGACCCTAACGATTTCGCCACACCGGTTTACGTTTCTGCTGAAAGGCGTTAATGCCTTCCACGGCATCTTTAGATTTCATAAGCTCATGAAGGTAGATGTCTTCGACTTGCTTTAGCGCCTGCTCAACGGGGCAACCGCGCGCGAGATCCAGCGACCTGCGCGTGAACTCCAGGGCCACACCAGACAACTCGCGGAACTTCGAGAGGATTTCCATTGTCTTCTGTGCTAGCTGAGCACTCGGCACGAGATAGTTCACCAGTCCCCATCGTAAAGCCTCGTTAGCCTCCAGAATCTCCCCGGTAAGGATCAACTCCCGTGCTCGCCTTTCACCGATAATGCGTGGTAGCAGCACTGCGGCTACCGGAGGAAACACACCTAGCTTTATTTCCGGTTGTCCAAAGCGACCTTTTTCGCTCGTAATCACGATGTCTGAAGCGCAAACTAGCTCGCATCCTCCACCGAATGCTGGACCATCCACCACAGAAATCGTGGGCCGGCTCAACTGTTCCAACTGACGAAATATTCCATGAAACTTCTCGAGCATTTGAAAGACCGTACCCTCTGCATGCTCCTCAACTGCCACGCCAGCACTAAACGCACGGCAGTCCTTGCCCGCGTCGAAAACTATGGCAACCAGGTCCTTCTGGGCGCTGCACTGCTCGAGGGCATGCCCAACCTCCTTCATCATGGCGATGTTCAGAATGTTTAGCGGTGGTCGGTTTAAGGTAATCCGAGCTACTCGGTCCTCAATGGTGAAGATTAGGTTTTGATATGCGGTCATTGGATTAGTTTAGCGCCGCCGGAAACTGAGTTACTCCTAGCCACGAACGGTATATCCGTTTCTGTAAGTCTGAAGTATTGGATATCGGCGAAATCACGTACGGTAGCTGTAGCCTTCCGCCAAGCCGAATTAGCAGCGTGCTTAAATCATCGGCCCTGAAAATCGTGAGACTGATTGGATCGCCTGGTTTCTTCTCGGCCAGGCGCGCGAAAAAGAATTCCCTTGTCGCCCTCATGTTGTTAAATGCGACGATCTGATCCCCTGCGTTTAACCCCTGCTCATACGCAGGCCCACCCTCCAACACGCGTCTTACAATGAGTCTGTCACCTTCTTGCACTAGCTCTGCTCCCAGGTAAGCTTGCTCGGGCGGCTTGATGCCACCGCTCGAGCCGGTAGTGTCAAGCAGCAAGCCCGCAGCTGCCAGAGCTTCATTGTAGTTGAGTTCCTCTCTCCCGCGTACGAACTTATCGAAAAATTGCTCGAGGCTTTGCCCGGCCATCAGTTCACTGGCCTTTTGAAAGTCTTCCGGAGTGTAGTTACGATTCTTCTTGTAAAATTCCGTGTAGAGATATCGCATGACGTCGTCGAGCGACTTTGCCCCTTGACTCGCTCCTCGGATCTGCAGATCGAGCAGCAATCCTAGTATTGCTCCCTTGTCGTAATAATCTACCTGGGAATTGACTGCGTTTTCGTCCTGCCGGTAAAACTTAATCCAAGCATCGAAGCTTGCTTCTTCAACACTCATGACGTGGCGACCGGGCCGGTTATACAGAGACTCAGCCTGACTGGCAAACTTCCCGAGAAAGTCTCTCTGAGACATGAGCCCCGCTCTGACCAAAGTCAGGTTCTCATAGTAACTCGTGATTCCTTCTGCTACCCACAGGAGCTTGGTGTAATTCTCTCTGTTGTAGTCAAAGGGACCAAGCACATCGGGACGTATACGTTTAACGTTCCACACATGAAAGAACTCGTGCGCAACCAGTGTCAGAAAGTCGCGATAACGCATCTCGGGCTTGAACGCGAACCTGGGAAACCTCAGGGACGTCGAGTTGAGATGTTCTAAACCATCACCGGTCGAACCCAAATGAAGGAAGAATGTGTAGTTGGGGTACGGGATCTCGCCGCCCATCAGTTCTATTTGCGTGCCAACAATTTTGCTGACATCCGCTCGCAATCGATCTGGCTCATAGTTGCCTTCACCGTGGATGACGATACGGTGAGGCACGCTCTTAACCTCAAAAGAGATGGTCTTAAAGTTACCGACCTCAAACGGGGAATCGTAAAGAACATCGAAGTTCTCAGCGCGAAAAGTGTTTTTTGGGCCCGGCGCTGTAGGTAAAGTGGTGGCAACCCTCCAGGGTTCGGGCGCAAGAACCTTCAGAGTCGATGGCAAATTGAGGTGGCCATCGAGGTACATCAGCAGGGCCGCATTATTCCAGAATGCATGCTCCGAATTGAGGTGATTGGTTCGCGCTGACATTTCATTAGCGTATACACGGTAGGTCACGCGATACTCGCGAGCACCATTCGTTCGTACCTGCCACGAATTCTTGTTGACCTTCTCCCAGCTAAGATTCCCGCCAGCAGCGTCACGAACGGCAAAGTCTTGAACGTGTCGTGCAAATTCACGGACCATATAAGAACCGGGCGTCCAAACTGGCATGACAAAGAGATCTTCCGCGGGCCAGTTACTCACCTCACGGTTGATGTGAATCTCAACCTCAAGCAAATGCGTATGGGGCTTTGGCATTGCGACGGTGAAGGCTATTGTTTGCTGATGCTTGCTCTGGTTTGGTCGCGCTAATATCGACATACAAACCCCAAGCGTTAGGAAGGTTGCCGCCAGTGCTGACAGGAATCTTCGACTCATCATTTCTCCTGAAAAGGTTTCTGCGGGAGAATATCGGATGGTACTACGAGCACATGAGTATCGTTAAATTTTAAGGTCCAGTGTCAAACTCCGGGGAGGTATGCGTTTATAGTCGCAAAACTTTCGGTCACCCTGCGGGTGCTAGGTAGAACTGTGAGGAGGACGATGGCTGTTATTCCCTGCCCGAAATGCGGTGCAAAGAATCGAGTGGATTCTATGGTGAGTCCGCGCAGAGTCGCGAAGTGCGGCAAGTGTGGAACGCAACTACCGGTCGGACCGTCCGCTGACGCTGACTCTAAACCAATTGTTGTGACGGACCGTACCTTCGATCAGATATTAACAGAGAGTGGTTCAACACCGCTGCTAATTGACTGTTGGGCACCGTGGTGTGGCCCGTGTCAGATGATAGGGCCAATCATGGAGCAACTGGCGCAAGAAGCTGGCGGGCGCTATCGCATAGGCAAACTGAATGTGGATGAGAATCCGCAAACGGCTGCTCGTTTTCAAATTGCCAGCATCCCTACGATGCTCTTGTTTACGGAGCAACAGTTGCGGGATCGATTGATCGGCGCTCACCCTAAGGCAACGATCGCAGCACGATTAGCCCGACTCGCTCGGGGTTGATCTCTTTGCGCGCTCTGAGGTAGTCAACTCCGGCGAGTGCATCACCAGCTAAATCCATGAAATCTGAGGTCTGCCACTTGCCCTCAGACTTACCGCTCCCACGTTTGTCGGTAAGTAGAACAGCTACGCCTCTTTCAACCAGTCTCTCCGAAATTGCTCGAGCCCATTGATTCGTAACTTCACTCGTGCCAGACCCTTGAATGATCACTGCTCCTGCAACCCTATCTGCAGCGTTGGGAAGCATCAGTGATGCTGCCAGCGTGATAAGCAAACGGCCGCAGACAGCAAGTCGCAGCAAGAATCTATCTCATTTTCGTTGGCCGGTGAGATGTTCCTGCCATTTGTGGTGTTGCTCCATCAATGACGCCGGTCAACCCCCACCGCAGTTTCTCGTTTTGCGTGACTGTGGTTAATATCTTCCGACCGTTCTTCTACTCAGCCAGAAGGGATTCCAGAAATGTTTCGTAAACTGATCGCTACCAGTGCTTCCTGGGTACCCATACCACTGAGACTGGCCCTGGCTGCCGTTTTTATTGGCCATGGCGCTCAGAAGGTCCTGGGAAGTTTCGGCGGACCCGGATTCAACACTTTCACTTCCGGACAGACTCCATTTCCCTTTATGAAACCCGCATGGCTCTGGTTGGCAGCGGCCGCGTTCTCAGAGTTTGTTGGCGGATTTCTCCTGCTGCTCGGCTTTCTCACACGTACTGGAGCATTCTTCATTGCTTGCACAATGCTCACGGCCGTTTTGGGAGTGCACCTTCGAATGGGGTTTTTTATGCCGCGGGGACTCGAATATGCTCTCACTCTCCTCGCGGCCGCAGTGGCGTTGGTCATTTCTGGGGGCGGCATGGCGTCAATTGATCGGGCCTTGAGTGGTGGACGGAGATAGATCTTGTTGAAGTTTGGTTTGACCAGGAAAAAGCAAGCTGATGCCGTGACCCCATGAAACAGTCCCCGTTGCTGGTCATATTCATGACCGTTTTCATTGATCTGGTTGGCTTCGGGATCGTCATTCCCGTTCTCCCCTTTTACGCCGAAGGCACGGTCTTCAACGCAACTCCCCGCACGGTAGCAATCCTCTTCGCCTCCTATTCCGTGATGCAGTTGATCTTCTCACCGATTCTGGGAGGTCTATCGGATAAGTACGGACGACGTCCGGTTCTGCTTGCTTCGATTGTGGGAACCGGAATCGGCTTCCTGATACTCGGATTCGCAACCACCGTTTGGATGCTTTTTGTGGGTCGTATCCTCGATGGTATCACCGGTGGGAACATCTCAACCGCGCAGGCATACATCGCCGACATCACTACTACAGAAGACCGCGCCAAGGGCATGGGGTTAATTGGTGCGGCGTTTGGTTTGGGTTTCATATTTGGCCCGGCTATTGGCGGTATTCTCAGTCGCTGGGGAATCCATGTGCCTTTTCTCTTCGCTGCCTCACTCTGCTTTGCAAATGCTGTTCTCCTTTATTTCACCCTGCCAGAGACTGTGACAGCCGACCACCCAGCGCGGAATTCGGCAGCCCGAGGACGTGGACTGTCACAACTGCTGCACTCGTTAACTCAGTCACGACTCCGGTTCGTTTTGATGATCTATTTCTTTTTCGTTGTCGCTTTCTCAATCATGACCACATCGTTCTCTCTCTACACGATGTTCCGATTCGGTTATGACGCGCAAACGAATGGCTGGCTGTTCGCTTATGTGGGAGTAATCGCGGTGGTTATTCAGGGAGGATTGATAGGAAAGCTTGTAAGACGTTTTGGTGAACTGCCGCTGGTGATCCTCGGGGCTCTGTGTTTTGCTGCGAGCTTGTTCGCTGTCCCGTTTGTCGGTCCCGAAGCTGGGGGACTGGTGGGTCTATTGATCGGGGGAGGAGTATTTTCTCTTGGGAACTCGCTTGCAACTCCCGCTTTAAATAGCTTGGCGTCAAAAAGTGCGAGTGCTGAGGATCAAGGCACAATTCTCGGAGTCACTCAATCTGTTGCCAGTTTAGCTCGCGCAGTGGGGCCGTCAATTGCCGCCCTATTAATACATAGTGCCGTAGCTCATATGGGCCGCGATGGTCAGGTTCACTACATGAGTGATGCTTCCTTACGCGTCACATTCTGGACCGGAGCTATCATCATGCTGGTGGCAGGCGTGCTGGCCTACCACCTTGCGCGCACAAGAACAGCCGAAGCGAGACGCTCTGGAGTTGTGGAAGCAGCATGAGTGCCGATCATAGAAACCTACGCAACAGGTAGAAGATCAAGCTCACTGCAAGCGACAAAATCAGCATTGATACTATTGGAATATAGACTCCAGTACGCTCGCTCTCGTATCGAATGTCCCCGGGAAGGTTACCAAACCAGTTGAACCCACCTGCGTAAATAATTAAGCCAATAACTACCAGGCAGATCCCTCCGCCCACTGCCATTAGCCCGATCAATCGATTCATTTTACAAATCCGGCAAGTGGCCCATCGGACCTTATGATGTCTTTGAGGGCGGAATAGGGGATTAGAACATTCTGCGGACCAGCAGCGTATGGCGCAACCTGGTAGGCGTCGAAGGTGAGCGACAGGCCTTTCGGGGTGATCGTCCAACTCTTAAAGTTCTTAGGGTCAGGGCCGGCACCGCTTCTAATCGTGTCATCGCTTAGCATGGAATCTGGCCCCTTACTCTTTGCCTGCGCCTTAAGGTCGTTAATCGAGTAGGTCGAAACTAACTGCAGATATTTAGCGCCGGGTTTAAACAAATCGGCAAGTCGCAAGGCCTTGCCATTCTTTAGATCAAAGTTCAGCACCTCGGTGTATGAATTCGGGTGGGCTGCTCCGGCGTAATATCCACCGATATCAAACTCAACGCTGATTAGATCATCCCGCGCGATGCCGATGGAATAACCTACCCCGAGATCACTGCCCAACTCAGGGATCTCAGTTTCAGAAGCTTCCTCGGCAACCTTATCGGCCATATCCTTCTTGAACTGGGCCACCCGGCGCGCGACAAGGCTTCTTGACGCCTGGTTGAACTTGTCAAAGCCGCCACCAGCTGCACCCGTGATCTGCGGGTACTCAGCATCAATCTCATACTTCGGCGTCTTACTCTTCTCTTTTATCTGTTTAGCAACTATCTCTGTAGTCCCAGTGAACTCGACCGGCTCCTGGTGTAACGAAAACGCAGTCAGTTTTTGGCTGTTGGGCTTTGACCAGTTGCCAACGATGTTTACGTGTCCGCTCTCGTCAGTCTTCCAAATCCCTTTGAAAACTCCCGTCGATTTGCCGCTCTGATCAAACTCCTCGAGAACCAGATTCCCATCCTTATCCACACTGCCTTTCAGTTCGATCCGCGTCCCGACTTTCTTATAAAAGTAGTTCCCCGTGACTGTTTCTCGGTCCCGAATCAGCTTCATCTGTAACCCGAGCGCGCTTCCGATTGATCCCTTGAAGAACCGGACCTCAGCGGGCCGGATCTCACCACCATCTGGAGCCTGACTTTCAGGCTGCGCAGGTGACGGTTCCGCTGCGGTTGCAACTGCCTGCTGGGGTGCTGAGGATTGGCGACAACCAACTGTCCACAAAACGAGACCGACCAACAAGGCGGTTAATAAGCTTTTGGTGCGCATAATCCGAATATCAGAATGCGAGGGCCCCGATCATTGTCGAATGGCCACCCGGTTCAGGGGCAGCAATCTGCGAATCTCCTCTCTGAGATCTGCAAACGTCGATTGACTCAGATTACCTCCAGCAAACGCCGGATTGTTGGTCACTTCTGCAAGAGCGAACGGAGGTGGTGGAAAGCTCTCCAGGTCTGACTCTTCGTCGAAGCTAACTTCCGCAAGCACTAGGCCGAACAGGTCTCCCAAAAACATGTCAATAGCAAACGTCCGATCATTCTGACGATACTTATATCGGTTCTTTCGGATCTCATTGGCTTCAAACACCGAAAGCATCTCGGCTTCGTCTGCGTTCAAATAGATGTTTGTTATTAACGTGCGAGAGAAATCACCCGGCCTCGGAGCAAACTTCTGAGTGAACTTAACTGTCCACTTGTTAGTTTTAGGATCGCGGACCTTGCGAATTCGCAGCCGGGTGCCGGTGAGGTAGTTATCCGTGACCTGCAGGTGATGATCCGCGCGAGTCAGTCCCAGCGGTAAATCTTGAAGCAAATATTTTCTCTCCAGTTCCAGCCGTGCGTATTTACTATCTGGGAGAACAGTATTTTGCTCTGTAAGTTTGGCGACGCCCATAACACTACTTTACGCCTTAAGCCGTTTTTAAAACAAAACCGCAAACACACTTTGCTTAAGCGCGGCGGATGAATTTTGCTGAAATCCATCCGGCCAGAACTAGCAAGGACATTATTAGCCAATTGTTACGGTCACCATAAGTGGCAGCAGGATAGTGATGACTGATCATCAGAAACACGGTAGGGACGGCCATGAACGTATTCTGTTTTGATCGAAGCTTTGCTTGAGCAGAAAGAGCTTCATCGGGCTTTTGACCCGCATTAATCGCAGCCATCATCCGTTTTTGTGCCGGTAAAATCCGGCTCCAGACGTTTCCTGCCATGATTGTTCCGAACATGGCACCGACATGGATGAAGGCAGCTCGGCCACTCAAGATTCGCGTTAATCCATAAGAGATTGCTACCACTACAAGATAGGCAATAACTGCGAATATCTTCTCCTGCTTACCTAATGGGGATAGCATGAGCAGGTCGTAGATCACCCACACAGCGATCAGGAGCCCAACTCCGATGCCGATGGCTGTAGTCGTACTAATGTCCCGCACGTCTGGATCGATCAGGACTCCGCCGCCGAGGTAATACACAAGCACAAGCAGAGCAAAACCGCTCAACCACGTAGTGGCGGCCTCCCATCTAAACCAGTGCAGCGCCCGCGATGCGAGGTCCGGTACCTTTCGCTTTTCAACTACGTAGAAACCGCCACTATGAACCATCCATATCTGTGCGGCTATACCTGTGTTGGCTGTTGCCTTCTCCTCTTCGGATAACCGAGCGTCGAGCCAGGTGAAATAGTACGTCGTCCCTACCCACATAATTGCGGCAAATACGTGTGTCCACCGCAAGATGAGATTAAGCCACTCGCTAACGTTTGGATCGATGCTCATGTACGAAGCTCAAGGAGTCGCGTTAGCTACCACGGTATGTGGAGTAACCAAACGGGCTGATTAGAAGCGGGACGTGGTAGTGCTGCGGGGTGTCTCCAATCGAAAATACGATCGACACTTGCGGAAAGAAACACTCCCCCTCCAGGCGCGTGAAATAACCTTCGGTATCAAAAACCAGACGATACGTTCCAGCCTCCAAATGACGATCAACGAGGAAGAACGGTTTAACTCTCCCATCTTCATCGGTCCAGGCTTCAGAAATGCTGGTCCAACTCTCGTCGGAGTTCTGTAGTTCAAGGACGACGTAAACCCTATCAGCTGGTCGCCCTTGGGCAGTGTCAAGAATGTGGGTTGAAATGGTACTCATGATGTCAGCAGTTTTCGGATCCTTAGCTCAGTTATCTTCGCCTGTTCGGCCGCAGCAATTCGCAATTCTTCATCCCGGTTGTTGTTAATGCGATCTCGCATGAGCGAGAGTATCTCCGCAGTGCGTTTTCCCTTCGCATACACAATGAAGATGAAACCAAATCGGTCGTAATAGCGATTGTTCACTTCAGCAAGTTCAACTATCGCGTCCTGCTGAGCGTCGCGAGTGCCCGCCTGTTCTTGCTCCGACCACCGTTGCGCAACCTCGGCTGTTGCGATTTCAGACTTCTTCTCCCCTATCTTCGGGTGACTACGAAAGGCCTCCAGCCAGTCACCAGGATCCAGCGACCACCAAATTCTTTTTGACTGCCGAAGAAGATCATCAGTGTCGGCAAACGGTCGGCTCTCGACTAGACGCTTGGCCCACTCCGTGGAACCACAACACTTCAGAAGCTCAGATTGAGCCTCCTCACCGGCCAACGAGTTTAGTTCAGAGATCGAGCTAACCATCAGAAAGCTATGAATGGCCTACCGTAGAGGCGCAAACGACTGACACCGCCGTCCGGAAATATATTAAAACGGACGTGTGACACAGGACCTAGTTCTTCAATCTCTCTTTCAAACAGGTGGCGCGTATGGGCTTGCAACTGGGTGCGTGCCAGCAATGGCTGCCATTGAGCGGTGTCTGTTTCCTGACTGACGCCTATATTCGCAGCCTCCAGAGAACAACTCTCGGGAAAGTTTCCCTTGAACCAGGAGGTGTCGACCTCGACGCGGTCTATCTGACCCGGGCAGCCGAGCTTAATTATCACCCAGTCATGTCCTGGCCCACGTCGACGTTTTGTTTCCCAGCCATCACTCATATCCAGAGCCCGACCCGGCATGATTAAATTGTGCCGATTCCCAAAGAACATATCGCTACACGAAAGCACCCTGCCTCCGTGTTCAACTGCTGCGAGATCGAGCTGCCCGTGAGCTATGATTCTCTTCCAATCTGGGATCACTTCGCCGAACACTCTTAATCGAGCAACTCCCCCGTCAGGGTAGATCTTTAACCGCAAATGCGTCGCTCGTTCGTGGGTCTGGATGGCAAATGAGTTTTGAAAGTCACCCAGCAGATCAGATCGTGGTAGGAGTTCAGCCCAAAGATCCTCGGCGTTGACCAAATCGTCTACTGTGGTTAACGGCTCCACAGAAGCACAATCAATTGAGCATTGCTCAGGATAGTTACCGCGGAAGAAACTTGTATCCACGATCACACCCCGAATTAATCCGGGTAAGCCTAGACGGATGAGGCACCAATCATAACCTGGTGTCCGGCGGCGGCGACTCTCCCAACCGTCCATCCACTTGCCGCGATCCGTGTACTTGCCCTCGACGAACACTGGGGAGTTAGCCTTTATCAGGTTGTCTTTGGAGGCAAAAAAGTCGTCGTTCGCAGACAACACGCTGCCGCCAAGTCGCTCCGAGGCAAGATCGATCAGCTCAGTAAACTCCATCGCTCACCCTTCAGGATAAAACACAAACAGAGTGCAGCCCGTCTTTGATTGAGGCACATGAGAAGACCCAGCCGGGTTATGGATGAAAGAACCCGCAGGGTAATCACGTACTCCATCATTGAACACTCCAGAGACAACAAACACTTCCTCCGGGCCAGGCTCATGAAGATCCACGCCCTCCCAACACCCGCCAGCGTCTATCTCCACGAACTGGGCCACTGCACCACTATCTGACGGCCACAAAGTGCGGACGCGCACAGCGCCACCAAACTTTTCCTTGACCGGAGCCTCTTCGACCGTGGTCCACTCAACTTCTGGCATATCTAGTTCACCTGGTCGTTACTTAAGTATCAGAGCACCTTCAGGCCTAGCCGCGAAAGCGCCCTCATCATATATCTTCCTGCCCCGAACGAAAGTTTTTTGCACTGTTCCCGCGAGAACTCTTCCGGTATAAGGGCTGAGTTTATGCCGGTGATGAATCATTTCCGCTGCAACGGTAAATTCCTGATTGGGTTTCCAAACGACCAGATCAGCGTCATGGCCCACGGCTATGCTTCCTTTACGCCCGTCGAGACCGACCAGTCGAGCGGGCATTTCACAAAGCCATTTTGCCAGATCCAACAGCGAATGGCCGCGAGTTCTCGCTGCGGTCCAGACAACCGGCAGGCGTAGCTGCAGAGACGAAATGCCGCCCCATGCTTCGAGAAAATTTCCGGTATCTCGCCGCTTCATCTCAGGGGGACAGGGTGAATGATCGGAAACAATCATCTGCAGCGTACCCTCTGCAAGTGCTTGCCACAGCTGCTCACGATTTTCAATTTCGCGAATCGGCGGGCAGCATTTGAACTGCGTTGCTCCTGGGCCAATCTCTTCTGCCGCAAAAAACAGGTAATGAGGACAGGTCTCTGCCGTGATTTGCACGCCAGCATCTCTTGCCTCACGAAGTAGCGGGAGGGCATCGGCCGAGGAGTGATGAACGATGTGGACGCGAGTCTCGAATTCCCTTGCCAACCTGATCATTAACGCCATCGCCTCGTTCTCCGCTGCTCGGGGGCGTGCACGTAAGAACGTTTCGTAATCGTGTGATGCATTCGGATCGATAACTGCCTGTTCGATTGGGCCAGGCAATTCTGCGTGAACAATCAACACTGCACCTAGCCGCTTCAGCTCCGGCAAAGCACACCTTAGATCATCTTCCGTGACATGGGGAAACTCATTCACTCCTGAAGGAACCAGAAAGCATTTGAAACCAACGACACCTGCAGAGTACATCGGCGCCAGTTCCGACGTATTCCCCGGAACCACTCCACCCCAAAAGGCGGTGTCTACTTCACATTGAGTGTGCGCGACGGCGATCTTCTCGTGAAAGGCCTCCAAAGAGGTAGTCGCTGGTATTGAGTTCAAGGGCATGTCGACAATCGTCGTCACACCCCCGGCAGCTGCCGAGCGTGTCGCGGTGGCAAATCCTTCCCAGGAAGTTCGACCCGGTTCGTTTACGTGCACGTGTGTGTCTACGAGGCCTGGCATCAAAACACTGTCATCACTCAGCTCAATCAGTTCGCATTCGGTAGAGATGTCTTCATAAGTAGTGATGCGCTGTATACGACCCTGCGCGATGTGCAGTGAGCATGCCTCTACGCTTCCGGGAAGGACCAACTGGCGTCCTCGAATAACAAGATCGCTCTGCATCAGGCAAATGCCGGAGGTGGGGGAGGGAGATTCGGGGTCACTTCTGCCAGGCCGAAGACCCGTTCGTAGGCGACGGCCAAAGCACCAAATGTGATTGGCAGAATGAAGAACGCTCCAACGTAACAAAAGAGCATACCCACGGCACCCAGCAGCGTCTGCAGCACGAACAACCCCAATAATTGCCAGAAATTGGCCAGTGCTGCCCTTGAGCTTAGTTTGACGGCATCTATTCCTCTGAGCCCGCGGTCTACGATCAGTGGATAAGTAAAGCTGAACAACACAGAGACAAACAGAATGAAAAGTACGAGTAGAATCCAGAAGACGGCGGCGACTCCTATGAATCCGAAAACCACCGAAGGTTCTGGGTTGTTACCTTGACTCGCGAGCATGACAAAAAAGGCCACATAGGTGAGGAGGTATGCAGGCATCAATACAACCATCAGCGGCAAGATCTGAATCAGCGTTGCAATCAAGCTTTGCCCGAAGTAATCGAACCCACGAAACAATGTACCCAATTCAATTGGCTGGTTACGACGATACGAAAAATAGGTTAGATAGATGCCGCAAAACATTGGGCCCATGAGAATGGCCATCGGAACAAAGCTCGCAATCAGTAATCCAAGTGCCGTGACACCGAAGAAAACCCAGTATCTGTCTTTTACCAGTGCCCACCCTTCTTTCAAGCAGGCAATGGGTTCAACAACTCCACGATTAAAGTGAAATGGGAGATTCATAACGAAGTGTATTGAAGCTTCTAAGAAATTCTTCCAACAGGTTTTGAGAAACCTGCAACCGGTACTCTTTCGTGGATCGCACGTCAGTGATTGGGGCGATCTCTCGACCGAGTTCGCTTTGTGCGAGTTCGATGAACGACTCTCGGATTAATTTACCTTCCAAAAAGGATTCTGTTGCCTTGCATCGCAGTGGAATGGGGGCAACACTTCCAAGGGCAATTCGTACTGTTTCAATGGTGGAGTCTCGTACATCTGCTACTGCAGCGAAGCAAACTTTCGAAATGGCCTGCGCCTTCCGAGTTCCTACTTTACGATAGTACTGGATCAGTTTGGTATCACTTCGCGGAAGGTAGATGCTTGCGAGCAGCTCATCTTCGCCTAAATCCATCTCCTTATAGCCCCGGTGAAACTCACTGTAGGGAATTCTGCGGCCTCCTTTTGTCGAGACCAGTTCGAGTTGGGCATCGTAAGCTAATAGAGCGGGTGGCGAATCTGCTGCGGGAGAAGCATTAACGATGTTGCCGCCAATCGTACCTCGGTTCTGGATCGCCAGGCCGCCCGTTTCGCTGGCTGCTATACACAACATTCGAAACTCCAGCTGTAAAACAGGATGTGCTTGGATTTCCGAATAGGTAGTGAGGGCACCAATCTTAACGGTACTGTCAGTGACACTGATGCCGTGGAGTTCCTGCACGCTCCAGATATTGACATAGTTCTTGTGCTGCAATTTGCCAGCTTCAAGTAGCACCATTAAGTCAGTGCCACCAGCGAATGGCTTCCAGCGACCTGGTTCCTGCGCAAGCAATGTCAGCGCCTGATCCAGGGATTCAGGAGTAATCAATTGGTAACCTGGAATGAAAGCTCTCACGGCTCGTGTCTCAGCGTCAGCCTGAATTTGGAAGCGTGTCCTCTTTCCGGGATTCGCAAACGTGCAGTACGGCTTCGAAGATCTTCATGTAGCCAGTACACCGGCATAGATTACCAGCGAGGCCGTCACGTATCTCCGATTCGGAAGGATGCGGGTTCCGCTCCAGCAAGTTCATTGCGGCGAGAACCATTCCGGGAGTGCAGATACCACACTGCGCTCCGCCGAATTCCACGAAGGCCTGCTGTACTCGATTCAACTGCCCATCGGCCAGGGCCACGCCCTCAATGGTTGTTATTTCGGCGCCGTCAACCTGCGCCATCGGTATCAAACAACTGTTTACGATCTCGCCGTTGAAAACGACAGTGCATGCGCCACATTCACCTTCCCCACAGCCCTCCTTCACCCCCGTTAACCGCAATTGCTCGCGTAACACATCCAGTAAGCGCTCCATCGGGAAGGCTTCGACTGTCTGGCTTTGGCCATTCACCGTTAACGAGACAGCTATGGGTGTGATCGAATAGTCCATCAAAGCTTATTCGCTCCGACCAAGACCGTTCATCAGCATCTCCGGCATGAGCGGTACTTGAGTAAAACTGATGCCGGTAGCGTTTTCTATGGCATTCAGTATTGCCGGCGCGCCGCCGTCCATCGGCAGTTCGCCGATCCCTTTGGCTCCCGCGGGCCCAAACGGGTATGGATTCTCTTCAAAATAGACATGAATGGGCGGAATGTCGGCCGCTGTTGGAATGATGTAGTTCGTCATCTGGTTGTTGACCATCCGGCCATCCTGCCAGACAACATTCTCAAATAGCGTGAAGCCAATTGCCTGGGCTACACCGCCTTCAATCTGACCCGCTGCTAACACGGGATTGATCACCTTCCCAACTTCCTGCAGTGCGACAAAGTCCTCGACCCGCGCCTCGTATGTATACATGTCCACGGAAACTTCAGCGACGTACACTGCCCAGGCGTAAGCACCATAGGCGTCGCCCTGATATTTCTCGTCGTCCCAGAAAACGTTTTCCGGAGGTTGGTACTTGCTTGTTGCCCGCAAGGGACCAAATCGCTTATGGAAATCGGCGCACGCCTGCTTGAATTCAGCCGGGCTATAGCCTTCGCGAAGCAAGCCGCTGCCGATCAAGGTCTGCTTCAGCGAAAGCGCCGCCGACTCAACCAGCTTGCCAACAATCATGCAGGTGCGTGAAGCGACTGTTGGCCCACTGTTCGGCACGACTGAAGTGTCAGGCTGTGTTATTTCGATCGATTCATAAGGAAGGTCCAAAGTCTCGGCCGCTATCTGGCAGAAAATGGTGTTCGTCCCCTGACCGATCTCTGTACTTGCGGACAACACACGAACTAATCCATCTGCGGAGGCTTCCAGTCCGACAACCGACGCCAGGTAGACCTCGCCTGAACCTGTGAACCCGGCGCCGTGCATAAAGCTCGCGAACCCGACGCCCTTCTTGATTTTGGAATGACTATTCTCCTTCTCGAATCGTTCTCGCTTTTCGTAGTAATTGCTCAAGTTCAGAGCCCTATCGAGAAGAGCAGAAAGATCAACTTCTTCCTGAATCACCTGGTTGGTCGCAGTCGTTTCGCCACGTCGAATAAAGTTGCGGCGGCGAAACTCTTCCGGCGACAACCCGATGGTCTTAGCGACCCTATCGAAATGACGCTCAAGAGCAAAGATGCTCTGTGGAGCGCCAAAACCACGAAATGCACCTTGCGGCGGGGTATTTGTAGCGACCGCGCTACTTCTGATGCGCACGTTAGGGGAGTAATAAGGACCAGCCGCATGAATCGTCCCACGAGACAAAACCACTGGCGACAGCGTGCAATAGGCTCCGCCGTCGATCACGAACCCAATCTCCATTGCCAGGAGTTTTCCATTTGCATCTACAGCAGTTCGATGTTGCGTCCGTGAGGGATGCCGTTTGGTAGTTGCAACCATGTCTTCCGCACGGTCGTAGATCACCTTTACGGGTCGTCCGGATTTCCACGCCAACAATGCTGCATGACCGGCGATCAGCGACGGATACTCTTCCTTTCCGCCAAAACCACCTCCGGTTTCTGTTTGAATGACGCGCACCTTTTCTTCCGGTAAGTTGAAGAGTTTCACCAGAGCCTTATGAACGTAATAGGGACATTGCATGGAGCCCCAAACGGTTACACCATCCCTCTCGTTGGCAACCGCAATGACCCCGTTGTTTTCGATGTACAGCTGCTCCTGCGCGCCGGTTTCGTAAGTACCCTCAATCACAAACGCAGCTCTGGACCAGGCCTGGTCCACATCGCCCTTATTCACTAAAAACGATTTGAAAACATTATCTGAACCCCAGATGACATGCTTGCGATTCAACGAATCTTCAAGGTTGAGGACGGCAGGCAGTTCCTCGATTTCGATCCGCACAGACCGCCGCGCCTTTTCGAGAAGGTACTTGTTTTCGTGCGCCAGCAGCAGAAGAGGCTCTTCCGGGTGATTTACAATGTCTTTCGCGAGGTAAGGCTGATCGTTGAGAATCAATGCGACATAATTCTCACCCGGAATGTCCTCAGCAGTTACCTTCGTTATCTCATCCCAGGGAAGATCTCCAGTGAAGCTAATGTTATTGACGCGACCGCGCGCCAACGGACTTCGAACCGTGACGCCGTACAACATTCCGGGGAATGAGATGTCATCGATGTACAGCGCAGCACCCGTGACCTTCTTCCGACCTTCCTTACGCGGTGCCGAAGCACCCATTAGATTCTTGTCTGCGTCGTTCATCCCTAAACACCGAATTAGAACTTTGCGTGCTCAAGCAACAGCAGGCCCACAGCTACTATGGCCAATACATACATAACGGGGTGAATCTCACGCCGCCTTCCGACCATTAGATACAAGCCGACATGCCCAATAAAGCCCCAAAGGATCCCTTGTGTTATGGAGAACGTAAGCGGGATCAGAATGATCGTCAAGAACGCGGGCAGCCCTTCTTCTATTTTTGCAAAGGAGATCTTCCCAACACTGCGAAACATCGACGCGCCAACCAACACTAACAGCGGGGCTGTTGCAAAGGCGGGTACAGCTCCCGCCAGCGGCGCGAGAAAGAAACAAGGTAAGAAGCAGAGCGCGGTCACCACGGAAGTCAAACCAGTACGCCCCCAAAATTAATTCCGGCAATGCTCTCGATGTAAGCAGTGCCCGAAGAGGTACCAGCCAGCCCGGCACCGAAGGTAGCAAACGAGTCGACTATCAATCCTTGTTTGAGGTTTCGTGGGTGTCCGTTCTCTTCAAGTAAATCTGCAGCGTGCGAAACACCAATGAATGTAGAGATCGAATCGAACAGATCAGTAAAAAGTATGCCTATGATCGCGGAGATGAAGAAACGGGGGTCAGTCTATTCAACCGAGTCTGCAGAGGCAAGATTTTGATTCTGGGTGCTGAACCCAAAAAACGGTCAGCTCACGGGGATTTCCCCAACTTGCGCTTACTGACTAGATGGAACGCGTCCACCAGACAATCCGGCGCGAAGATGCCTTTTCACGTGCCGCTCGTATTGAATTACGTCGCTTTCGACACGCTCTTCGGACCAGCCAAGATGAGTGCGAGCAATTTCCCCAGCGGACTGGACTGCATTCAAACCACATGCGGAGTTAAACCCCACCATTGTTCGGCGCAAGATGCAGTCGGTTAGAGTCCGTGCAAACTCGGATTCAAAAGCGAATACCACCTCCGCTGCGATTGCGCCGGTCTCTGGATCGAATACACGAAGCAAAGAAGGTGTCAGCCTGGTTAAGGTTCTGATCTCCTCTGCTCGGGTTCCGTAGATTCTTAAGAGACGCTCAACCAGGTGTGATGGTAGACCGCTTTCTTCTCGGAAGTGGGTGCGGAAGTCTTCGAAATCCGACGCACCTATGAGGTCCCTCTCAAGGGTATGCGACCGACGTGGCGCCGCCGCCTTGCCTGGTTCAAGAGCCCCACTCAGACGAAACCGTCGCTCAACAAGATCGACTGTCTCTTCGGCGACTTGACGATAAGTTGTCAGCTTTCCACCGACGATCGAGAACAGCCCGCGGACGCTTTCGTGCTCGCGAATGAAGTGCCGGCGCGTTATTCGAGCTTCCCGTGATTCCCGGCTGAATGCCAGGGGCCGTACACCTGATGAGGTAAACAACACTGATTCGCGTTGTAACCGGGCCTGAGGAAAAAGCCGGTTCGTCTCGCACAAGAGGTATTCGACTTCGAACGGTTCTGCGTGAATGTTGTCCAGATCGCCGGTAAATCGATAATCGGTGGTACCGATGAGGTAAAGGTTATTCCACGGGATGACAAAAAAGGGCCTCCGGTCCTGTTCTGCTTCTACATAGAGTGCATCCGATGGCGCACCTTCGAACCGAGAAACCACGATATGACTGCCCTTCGTCCCGCCAAGCAAAGGCTCGGGTGGGTGTCCGGCGAGCTTAAGCACTTCATCAACCCATGGTCCGGCGGCGTTTACCACCGCTGTTGCCGAGGCACCAACATGCTCGCCACTAGTCTGATCCGTGAATTCAACACCTCGGATCTGACCATTTTCCAAGCGGAACGAATCTAGTTTTGAATAGGTGCGAACTGACGCACCGTGTTGGTAAGCGGTGATTACATTCTCAACGACCAACCTTTCTGGAAACTCAACCTGGGCGTCGAAATAGATTGCACCACCGACTAGTTTGACCCTATTCAGTCCGGGCACGCGTCCGAGAACTTCGTCGCAAGACAGCATGTGGTGACGTGGTAGTGGTCCTTTTCGACCCAACATGTCATAGAAGGTCAACCCAACATTAATTTCCATCCTTCCGCGCTTCGAGCCTTTGTAGATCGGGATCAAAAAGGTCAAGGGTTTGACCAAGTGGGGAGCGGTTCTCAAAAGAGCGTCGCGTTCACGAAGTGACTGACGCACCAGGTGGACTTCACCATGTTCGAGATAACGCAAGCCACCGTGGATCAGTCGAGTCGAGGCGCCACTGGTTCCACTTGCAATGTCTCCTTTGTCGAGCACCAAAACTCTCCAGCCGCGAATCGCACCATAACGGGCCACACCCGCACCATTGATACCTGCCCCGATGACAATCAAATCAAATGTGATTTCAGACATTGCTGAGCGAGACTATTGACTCGAATCCTAAGAGTGTCATAGAAGCTTGGGACGATTGTCGACGGATCGACGGGATCGTACGTGATGAAAATCTGAAGCGTTGGAGGGTGGGTTTGCCAGACCTTTGCATGCCAAAAATGAGAAACAGGCTAATCGTCAACACAATACTGCTGGGTATGTTGCTGAATTTCACGGCTTCGGCTGTGGCACAAAAACAGTCGCAACGCACTTCGAAGCTCGACTACACCACACGTTCTGGTCCTCCCCTTTCTGACCAGGCGAAGCAGCGAATGGAGCAACAGTTGGAAGTTGCGCGCTTGACACTAAAAAACAATCCTACCGACCCTGAAGCCACTATCTGGGTAGGTAGAAGACTCGCATACCTTGGACGCTTTGCTGAAGCTATTGCTGTGTATACGGACGGAATACGAGACTCTCCAAGAGATGCTCGCCTCTATCGGCATCGTGGGCATCGCTATATCACGCTTAGAAAGTTCGATTCTGCAATCAAGGATTTGCGACAAGCATCTTCTTTGATCAGAGGGAAGGCTGATGAGATCGAGCCCGATGGCCAACCCAACATTCGCAACATCCCCACCAGTACATTGCAGTTCAACATTTGGTACCACCTGGGCCTGGCCTACTACACAAGCGGGGATCTCGGCGCCGCTCTCAGGGCCTATCAGGAGTGCTTGAAAGTATCAAAGAATCCTGACGCACTGGTTGCTACAAGTTATTGGCTCTACATGACGTTGCGGCTTCTCCATCGCAACCAGGAAGCCGACCGCGTGCTCCTTCCTATTAAGGAGGAAATGGACATTATTGAAAACGACGGCTACAACCAACTTCTCTTAATGTACAAAGGTGTTGTTTTACCTCACTCATTGCTGGAACAAGCTGCGAAACAAGGCAATTCACCCGGTGCGCACAGCATCCTCTATGGTCTCGGAAATTGGTATCGTTACAGCGGTCAAACGGATCGCGCAAAAGAGATCTTCCTTCAAATCTTAGCGAGCGAGCAGTGGACCAGTTTTGGTTACATCGCTGCAGAGGCAGATCTTCGGCGGATGGAATAAAGCTAAGCACGATTTAGTGCGACGCCCGCACCATCTCGCATAGAGTAGCAGTTATAGGTTCACCCAAAGAGAACGCACGCACACCACAATCCTCAATATCTGACGGGTGAGATACCTTAACTGCCCTCACGGTGATCAAAGGGCATGAGCCTTGCTCAGCGCTTTAGTAGCCTACAGGTCAGAAAATCGACAGACAAGCAGCCTGCCTAAAGTGGCCTATGGCTTTCGCCGGTGCTCCGTTTCATGAGCGCTGGATCAAGAGAACAGTCTTTTAGCAAAGGAGCGTAGCCATGCGTCCGACCCGACGTTTGCTTTCCCTCCTCTCCCTGGTTGCATTTCTCCTACTTAACCAACCGACTCTTGCGAGTGACAGCGAAGATGACCCCGAAGAGTATGAAGTGACGGCTCGTGTGGCTCGTATTAGCCACCTCAAAGGCACCGCGAACCTGCGGCGCGACGGAGATACGGAATGGGAACCTGCCGCAATCAATTTTCCGCTGGTGGAAGGTGATACGGTCGCAACTGCTCGCGAGTCACAGATTGAAATTCAGCTTGATGCGCGTAACTTCATTCGACTGAGCGCAGAATCGGCCCTGAAGATCGTGACGTTGAGGGAAGAGGGTGTGGCTCTAAGCATCGTATCCGGCACGGTTTCCCTGCGCTTAGCGGCGTTAGAAGAGGGACGGCAGTTCTTTGAGGTCGATGCACCTAAAGCGACGCTAGCCGCGGAAAGAACCGGGCTTTATCGCGTTGATGTTTCCCCCAGAGGCCTTGTTAAGGTGACAGTGCGCGGGGGTGGGCGCGCTCGAATCTATTCCGAAACATCAGGGTTCACGTTACGCGAAGGACGTGCTGCTGAATTGCTCACGGGAGGAGAGAACGCCGGCGACTGGAATCTGCTGGCTGCGGGCGCTCCTGATCTCTGGGATGTCTGGGTCGAAGAACGCGAACAGTACCTGGCCCAACATCAACGATTTGATACGCAATATCATGACCCGTATGTCTGGGGTAGTGAAGACCTCGACTCCTACGGCGCGTGGAATTACACAACAGACTACGGGTGGCTCTGGCGTCCGCACGCCAGCTCGATCAGTGGATATCAGGAGTGGGCCCCTTATCGTTTTGGTAATTGGGTCTGGTGTCCACCTTATGGCTGGACGTGGGTTGGTTACGAGCCTTGGGGTTGGGCCCCGTATCACTACGGTCGTTGGGTTTACTACAACAATCACTGGGCATGGTGTCCACGAAGTAGCTATTACCGGCAGCGCAGCTGGTGGCGCCCAGCACTCGTGGCCTTCAACATTTCGTTCGGCGATAACATCTATTGGTACCCGCTCTCTTACCATCATCGAGACCCGCATGCGCGCTCGCGACACCGAGAACACTCGCCCAGGATTCGGCCTGACTATCACTCCTTGTGGCGCAGCCATCCCGGCAGCGCCCTGTCCGTCGAAGCCTGCAAACTGGCCGTTTCGTTAATCGTTGTTTAAAACTCAAGAGTTTCTCAACCCTACCTCTGTAAACAAGGTCTCGTAATTCTTTATTGCCTTACCAAAAACAATCCGTCCTCGCACGAGCTATAGCTAACATCGAACGACGCGCCGTTCAATAGCGTACTCAACCCACCATCAGTTTCTCAAAAGTGGCTTTGTCTGGCGCCAGGTAGTATTTCCCCGCCTCGGCACGGTAGAACTCATCCAAATACCTAACCGCATCAAGTGCATCCAGTGATTGAAGTACCTCGAGGTCGGAGTTGGCTCGAAACTTTTTCTGACGATCTGCACGCTCGAGATAACCTGAACGATATGCATGCTCGGCACTAACAAAGTATGCGTTTGGGAGTT
>DATETN010000139.1:0-3123 GCA_035283645.1 Pyrinomonadaceae bacterium
CGCGGTGCGCTGACCGTGCGCGGCAAGGAGTCGTTTACCAGCCTGCTGAGCCAGGGCGATTAGCTCGCTCGCCGGAATCCCACCCTCGGGAGCATAAGCGACAACTGAGGGATCGACCACATGAATAATTGCCACCTCAGCACCGAGCGAACGCGCCAGATCGAAACCGACATCGGCAGCGCGCGCCGCAAACGCGCTCTCGTCCACCGCAACAAGAATTTTCCGAAAACTCATGAGAAATCTCCTCGGATCTAACGATGCTTCCCGTGGTTGCTAGCAATCCATCAAAATCATATCCCTATCGAGCCTGGTTCAGGCAAAATCGAGGATCCCGCCGCAGAACACGTAGCGTCGATATCGCTGGACATAGTTAAATATGCCCGCGCGCGTCCTGCAATTTTTTGTACCAATCGGGGACGCTGAATTCTTCGGCGCGATAGTTCGGACGGTAGCCTTTGATATCGAGGATCGGGGTGCCGTCGAAGTAGTCGAGCCCGCTGACTTTGAGAAACCGACCCTGCCGTTCGAGCAAGCGGACGAGCGTGAGCCCGATCGGATTAGGCCGCGTCGGAGAATCGAGGGCGAAGACGCCGAGCAGCGGCAGTTCTTCGAGTTTAAACCCTCTGTTTACTAGTCGTCTTGGCTTTAGTTGCAGAGGGCCGATCTGATCGGGCCTGAGACGGTCAAAATACGCAAGGACAAAAAGATGGGAATAACCGTCGATTCCCTCCAGTGCCGGCTCGAACTCGGCGTAGATTTCCAGTTCTCCAACCAGATTCTTATTCTCGGCGCGAATATCGACATCGGAAAATTGTGCTTTGACCTGGCCAATAGGCTTAAAGACAATGTCAGACATAGAAATATTTCCACTTCCTCGGAACTAACGGTAAGCTGCCGCAGCACTTGCCAAGCACGCCAGCATTATTTCGCCGGTGTCGTGGCACCGTGCTTGAGAAATGCCACCAGATCGATCAGCTCTTGCACGGTCAAGAAGTGGTTATAGTTGCCCATCGCCGCTTTGCCTTCCTTGACCGTGTAACCAGGAGCCGCGACCACCGTATGGGCTTTGATGATCGACGAGGCCAGGTAATCTTTGGGCAGAACCGAATAGCCAGTCAGCTTGGGTCCCACGTTACCGGGTCGCGCGGCAAGCGACTCCTTTGGCAGTTTGATCGTGTGGCAAGCATAGCATTCCATTTTGATGAAAAGCTGCTTGCCCGTGTCTTGGTTGCCGTCAGGAAATGTAAAACTCCAGCCTTTGGGCACGCTTGGTTTGGCGGGACTCGCCTGCTGCGCCAGCGCAAGACCGGACACCAATAGTGCCAACGTCAACGTTAACGCATACGGGATTCTTCGTTTCATAGCTCGCTCTCCTTCGCTTTCTCTGTCGATCAAAGTTTTTCTCGCACACTTCCGATCAGATAGAATCGATTGCCGGAACAAACCGAGGCACGGCACGGACACCGCCGAGAACACCAATCGAAACAGATAATTGCCACACAAAACGCCTCAACTCTTTCTTGTCGTCCCGCCGCGATCTCCCTGACAAAGCGCGAAGGGCTATCGCCGCCGCCAGCCGCTCCACACCGGGAATCCGGCGTCGTCACGCAGCTTCAACACTTCATCCCCCTTTTTTACTTCCGAGGCGATGATCGCCGGCTTGCCACTGAAGGTAATTTTCGATCCCTTCACTTCGACTTTATCTTTGGCTTCGAGCTTCACATCCTGGTTCTCGATGTAAAAGCTCGGACCAAGATGCACGGAGATCGTCTCTTTGCCGGTTTTCACGTTCATGTGGATACCGCCGAACATCCCCTTCGCCGGTGTAAACTGATCGATGCTGATCACTTCGCCACTGATCGTCTCCACGGTTTTGGGATCGTACATCCGATTGTATTGCGTGCCCGCCCCCCAGCCACCGCTGCCTCGCCACATCATTCCCGGCCCTCGTTGAGCGTTTGAAGAAACCGCCGCAAACAGCACCGCAATTGCGGCAATCACCAAACTTACACCTACCTTCTTCATTGTTAGTCCCCCTTCTGAGTAGTTTCGATCATCTAACGAATCACTGAGTTAGAGGAGCAATGCCTATGCCACGGGGGAATCTCTAATTTCTCGCCCCACGCAGTGATAATATCTTCAGGATTGCGAAACTATAGATGATCTATTTGCAGTAATGGAAAATCTTATTGCGAAGTTTTTCAGCAGACGTGACCCGAAATTACGCGCGTAGTTTGATCAAAGGAGGCGAGAATAGATTCGACTTGTCTTAGCGCCAGGGTCTAATTACATGGCCGCCTTCACTTCCCAGACCTCAACCGGATGGCCGATGTTCTTGAGCTCGACGGGACCGATGGGGCACAGAAGAAAATGACCTTGCACTCGTCTGGCCGTCTCGGGACCGACGAGAATCTGGCCGCCGCGAGCGAGGTCGCCGAGGCGCGCCGCCAGATTCGTGTTGGGCCCGGAAGCGGTGAAGGTCCAACGCTCTCCCGCCACAGCGCGAAATTTCGTCGAGCCGACGTCGCACTCGCCCGACGCTATTCCCATGTTGATCACCAACGCGGGATGTTTGCCGTTCCCCTGAAGATTGTTTGCGGTGGTTATTTCCCGGATGGCCAGCGCCACTCTGACGCCTGAGGCCGCATGCTCCAGGGGAGATCGGTCTTGAAAAATCATCATCAGCCCGTCGCCCGCAGTTTCGTTGATGTCTCCGCCGGCTGCGCGAATGTCGGCAAGGTACATGGAAAAGTAATTCTCGACGATTTCGTTCAGCAACGCCGGCGGCAATTGTTCGCTCAGGACCGTGTACCCCTGTATGTCCAGGAATAGGACGGTTACATCCTTTACGCTTTTATGAAGGGCGGGCGACTTTGGATTTTCCTCGATCAGTCGTCTCACCGTATCGGGCACAAACCGATCGAGACCTCGCTTGACGGCTTCTAAATATGCGACTTTGTCCAGAGCATCCGCGAGCTCCCGATTCTTCGTTTCCAGGGCTTGGTAACTTTGTGCGATCCTTTCGGTCATCTCGTTGAACCCTAATTCGAGCGCGCCGATCTCGTCGTGCGATCCGACGGCAACCCGCACGTCCAGATCACCCCCTCGAACATCCTCCATCGC
>DATETN010000140.1:0-21292 GCA_035283645.1 Pyrinomonadaceae bacterium
CGAAACTTCACTGCCGGCACGTCAATGTGAATATCGATGCGGTCCAGTAGTGGTCCAGAGATGCGGCCGACATAGCGCTGAATCTGGATCGAGGAACAGCGGCACTCACGCGTCGGGTCATTCCAGAATCCACATGGACACGGATTCATTGCAGCGGCCAACATAAACGAGGCGGGAAATGTGAGCGACATCGATGCCCGACTGATCGTCACTTTTTGATCCTCAAGTGGTTGCCGCAAGACCTCGAGCACACTGCGATCAAACTCGGGCAGCTCATCCAGGAATAACACGCCCTGATGCGCTAGCGACACTTCCCCTGGCCGTGGCAACGCACCACCCCCGATTAATCCGGCATCACTGATCGTGTGGTGCGGTGAGCGAAATGGTCTTGCTGTTACAAGTCCTGTACGACCGGTTAACCCAGCAACTGAGTGAATCTTGGTCAGCTCAAGCGCCGCCTCGAATTCTAAAGGCGGCAGAATCGTTGGCAGCCGCTTGGCCAACATGGTCTTTCCCGAACCGGGCGGGCCAATGAGCAGGATATTGTGGGAGCCCGCGCTGGCAACCTCCAAAGCCCGTTTGGCAGAAACCTGGCCGCGCACTTCGCGAAAGTCCACGTTATAGTGATCCGGTTGAGTGAGGATCTCCGCTGGGTCAATTCGCAAGGGAGCGGGTGGATTGTCAGACCTCAAGGCAGCAACCAACTCCACCGCCCTGTTGAGACTCGCGACGGGGTAGACATTCACTCCGGAAACTACCGCAGCTTCCTTAGCATTCTCGTCAGGCAACACAACATGTTTGATAAGAGCTTCACGCGCAAGAATCGCGATCGGAAGAGCTCCTTTAATCGGCCTTACACGACCATCTAGAGAGAGTTCTCCAACACAGAGAGCGTGAATGAGACTGTTCTCCTCAGCAAGATTGCCATCCGCTCCAAGGAGGCCCAATGCGATCGGCAAATCAAAGCTCGCGCCTTCTTTACGCACATCAGCGGGCGCCAGATTTATCGTGATCTTTTGAAACGGAAAGAAGAACCCGCAATTGGTAATCGCAGCGCGAATCCTTTCGCGCGATTCGCGTACAGCAGCGTCGGGCAAACCGACGATGGTCACTGTGTTTGGATTCTCTGACTCACCGCGAACTGGCGTTAAGTCAACTTCGATATCGACGAGGTCGGCGTCAATACCATAGACCGCAGCAGAGAGTGTGCGAAAAAGCATGGTGAGAGATGCTCCTGACTAGAGTTTTTGTAGAAAAGAAAAAGAGCGCGCTAATTGAAAGCGCGCTCGCCTGTACTACACACGCCAGGATGAGGCAGACGCGTTTTCTATTTTTAGTATCCGCTTAACGCCGCCGTGAGGGTGCTGCGCCAGCCGTAGCTGGAAGTCTGATCTCCTGTCCGGCTTTCAACTCTGTGTTTGCAGTTAACCCGTTCAGCTTCGATATTTCATTAGCATCGAGGCTTCGGGCGGCGGCGATCTTCGCAATCGTGTCGCCTTTCCGTGCTCTAATCTTAGTGAGTGTTGCTTTAGGCGCGGATGCATTCGGCGTTGCCCGAGTCCATCTCGTCAAACGCACATTATTATTCGGGACCACCAACTTCGTGGTGCTCTTAAGGTCCACGCCACTATTCATCGCCTGCAGTTGAGCCACGCTAATCCCTGTGCGACTAGCCACGCTCTGGAAATCTTCACCAGGCACGACTGAAATGACTCGAGCAGTTTCTCGTCGATCAGCAGGTATCCGTTTCAAGAGTGCAACCAGCTGTTTCGAGCGACCCGCAGGGACGTTGACGTTATATGCTTCACCGCGAGGAGTTACATCACGCTTCAATTGTGGATTCAACGCCTTGATGTAATCAACACTAGTATCTGTGGCATCAGCCAACAACTGTAAACTCGTGGCGTTTGGTACCTGGACAACGTCGAACGCCAGAGGCGGATCTGATTTGATCCCCTTGAACCCGTACTTCTCAGGATTCTTTGCGATCAAAATAGTAGCCAAAATATTGGGAACGTAATTTCGTGTTTCCTGCGCAATGTACGGGTAGATCTGCCAGAAGTCGGCAGCGCCGGCCCGGGAAATCGCACGATCCACGTTGCCAGCGCCCGTGTTGTACGCCGCCATAGCCAGTTCCCAGTTACCGTTGTAGCGTTTCGCAAGGTTCTTCAAATAACGCGCTGATGCTCTAGTGGCTTGTTGAAAACTATTTCGCTCGTCTACCCACGCCGTTTGGCGCAATCCGTATTGCCTTCCAGTGCTTGGGATGAACTGCCAGAGCCCTGAGGCTGCGGCCCACGACATCGCCTTCGGGCGCCAGGCACTTTCAACCTGGCCGAGCCAGGTTACGTCGATCGGCACACCCTCCTCGTGAAAGATCTGACGCGCCATCTTCATGTACTGACCGGAACGCCGGAGACCGGACTCCATTGTGGCTCGCCCACGACCCTGGTAGTAGTTAATGTATTGCTGAATCAGTGGATTAGTTGTGAAACGGAAATTGACGTTGTTTCTGGCTTGCTCCAGCGCCAGTACGTCCGCGTCAGAAACGTTCTGTTCGGTGGGTGTTAGAACAAGCTTGCTCAGTTCGTCGAGCGGAGATGGCTCAAACCTTTGCTCGCGAAACCCAACCTGAGGAGCTTCTTGAGGCTGCTGAGCATTCTGTGCGACAAGCTCTCCCGCTTTGACAAGTGTTGGTGTCGATCTCTGCAGAGGAATTTCCTCGCGATAAATTCGCTCAACCAACTCGAGATAGTACGTCTGCAACTTCTGGCTTGCTCGAACGTCCATACCTGACTCGAGGATTGAGTCGACGGCTCTGTCGAACTCTTCCCGAGCCTGTTCACGTTTGTTGTCCTCGAGATTTAACTTTCCCTTGCGAAAGTGATCTTCAGCGTTCGCGATGATTTTGGTGACGCGAGCATCCGACCTTTCGACTTCGTTCGGAATAGTGCGAGCAGACGAACCCGCTGGAATCTGTCCAACGACGTAACTGGGAATCAGGATTGCAGATAGAAATGCCACACGGGCGATGAAACGAGGGAAGCTCAAACTTCGATCTCCTTCACTACGGTGTAATGCGAATCCCTGTACGACCGGCATCGGTCGCATCGCTGCGGCATTCACAATTTTGCGAGGTAACTTTAGGCCCCTCTACGATTTGACCCTTGGAAAAAATGGCTACTCAGGGAGCCAAAAGCATCCGGAGGTTAGCACACGGTTTTCTGGGGTGTCAAACAAATCGCTACTCAAAGGAGACGGCAAAATGGTGAATTTTTCCACTAAATCCTCTCCGCTGAGTGCGCAACTCAAAGATGCTTGGAAACTTGGGGAGGTTGTGCCTAGACAGGACAAAAACTGTGCTCGAGTAGACAAACTTGGGTAGAATACGTGTCGACGGCTTGTCCTAGTCCGGAATCGCCGCCCAGCCCGAAATTAGCCGACTATCTTTTTATGACAGTCCGGCGGAGTGTCAGCATCAATTTCGTACACAAAAGTTGATGTTTTTGTCACGTTCCTCGCGTTAATACAACTGATCAAACGCATCCCTGATTCAAAATGCGATGTTGGAACAGACATTGCCAACTCGCTCGTCAGGAGCATCTCCCTGATTACCGACAATCGCGAATAAGTATTCCCGGCAATTCCGAGTTGCGACGACTGGGGGAAGAATTAAACAAATGTCAACAGCTATAACAAAAGACCCACATTCCACCCGGCTTTACGACACCGCTCGGCTTCCCGCTTTGGAGCCGAGAGCAGACAGCGCAACGAAGCTGTTCTTCAACCGAGAACTCAGCCTCTTGCAGTTCCACAAACGCGTTTTGGGTGAGGGGCTCGACACCGCCAATCCGCTCCTCGAACGCCTTAAGTTTCTCTCGATCTTCTCCTCGAATCTGGATGAGTTCTTCATGATCCGCGTCTCCGGGCTGAAAGAAGAAGTTGATGAAAACGTGACGGAACTCTCGCCGGACGGAATGACTCCGATCGAGCAGTTGCAGGCCATCAGAAGCAGTCTGCTGCCGATGCTTGCAGAACAGGCAAGCTGCTTGACGCGTGACGTGATTCCTGGATTGAAGCAGCAAGGAATTGTGATCGCCACATATGACGAGCTCTCCGATGAAGAGCAGGCGCGGATGGAGACTTATTTTATAGATAAGGTCCTTCCAGTTCTGACTCCGCTCGCCGTTGACCGCAGCCACCCCTTCCCATTTATCTCGCCGTTGAGTCTCAACATAGGGGTCGTCGTCGATGCCCCGCCAGAACCATCCCCTGCCGATCCTCCGGGATTCTCTTATGAGCCCAGGTTTGTCCGGATCAAGGTTCCCTCGGTAGTGCCACGCCTGGTGCCAGTTGGAACATCGCGAACCAAGTTCATTCTGCAAGAAGACCTCATCGAGGCGAACATTCAGAAGTTGTTCCCCGGGATGCTGGCTGGTTCTTGTCACCGCTTTCGTGTAACCCGCGACGCAGATATCGATATTCGTGAGGAAGAAGCTAGAGACCTGCTTAGTCTGATTCAACAGGAGCTGCGTAAGAGAAGGTTTGGGACTCCGGTTCGTCTGGAGGTGTCGGCAGGAATGCCGCAGGAGATGATCGAATATCTCAGCGAGTCTTTGGGTGTGACAGCTGATGATGTTTACACGATCGATGGACCGCTTGCCGTACAGGATTTCATGTCACTCTACGATATGGATCGCCCGGATCTGAAAGACATGCCATTTCGCGCTCACCCGCCAGAGTGGCTGGGGCGCAAATCAATCTTTCAAGCCATATCAGAACGCGACATTCTCGTCCACCACCCATACGACTCATACGATCTAGTAACTAAGTTCATTAATGAGGCCGTGGAGGACGAGAACGTTGTTGCGATCAAAATCTGTCTTTATCGCACCGGTCCCGAGTCGCCCATACCGCCTGCCCTAATCCGTGCCAGTGAGCAGGGAAAACAGGTGACTGCACTAATCGAACTCAAGGCCCGATTTGATGAGGAACATAATATTGAATGGGCCAGAAAGCTTGATGAAGCTGGCGTACACGTCGTTTATGGAATCGTGGGACTCAAGACTCACGGCAAGCTCACGCTGGTCGTGCGGCGGGAAGGCAATGCGTTGAACCGCTACGTCCATATCACTTCCGGAAATTACAACCCCACAACATCCTGCACGTACACTGACGTTGGGATGTTCACGGCAGATCAAGCGATTGGCGCCGATGCAACTGAGTTTTTCAACTACTTGACAGGCTGCTCAAGGCAGACAGAATACCGCAAACTGTTGGTCGCGCCTGTGAGTCTTCGAGAAAAGATGTCTGCGTTGATTGATCGCGAGATCGAACATCAACGTTCGGGACGGCCCGGTCACATTATCGCGAAACTTAACAGAATGGCTGACAAGCAAATGATTCAAAAGCTTTATGAAGCGTCAGAAGCTGGAGTACAGATTGATCTAATCGTCCGCGGGATCTGCATGTTGCGACCTGGCGTTTCTGGTTTGTCAGAAAATATAAGAGTTCGAAACATTGTCGGGAGATTCCTGGAGCATAGCCGAGTTTATTGGTTTGCGAATGGTGGTGATGACGAGATTTACGTCGGCAGTGCTGATTGGATGTCGCGCAACCTCAACAACCGCATTGAAGTAATAGCGCCGGTAGAGAATCAGATACTGAAAAGCTATTTGCGGGACGTGATTTTGCCGGCGTACCTCCGGGACAACTCGAAAGCATACGAGCTAATGCCCGACGGAACCTACGTCAAGGTTGAGCGACAGCCTGGAGAAGAGAGTTTCGACTGTCAATCGTACTTCGTCGATCATTCCGCGGCTCTTTGAGTGGTAGATTGCGAGTTCCCCACCGGCCCCCTTCACACACTTCGGAGTGAACCGCGCGACGCGGCAGCCTCCAATTGTTTCTGGCCATCAAGGAGATGCCCATGATCAAGCATCGCATCGCCAGTGCCCTGGCACTAATTCCTCTTCTGCTAATTTCCACCACGGCTTTTCCTCAGAAAAAGAGCAAAGAGGTCGCACGAGGGACACCCCTTCTCTGGCGCCGCCCTGCAAACATCTCCTCTCTCGATCTGTTCTCTGGGCCCGGCGGACGAAAACCAGATTTACGCCGGGTCACATTCATTGAGGAGCAGACGGGCGGCTATTCAAAAAAATATCGGGTGAGGGATTCTGCCGGACGGGAGTGGGTAGCGAAGGTCGGCAAAGAGGCGCAGGCAAAGACGGCTGCCGTGCGGTTGATCTGGGCCATGGGCTATATGACCGAGATCAACTATCTCGAGCCTATAACCCATATCGCCGGAAAGGGCACATTTGAAAATGTTCGTTTCGAAGCCCGACCGCAAAATGTCAAACGGTTGGACGAGTGGAAGTGGTCTAATGATCCATTTGTTGGGACGCGCGAGCTGCGAGGACTGAAGGTTCTGATGGCTCTAGTCAACAACTGGGATATTAAGGATTCGAACAATGAGATTTTTCTGGTCGCTGGTCCGCGGGGCCATGAACTCCGATACGTGATCAGCGATCTCGGCGCCACTTTCGGACAGTCTGGCAGCACTCCAATTGTTTGGCGCTTTACGCGCAGTCGAAACAAACCTAAGGATTATGCAAACGCAGATTTCGTGGATGTGGTAAAGGACAACCACGTTTTCTTTCATTACGGGAGCAAACGACACAGTCTTTTTAACAACATCACGGTGCAGGATGCGCGCTGGATGGGGGGTTACTCTCGCAGCTCACAGCCGATCAGCTACGGGATGCGTTTCGTGCCGCCAACTACACACCTGGAGAGATCAACCTGCTGGTGAATGAGGTTCGTCAACGAACGCGGGAACTATTGCGTGTTAGTGACGATGAACGATTGGGCAGAATGCGTTAGCCTAACTGCCATTTAGGATTTATGGTCCACCCTAACTCGGCAACGTAGGAAAGAGATCCTGACGCTGGTAGTCGTGTTTCTGGGCGGGCTGCTTGTCAGCGCGTTCGTCGTCTATTTTCTCTCGGGAACGCGAACGCAACCGGGGCCGCGAGCAACTGCGACGCCCGCCACGCAACCAACCCCCGGCGATCAGTCGCCAGCACCCGTCGCCACGCCTGCAGAGGACGGATTCTTCAGTGAATTGTTTGGACCTTCCACCGGTGCTCAGATTCCGGCGGGCAGCTGGGGAGAAGTAATCACCGCGATTAGTCTAAGGTTGCTCCTTGCATCACTGTTAGGTGCCGCACTCGCACTGAGACCTCGCCGCCGAGTTCTGGCAATTAAGCGGAATCCTTATGTCGGTCAGACTCAGATCCTGTTGTCGGTCGTGGCTGCAGCCTTGATGATGGTGGTCGGTGATAGCGCGGCGCGAGCATTTGGAATTTTCGCGGCTGCTTCACTGGTTCGCTTTCGGACCAACATTCGCGATCCGAAAGAGATCACGGTTTTGCTGTTGTGCCTTGCTGTCGGGTTAGCGAGTGGGGTTGGACGGTGGGACCTCGGACTGGTGCTCTGCCTCTTTTCACTCTTGCTGCTTTTTGTCCTGGAATATCGAGAACCGGAGCAAGTCTTTCGCTCGATGGATCTGTCGATTGGGACGCGCAACGTGGCCGCGACTCACGACGTTCTGCGAGACGTTTTTGACAGTAGGGGCTTCGATTCTGAATTGCGGGGGATTAAGCGCAATGGGGCAGAGGACTCGCCGGGAAATATTATGTATTCGATAGACTTGGGGCCAACCGTAACGACCGATGAAGTTAGCGAAGAGATCCTGCGCAAGGATCCCACAAACGTCGAAAGCATTGAGTGGGAACAGAAGAAGAGTTTCTCATATCTTTATCAGTGACGCTTTCCATTCGGCGACTATGCACAAATCGAAAGCGGCGGCGCGTCGCAGAGCTCCTTGCCGCCGCACTCCAAAGCCGCCGCACTCCAAAAGGCTCACACAGGTCTTGGTGAAGCGGCTTGGGGCATTCGTTGCGGACGAGTCCCCGTAGTTAAGGGCGGAATAACTTTGTCCTTCAATGCTTCACGGAAAACCTGCCGCATGTTCTCAACAAAAACAAAGCGAATGTCCTTAAACGGCTCTTTCGGCACGTCATCAAGATCTCTTCGGTTCTGTTGCGGCAGAATAATTGTCGACACTCGAGCCCGCCGTGCCGCCAGTACCTTTTCCTTGACCCCGCCGACAGGAAGTACATTGCCACGCAGAGTTATTTCTCCCGTCATCGCTACGTCCTTGCGGACTGGCCTCGAAGAGAGTGCCGAAACCATGGCAGTTGCCAGCGTGATTCCCGCCGATGGGCCATCTTTTGGTATGGCGCCCTCGGGGATGTGAATGTGAAGGTCAAAGTTGCTGAAATCTTCCTCGTCGATCCCCAACTCCTTGGCCCGCGATTTCGCGTAAGAGTACGCGGCCTGAGCCGACTCTCTCATTACATCACCTAGCTGACCAGTCAGAACCAATCCTCCCTTTCCTCTCATCCGCAGCGCTTCGATAAAAAGGACGTCGCCGCCGACTGCCGTCCAGGCGAGACCTGTTGCAACTCCAATCTGATCCTTCTTGAGAACCTCTTCAGGAATGATCTTTGGCGCACCCAGGAACTCATGAAGGTTCTTCAGCGAAACGCGAATGGTACCTTTGTGCCCTTCTGCAATTCTGCGCGCGACCTTTCGGCAAACTCGTCCGATTTCTCTTTCCAACTGTCTGAGACCTGCTTCCTGTGTGTACTGCTGGATCATTGCGGTCAGGGCTGTTCGCGATATGTGGAGGTCTTTTTGTGTGATGCCGTTCTCGTCCATCTGCTTTGGTAGCAGATGGCGGCGGGCGATCTCTCGCTTTTCCTCCTCGGTATAACCGGCAATGCGGATCACTTCCATACGATCCCGCAAGGCCGGCTGGATGGTATCTAACACGTTGGCCGTCGTCATAAAGATGACGTTCGAGAGATCAAACGTGACTCCGAGATAGTTGTCGCGGAAGGAATTGTTCTGCTCGGGATCGAGAACCTCGAGCAACGCCGAAGAAGGATCGCCTCGAAAATCAGCCCCCACTTTATCGACCTCGTCGAGCATGATCAGGGGGTTGTTTGTGCCAGCCTGTTGGATCGCCTGCACAACTCTTCCCGGCATTGCGCCGACATAGGTACGGCGGTGCCCACGAATCTCTGCTTCGTCGTGTACTCCGCCAAGCGATAGCCGCACGAACTTGCGGTCGAGTGCTCGCGCAACGGAACGACCGAGCGAGGTTTTGCCCACACCCGGAGGACCAACAAGGCAGAGAATCGGTCCCTTTGGCTTCTCCTTAAGTTTACGAACGGCGAGAGCCTCGATAATTCGGTCTTTTACTTTTTCGAGACCGTAGTGGTCTTCATCGAGAATTTTTTGGGCCTTTAATAGATCCAGATTGTCAGGAGAGGCCTTGGACCAGGGAAGGTCCGTCATGATTTCCATCCAGTTCCGCAGGGTGGCCGTTTCCGCGGCGTCCGGGTGCATTCGCTCAAGTTTCTTAAGCTGTCGCAAAGCCTCCTCTTCTGCCGTCTTAGGCATGTTCGCGGCCTCGATCTTCTCTCGAAACTGCGCGATCTCTTCCGCAAGCTCATTACCCTCGCCCAGCTCTGTTTGAATGGCTTTCATCTGCTGGCGCAAATAGAACTCTCGCTGTGATCGGTCGATGTCAGCGCGGGCTTGGGTATTGATCTCCTGCTGGACCGTCAGGACCTCAATTTCCTTGTTTAGCAGATCGTTGACTCGTCGCAGGCGTGCAGTCGTGTCAGCGATATCCAGGACCGACTGCGCATCTTCAACTTTCAATTCCAGATTCGAAGCGGACAGATCGGCAAGGCGTCCCGCGTCATCAAGATTTGCGATGATCGCCATTACCTCAGGCGAGATATTTTTGCCAAGGTTGATCGCCTTCTCCATCGACGCCCGGACATTCCTAACGAGTGCCTCGACTTCGAGCGATCTTTCAGGAGACAGAACCTCCTGCATAACGCGCACACGGGCGCGTATGTATTCACCACTGGTATCAACAGATTCTATTTCCGCGCGTGCGAGACCCTGCACCAGGATGCGAATACGGCCATCAGGTAGCTTCAGCATGCGCATGATGACGGCTGCAGTACCCACTTTATAGAGATCCTTCGCCGTTGGTTCTTCCTTATCCAGATCTCTTTGGGAAGCGAGGAGGATCATCCGGTTCTCGCCCAATGCCTCATCGACTGCGCGAATCGACTTCTCGCGAGAGACGAACAACGGCACGATCATGAATGGATAGATGACGATGTCGCGCAGCGGCAAGACCGGAAGATCGCTCGGCACCTGCAGTTGTTGATCGCTGTCGACGTGTTCGAGTGCGTCAGAGATTTCTGCGTTTTTTACGATTGCCATATCAATAGGTAGAAATGGTTTTACAGGTTTTGGTTGCCCTGGTCGTCGACTGACGTGTCGCCCGCTCTCACCTTAAGCTTGAATTCAGAGCCACGCCTGTCTGCGATTTTTGGAAGTTTGATAAGGAGAATTCCATTTTTCAGTTCTGCTGACCCGTCACGCAAGCTTATCGACCAACGCAGCGGCACGATGCGACTGAATCTCCCGAAGCTTCTCTCGGAACAAAGATGACTAATTATACGCCTACGAGAAGCCCGTTTTTTCTCGCCCCACACTCTTAATTGAGTATTCGTGATGCCAATATTGACCTCGTCCGGACTCACTCCGGGCAACTCTACACGTATATAAATGGCCTCTCCCGTTTCGCATAAATCCACCGGGGGCGCCCATGCTCCTGATGCGAACGGATCCTCTGCGACGGTGGCTTCCTGAAGCGCGGCGAACAGGCGTCCCACTCGATCCCGCAGACGCTGCAATTCGAGCCGCTCCAATCCCCTGGCGCCAGCTGGCTTAATCATTGGTTTCCCTAACACTACTCAGTTGTCACGCTCGTTTGCTTGCCGGCCCTCCGGCCCGTGCCTTCACGAGGTGTTTCAGTTCAGCCATAAACTCTGAGACATCTTCAAACTCAAGGTAGACGGATGCGAACCGCACATAGGCGACTTTGTCCAACTCCTTTAACCTGCGCATGATCATTTCGCCAACCTTGCTGGTTGGACGCTCGCGTTCCGGAGACTCTTGGACATACTTTTCAATCGCATTAACAATCGCGTCAAGCTTGGAAGATGGTACTGGGCGCTTTTCACAAGCACGCAGCAAACCTGCCATGACTTTGTTACGGTCAAATGGCTCCCGCCGTCCATCCTTCTTAATTACCATATAGGGGATTTCGTCGATCCGTTCATATGACGTAAAACGACGTTCACAACGGAGACATTCGCGGCGGCGGCGAATAGCGTCTCCTTCGCGCGATTCTCGCGAATCGACGACCTTGTCTTCCAGGTAACTACAGAATGGACACTTCATGTCAGCGACCTCACGAAATGGAGGGCATCAGAGTCCGCGCTCAAGCAGTGGATCCCGATTCCCGACGTTTTCGCCGTTCTCCTGAGCAACTTCCTGTGTTGCCAGCGAGCGCAAGCGAGACAGGTTGATCTCTCCCCTTACGAAGTAGAAGAAGCCGAAGAGAATGGCGGGACCGAAATCAACCAGGTGCATAACGATTGAGACAGCGGCGGCGGTTTCTCGCTCGACTCCAAGTACGACCAGGGCCCCGGCAGTGGCAGCGTGGAAGGCGCCCGCAGCGCCTCCCGGTGTCGGTACTAGCGAGCCGACCAGGGCCCACCCCAGAACAAACAGCCCTTCGCGGGCGCCGAAAGGCAACCCAAAGGCACGCATTACAAGCAGGTTGGCAAAGGCAATGCCAAACCAGACTGCAGCGGTCCAGGCCACAGTGATCGCAAGTTCCCGGGCATCCACCAGCACGCCAAGCGCGCGTGTCAGTTGACGTAAGAGACTGACGAAAGCCTTGTTGAGGACGCCCGGCATGAACCAGCGATTCGCAAATAGCTTATGCCAAATTCTTTCAGTGCGGTTCGAGTGGCTTCTGAACCATACCAGCCCCACCAACAGTAAAACGGCAGCGCTGAGTAAGAAGAATCCGGCCCAGCGCACGCGAGAGACCTCGGTCGTTCCACCGCCCGGTTGAAACCAAAGCAGGTTGACAGCGAAGAGAAGAACCACTGCGACGGTGTCATAAATGCGCTCAACGAAGATCGTTACCAGGGATGCGCTCGGTCGTACTCGTGAATCGCGCATCGGCAGAACGACAGGGCGTACAACCTCTCCTGCTCGTCCTGCAATAAATACCGCACTAAAACCAATGGTCGTCGCGGCGAATAGGTCGGACAGTCGAGCGCGAACGATTGGCGCCAGGAGTACCTGCCACCGAAATGCACGCAGGAGGTAAACAAGCGAGACCAGGGCGACGGCGATAGCCAGAAGGAACCAGTCTGCCTGCCTCAGCGCGGCTCGTACCTCGCTCCAATCCAATTTGCGGCCGAACCACCAGAGAATCACCAGTGCAAGCAGGCAAAGCAGCGCGAACTCTACATATCTGCGAGTTGTGGAGCGTTCCAATTTGGCTGGCGCTGACGAGATGCAGCTTGACTAAGATTCTGACCAGACCACAAGATATAGGGCCGAATTCAAAGGCTACTACAGTTTGATATGGCCGGGCAAGATCGCGCGGTGGTAAGGTATGGGGCGCCCGACGTCAATTGGCCAACACATCAGGTTTTGATCCTTCATTGACCTGAACGTGAGCGGAACTTTAGCCCGGCAGGGTTCGTAATCGGCTGTGAACAAGGGGTCTTTCCACCTTGGCAGAGCGGGATTCGCGATAGAGTTCGGAGCCGGAGAAGCAACAGGTGGGGGCTGCAAAAGTTTTGGCTGCCAGCGAAGGAGCCGAATTGATTCGCAGGTGCCGAGCCGGTGATGGGGCGGCATGGGAAGAGATTGTGCAAAGCTACTCCCGACGAATCTATAACCTGGCTTACCGATTTACATCGCGTGCGGACACTGCCGAGGACTTGACCCAGGAGGTATTCATTCGGGTCTATCGATCTTTGGATCAATACGACTCGAAGCAGGGAGATTTGCAAAACTGGCTGATGCGGTTGGCGCGCAATCTGATTATCGATGACTACCGTAAGCGTCAACGAACACCGCACGAGAATCAGGCAGATGATCTCGCCGATCACACGTACCATCTGCGGAGTGGATCGAACTCAGTCCAGAAAGAGATGGAAAGGCAGGAGTTGGGGGCACAGGTTCAGGCAGGAATTGACAAACTCTCACCAGACCTGAGGACATGCGTGATACTTAGAGACATAGAAGAGTTGAGTTATCAGGAGATAGTTGAGTTGTTGCAGATTCCTGAAGGAACTGTGAAGTCGCGAATAAATCGTGGTCGCATTGAGTTGGCCAAGATTCTGCGACGCATGAAGGTCGTAGCGATGAGTGAAGCATAGGCGCCAAGTGTAGAAGGAAACCAAGATGCTGTGCACGGATTTTGAAGATCGTCTGACGGATTATCTCGACGGAGCGCTGGAACCTGAAACGCACCGCGCGTTCGCGGAACATGCTCTCCGGTGCCCGATTTGTCACGAGACGTTGGGTCAGGTAAAGCAGACCCTTGAAGCGTGCAAGTTGGGGACAGTGCCACTGCCTTCGCGTGATTTGGAAGCATCGATTCTGCTGCAAACCACGCCGGAAGTGGCGATGGATTGCGAAGCTTTTGAGGATTTTCTTACGGACTATCTGGATGGTTTTTTGCCGGCACCTCTCTACCACCGGTGGGAGCGACACGCAGCAATCTGTAACCGATGCACTGAATTGCCGGGCGAGGTAGTTCGTTCGATCGGGGCCTGCTACACCTATATTGGCGAGGAGTTGCCCGTACCTTTGGGCCTGAATGAGAGGATTCTCCAGGCGACCCTGGGGACGGTTAGGCCCGAAGAGATCCGTGCGCCTCTTTCATCCAGGGTCGCTTCGTGGCTTCGCAGCTTGCTGGATCCAATCGTCTCACCCCAACTGGCAACGGTCGCGACGATGTTGCTTGTCGCTGTTTTTGTTCTAACGAATACTGTTTCCGCTGACGGTTCAATTGGAGGCGTCTATCACGCCAGCTTGCAGTTGGCAGAGCGCAGTTATTCAGGTGAGGGCTCAAAGAGCGGACTTAAGGAAATAACAGACGGACTCAAAGGGCTGGTGGGGCGACAGCCCGCTGAAACCGGAGGCCAGAAAGAAGCGAAGGATTCCGAGAAGCCGGAGGAAGATTCGGAACGGGATAACCGTCAGGTTAAGTAGTATTGAAATGATGTATTGCGCTTATCACCCGAAGAACCCCGCCGTTGTGCAGTGCAACCAGTGCGCGCGCTGGCTCTGTCCGGCTTGTGATCACCGGATCCGCGGCTTCCCCTTTTGTCAGGAGTGTATTGTGGCTGGCGTTGAACTTCTGCGGTCACAGAACCAGCCCAACGCATCGCAGGTGATCAGGCGAAAGAGTTCACCATTTGTCGCTACCCTGCTTTCATTCGTACCCGGACTCGGGGCTGCGTACAACGGACAGACGGCAAAGGCGATCGTCCACTTTGCGATTTTCGCCAGTTTCTTTCAGATGGCCGTTTTAACCCAGGGGCTGCATTTCTTCGTCCTCGGGGTATTCGGAACATGGCTCTTTGCGGCAGTTGATGCCTGCCGAACTGCCCAGTTGATGCGTGCGGGTCTTTCGCCCGAAACCGAAGAGGATGTTATCGCCAGACGCCTTTATGGAAACCCGTTCGCCTGGGGCGTGACGCTGATTGTGATCGGTACGATCTTTCTGCTGCACACCTTACTCGGAGTTCAGTTGCCAGTACGTGAGCTGTTGCCGGTGGCGCTAGTCATGCTGGGAGCTTACATGTTGTTCGACTACATCCGCCGCCGAAGAAATTCCGATCGAGTCGTCCGTTTTGATTCTCGTCGCCCACCACCGTCGGTTGTGGTAAGCACCAACAACCTCGAGCGACTGAGAACTGATGAAACAACACAGTTCGCTAAGCGGGAGGTGACCGCGCTCCCATTTGAACGCAGACAGTAATCATCAAGGAAGTCTTTATTATGCCAATGTTTTTACGTGCGTTTGCTGGATTGGGAGGAGTGATTGCTCTCATCCTCCTGGTTGTCGCGCTTCTCAAGCAGCTGATCACGATTGTCGGATTTGTATTAGCACTGCTCAAGGTGCTGGTCGTCGTTGTTTTTGTCGCAATCGTCATCATGATTGTTCTTGCCATACTCCGTGACCGGAGGCAAAGACGGCGAGAGTCGGAAGAAGTCTTGTAAGTTCTCAGCCGACTACTACGATCTTTCCAGCCTGTTTCTGTATAACTTCTTACATCTGTAACCCTTTCATGTGGTTGCAATCACCTGCAGCCGTGTGATAGGGTCACTCTTCTTTGCAGCACCGGCCGGACGGAGTTGGCCTCGAACACGGGGAGGAAACTTCTTCCGCTGCATTCTCAAGCAGGTCAAAACAGAAACCCCGATACTTCGTAAAAGCTAGCTTACCGCAAGGTACCTTTGTGAATTTGTGCGCACAAGTGTTTTGCTCGCTTTACCTCAACCTTTTGCCGAAGGAGTAAACCTGGAATGACCAGTGATGATCGTTTCTATGCCTTCATAATTGCTCACACCTCCCGTTCCCGCTCCCAAATAAGACGATTTTGCGTAGAGAAGCGCTGGTTGAAGATTTTTGCCGCTTTCATTTTTATAATAATGTCAGCCACTATCTATGGTTTTTACGGACTTACGCAACAAGCGCTACATCTACAGATCGAGGTGGAGAACGAACGACTTCGGGCCGAAAACGATCGGCAGCGACAGGAGCTGAATGAGCTGAACGATCGTGTTGAGGCCGTGGAGGACACCTCCAGAAAACTAGCCGAAAAATCTGGTGTTGTTCACGAGGAGGTCTCCCTTCCGGGAGCGGGCGGTCCAGCTCTGCCCATGGATTCTGAGGCACTAGAGGTTTTGGAAGCCAAAATGAGTCGTTTGGAAAAGAACATGCAGGCTTACGAACAAGTCCTGCGAGAGCGGGGTTACACTCCCACGGTCTGGCCGGTCGATGGGGAGCTGGAAAGTGGCTTCGGCGGTAGGCGAAATCCGTTTGGCGGCGGCTCATTCGAATTTCATTCTGGCCAGGACATTGATGCTCCTCATGGTGCATCGGTGGTTTCGGGCGCGAGCGGTAGGGTCTCATTCGCTGGTTGGCAAAATGGATACGGGCAACTCGTCGTGGTGGATCACGGCGGCGGTCTCACCACCCGTTATGGCCACTTGTCCAAGATCGAAGTAGCAGAAGGGCAACCGGTGAGCCGCGCCGAAGTTCTCGGTCGCGTAGGCTCCACCGGAAGGTCAACCGGCCCACACCTCCATTACGAAGTGCGGATCAAAGATGAACCGGTCAATCCCCTTCAATACCTGCTGACAAGTTATCGCCGCTAGGCTGACACCTACTAAGTTCAGTTCCGGCCCGCTGCTCCAACAGGTTCAGGCGGGCCTTTGGTTTTTACCCTTGCACACCGTCTGTTAATATCGCCCCAACAGTTTTCACTCTTATCAGACAAAGGAATCGATACAGCATGCGCCAAAAACTATCGGGCTTGGGCTCATGTGCGCTCGCCTGCTTGGTTGTAATTAGTCTTCTTCCCATCGCCGTGCTGGCGGACGAGGGAATGCTTCTGCCCGACACTCTTAGCCAGTTACCAGTGGACCAATTGAAGCGCCGTGGTCTGCAGATTCCTTTGACCGACATCTACAACTCTTCGGGAACAAGCATTAAGGATGCAGTAGTGATAGTAGGTGGGGGAACCGGGGAGTTCGTTTCAGCTGAAGGACTCATTCTGACAAACCACCACGTAGCGTTTGACGCGCTTGTCGCTGCGTCCAATGAGAACAACGACTACGGTACAAAAGGGTTTACGGCGATGTCGCGGTCCAATGAACTGCCGGCGCAAAGTTACACCGTCACCATCACCCAGGATTTGAAAGATGTAACAACGGAGGTGCTGGGGGGCATTGGTGCAGGCGTTACCGGCGCAGACCGTGCTGCGGCCATTCAGACGAAGGTTCGCGCCCTTGAAGCTGCGGGCTCGCGTGCGGCAGATGGCATTCAAGCACGAGTGCAACCTCTGCTTGAGGGACTGCTTTACTACCAATTCACCTATCAGATTCTTCGAGACGTACGCGTCGTTTACGCCCCACCGAAGTCGATCGGCTTCTTTGGAGGCGATCCCGACAACTTTGAATGGCCACGTCACTGTGGTGATTTTGCTTTTATGCGCGCCTATGTTGCACCTGACGGTAAACCGGCGCCTTTTGCTCAAAACAATGTGCCATTTAAGCCAAAGAAGTTTCTGTCGTTGTCTCTCGGCGGAGTCAAACCTGGCGACTTCATGATGGTGATGGGTTATCCCGGGTCTACCAGACGATATCGGGAGAGTTATTCAATTGCCTACAACCAGGATGTGGCCCAACCGTTCTATGTCGACGTCTTCAGAAAACAGATCGAGATTCTTGTAGCAATTGGCGAAAGAGATCCGGCGGCGCGAGTGAGGCTTCAGACGCCGATATTTGATCTCAACAACACACTGAAGAATTTCGAGGGTTCAGTGCTCGCGATGCGGCGGGCCGGAATCGTGGAGAAGCGCCTGGCTGAGGAGGCAGCATTTACGAAATGGCTGGAACAAAGCCCCGAACGTCAGGCCAAGTACGGAGAGGTATTACCGTCTTTGGCGAAAGCCTATGATCAGCTGAATGTGACAGCACACCGGGATTTGCTGGTGCAACAACTTGCTGGTGTCAGCGGTCTGCTAGACGTCGTTTCGTTCGCGCAAATGCTTGCTGCTGAGAAAGAGAAGCCAGAGACTGAACGCAATCCCAGTCTGATGGATCCGGCAACTCTTGCACGCGCACAAGCACGCGTGACCCAGGTCTTCTCCGATCGTAATGTGACGCTCGAGCGTGAGCTTTTGATTTATTTGCTACAGAAGGCTGTGGCGCTGCCTGAAGGACAGAAGATCGAGCCAATCGAAAGAAGGTTTGGACAACTCACCGGAGATGCGCGTCGCCAAGCTGAACTCGATTTCGCACGCAGCATTGTCGAGAGCAAGCGCTTTGCCACTCCCGAATCAGTTTCCGGCCTTTTGGGGATGACAAGTGGACAGTTGCAGCAGATTCAGGAACCATTGCTCCAGTTTGCGGCAGAGATAGGCGAACTGCTTCGAACTATTGGGCCGCAGACGCAAGCGTTTAATGGCACCGTTGCAAGATGGCGTCCTCTCCTGATTGAAGGCATGAACGAAATGCGCGGTACCAAACCTTATCCAGACGCGAACCGAACGCTCCGTTTTTCCTATGGTGAAGTTAGAGGGTATGTGCCGCGAGAGGCAATCACGTATACGCCTTTTACAACTCTGGCGGGTGTGATTGAGAAGGATACCGGTGGTGAACCCTTTGATGTTCCCGAGAAGCTTAAGCAGCTATTTCGCTCGCGCGATTTTGGCGCTTTTGCGAACTCGAGTGGTGAAATGCCAGTGGATTTCTTGTCAACAGCGGATATCATCGGCGGGAACTCTGGTAGTCCGATACTGAATGGCCGTGGCGAGCAGGTGGGAATCATCTTCGATGGAAACTACGAGGGCCTCGGCAACGACTTCTTCTATAACGAAGAGAAGGGCCGAGCGATAGCTGTCGACATTCGTTACGTACTCTTCATTACGGAAAAGTTCGGCGGCGCCGGCCATATTCTGAAGGAGTTGGATATTAAGAATTCTGGTTCGCGTGCCGCCTCGTACTAAGTAATTTTTGCGCGCGCCGTTGCCATATTGAGAAGCGCCAAAAAATGGTCGCGTTCGGCCCGGGTTCTTCTGGTTTTTAGGTCTCTCACCTAGCTGTTGGTTGCAGATCAAAACTGTCAAATGCGAAATTTTTCTTGACACGAGAAATGCATCGGGAGTAAGTTCCGCGCGGTTCCCCCGCCAACTAGTTTGTGTGCGAGCTTCACGGCTCGCGTAAGCCTCGCCGCGCACCTTAACGTCGAACCTCGCTGCTCTTTATTTTCTGTCCTTTCTGTGGCTCACCGGTGGCCCACCCGCTGCCTTTGTTACAGGAGTTTTTCATGAAGTCCATACCTCCCACACATCCTCTCCAGCGATGTATTCGTCTGCTCTGTTACATCCTTTCTTGCTCGTTGCTGTTGAGTTCGTTTGTGCCACTGGTGCTCAAGGATCTGGGTTGGACCAGTTTGGCGCAGGGAACTTCGCCAAGCGCACGTCCACATCCGGCAGCCCCGGAAGGAGGTTTTCCCAACCTGGATGAAGTGCGCCGCCGGCCCAGTGAGGAGCCGCGGGCGCCGCAGGAGATTCATTCCACTATTCGCTCGCGGCACAATCCAGAAGCGCCACGCAATGGCCGCCGAGTGGGCGATACATTGCCTACATCCGCGATGCCAAATGATAGTGAGAACAGAAGTCAAACCCTATCGAAACTGGGTGATGTGAAGAAAAGACTGTCCCGTCCGGGCCGGATAGGCCGGAGTTCCAGTTCCAGCATACTCAGACGTTCCCATCATGCTGGCACCAGCATGAAGGCGGCGCCGCTGCCACTGCTCGATGATCAGTTCATAGAGAACTTCTTCTACTGGGCCCTGGGTCGCTACTCAAATCCGACTGAAGCGACTTACTGGAAAGACATTCATCGCAGTGCTTATGCCAATGGTCAGGGCTCGATTGTGCTGACTGAGCGGGAGATGGGAAAGACGCTGTTTGAATCTACGGAGTACGCCCTGCGGGGACGCAACGACCACTGGTTTGTTTACGATCTCTACAAGACTTATCTGATGCGCGACCCGGACCCGGGTGGCTGGTCCTACTGGGAAAGTATGGTGCCGTCACAGGGACGAGAGGCGGTGCGGCGCGCCTTCGATGAGAGTGCGGAGTTCCTCAATCTGGTAAGTGCGATTACCCCGAATGGTGGTATCACCAGTGCTGTCTCGTCACTGACGACCGCACGAGTCGATCGCATCAATCAACCGGGCAACGGCTTACTTAGTCGCGATGTCTCCTGGAGCATCACTTTACTCAGTCTGCGCGGGCGGGCTGGTCTGAATTTAGGACTGGGGCTTTCATACTCATCACTGGTGTGGACGCGCTCCGGACCTTACATCTACTTCGATGAAGATACTGGTTATCCGAGTCCCGGCTTCCGACTGGGCTTTCCCACCATTCAGGAGCGCTACTTTGACGCGCAGGTGGGTGACAACGTCTATCTGCTGATCACCAGCAGTGGCCAGCGGGTGGAACTGCGCCAGGTGGGCACGAGCAATATCTATGAAGCGGGCGACTCATCGTATTTGCAGTTGACCGACAATGGCACGAGCCTTTTAGTGCGCGCCACTGATGGGACACAGATGACTTATGCGAAATTCAACACGCAATGGCGCTGCACCCAGATTAAGGACCGGAATGGGAACTACCTCACGGTGAACTACAGCTGGCAAGGCAACCTCAGCAACGTTACTGACACCCTGGGACGGGTGGTCAACTTCAACTATTGATGGCGCCGGCAATCGCACCTCGATGACAGATGGAACGGGCAGTACCAACTATGGCTATGATCAGTTGTCGCGGATGACGTCCGAGAGTCGCACTTTGGCCGGACTGACCGGGTCTTTCTCAATCAGTTATGGAACAATCTCGCGAATCAATTGACCAGTCTGGCGGAGCCCAGCCAATTCGGTTCCACGTTCAGTTATGTTTACGATCTTGCTGGCCGACTAAGCTCGTTAAGCGGCTCACCTTACGGAGGCGTTACCACTTACGCCTCCAACTTCCAATATCGAGCCTGGGGAGCTTTGAAGCATCTCAACTACGGGAACTCCAAGACGCTGGATGCCACCTACAATGCACGTATGACTCCGGTTAGCTTCACCATTCCCGGTGTCATTTCGAAAACCTACCAACACTATGCAGATGGATCCATGCGCTTTTCGAGCGATGCCACCAACCACAAGTGGGACCGCTTCTATAGTTACGACCATGCGGCGCGAATTAAAGAGGCGTTCTCGGGAGCGGAAGCCCGGTTTGAGCCACTGACAAATGATCGGCCTTACCGCCAAACGTTCAACTTTGACGGGTTCGGACACCTGACCGCACGCACGAGCCTCAACTGGGAGATGAACTACAGCACTACCGACAGCTATACGAACAATCGCCGCAACGGCTGGAGTTATGATGCTGAGGGCAATCTCCTTTCTGGGGCCCATGGCCCATACACTTATGATGCTGGTGGCCGCATTAGCACCGCGGGTTCCTATGAT
>DATETN010000141.1:0-55376 GCA_035283645.1 Pyrinomonadaceae bacterium
GCGGCGGGTCGAGGAGACAAGCCGGTCCGGGGTTCAACGTCTTGCCATCTCAAACTGACTATTCGCTGCTAGGGAACAGTCGCGGAGATACGCTAACACGCGTGAAAAAAGGTGTCAACGCAACAGTTTTTCCCACTTTCCGGGCATTTGGTAGTTCAAAACCTGCTGCCAGGGCGTCTGAATACTCTCAGATTAAGTCGAATCTTGGTTGCGCCGGTAGTGCCGGGCGGAATCCGGAACTACAACACCCGCCGGAAGCCGCGGATCGGGCACCGGCGGCCCCGCCTCCATGGTCAATGGGATAACCCCGGCCCACACGTTCAACGAGTAATCTTCCTCATCATCTATCGGTGGACCGGTCCGCACTTTTGCAGATGCCTCCAGGAGCGGTAATGACAATACGGTCGTGGCACTTAACTCGGCGTCGGTTGGGGGGCGCACCTCATCCCAGCGGCCAGCAATGATGTGTTCGGATAGTAATCGTAAGGCTTCGTTTTTCTTGACCGGGTCTACTATCACCGAACAGGTACCGAAGATCACGACTGAGCGGTAGTTAATTGAATGGTGAAATGCAGAGCGCGCCAGCACCAGCCCATCGACTAGTGTGACTGTGACGCAGGCGGGAAATCCTTCTTTCAAGGTCCGGAGCATGCGACTGGCTTGCGACCCGTGGATCAGAAGTTGATCGCCGGCCCGTGCATATCCGGTAGGAATCACTACTGGATTGCCGTCGACAACAAAGCCGACGTGGCAAATGAAGCCTTCGTCGAGTATGCGGTAAACAGCAGAGCGTTCAAATACGCCGCGATTTGGTAAACGCTTCAGTTTCGTGCGGACAGTTTGCGTGAAGTCCATGTCGTGTAGGTTGCTTCAATTTAGGCGTTAAATTACGTCAGCAAAATTCTTTCGAGTTTTAGCAAACCACCAGTAGCCAAAGCAAAAGCTGACGATGGCGAAAGACGAAAAATAGGCGAGTCCGCTCCAATCCGGATTCTGCCCATCGAGTGTAACCTGACGATAACTACGAACTAGTGGGGTGAACGGATTCAAGTTTATTAACCACCGATAACGGTCGGGAACGATGTTCTCTGGATAAATGATCGGAGTTAAATACATCCAAGCGGTCAAAAACAGGTTGAGGCCCTGCGCGATGTCTCGCAAAAACACACCCAGTGAAGAGACCAGCCAGGCGGCGCCAAGAGTGACCATCAACTGCGGCACCAGTAGCAGCGGTATCCAGAGCACAGTCAAATGCAGCTCATGTCTTAACAGCAAAGCCGCTACCAACAGGGCAGCGGTGCCAAACAACTGATTTCCGAGTGACGACAGCGCCTGTGCCGTGGGCAAGGTCTCCAATGGAAACAGAACCCGTTTGACGAGATTGGAATGAGACACGATTGTGGTGGCAGCCTTAACTAAGGTTTCCTGGAACATGTTCCAGGGCAGCAGCCCGCAGAACAAATACAGTGCATAGTCCCATGGCGATCCGCTGGTGCCGAATCGAGCGCCGAATACACCGGCAAATAGGAATGTGAAGATTCCGATCATCACCACCGGGGTTACGATGGCCCAGAGAACGCCGAGCATCGATCCCTTGTACTGGGCCAGGAGATCCCGGCGCGCAAGCGAGAGAATAAGTTCGGAACGTCGAGGCAACTCCCAGAGGGGACGCCACACGGCCCTACGAGCTGTTTGCGCGGTAAGCATCGCGGCGAGTCTACTGATTGCCTGCTGAGAAGTCCAAAACTGATTTGGAGTGTGGCGGCAAGGACGCCCAGCCCTTGCCGCCGCACTCCAAAGAGGCATTGGACTTTGGACTGCCCTTGAGTAGACTCCTCTCATGTCTGTCGCCCTCCGCGTAGAACAAGTCTCCAAGCAGTATCGCATCTACAACCGTCCTGGCGATCGACTGAAAGAATCGCTCACCCGAGGGCGGTGGAAATACCATCGTGAATTCTGGGCCTTGCGTGACGTTAGTTTTGACGTTGAACAAGGCACGACCACTGGCATTATTGGTCCTAACGGTAGCGGAAAATCCACGTTGTTGCAGATCATCACCGGCACTCTCGAACCAACTCACGGTAAGGTTTGGTACGAGGGCCGGATTGCAGCGCTGTTAGAACTGGGCGCCGGGTTCAATCTCGAGTTTACGGGTCTCGAGAATGTTTACATGAGCGCTTCGCTCATGGGTTTTTCTCGAAAAGAAACTGACGAGTTGCTGCCGCAAATCGAGCGGTTCGCAGAAATCGGTGACTTCATCTATCAGCCCGTCAAGATGTACTCAAGTGGAATGTATGTCAGGCTTGCTTTCGCCACCGCCGTTAGCACCGATCCACAAATTCTGATCGTCGATGAAGCACTAGCAGTCGGTGACGCACTGTTTCAACATCGCTGCCTGCGCCGCATCAAGCAAATGCAGGAAAAGGGAGTCACCATTCTATTCGTATCCCATGATCCCTCCGCCATTCGGGAACTCTGTAGCAGCGCGATCCTTCTCAATGAAGGTCAGGTTGAGGCGACTGGTCCAACGCTCGAGGTCCTTAACCGTTACCAACGTCTGATCATGGAGCACGAACGGGCCTACCGTTCCCGTCAGGAACAGGGCTCGTCAGAGGCTAAGGTCGAGGCCGTCACAGCTGACCATTCATTGGGCAGAAAAAGCGCAAACCTGAAATTCAGCTACCGCCACGGCGATGGCAGCGCAGAGATTCTCAGTGTCGAGGTGCTTAACAGAGACGGCGAAACGGCTGAACTGGTTGAGTCCGGCGCTCCACTCCAGATCAAAGTGCGCGTCCGGTTCAATCGAGACGTTGAGAACCCTGTCGTGGGACTTCTCTTGCGAAATCGTCATGCGGTCCATGCTTACGGAGTGAACACGGACCAAAAGGGTGTGTCCTGGGATGCGCTCGCAGGCGACGTTTCCGAGTGTGCATTCTCGTTCGACTGCTGGTTGGGAACTGACGTGTACTCTCTGTCAGTGGCCGTTCATAGCGTTGCGGGAAAGAGCTTCGACTGGTTGGATGGTGTTCACTTCTTTCGGGTCGCGAGCACAGCTCCTCTGGAAGGGATAGCGAATCTGAACGCGACCGCGTCGATCCGACAGATTGGTCGTGTAGCCCTAGACGGCGAGAACAAAACGTCTGAACAAATTAAGGTTATTTAAGATTCTGCGGACCGTTCAGTGAAACAAAAATTGCTGGAATACTTGCGATGCCCTAAGTGCTCGACGGGAATTATCCTGCTTGAGAACTCTAAGCAAGAAGGCGGCGAGGTTCTAACAGGCACGCTGGTTTGTGCTGCTTGCGATGCAACTTTCCCTATTATTCGTGGCGTGCCACGGTTTACCACCAGTGGTGTTGCTGAGGACAAAGCCGCAACCGCCGAGAACTTCGGGTGGCAATGGCAGCATTTTACTCAACGTGATGAACTTTACGCCGAGCAGCTCCTGGGCTGGATTGCGCCGGTGCGCCCAGAATTCTTTGAGGGCAAAGTGGTGCTCGAGGGCGGATGTGGTAAAGGACGACACACACAACTCGCTGCCGAATGGGGTGCGCGGGAAGTTATTGGCATTGATCTCAGCGACGCGGTTGAGAGCGCCTTTTCACAAACACGACATCTTGAAAATGCCCACATTGTGCAGGCGGATATCTATTCGCTGCCGTTTCTCAGATGCTTTGATTACGCGTTCTCTGTGGGTGTTCTGCACCACCTTCCGGATCCGAAAGCGGGTTTTCTCTCACTCTGTTCACACGTAAAGGCAGGAGGGTTCGTTTCGGCTTGGGTCTATGGCGCCGAAAACAATGAATGGATTGTAAATTGGATTAATCCACTTCGTACGAGAGTTACCTCGAGGATCGACAAACGACTGTTGCTTCACATCTCAAAATTGCCCGCTGCTTTGGTTTATGGGGCCACGAAGATTGTTTATGGACCAATGAACCGGAGGCCTGGCACATCAAAAGTCGCTCGGTATCTTTTCTATAACGATTATCTTAATGCAATCTCGAGATTCGGTTGGCGAGAGCAGCATACGATAGTCTTTGACCATCTTGTAGCACCTACTGCTTATTACATCTCACGAGATGAATTTGAAGGTTGGTGGCATGAAGCCAAAGCGACTGACGTCGTTATTGAATGGCACAACAGGAACAGCTGGCGCGGCTTCGGCAAGCTCCCGGCTAGTACTTGAAAGCATCATTAACCTGCGGGCGGGGACGCCCGCGTTCCGAACCTCTCGATTTGCCTAGGAGAGTGCGAGTGTAACGATAATCGCGCAGAGGGTAGTCATAACTGCCAACGATGCAACAAAAGCAACCGAGATGATTCGATCCATTGCGAGCGATTTCCCCGTCGTACCAAGCACAAAGAAGATCGGAAACGCTACCATCATGTATCGAGTCATCGACTGCAATGTACCTGAGGACAATGGTAGAATTGCCGCGGCAAGCACATAAAAAGCAAAAGCCCACTGTCGACGCCTCAACAAGAGGAACCCACAACCAAACGCCAGCACCGTTGCCAAAAAGTTCAACGCCTTGAAGTTCCATTTATAACTGAGATGAAGAGGCGCTTGGAGATATTCCCACAACGTAAATAAGAAGAACTGCGCCTTCCTACCCCAAGCTGGTTCAATTGCTGCAAACGCGAGAGGGTTTCCCGTTATCGTATTTAAGTAGACCATAAACCCAAATAAGGATACGGGGATGACGAGCAACCATAACACCCTAAGATCGAACCTGCGATGGGACTGCCAATAGAGAAGGAGAAGCGTAGGTAACAACAGCAACCCACTCAAACGAGTTCCGGCGGCAAACATGCCGAGAACCGAAGCCGTGAACCAGCGATCCCGTTTAGCTGTTAAGAAACTACTGGCCGTCAGCAGCAAGAAAAGCGACTCGGCCATAGGTATTGAAAAGAAGTAGCTTGCCGGGAAAGCCGCCGTATAAAACACTGCCCGATCAGCGGACCCTTCTTCCAGCCCATAGGCTGTCGCCGTCCGATGCAAAACAATCAACGCAAAGAAGAACAGGACATTTGTAAGAATGAGTCCCGTTAGAAGATAGCCGCCCGTGAGCGCCGCCGCAGCGCGCCACAGCATCGGGAATAGAGGAAAGAACGCCCAGTTGTGCGGTTCGGTCTGTTCGAACGGAATGCGTTCGTAACCACGACTCGCGATGTGCAGGTACCAGCCACCGTCACCCCGAGTCGCAATCTCTCTAAGCCCCTGAAGAATACCGGGACTGACGAGCGAGATCTGCAACTCCTGCGGATCCTCGCCAAACAAGCGGTTACTCTCGACAACCTGGATGTGAGTACCAACAATGAAGGTCGTGAAGACGATCAAACGGGTCAGGGCAAAAGAGAAGGCCGCGGACCGGATACTGCGATCTCCGCCGACTCTTTTCACCACTTCAACGATTGTCATTAGTTCTTCGTCCGTGGGCTGTCGACCGGGATCAGCCGAATTGACTGGACATTTATTCCGAGAAGACGTGTATCAAGGCTGACGCCCAGCTCACGCGGATATTCAGCGTCTGGCATTGCAAACTTCAAGACATTGTCTGCCAGCAAGAACCCCACGGGAACATCAACTTCGTATGTTGTTGATGTTTGATCTTTGAACGTAAACTTGGCCAGGTCATACCCATTCAGTGAGATCAAGAGTCGCTGGGAATTCAGCCGGGGTGGCGCGATGAATGCGGTCAATTTGATCTGCAGCTTGGCAGCCCTGAAGTCGGGTATGGAGAAGATGAGAGTCGCAGTTCCCCGGTCAGTCCAACGCGAGTGGGCCTCCCTGCCACTCCATCCGTACCAGAAATACTTGTCCGCTTCTGGATTGCCAAAATCGATCTGATGCCCCCATTCGTACTTTGGGCCGGCTGGTCTACTGTCGGGATTAGTTCCAGCAACATCCCTGTCGAGGTAGCGCAAGTCAACGACCTTAATCGGACAGTGCTCTAAATCAAGCGGCACCATGCTGTATCTGTGTGGCAGCAGCACTGATGTAGGTCTGATCAAAACATTCTTGAAACCCTCCTTGACTGCAAAGTCGCAGAATGTTTGACCACCCTTATCAAATACCTTTCTTAAATGCTGAAAGCGCTGATACTGGGTTTCGTTGTTTCTTGCCAGATAACCAGTGTCTATTGGCTTGTGATGCAATGTTTGCAGCATAACCGCGTAACCATCCCACATCACCGGCGGAACGTTTAGTACGGGTCCTTCCACAAGTTGAAAAAGGCTTTCTGGAACCTGAAAGGGCTTCTCTTGTGGAATTGGAGAATAGGCTTCTGCGGTAGTCCAGACGAGAAACAGCAGGGTGACGACAGTTGCGATGTTTGCTCCCCTCTTCTCCTTCACGAACCGTGCAAGCGTTGCCAACCCTGTCGCGCCAACTACGGCCAGGAGCATCGATGACATTGCGTTGAACCTGATAGGCGTCCGGCCTGCATCAAACGGCGGCACGTTCATTATTGCAGCGTACGGCATTGGAATTCCCGTATCAGTGCCAAAAATCTTAAGTGTTGGACCAAGACTAAGTATGAAGAAAACTATTGCGGTTATAAGACATGCGAAAACATACTTGTTTCTCGTCGTAAACACCGCAATTCCGCTCAACAGCAACAGAGGGAACCCGACAAACGCTTCGTATCCACCATGGCCCACGGTCACGCGAGCATCCAGCCTCGAAAATAACTGACCATAGAGTGGAGTCGCGTATGGTTCGCCGTAAAGTTCCGGCTGGTCACGTTCTTGACCGGGAATAAAGAACCCCGCGAGGTTCGCGGAGTAATGCGAAATCTCGTCAAGCGGTGGATTGCGCACCTCTTCAGAGAAGAAGATGAACAAAACTGGCGCGAGAATAAGTAGAAAGAGTGACGAGGCAATCAGCATTCGGGTTTTGCCGACTCTTCCGAACCTGGAAAGCACTTCACGACGTTCGGCTGGAAACAAAGCGAGGCCCGCAGCCATCATCGCAGCTGCCATGTAGATGTAAAGCGTGAACTCAGTGAAATACACCGCGACAGCAACAGTAAGAGCGAGCAGAACAATGTAGTTTGATTTAGGAGATTTGTAAGAGCGTACGAGCAACAATGCAGCTAGTGGCATAAAAAAGCCTGCCGCATGATTCAGATGAATAAAATGCAGCATGTAAAAGTCCGAAAACGCATAGCCTACTGCAAACGTTGCCGCAACCATCCACCCAAAGCCCAACTCTTTGAATAATAGAAACGCGAACAACAACAAGAGAGTGAATGACAGCAGGATGATTATTCTGTAGGCATAAAACGGATAGAGTGGATCGTTGCCCGTCAACAGCTTCAACAGTACCGTGACAGGAAAGACTCCAGGCACGAGTGTGTGATGCCCAAGATCTGCTCCCTCAGGATGGAAGAGTATTTTTGTGTGGTAAGGATTTTGGCCGTGGCTGATCGACTCGGTTACGAACCACAAGTTCCAGATCATCTGTCCGCAATCCTGTCCTTTGATCCCGATGGAATACGGCACAGCGCCAAGTGGAACAACCCGGGTGTAAATCATCCCCAAGGTGAACACAGTCCCCAACGCAAACAACAGCAGCGGCTGGACCAACCAATGTAGCGTGCGGTTCATATGCGGAGGCGGCCTGGGTAATCCAACCGTGATGGCGACAAACGGTTAGCAATTAGTGCTCGCGTGTTGTCGGTTCGGGCAGAACCTCGAGCGGGACTCTAATTGTTCGCGAACCATTCTGAGCAAACCAGGCGACATCGTAGCTAACCATGTCGAACTCCAATGTGTAACTGCCCAAAGGTAGTGGCGGCAGGGTCACAGTTAACTTAACTCTCTGCCTCGGCAATACCCGCACGCCATCACCCGGCGAGAGCGGTTCCCAATGATAACTGTGATGCAACACTTTGCCGTTACTGTCGAGTACGTGACATCCGAGGTGCACTGCCCCGACGCCCGATCCGCGGGGCAACCAGATTAAAGAACTGTTGTTCTCAACCTCTGCATGTAACCTGATCTCTTTTCCCTCAATGGCCTGAATAGTGGTCTCTTCTATCTGAATTGTTGCTGAGAGATCTCCGAAATATCGACTATCTCTTGAAAGCTGTTTGCCCTTGTAGAGAAAAAAAGTGCGCTGGTTCCTAAGAAACTCTCGTGTGTGAGACATGAAGTCATTGACGACTGGCTCTTCTCCCATTTGAAAGCTGTCGAACCTAGATTGTGAAACAAGAAACGGCGGGATATTGAAGATTGCGATCTTCATCTCAGTAAAGCCACAGCCGGCAGCATCACTCCATATCTGTTTGGTATCGATGTCGTTTTCAATCACACCAAAAGTGCGCATCTCTTCCTGTGATTGTGGCGACCTCGAATGCTCGGGACCCGGCTCAGCAAACCCGGCTATACCGTCGTTCTTCAAAACTCGCGCAAACTCAGAGAGAACTTCATTACAATTCGCTACGTGATGAAGAGCGTGAATGCCCAAAATGCGATCAACACTCTCGTCCGCAAGTTCCATCCGGCGGCCATCGAACAGGTTGAATAACGGTTGCGGCGTCGTTCCAAAGGGAGGGTGCCGCTCATAAAGTTCCTGGCCCATCCGCAACGCTGTGGCTGAGACATCCATGGCGATCACTTGACAACCGAGTTGGCTCAAGAATCTCGAAGCCCAACAGGTGCCAGCACCAAACTCCAAGACGGTCATACCGCGACAGAGCGAGAGCCCCTGCAGCAAGATCGCAAAGTTAGTCAATAGTTGGGGTGCTTCATCTATGGCGCCTAAGGGCTTCGCCAGGTGAAAGTTCCAGTCTTGTACCTGAGAGAAATACTCGTCCGCCAGTCGGTTTAGTTCCTCGACCGACGAGTTCGCTATCAACTGACTTACATCTATGAAATCCTTCGACTCGGCCATTGTTCTATTACTGAGACGCGCTGGTTCATGAAATCAGCCACAGAGTGACAAGGAGCCACCCTAGTATGGAAAGTAACACATGAGGATCGCGAAAGATCTCTCGAGAGGGATCGGTACCACTGGTTTGTTTATGAAGGGAGTGCATATAGCGAAAGATGCCATACATCACAAAGGGAAGCGTATAGATCAAGGCTTCGGTTCCATGTGTCTGCATCGTGACAGGACTCATTGTATAAAGGCCGTAGGTGACAACAACACAGGTGGCAGTAACGACGATCATCTTGTCCAGCAAGACCGGGTGATAGCTGTTCAACACAGGTCTATGGGCATCGCCGTCACCGGTCGACGCATAAAGTTCGGCCCGTCGCTTCGAGAACCCCAGAAATAGGGCGATCATCAACCCACAAAGCAACAACCACTGTGAAGGCGGGATGCCTACACCTACGGTTCCTGCCAGGATCCGCAGCATGAACCCACTTGCAATCGCAAAAACATCGAGGATGACAATATTTCTTATTGCTACCGAATAAGCCAGGTTGATCGCAATGTACATTCCGAGAATCAAGACTACTCTGGCTCCTACGATCCATCCCAAACCTAGTCCTATAAACCATAAAAGCGTCATCAGTAGGAGTGCTGAACGGGGCGCGATGTGCTGGGCCGCAATCGGTCTTTCCCTTTTGCGCGGATGATTTCGATCCTGATCACGATCTAACAGGTCATTCAGGACATACACTCCACTTGCGGTAAGTGAAAAAGCGAGTGCTGTAACGCTAACTCGCTCGATCATGTTTGGCTCTCGCCAAAGATTTGCAAACAGGATCCCGACAAAAACGAACCCATTCTTGATCCACTCCTGTGGCCTGAGAACGGCCAGGTATTTGAGGAATGATATCCGATGGGCTTTGGAGGGCATTTTATGGATTCAATGGTTTATCGGCCGGCGTGAGCTCAAGCCGACGCGATAAGTCAGATTGGAAAACATTATGTGGATCCAGAATCGCCTTCAGGCTCCGCCATTCGTCCAAACGCGGGTACATGAGCTTGAAATTGTCAGCGCTAAGACGTGCGTCCTTTGCTAAATAGACCCGCCCGCCAAGTCTCAGCACCACTTCATCCAGCCGATTTAGAAATGGCAATAGATCCTCGCTCATTGGGAAATCCATTGTCAGCGTATACCCTGGAAACGGGAATGACAGTAGTCCCTGACTCGCTGGTCCAAATCGCTTCAACACGGCAAGAAAGCTATCTCTGCCCGTTTCCGTCAGCTCTTCAAGGATGAGCTGTACCCCCTGTCCACTGTGGGCCAGTGGAAAGAGGCATTGGTATTGCACAAAGCCTCGTTTGCCATACATGCGTGGCCAACTCCCGATTCTGTCAAGCGGAAAGAAGAAGTCATCGTAGTGTTGGATAAAAGCTGTCTTGCGTGAACCCTGGTAACGGTAGTAGAGGCTGTTGAAAGCTGTTAACAACTGAGCCGTCAGGACCCAGGAAGGGAAATCAAACTTCAGATCGAATTTCCTGCTTGCTCGCACCGTTTCGGAGCCGCCTGGGAGTTCATCATGACGGGCATGGTGACCCCGTATCAGGATGCCCCGGCCAAATCGCCGTCCTTTCGCCAGACAGTCCAACCAGACAACGCTGTATTCATCATCAAGTCTCGGGTCGTTTAGAATTTGTAGGGACTGTTCAAGGTCCTTTGCCTGGTGATGCTGAGCAACTACAAATGGCGTCTCCACCGGAATCAGCTGCATTTCAACATCAGTGACAATTCCTGTGAGTCCCATCCCACCGGCGGTTGCCGAAAAAGCATCCACATTTTCTTGCGCCGAACAGGAGAGGCCAACCTCATCAGCCAAAAGGAGTTCGAACTGCAGAACGTGTTGAGCAAATGAACCAACGTGATGATGGTTCTTGCCATGAACATCTGCGGCCAAACATCCCCCAAGTGAGACGAATTTTGTGCCCGGAACAACAGCGGGAAACCACCCCTGAGGAACTACTTGGTTCAGCACTTGGGCAATCGTGGTTCCTGCTTCCGCACTGAACACGCCGTTGTCATTCAGCGTTTGCTCCCGATTTAGGTTTTCGGACAACACCACGATACCCGTCTTCGAAAGTGCGGCATCACCGTAACTTCTTCCCTGCCCCCGGACGATTGTAGTCTTCTCGAACGACCTCTTGAGTTCTGCCGAATCGCGCGGTTCCCAAACGGTCGATTGTACACGCGGATAACCGCCCCAACCCGCTAACTCCACAGTTCGCAGATTAGCTAACGATGGGACTGAGCTAGTTTTGTTCAATCTGGTTGGCATCTAGACGAACCCACGAAACTGCCACACCCAGGTATCGAAGATCCTCCTTCCCTTCTAAAACCGAAGGCGACGCGGCATCCGGCATGATTAGGGTAAGTACATTTCTCTTTCTTAGCAGCGTTGCTGGCAAAGCAAGCTTGAGCACTACAGGTTCGCGACTCGCAAGAACTACACTTTCCAGGGTCGTACCATTGAGATCCAGCTGCAGTCGCTGTCGGTCGTGCCTTCCTTCAACAAGGTAGGGGCCAAGTTTCATTTCAAGCTTATGATCGACAATGTTGGTGAGGCCGAAGACAACAGCCGCTTCGTGACCGTCAGTCCATCGCGCCTCCTGTTCAGCACCGCTCCAGCCATACCACAAGTATTTGGCGGATTCTTCTTTGGAAAACTCGACGATTCCGCTAAGCAAGGGAAACTCGCTGGGCTCTGAAGGACGAATGAGTCCGGCTAACATCTGAGGTTCGCACCATGACCACAAGCGATCTGGACGTTCGTCTACGTTTACAGGAACTGTGTTCCAGATCCATGTTTCCCTTGCCATCGCGCCTCGAGCATTAATCAAGATACTGACAGTTAATAGAAGCACACCTGCTGCGAGTTCTTTCTTATTACAGTTCTGCTGGGCGGCTTTCAAGCCGAGGATTGCCAACAATACAAACCAGGGGACGAGGCTCGCAAGCAACCTTGGACCATAGCAGAAGCCTCCCCACCAGTGATCAAACCCGCAGATGATCACAATGTGAACAACTACTACCGCTATCGAAAGCCATAGTAAACGCCGCTGTTGGACCTCCTTGCGATAACGCAGCAGTAGCCAGATGACGAAGAGCAACACAGGCACATACAGAAGTAAGCCTCTGGAAGGGCTGATTAGATGACCGGCAAGAGCTTCAAAGGGAATATTGAACGAGAGTCGGCGTGCCAGATAATAATTCGGCATCCACTTACCAAAGTAGTGCCATGAGTATGCAATAAAGAGCGCCAGCCAAATCGCGCCGGTAATTAAGAATCGGGGCAATTTGTCTCGATGAAAGAGCGCAACGTAAACAGTGATTGCAAGTATCGGAATATTGGAGGTCGGGCGAACAAAGTACGTCCAGGCTAAGAGGGTGGCGAGCACCTCAGGTTGAATCGGACTTCGCTGGACTCCAGATCTTAACAGCTGGTAGATGACGACGGCGAAAAGCAGTATTCCCCAGGTGTCGCTCCACAAGGCTCGTGACGCCGTGCTCCACACCTGAGTCCCTAATGAAGCCGCAAACGCCACCAATAGACTCGTCGCAATCGGAAGTAGCAGGCGACTGGTTAGAAAGAACAAGGCCGCGGCTAATGCCATAAGTATCGCAGCGAGCAGGGCTTCAAGTTTGATCTCAATCTGCTGGTTGTAAGTCCCGTCTGGATTTGCAGGGGAAAGACCGAAGAGCTTCATTATGCCAACGAATGGAACTGATAACACGGAACTGCCCGGAGGGAAGAAATAAAAAAGGCGGCCACGCACCCACTCAAGATGATAGAGTTCACCGTTCTTTAAAGCGTAATCCTGGGCCAATGGCGGATATCGGGGAATAGCATACTGATCAAGCGTGAAGGTCCGATGGCTGATGAGGCTCTCGCTCAGCAGGAGCGAATAGTTTGAGTCAGTGACCTGATGCACCGGTGACAGCCAGAAAACCCAGAAGCTGACAAACGCGATCAGACAGGCTATTACAGAATCTGTCCTGGTTTCAGAAGGTCCGTGGGCCATTGAGAAGAGACTGTCAGGCTCGGTGATGGAACATTGTGGCGTGAAGTCATTCTAATCGGCAAATGTTAATTAACGAATACAATTACGCAGCGCGGAGGATTTGATGAATACACCTACCCATAGGAGTCTCGAGATCCTGGCGGCGATTGGTCTGGGAATTGGCGCTGTATTTGGCTTGGCCGGTACGTTAGTCTCGGAGGATTCAGTTCGGCAATTATTCTGGGCCATCGATGGCGTTGCCCTGGTTGTTGCCGCGGCCTTATTAACGCTGAGGTTCCTCCGGTTGGGGAATGATCTTGTCGCGGACGCTCGTGAAAGGGCTAGGAAGTTCGACGCCGAGCCGAGCACATTAACCGGGCTACGGTTCCCGGAAACCGCATGGCCGCAAGGCGTGTCTGGAGCACTCTTTCCCCGATTTAGCCATCAAACGACCCAGGTCAACTTGAACGTGAACCTGCACCATTCCTAAAGTAGTGGCGTTGGCGTGCTGCTTAAACATGAGGCTACGATGACTGTTCACCTTGATCACCTGATGGTGCCTTCCCGCGACAAAGTAGCATCGGCGAAACTACTAGCTGAACTACTCGGCGTTCCCTGGTCAGAAACCGTAACGTCTACTGGAACGAGCCAGATGGTCATCAGTGGGAGATGTTGACGGTTAGTTATGCTCGCAAAACCTGACGAGCCCTCAACGTTGGCATACTCGAGTGAACTCCCTTCGGACTTACACGAAATCAGTTTATAACGTGCGAAACCTTAATCCAGTGGACCGCTACACCTAACCTCCGCTCATCCGTACTTATTTTGAAATCATTCGGTGAAGCTGCGTCAGGCAATCGCAACGTGAGGACATTCCTCTTTTGAATCGTCGCGCGCGGTAAACGGAATTCGTAAGACTTTCCTTGATCGCTCCTCAACTCCCAAGACTGAATGGAAACGTCATTCATCAGAATCTCCAGCCTCTGCCGCTCATGCCTTCCGTTCACCAGAAATGGTGTTAGGCTAATTTCAACTTTCAGCTCTTCAGGGTTATCCATCGCGAAGATAATTGCCGCCTCGCTGCCATCGGTCCAGCGAAACCCTTGCTCAGCGCCGCTCCAACCAAACCTCAAATATTTCTCGGCTTGAGGCGAAGATAATTCAAGCCTATCCGTTAGCAATGGGAACTCGTCGGGCAAGGGTGGATGTAGAAACGCCGCTAGTATCTGAGAATGCCGAAGGTTCCACACCTTCTTTGGATCGTGATCGATGTCCCCGTATGTGTTCCAGGCCCAGGCCCGATGTGAAATTGCCCCGACACCGTTGATGACAACACTAAGTGACAGCAATAGACTCCCAGCGATTACGAGAGCTCGAATGTTGGATTCACCAACGCGGCGCAACGCGTCCAGCCCCAGAACGGCCAGAAGCGCTATCCATGGGATGACTGGCGCCAAGTAACGAGGACCATAGCTGGCGCCGGCCCACCACGGATTGAACGTTGACATAACCAGCAAGTAGAGACCTGAAATGGTTGTCGCCAGATAGAAGAGCGGTCGTGAGCGAAGCGAGCGGCGAAATTTTAAGGCGATGAACAGAACAAGTACCGTTACCGGGACAAAGACCAACAACCCACGCGAGGGACTGATCAGATTTCCCGCGACTGCCGTTGCGAAATGCTCGAAGCTCAATCGCTTATTGACGCGAAAATAGGTCGGCAACAATGCACGATAATGAATCCAGGAATAGAGCATAAATAATAAAAGCCAACCCATACCAGTCAAGATGTAAGGCAAGAACAGTTGCCTGCGACGCCAGAGGATGTAACAGCTGACTGCCAGAATCGCCGCCGCATTTGTCGGTCTTACGAAATAGGTCCACGAGAGCAGTGACGCCAACAGCACTGGCTTCAACCGTCGTCTGGCTAGCTCATCAGCCAGTAACAAGTAAACAACCACGCCCAACAGTAATAGTCCCCAGGTGTCTGCCCAAAGCGCACGCGAGTTGGTGCTCCACACTTGGGTACCAAACGCAGCACCCAACGCCACCATCACGCTCCAACTACGAGGCAAAACTAGGCGAGCGGCAAAGAACAGCACCACCGACAATGCCGCCATCAACAAAGCCGCGAGAATCCTTTCGATCTTGATTTCGCCATCTGGATTGAATGTGGCATCAGGGTTACGTGCAGAGATTCCAACCATATTCAGTACGGCGACGAATGGGACAGATAACACCGAACTACCCGGCGGCAGGTAGTAATAGAACCGATCCCCAACAAGCTCCAGTTGACCGATATGGCCATTTTTCCAGGTGTGGTCGTGATAGACCGGTTCCAGTCTCGGAATGTTGTAGAGATCCAAGGCGAAGCTTCGATGCTCCAGTAACCCCTGACTCAACAGCATCGAATACCGCGACTCGGTTACCTGATGTACAGGAGAAACCCAAAAGACAGTGAGCGTGATGAGGAAAAGCAGGGTGCTAGTGAGGGCGTTAGACCCCTGGTTAGTATCTGCTCCGGGCGCCATCGACTATTGCCGCTCAGATTTGATTTGCGATACGGCCGAGTCCACCTGAAGGCGGAGATCGTCGACCAGGATGCGCACTTGGTGCTCGAGTTGCTGTGACCGTCGGACAATGGTGTGCAATACCAATCCCACTGTCACGCCAAGCATGCCAGCAATAACGAGCCCAACCGCCAGGATTGCGGCCGCAACCCCAATAATGAACTGCAACTCTAGGAACCCTGCGAGGACAAGCACACCAAGCAGAATTCCAAATGCACTAAGAACTATTCCGGCGCCGCCAAAGAAGGTCAAGGGCTTGTAATCGCGAAACAGTGAAAGAATCGTATTTAGGATTAGGAATCCGTCGCGAAAGATTCGAATTTTTGAGAAGCTGCCTTTGGGTCGAGGACTGAGGCTTACTGGCAGTTCCACAATCCGGAACCCCTGTTCCAGGCCTTTGATGGTCAGTTCCGTTTCGGTTTCGAACCCGCCGCCGAAAAGTGGTACTCCCCTTACAAACTCTCTGTTGAAGACACGATACCCAGAGAGCATGTCCGAAATTGTCGCGCCCAACGTGTACTTCAAAATCAGTCGGAACATCTGGTTGCCGAGTCGATTAGCCGATCTAAATTGACTGGCTGATTGCTGATGTAGGCGAGACCCAATCACCATGTCAGCCTGCCCTTCCAGAATCGGTTTCATAAGTTTATGTACCTCAGAAACCGGGTAAGTGCCATCACCGTCTATCATTACATAGATGTCAGCATTCACTCTTCTGAAAATAGATTGAACGACATAGCCTTTTCCCTGCCGCGTCTCGTGAAACACGCGAGCCCCTGCCTGCATTGCGAGTTCAACTGAGCGATCGCTGGATTTGTTATCAAAGACATAGATCTGCGCTTGCGGCAACTCGGACCGGAACTCTCCGACGACCTTGGCGATTGTGAGTTCTTCGTTATAGCAAGGAATGACTACTGCAACACGCACATCGCGAGCAGCTTGATGTTCCAGTGTGCCGATTACGTCAACCTGTGTTGAGTTAAAAATCACTTTTTTAACCCGAGACTTTAGCTCGAGTAAGTTCAGTTAAGCTCAGGAGTCCAGAGTCACGGATTCACGCTGGCTGTCTTAAAGGTTCCATCAGTGGGCCAATGAATAAGGTAGTATGGGTAGCCTTCAACGTTGCCGCGTAACTCTAACCGACCGCCGAGGCTTACTATTTCATCTATGACCGGCTGCGTCCCGGGATCATTACCGATTATGTATTGACGATCACCACGAGTCCTTACAAATTCATAAACGAGTAGCCGCGTTTCACGATTGGTGGGGCTTAGTTTGAATGCCGGCTTTCGAACGTAATACCACAGGGTACCGCTTAGATGGTCGGCCCAAACCCACGAATGCTCGTCCGCAAGTTCTGTAGGCATCTCAAATCGCGGGGCAAACTTCTCCGAGCTTGGTGGAATGTAACTGTACGCAGTATGGCTAGCTGCCGCCAACCCAGGAATAGCAGCGAGCGCCAGCGCAAACATACCGACGACTCGACCCTTGCCTTCAGACCCTTTCCGGCGACTGTCGAGAGCAAAAGCACACAACCCAAGAAGTAGAACGGTGCCAAACGTGGCGGGCAATGGATAATAGTGATTGTTCGGATAGTGAGTAAGGATGTAGAAGGTCGGAACAGCCCACACTGTCATTGCCGCTAAGAGCACACGTCTGCCGGTCAACCAACTCAGAACAGCAGATCTTCCCCCATTCACGTGCCCTCTTCCTGTACGAAGCAACAGACCGACCAACCCTACGGCAACCACTGGCAAGGACCAGTTGAATGGTTGAGTTTTGCCCGAGCCGAAATAGAAGATCAGATTGCTCCAAAAATGCTCCAGCGATGGGGGCAGGCTGTCATAACTCGGATACGTGGACAAATACCACGAGCCAGTAAGGCGAAGCTGATGGATCGAAAGCGGCAACAAGCCTCCGACGACCAGACCCAAAAAGAATGGCAACAATGCACTCTTGTACAGGCTTCGAAGGTCCGGCGGCCAGAGTATCAAGAGTACGCCGGGCAACAGCAAAATCAGCGGCAGTCTAACCAGAATAGTAAAGCCAAACAAAACACCAGCAATCAGAGTCATGGCCCATACCATGTAGAACGCCCGTCCTGCACCACCATCAATAAGAAACGCGCCAGCGATCAACAGTGCCGATAAAAGCAATGGGACCAGCATGGCATTTATTGAGAAGCTCGCAATGTCAATATTCGCGAGAATGTCCAAGCCGACAACTAGAGCCAGAATGAAGAATCCTGCAGGGATCCAGGCTCGCTTGAACGCAGCGATAACGAGGATGCCCAGCCCAGCCACGGCGTAAATCACTGCTACCGTCCGACCCAGACTGTGCAGAGCGGCATCCTGAGGGAATACCGCCAACATCAATCCCGTGCCCGGCGGGTATTGAACACCAACTTGATCGGTCTGCGGAAAATAATGATATGCGAGCGGCGCAACCAGATGCTCCCAAAGTGGCACAGGCACTTGGCGAGATTGCATGAATTGTATCAGAAGCCGCGTGTGTTCGGTCTCAATTGTGAAATCAGGTCGCTCGCCGGTTCGCTGCGCCTCACGAATGTCCTTTGCCATTTGGAGGTAGCCAAATGGATCACAACAACAGGGATACTCTTCTATCTGGCGAGCGCGCCTGTCGGCTGTTAGGGCTGAAAAGACTACGGTCGCGGCCAGGCCCAATAGCCAGGTGTAGCCAAGTAAGGTCTCAACCAGCTTGTTGCGCGTGCCAATCATTAACGATTGGCTCAAACCTGAGTCGAAGGTTTGAGCTGTTCCGAGTTTCGACGAAGATTCAAAAAAGTATAGCGCAACTTGCCGACCATAGTCCGTCAGGTTTTGACGGAAAGATCCGCGGTGTGCCAGACTAACCCTCTTTCAGGACCAGGCTCGTGCTCGTGTATCCGAACGCTCAATCATTCCACTGCCGAGTCGAAAATTCCCAATTCTTATTAAAGCGAGGATGATCTTCATGCGCAAAACCATTTTTGCTGTTGTTGCGGCTACCCTGATCACAACCGCATCGGCCTGTCAAAAAGGTACTGAAGAGGAACCGCGTCCCGATTCCTCAACCGCAGAAAACACAAAGGGGCTCACGAGAGCAGAAATTCGAATGCTCGAAAAGGCTGCTGGTGAGGACACTGCCGCAGTAAAAGAGCTACTCGATCTCGGCGTAGACGTAAATATGCGTGGCAAGGACAATAACACGCCGATCATGGAGGCAGCCTTTTCTGGACGTCTCGAAACAGTCAAACTGCTGCTGGACCATGGTGCTGATCTGAGCGCTAAGAAGAATGACGGTGAGACGGTTGTAAGTTTGGGAGGCGGCCACAAGGAAATCGTCGAACTCTTCGAAGATGTCTCATCGCTGGTGCAGGCGGCGGCAAAAGGCGACGGCAAGCAGATCGAGGAGTTGGTCGCAAAAGGGACTCCTGTTAATGGTTTAGACCAGACCGGGCGTTCTGCCCTCACGGCGGCGGCGGGGAACGGCCATACAGAAACCGCCAAACTTCTACTCGACAGCGGCGCTGATCCCACGATTAAAAACTCAGATGACAAAACCCCTTTAAGCCTTGCACTATCACAGAATCACCAACAGGTCGTGGCGCTGCTTGAGGCGGCAATTGCGAAGCGGCGCAATAGTGCTCCGACCACTACCCCTTCTAAAATGGCTGTTCCGGCAAAATAGTTTAGTTGAGCTATTCTCTTATACGATAGAGATAGATAGATTTTCCAAAAACGACTTCGGGAGTCATACTCCGGTACTTCGAGAAGTAGTTGTGACGCTCTGATTCACTTAATTGATAACCGTTTTCGTCCTTTAAATCCCCTGGATTGGTCGAACCATTGAGATGGCTCGCACCCAGGGCAACATATGGCCTGTCGGCAAGACCTGGTTCGCGTGGGGCAAAGTCAATCATCCTCACGCCATAGAGCTCAAGGGTGGCCCAGCCAGCAGAAAGAGCGCCCAAGATCTCCTTCTCGCCTCTTTGCGACAGGTATCGCGCAAGCTCGCCAACGTCCTCTCCCCATTCGACGTTCGAATCTGACAGCACTTGCCACCCTGCAGTGTTGCCTAGGAGCGGACTGCTGTAGACCATATAGTGTGGATACGCGCGGACAGCGTCCACAAACATCCAACCCAACAACAGCACGAATACAGTCACAGCCGCCCTCGCGTTGAAACTGAAGAGCCTATCGAGAAGGGCGCCGCCCAGCAAGAACAGAAAGGGGAAGACCGGGAGAACATGCCTCACACCGATGTTAAGACTGCTCGTCATGGCGATCGCCATATAGAGAAGTACCGGCAACACCAGCAGCAAAAGACGCCTATCGTACTCAGTAATCCCGCGTTTCAGTGCCCACAGAACGCTCACAATCGACAGGAGCAGAAATGGAATAGTTGTCTTTAATGCGAAAGCTACCGGGAAGTAATACCACCAGCCTCTGTTTCCGTACCTTCCAAGCAAAGAGGTCGAATGCCCAATATCGTTGTGCGACGCTACGGCTAAGAAACCAAAGACATAGTAGGTTGGAAAGGGTATTGAAAGAAACTGTGCGGCGGAATGAACGCGCTGACCTTGAACCGGATAGTTATGAATGATCCACTTGACTTCCGGTCGGCCGAGTGCTGAGTGTTGAAAGTAGTAGAAGGCGTTTATTAGTAGCAGTCCACACAAGACTGCTGTTGCGAACTGGCGGAGAAGCTCCAACCGCCTCTCAGGGCTGGGCCATACTCGCCAAAGCGTGTATCCCAGCACCAGGAAAAAGACAGCAACCAGGATAATCATTGAGAACTTTGTTAGTAAGGCGAACCCAATCGACAACCCTAACCAGACGGCTCGTCTGAACGACTGAAGCTTTAAGAAGCGATAAAGCGCAAAGAAAAAGAGGAAGTAGCCTAGTGCCGCTGCGGTGTCTGTATGAACGATGCGGCCATGGGCCAACACGGTCGGTTCCAAGCTGAACATTGCTACACCCAGTACAGCTGCACGAACCCCGAATAATTCCGAGCCCAAAAAATAGATTGCTACGCCGAGCATTAACGTCAGCAAGACCATCGGTAACCTTGCCACGAACACAATGGTCTCGAATCGAACCTTGTTCGTCTTCCAAAACGTGACAGCCGATTCAATACTAAAACGACCGTAGTCGAAACCTGCTGGTCTCTCGAACGAACTGGGAGTTGGATTGAGCGCCAGAAGTGGCAAAGCGGCCCACATCTTGATTAGCGGAGGGTGCTCAGGATTCTGGCGAAAGTCTCCACCTTTCAGATAATGATACCCGGCGGGAATGTGAACCATCTCATCGTTAGTGATACTCTTTTTCGAATTCAGCGAAATCATATTGGCGGCCATCAGGATGAGAATAGCGCCGCAGATGATCTGCGGAATATGGCCACGGAGATAATCTCTCACTACTAAAGAGGGTTTGGCAGAAGTGGCGCGATCATTATCTGCCGCAACGTACATGGATGAAGGTCTGCCGATCGCCGAAGTCATCGAGTGATGTGCTGATTGATGATGAAGTTTGCATTATAGTCGAAGTAGCTCTTTCTTGCTGATCGCCAAAGGTTTAATCTATTCTTCGATTCTCGCTTCTCGACCTGGTATGAGGCCTTAGCAGTTGCTGATGAACCTTTACTCCCTGCTGGTTCGCCATCGAGTATTTCGTGAACTACTAATATTTTTAGCATTTCTTGCTCTCACGGCGATTGTCACCTGGCCATGGGTTATTAGTCTGCGAGACGGTGTTTCTGACCACGGCGACCCTTACTCGATCGCATACTTTCTTTGGTGGGACTATCACCAGACGTTCCGGGACCCGCTGAACCTTTTTCACGCTACAATTTTTTATCCTTACCGCTATAGCCTGGCGTTCGGAGAATACGACTACGGTGTCAGTTTGCTTTTCTTTCCCATGTTTGCACTCGGATTCAGGCCGCTCACCATCTATAGTGTTGCCGCGTTTGTCAGTTTTCCCTTCACTGCCTACGGTACCTTTCGGCTGGCGCGAACTCTGTCTGGATCCTACAGAGTGGGGTGGATTGCCGGCATCGTTTTGGCGTTAATTCCGTTTCGCTTCCATCATCTGGCCCATCTCCATCTGATCTTCGCGGGCTGGATCCCGCTGGTTCTCGAAGCACTTGTTCTATATGCCAGGGCCCGCACTTGGCGCCGCGCGATCTGGATGGGGTTTGCATTTCTGATGAATGGCCTCACGTGCACGACCTGGTTGATTTTAACGGTCATACCGCTGATCGCCTCTGGCATACTGCTGATCTTCAGAAATTGTCTTTGGCAGGACCTTAGGTTCTGGGCCAGAGCAACGGTTTGCATAGGGATTGCCGCATTGCTTCTGCTACCGTTTTTGATTCCGTACAAACGAGTCGCCGAGTTGAACGATTTCGTTAGAAGCCCAAAAGACGTTTTGGAATACTCTGCAACGCCGATGCACTGGCTGGCAGCGGAAAAGCGCAACAAGCTGTGGCGGGGTTTTGGTGCCGTTGCCGCGCGAACCGAGATGGTCCTGTTCCCTGGACTGATAGCACCACTGTTGGCATTGGCCGCTCTCATCTTGCCGGGCGGGCGACGGGTTGCGGAGGTGGTGAAAAGTAATCGCCGCCGAAGAATGCTGATTATCCTGGACGCAGCTGCCATTGCATTCGGCGTACTGGCGATTCTTGCAGTCGGTTACGGCGGATTTAAGGTAAAGCCTTTTGGTTGGACGCTACTCAGTGTCTCCGAGCCTAGCCGCTGCCTGATGCTGGTCATCATCCTGGTATTGGTACGACTCTTGATCAGCTATCCGGCGTTTCTCCGGGGGGCGCCTTCCTCTGAGCAGAACCTGCGCGAGAGCATTGTGAGTACCGAGAGATCAGAACTTATGATGCACGGGCTATTGTGGCTTGTTATCGGATTTGCAGGGTCGTTTGGCCTCAACTTCTTCTTTCACCGCGCGCTCTATGACTTTGTTCCCGGATTTCAGGGGATGCGGGTCGCGGTACGCTGGGCCATGATCGCTTATGTGGGTCTTGCCCTGCTTGCTGGCGCGGGTGCGTTGAGACTATCAGCGTCTCTAAAAAACAGCCGCCGCACCTGGTTAAGCCCTGCTGTTTTCGGTCTGATCGCCCTGGCCATCGTTGTGGAACTGAACGTTGCGCCTCTTGAACTGGTTCGCGGTGAAGTGGATCCGGATCAGATTACGCTCTATCTCAAGTCGCAACAGCCAAAGGGAGGTATCGTCGAACTACCCGCAGGAAATCGAAACCACTTATACATGTTGAGAGCCGCCGACCATGAGCATCCTTTGGTAAACGCGAACGACAGTTTCATTTCGCCGCTCGCGCATGAAGTAGAACGGTTGACGCGACTTGAACCGAATGCCACGCGCTTCTTCGAAGTGCTCGAAAGGACCCCAGTCTCCTATGTGACTGTACGTAATTCATTGTTTCCTCCCGAGGACCGCCTTGAACTGGAAAAATTGCTTGCAGAAGGATTGGCAGAGAGACGGCTTACTTTCATTGGGAGTTTTCCGAGCGCGACGTCCAAACAGCCGGGGAACCCGGACGACCTATATGCTGTTGCGAGAGTCGAGCCGAATGCGAAGCCGCTTGCTGATACGCATCAACCGGAATTTCTGCGACAGACAAGGAAAAGCGTCGTGTTGCCGGCAAAGCTCGACAGAGATGCTTTCGTGTTCTATCGACTATACAAAGTGTCATACGGACGCCGGCCGAGCTATTCAGAATTCGCCTCGGCAAAAAAACTACTCGCGGCACTGAGGGCGGAGTCAGATGATGGCGAGATTACGTCACAGCAGGCCAACATTTGGATGGCCCAACTATCCGTGAAGGAGAAGTTTCAACCCCTGAGCGATGAGATCTACGTGTCGACCCTCCTGGCGAATACCGGACCTGTTGAAGGGATTCCAGACAAGACGGAAATGATCAGGAGTTTGGCGGAGCAACAGCTTTCGCGAACGGAAGTGCTTCGTCAGATAGGCAACAGCAAGGCTTTCGTAGCTCACGAAGTAAACCCTGCTTTCATCCTAATCCACTACTTCACGTATTTACATCGGGAGCCAGATGAAGGTGGATTTAGCTTCTGGTTGAAGCGGCTGGAAACCGTAGTTGATTATGAAGGTGTGAATGAGGCATTTGTCACGTCGACCGAAGCTCAATAGGGGTCGTTACATGAACGGAAGATTCAAAAAGATTGAAGGAATAAACTACAAGAAAGGCGCGGTTGATTATCCAGACAAGTTAGCTGCCAGCGACCGCCATCATCTATACACAAAACCCTTCTACAACTTGGCTCATAAGGTCGCTCGTTGGTGCGGGGAGGGTTTAGACGAAGACACTCTGAGACACTTCTGCGATTTCGCCAACATTGCTTACACGCTCTCCTTACCTGCCGGTGCAACTATTCTGGACGTAGGCTGTGGCTCAGGTTGGCTCAGCGAATACTTTGTAAGGCTCGGATACAAAGTGACGGGAGTGGATCTTAGCCCCGAGCTTATTAAGATTGCGCGCGAGCGCATCGCCTCAGTCCCGTTTGGTCTGGACCATGACAAAAGCTTGACCTGTAATTTCATGGTCCATGACATCGAGGCATCGCCGTTCCAGGCTACCTTCGATGCAATCCTATGCTATGACGCGCTGCATCACTTTGAAGATGAAAACGCCGTATTGGCTAACCTGGCCGATATGCTTAGGTACGGCGGTCTGCTATTTATTGCTGAAGGTGAGCGACCCGCTATCGGTTCGCAAAGTGAAGCAGAACTGATTGCGGTAATGGAACAGTATCAGACACTTGAGTCGCCCTTTGAACGTGATTATCTGATCCAACTACTAGAGCGGCATGGGTTGGCAATAATTGGCGACTACACGTCTATTCCCGGCTTTTTGGATCGCGACAATGTTTCAGGCCACAACGTTGAATTCGTGGAACCTGTGGCTTTCAACTATCTGTTTTGTAAGAAGGTGGGAGCCGGACCAGTAAAACTGAACTCGAAGAATCCGGGAACCCTGAGGGCCAGTCTCACTGTCGTGGGCGATTGGCAACGCGAAGTGGCGGCATCTACTCCGTTGGAGTTTGTGCTCCGAATTGAGAACACCGGTGACACGGTGTGGCTTGTGAGTAACGCTCCTCTTGTCGGACGTATTCGGTTGGGACTAAAGATACTTTCTGAATCAGGTGAGGTAGTTGAGGAGATTCACGGATCGCCGCGTTTGCAACGAGCGTTGGCTCCAGGCGAAGAAGCGTTCGTTCGAGTAGTCAGTGGAGCGCCAGACACAAAAGGCAATTACTCGCTCAAGATCGATCTGATTGATCAGGATATTTGCTGGTTCGAACAGTGCGGTTCGCTTCCACTTGTCCTACCTTTTATCGTCACTTAGCCCTGCAGCCGCCTCGGGCAGACATTCACGAGGACTGTGCGTTAGAACCATTCCAAAACGACGTTGGTAATCTGCAGAATTTACAAAAGCGCAGGTGATTGATTGATAGCGGGTTTCATCGGCAAAGCCTTTGCTTCTCAGCTCAGCAAGCGTGGCTGTTAGGGCTTGTTCGTCAGGATCACGGCGCAGGTGACCGAAGTACTGCATCAAAGCAAACGCTCGGTCCTGTTCCGCACGGATAACAGCGCTGTTCTCTGCGAGGTAACGAAGAATCAACGCCCGGCCGGAATCGGATCCATCAAACAATGCAGTCAACGCACTGCGATCGAGTGACAAATCGATGCCGGAAGCATCCTGGAGCTGCTTCAGCAAGCTCTCGACGAACTGATCACTATCGAGCTCTGGATTAAATCGGTTGGCGAACTCCGGAAGCTTGACCAGCACTAAGGCTAAATCTGTTGGCGCGTCAGCGGAACTCTTAAGTTGTCTTGCCAGGGGTTGAAACTCCGCAAACCGCGGCGATCGCCCCAGGGCGACGCGATAAAGGCGATGGACAAGCGCAGCGCCGCCAGAGAACTCCGAACTGGACAGAAGCGAAACCGAGACGTTCAGGCGACGCATGCTTCGACATGCCGAATCCTCGCCACAGAGCTCAATTTGCTGGACCCAATATTCTAGTCCTGCGGCATCGGCCTCTCGTCCCAGTAGATCCCGGTATTGCTGGGTCACGTAAAACCGTGGATCGTCGGTAGGATTAGCAAGATCTGACTCCACCGCGGGGTCGACGGTAATCGCCCCTGCAATATAGGCGACCTCGTTGAGCATCGACTGCAAACGAATTGTGTAATCGCCAAACGGCACTTGTGAGCTTACGTTCACTTCAAAACTTATCACTGGATAGAATGTTCGGAACGCTTCCGCCTTAATTGTTCCTGGCTCCAGTGTGAAGTAGGGTGACGTTATGGCAATCCCGGCTTCAGAAACTTGATCTACGCCTTCGCCTGCGACAAATACCCTAATACGATCTCCCGCCTCAGCTAGTATCGGTTTACTGGATAACTGACCGCCGGCGCCAATAAGGCGTGGGTTCAGGAAGGTTGTACCGGATGGATGCTCAGGAATCAGATCGAGAGTCTTAACTTCGCTGGCGTTCAACTGCACGTCCTTAAACCCGCTCGCCAGGTTGCTAACCAGACCATCGTCTGACGCTCGCAAAACAAGACGTCGGGTAAGCACCCGATAGCTGTTGGGTGGCAAACTGCTAAGACGATAATCACCAGCGGTCGAACTAACCGCACTTGCAATTACACGTCCCGTTAGGTTGTCCTCAACCCAGATTTCGGCTCTGTCCAGTGGCGCGCGCTTATCCGTGTTTGAAAGCCTCTGTATGACGCCCTCAATTACACCTGTTGTAACGTCTGAAGAATAGATGCTCATCAGGCGAGCTCGATCTTCCTCGCTGAGTGTGCGTTGTGTAAATGCAGATCTGTAATACAAACCGTTTAACGCCTGACTTTCATGCATTGTCGAGGCGATAACAGGCGAGTGGTCCAACCCAAGGAGATGACCGATTTCATGGGTAAAGGTTGATTCCAGGTCATAAGTACCCGGTGAGCCATCTGTGGAAAACTGGACGGGCACGCCTTCTGCCGAAGTAGGGTGTGGGTTGATTACTATGTCTGCTTCGGAGATGAATCCTGTCTGCTCATCATAAAAGACGCGAGTCTTCCCGGTACTTGACTCGCCATTAAAGATTGAGTTGTTCTGAGGTGTATCGGCAATGGTGATGAGGCTGATCCCATCGCCTGCCTTGTTCACAGATTGAGCTGAAGACTCGGTAATAACGAACCTTATGTCTGCAACATTGGACCATCGTGAGAGTGCTCGATATGCCGCACGCAGCACATCACTGCCCAACTTAATGTTGGGACCTGGATTCCTTAACGAGGTGGATAGTGCCACCTTGATGGTAGTGGTGGGCCAGCGTATCTGGCGCGACCCCGGATATATGTATTCGAGCTGCGATGAACATACTGGTGCCACCGCGCTGAACGCAACAACAATCGCACTGACAATTGCAAGCAGTTGACGCATGACTGGAGGGAGCACCCGCTTGCTCTCGGGATGGGGAGTTTGGGGCTAACAGCTTACGGATGGTAGCACGGTTACTGAGTGTGTAGAACAGGAATCTTTGAGCCGTGGTGACGTCCGTCAGGTGACGGATTTCTTGGACTATCTGAGCGGTTCTAGCGTCAAAAACTATGGGAGGGGGCGAATGGCCGAAAGTGCCTTGCCGGTGCGTTAAAGCCTCTGTTTCTTCGATTTTTGCATCGAAAATGTAACGTATTACTTCGTTGACAAGGACGTTTGCCGCAGGCTACACTCGCTTTGGTTTTACGGGCAACCGGCCCCGGCCCTTCATAGACTGCCACGGAAAACCCTCTCTTTTCCGTTATCCAATATGCAGTTACGCCACATCGATTAGGAGTCTCATATGTTTAAGCCAACTCTTCTGTTTCTGATAATTGTGCTTGCCAGCACCAGCGTGTTCGCGCAAGCCCCTACCTTGAGGATCGTGCAGAATGACGGGCCAGATCTTCCAGCTGAGCTGTTTTACGGGGACATAAAGGTAAAACCTTTGCGTCTGCGGCCTGGGACCAATCAGGTGATCACGATAGATGACGCAGATTTTTTTGTGTACGAGCAGTACATTGACTTCCTCAGTCGCTTTCCGGATCAGGGCGGACTCGATTACTGGACTAGCCAGATCATCTCATGCGGGGGTGACGCTCAATGCATCTATAGCCGCCGAGTTGGCGTCAGCGCCGCCTTCTTCATCGAGGCGGAGTTTCAGAGAACAGGTTCGTTCGTTTATCGCTTAACCAAGGGAAGCCTCGGTCGCCGGCCGATTTATAGCGAATTCAATGCGGATCGGCGGCAAGTAGTAGAGGGACCAACACTGGAACAGACCAAACAGGCTTATGCACTTGCCTTCGTGCAACGAGCGGAGTTCTTAAACAAGTACAATGGTCAAACTTCGGCTGATGCATTTGTCAACGCGGTGATTGCGACCGTGCAGCAGAGTTCGGGCGTCGACCTGAATCCGGTCCGCAATAACATGATCAGCCAGTACAACTCAGGCGGGAGCGACCTTAACCTCAGCCGCGCTCGTGCTCTCCGGGTGGCAGTTGACGCTCAGGCATTCACCTCAGCCGAATTCAACCCAGCTTTTGTATTGATGCAGTACTTTGGATATTTGCGACGCGACCCGGACCTGGATGGCTACAACTTTTGGTTGGACGTCTTGAACAACCGCGACGTGAATAACTACCGTGGCATGGTCTGCGCTTTCATCACGTCGGCAGAATATCAGCTCCGCTTTGGTTCGGCTGTCACTAAGAACGACCACGGCTGCCGGAATCTGTAAGCTCCTTAATTCTCGTTTACTCAACGAGATCAAAACCCCCGACTTCAGGTCGGGGGTTTTTCATTTTGAACAACCTCGCTTCTCCACACCGAATCGATCAACTGCCTCCAGATAGACCTCTCGAGCCCTGGAGGCGGTCTCACGCCAGGAGTACTTCGCAACCCGCTCCTTCCCCGCTCTGATAAGCCTGGCCCTCAATTTTGGATCGGCGAGTAGTTCAACCAACGCGGCTCGGATCCCCTCCGCCGTGGGCTCAACCAGGTAGGCGGCAGAACCTATAACTTCCTCAATGCTGGGAATTCTGCTCGCGATCACGGGCACACCCGCCGCCATGGCTTCAAGGGGCGGTAGCCCAAACCCCTCGTAGATCGAAGGATATACAAATACTCGACACGAAGAGTACAGGCTTGCCAAGTCGGATTCGTCAATATAGCCAGTGAAGATTACGCGGTTGCCCACTGGAGATTGTCTTACGCGTCTGAAAAGATCGTCCACCATCCAGCCTCTCTTTCCAGCAATCACCAACTGCAACCCTGAGTATTGTTCGGCTAAATTCTCAAAAGCTTGAACCAAGGCTGTTAGGTTCTTACGCGGCTCAACAGTCCCAACACACAATACAAAGTCACCTGCGATGCCGAAACGCTCTTTGAGCGCCGAAGGCGCCGGGTTGTCATGATCCAGGTGTCTTACCGCCTCGGGAACGACTGCAATTTTTTCCAAAGGAATTGATAAACGTGAATTTACTTCAAGTCGAACACAGTCGGTAGGCGTTATAACCATAGTGGCTTGCACCCCGATAGCTGGCAGACGCTTTCTCGCACGCCAGACATTTTTCCGCTCGTGTGTATCAGGCAGAAGCAGGGTTGATAGATCGTGGATGGTCACGACAGTGGCGCAGATTGAACTGTGCGGCAACTCGTAATTGGTGCCATGAAATACCGCAATGTCGTTTCGCTTTAGGTATCCAGGCAACGCCGCTTTCCACCAGTATCGCAGGATCGGGTTTCTAGTAGGTTTGAGCAGTTGGAGATTTTGGCCAGATTTCGAAGCCCGAAGGGAGACGACAAACGATCGCGGTGAGATGACGTCTATTCGATCTCCAGGATCAAGCTCGGCAAGATGCTGAGCTAATTCAAAGGTGTAGTGACCAATTCCAGTTAACGATTGGCAGAGCGGCAGCCCATCCAAAGCGATCCGCATTCAATACCCCATCCCAAGGCTGTCAATCTTGATCGCCATCTCCCGGAATGCACGATCGTCAACATACTGCGGCGAAAGAGAGGCTAGGCAACGCGCCGCGCGTTCCGCAAGCTCGAAAGTCGCCAGGGTACTGCGGAACCTCTGCGCCTGTATGGCCAATTCCATAAAGGCGGTGACGTACATTTCAGGTGTGTGTCTCTCTTCCAACACGCGTCGCCCTCGAGCGCCCATTGCGCGAAACTTCTCCGGGTCACTAATGAAACTCCTGAGGTGCTGTTGTATGTCGGCAACTTCATTTTCATCGACCCGCACAAAGGCCACGGTGTCGTCCGGGAGCAAGGAATACCAACCAACCCTTGAGACCAGACTCGGCAGGGCGTGCGCCCAAATCCTCAGTTGACTTCCTGACGCTTCGCCCATAGTCGGAAAACGCAGATTGATTGCCAGATCACACGTTTCCAATTCGCGTTCAAGATCCGCCTCAGGCTTGAAGCCGTGGAACTTAACTCGATCACTGAGTCCCAACCTCTTGACTTGCGACCGGAGTTCTTCCCGATCTTTTTGAATGCTACCAAACACGTCCAGTTGAAAGCGGTCACGATCCTGCAGACCAGCGATTGCCTGGAGCACCGAACCTAGCCGGCGATTACGATCGATGTATCCAAATACAACCAGGCGGGTCTTGTTATCGGATCCGTGCTTTTGGCGCCGCTTTGATTGTGGCATGGAAGGATACGGTAGCGGGATATATGCCAACGGCGAATCCAACTCTTTTTGGAGTTTCAGGAAAGATTCTTCACTATGAACAACGACACCCAGTGAACTTTCTGTAGCAAGTCGGGTGAGTGGGTAACGCGAAGCCATGTAGTCTATGTTCCTTGCATCTTCCCGAAAACAAGTTAATGCATCGGCATATGCTTCCCGCCCGTAGTACTTCATCATCAATGACAAGTAGGATCTTAGGTCGCGAAACTGAACCCGATACAGGCCGTCAAAAAAATGATGAAGGCGAAAGTCGTGCAGAATGACAACGCCGGCCAACTGCCGCGATACCTGCCAAATGGCTCCATGAAAATCTGGGTTGTTGCCAATGTTGTAGCAGGTGATCTCTGCACGATTTAATTCAGCCCAAGGCACTTTATCCGCGCGATAACTTCTGACGTTAGCTAATGTCTCTAACTCACGGTCCCAACTCTTTTGATTGGTCCATAAAGTTACTTCGCCAGACTTAATCAAAGCTGGCAACAAACGCTTGGTAAAGTGTGCGATGTCGGTCTTCGCAGGTGGCAGTGGAGAAAACCAATTAAGCTTCATGCAATCTCACGGTTCCTTAGGTCCTCAACAAGCGAACTCTTTGCGCTTGATCGCGGGGCTCTAAGCTAAAAGCGCCCGAATCACCCCCTCCCAGCTAATGTTCATCTCCTGATACAGCTCCTTCGCAGATTGACCTAACTTGCGCGCAAACTCGCGGCTGTCCCAAACGCGATCAAAAGCCTCAGCGAGTGCCGGGGGATTGGGTTCAGTTATCAATCCCGTTTGATCGGAACGCACGAACTCGAGTGGCCCTCCTGAATCGTTGCAGGTGATCACGGGCTTGGCCGCGAGCATCGCTTCAAGCGTAACGTAGCCATAGTCTTCATCCAGGGGGGGATATACGACGGCTAAGGCGCGTGCATAGAGCCCATGTTTCTCTTCCTCGGTAACTTGACCCAGCCAGGAAACTCGGCTATGAACCTGCAGCTTACGCGCGAGGGCAATCAACTCACTCTGATGACCAGGTTGGTCCGCAGCGCCTGCAAACTTCAACGTGACCGGAGACTTTGTGTGGGCCAACGCTTCAAGCACAAGCCCCTGTCGTTTGGGCAAACAGAGTCTGCTAGGAAAGAAGAGATAATCTTCGGGACTCGCAGTATAAAACTTTTCGCTACCTGGTGGCGGGTGATAAAGCGGTGTTGCGCTGATGCCGCAATAGTTATGTAACCGTGCCGAGACGTTGGCCGAGTTAGCGAATACAAGTCGTGCTTCTGGGATCAGCCGGCGATCCGCTTCTCGGATCGCATCACGAACCTTCATCCCATCGGGTTGATAATTGAGGTCGCCCAGTTGGTGGTTCCAAAGATCGTAGGCAGTGCGAAACTGATGAAGAATCCAAAGCACCTTCCGGGGATGTGGGATCAGGTATGCCGGAAATCTTAAGCCGATTAGCAGGTCAACCCGTGTGCCCATGACCTCGGTCAAATCTAGCAAACGACACGCCAACATGTGGTCTAAGACTTTTTCAGGTGGATACCACTTGAAAGGGATTGCCACTATCTCCGCTTCGTGACCAGCTCTTTTCAATGCCGTACATAAGCCTTCGGCATGAACTTCCGCCCCACCGCGAATGAAAGGAACGTGGGTAGTCGCTATGAGAATCCGCATCTGCTACTTAAGAGTGTGGAACCTTCAGACTGTACAAGGACGCGGGTTCAAATGTCCGCGGTTTTGGTTTTCCCTCTCCTGTAATCCGGGTTCATCCGAGGATTCCTTCTCCTTTAGGCCTGTGACCTCAGTTGCTATCTGTGGCTTGATGTCGGCTTCCAAGCCACGATGCCATAATCCATTGGCCCATAGAAATACTGATTAAACCGTTTCACCAGTTCCGAATCGCCTGACAACGGCTCCTCACTCGAAGGGTTTAGCAACAACAACTGCGGATCGGAAAAACCACGAGATTCCATCAGAAACTGCAGAATCTCTGCGGGTATAGGGTTCCGGTGGGTTGGATCAAAATAGAAGTTGCAGGAACCCACGAGCACATTGCGCGGGTTGGGCGTTTCCAGGATAACAACCCCACCAGGTACCAACACGCGCATCACCTCGGTCAAGAACTGAACAACTAATTCGATGGGCAGGTGCTCAACAACGTGAAAGCCCGTGACCCCACCGACGGTGTTATCAGGCTGAGCCGCTAGATAATCGATGAGATCGTCCTCGACCACCCTTAAGCCACGTTGAAGGCTTTGTTGGACCAGCACAGTGTTTGTCTCAACGCCTGTGGCGGCAAGGCCCACCTCGGTGACAAGTTCAAGCCATTCACCCCGACCACTACCTACGTCAATAAGTGAATTGCTTCCGACAGCGCTTAGGAAAGGAAGATAGACCTTTAGCCGCTCTTTAATTGCCCCGGGTGTCCCTCGAAAGGGTTCCGTCAGAGATGCATAGAGCGGATCCAGTAGGTTTGCCTTGGCCCGTTCGAGGACCCGTAGGTGTTCTGGGCTCACCTCAGACTGGCGCTGACTGGTCAATTCTTCCGCCAGTCGAGATACTGTCTGAGCGTATATTTCGAGGTCGGCACGAAGCTTTACAGCTTGCTTCTTCAAAGCACCGGTTCTACGTTCTTCAAATGCAAGCAACTCCCGAGCGCTTTGTATCGCCTGGTTCAGCCGAGCGGCTTCCACGATTAACTCCGAGTTTGAGCGCTGCAGGGCGCCGACTTGAGAAGCCGTCTCATCAGCGTTTGAAGTAAGGAGCCGAATGTCTGCCTGCCTCTCGGCGGCTTCATCATTCACACGGTCCTCCAGATAGCGGGTAAGATCACCAACCCGTCGCAACACGGTTTGATGCGTCTCTTCCAATTGCACTAACGCCTCTGCCTGGACCTGCGCTTGTCGAGTGTGTTTGGTTAGGGTGGCGCCGACGTGGTTCAACTGTCGAACTATCAACTCCTGTTGAGCCAAAACGTGTGCTTCAAACTGCCGGTGGTTCGTAATCATCGACGGTAGGCGAACCAGCGCGATGGTCACATTCAAAAGATACCCAAGAACCGGAACCTGATAGAAGCGTCGCAACGTTGCCGGAACCCACAGTCCATCAATGGTTACGTTCTTTTCTCGACCCTCGGAGGACCACCTAAGGCGAGAGAGGACGTCGATCTTATTTAACCTGCCACTCCGGAGACTTCCTAAGAACGCACTCGATCCCTCATCAGGAGAGCGCTTCAATATCGCCAGGTAAGCTGCTTCAATAAACTTTTCGTCATTGAACTTTAATAAGTCATGAAGATGATAATGATCGTCCGCTCGCGGCTGAAAAGAGGGTTGCAGCTCGATCGGGTGAATCTCGGTCTCGTCAGCTGAGGGGGAATCTAAGGCGAAGCCACGTCCCGTAGATTCGACAATGTCTCGGTGGCCTGCATCCTTTTGGTCGACAACAGCGGCTCTCATCCTGGCAACAATACGCTCTACTGAGTATTCAGGCTTGATTATGTTCACGAGTTAGACGGCTGGTAGATACAAATGGTTTTGAAGCCCCAAGCGTACAGAACTTGAATGACCTGTTCAAGGCCGGTTCCGATGGAAGTGCCAGCGATCGCTTTAATTGTGTGTATTTCGGAATGCTGACTTGCCGTCATGAGCCGAGTCGCTTCCAGAGAAGACAGATAGGGGAAAAGTGCAAAGAAACTCTAGTGTCCTGTTTCTAACGTTCGTTAAAGAAGTTAACTTGTTTCACCGCGTTTGACTTATCGGAGAGAGCTGGGTGGAGCAGGTCATCGCTGAGGGCAAGGGCCTCTCGCCCCAGGTTTACCCCGGAGGGGGAACATGTTTATAGCACTCGACACTCTTTTTCGCCTGCGCCGTTCGACGGGGCGGAATGAGACTAGACAAGTACCCGCCAAGTTGAGTTCCGCCCCTTCGAACGGCGCAGTAACTTCATCGCGTCGCAGTCTATAAACATGCCACCCCTAACGGAGTGAAGCCCAGTTGGATTATTTCAGCGGACTTCAGGGACAGGAGACTCGCGTGTTCTGGATCATTGCCGCAGACATCAGATAGCCCGCGCATTGTACTCGCGCGGGCTATCCAACGTTTTAGTCTTAAATGAACTGGGCCGTTACGGATCGATGGTGATATGCGGAGCGGTGGTAGTTGGTCGACTCGTAAAGTTCGTGCCCGATTTCATTACTGTTACAACAATGGGCACATCTCCGGCTCCAGCCAGCGATTCTGGAAGTGTAAACGTAAGCAGGTCAAACCCCGGCATGTCCCGGTTTGGCCCAACAAACGTGATAGCACTGCCGCTAATTCCCGTTGTCCCTATGGTTACGGTGACTTCACCCGTGGTCGCAAAGCGAACGCCCGTCAAACTTACCTCAAGCACGGTTGTGACCAGTTCTCCGTCTTGATTCAACGACTTGACTTGGAACGGTTCTCCCGTCCGCGCCATCGGGTTAGTGACGTTGAACACAATAGCCCTACCGCCAGCATCGCCGGTAGATGAGAAGATGTCAGGTTGAACAGGGACGATGTTTATGAAAGTCCTAAACTGCCTGCCGTTGTTATTTATAACCACAGCGGCCGTTCCTGCAGGTACTCCGATAGGAACAACAAAAGTGATCTGCCTGGGCGAGTTGCCGACGAAGTACAACCCAGCAGCCGCACCATTAAGCGACACCGACACGCCATTCAGCTCCACGGGTAAAAACGGTGAACGTGAAATTTCTGATCCTCCACTCGCGGTGACGTTCGATGGTGCGAAATCTTCGGATTCGTTTCGGACGATCGCCAATTCTCCGGGCGCCAAACCTGGGGCCGCCGTGGCTGGCGACGGACTCGGGCTGGGGGTCGGCGTCGGGCTCGGGCTCGGGCTCGGGCTCGGACTCGGGCTCGGGCTCGGTGACACGGTGGGCACCGGAAACGCACTTGCTCCCGTGAAGAACTGTAATGCCACAGAAGATGAACTGATAACCTCAGGCGTAAGCAGATAGAAAAGCTCGGACGAACCGTCCGAATTACCTCCACCCAGTTCGGTGCCACCAAGACTGAAGACAATTCGTTTCTTAGTTTCGCTCGCCAGCGGTCTCGTACCCCCAAACGTGGAGCCGACTGGGTTGTTTGTGAGTCGCGTAAACGTGTTGGAAGACGAGATTGGAAGTTGTGTAGCAAACAACTGCGAGACGTTATTCACATTCAATCCCTCGCTGGCCTGAGCCATTGGCGGGAAGGTACCATCCGGCCTGAAGTTCAGGGCCGATGCAAAAACAAGTGTGCCGGGGTTAAGCGAACCGTTGTAATCAGTAAACGTCGGGAGGTGGTTAATGTCGCCCGGGAATTGAGTTGCTCTCGAGCCCACCAAATTGAAGGTATCAGTTGCTACGGTATAAACAAAAATGCCTAGAAAAGGCTCGTTGGTACTACTGTTGGCCTTTGGATCTGCAGCTAAAGATTCAAACGCAATATAGGCTCCGTTACGACTCAACCTGCGACCGGGGCTAAGTACATTTACAGTACTAACGAAGGCATCAACTCTGGTCCGCGTCACCTGACGAATATTCGTCATTGAGCTCCCGCCAAAGTCTGCCACGTAGACCTCCGCATTTCCGCGTCCGGCGCCGTCGTCATTAGTGCCTACAAGGTTTGCATTTGAAATAAAAGCAACGACAGATCCGTCCGCAGATAATGAAGGATTGGACTGAAAGACAGGGAATATAGTTGAGCCTGACGACGTGCTTAGCGTGTTGGTCGCCTGGACAATGGTGGAGGTGTTGCGATTGAAAAAGAAGAGCTCAGGATTTGCGTCCGCATTCCCAACGGCCGTAACCAGGTTCCGAGTCGAGATAAAGGTGATGATATCGCCGTTATCACTTATTGCCGGGTCACGATTATCAACAGCCACGAAAGGAAAGACTCCAGTTGCCCCTGGAGTAGGCACGCGACTCGCGGGAGTGTTAGTCAACTGACTGAAGTTCGCGTCGATAGCGAGGTTCTGAAGCGGCAAATCCAACCCAGCGCTCAGGTCAACATCAGCCACTTCGGGCAGTTGGTACAGCCACAACTCCTGATTACCGTCAGCGGCAAGGGCACCTCCTGCGTCCACACCGTCGAAGTTTGCGGGGTGAGGGGCGTTGGACGTGAAGACAATGTAGTAAACACGCCGGTTGCTTCCATTCAGCTCCGGAGCCAGCGTAATCATGGGCGCGTTATTGCTAATCTCGATCTGAATCTGGGTCGGATCAGCGGGCGTTGGCGCCGGTGAAGGCGTCGGACTCGGGGTTGGCGTTGGACTCGGGGTTGGAGTAGGGCTAGGACTCGCCGCGGCCTTTGGCACGTTCTTGGTATTCGTTATCTGAAAGATCCGGCGCTGCGCGTAGTCAGCTAGAAAGATTTCACGATTGCCATCGGCATTGTTTCGCGCTGGCGTTTTCTCAGTAGAGACATCCCCATTTGATTCGAAGACAACAAAACGACCGTTTGCGCTGATATCTCCGGCGCTCGATCTGAATAGAGCAGGTGAAGAAGTTAACTGAATGACGAAAGGATCGGGTGTGGCGCTTGGCGTCTGGGCCAGGACGACAGTTAGTGCGCCGAAGACGAGCATCAGCCCGACCAGGGCGCAAGAAGAACGAACGGCTTGCTTCACAGAATCCTCCGAATAAGACGCAATGGAGCGGATTAGATGCTCACGGGAGCCTGAGCAGCAGTACGCGCCCGGTGAAATAAGTTTTTGTATTATTCCGACACTCAGCGGTCAAAGAATGGCCATTTTACGCAGAACGCTACGTGAACCGCAAGCGAGCGGCCATGAAGCAATTGCAATTCATAGGGGAGTCGATTGGGGCAGTTCAGCCTCAGTTACAACGTCGCAAGGGACAGAAGCCGATCCACCGCATCAGACCACCTGCTCGACACCAGATTGGACCGAACCCCTGCCGGTGCCCCTGTATTCGGCGCTACCTCCAGCTACTGGAACCTAATGTACAACTGGCACTCCTGGTTCGAATGAGGCACGAGGGAACTAAACCTCTCCTGGTATTCTTTGGAGGTTATAAACGAGCAGACCATCCCACGGAAATTATTGGCATCACGATTGTTGAGCACCTCTAGCCAGAAATCGTAACCACCACTATCTGGATCGCGAATCAGATACCCAAAGTATTGCATCAAGACAAAGGATGGATTGTATTCGGCCTCAGTAAACGCCGGGTTATCGATAGCAGCGCGCAAGGCCAGCGCCCTCCGGCTGTTAAGGTCGCCACCTGTATTGTAGGTGTTTATCAGCGACGCGCGTTGCCCCGTCAGATCAACCCCTGAAGTTGCCTGAATAGTCGCAATCACGGCGTCCACAAATTGCTCAGCAGTGGTTGCCATGTTGTACTTCAAGATGAATTCAGACCGCTGCACAAACAATAACGAATATGCCTGCTTGGTTTGCTCAAGGTTTGGGCCCTCAACTATCAATGGGCGATCGGCATTGAACTCCGCAAACGACGGTTGCCGTCCCAACCCACCCTTGAAGGACCGGTAGACGAAAGACCCGGTGCGCTGGAATTCGTTCTCGACGAAGAATGCGGCTGACACGCGGGTCCGTCGATTCACTAAACACTCAATATCGTTGCCTGAACAAGCGTCAATCTCTGCAGCCCAAAACGCAAGTCCGCCGAGGTCCGCCTCTCGTCCCAGAAGGTCACGATACTGCTGACTAACAAAGAAAAATGAGTTGTCGAGTGGGTTGATGATATTACGCGGAATATAAGTGACTTCGGGCGCGTTATTTAAGCTGATCGGGGCATCTTCGGAAGTGTGAGACGCGATGACGTAGGGTTCAGGCTCACCAGCTGAAATGCCGACAACTGGGAATAGATCCGTGTTCCCCGGCGCTCCAGAGCCGTATCGACTCTTGATTGTGCCATCCGTATTCAACTCGATTTCAAAGTCGATTGCCGGCCCCCCAGTGCAGATGCTCCCGTTGAAATTACAAGGGACTCCCTGCCATCTAAAGATCAGGCGATTCGGACTCGGCTGCACCACATAAACGCCGGCATCACTGCGGCTCGAAGATCGCAAGTCAATGTCATCCCAGAGTCCCGAAATCATTTCGAAGAGGGTAAGATTTGTGGTTGAACCTGGCACATCGTCTGCCTCCCCGTTGGGACGAGTCGGCGCTTCGCCAAAAAAGAGGTTCCCGTTGGTGGAAATCTTCACGCTAGTGTAGTTCGTGCCAAAGAACGGAAAGATGAATCCCTGCGGCATCAGGAAGTCTGAATACTGGTCATCGTCATTTGGACCACCAAAAATTCGTGTCCCTCCCATAGTTAACGCGACGGGCACACCCAGTGTGGTTGCATAGGGGTCTCCCGCAACAAATGGAACGGCCACAGCTATACTAGTGGTGGCCCCTGCATTACCTACGTTGTCGAAGGGTTTTATGTCTATCGTCCCCGTGGTGTGGCGGTAGGGTAGCGAGACATTCAATGCCTGACTCGTGCCCGAAGCAACTGGCACTGCTGTTCTTAATGGAATAACGTCGCCCGTCTTGCTGTCCGTGAAAGTCAGCTCATAAAGTGCTGCTTGACCAGTTGAACCATCGTCTCCCGACGCGGTCCAACTAATGTCTAGGTTGCGCCCATTTTGTCCGTTAACCTGCAAACTGGTCACCGCACCAGGGGGTGTGACGTCGCCTTCTGCCAGCGCCTGGAAACTCTTTCCTACATTCAAACGCCTACCGGTGATGGTTTTGTCGACAAGACCAGTGCCTCCAGGAATCACGTCACCGTTCAATAGCAAGAGATCTTTGAGCTGCTTAACCGTAAGGTTGGGGTTTTGAGCCAACAGCAGGGCGGCGGCGCCAGAAACGTGCGGTGTTGCCATCGATGTTCCACAGAAAGCTGCGTATCCTGTGGCGTTCGATGGCACCGGCACCGTGCTCAATATCCCTGTGCCGGGGGCCCCGAGATGCACACTCTTGGCACCGAAGTGCGATCCACAGTTAAGCGTGCCGTTAAGGGAATCATCAGACATTGTATTTGCGACCGAGATGACGTTGGGTGCGTTGTAGCTTGAAGGATAATGTGGAATGACGTCGTTATTCGGTTCAGGGTCGTCTTGAGTGTTACCCGCCGCAGCGACAAAAAGAATTCCGGAATCGTTCAGAGCGTTGATTGCATCTAGAAAAGCGTTAGTAAAACCGCCGCCGCCGTAACTGTTGTTCAGAACACGCACATTGGCGCCTTGTGTGCCACCCGAATTTACAAACAAATCGCGCATTGCCTTCGCATAATTGCACGCACTAATCGCATCAGCCGTGTCGCCAACACCGGTTGCTCCATCGAGAAACTTTAGAGACATAAGTTTGACGTTCCAATTGACGCCAACCACCCCGGTACTGTTATTACCTACCGCACCTATTATCCCCCCGACATGCGTGGCATGATCCTCATCCGGGTCGCCGCTATATAGCACGGCATTCCCATCACGGAAATTCCAGCCATTGATATCCCCACTAATCCCAGGAATCGCGCCCGGACTCGGGTTAATGAAACGATTTGCGTTCAGGTCTTCATGACTCAAATCTATTCCCTGATCGATCACACCGACGACAACGCTCGCGCTTCCAGTGTTGGTATCCCAGGCTAACGGTGCACCAATCTTGCTCAACCCAAATAACTCCGCAAACCGCGGGTCGTTTGGCGTGGCATCTGTGTGCAGTATGTAGTTCGGCTCAGCGTAGAGCACATCCGGTTGTTTCCTGAGCGCCTCAATCGCCTTCAACGTATTGTCAGTATCCACTCGCGCTAATCTGAGCCCCGGCAACAAGTCTGCTCCATCAAAGCGTTCCACGACGATGGACATTTCCTCGCCCTCGGCGCTTCGTAAGGCTGAAACCCGGGTTTTTTTTCGAGCCTCACTCTCGCTCCTGTAACGAACGAGGATCTCTCCAGGAACAAAATCAGTTCTCCTGGATTTACCTCTGGATTGCCTATCTGTCTCGCGGACAGCTCGTGAGGCTGGCGGTAAGGTCGCTACCGCTAGAACAGCCATGGAAAAGATCAAGAGAATCAACAGACGGGGGGTTCTACGTGAGAAGAAAGACGTCATGAACAGAAATCTCCTAAGGCAAAGGGCACGGACAAAAGCTAAATCGCTTTAGCCAGGATATCTGCGAAATCTGGCACTGACTCGCTGTGTAAGAATCGTTGTGGTGGCTTACCGTGACATGTATGCGGTCGAAACCGCGATCAGAATATATAACAAATCTACCGCCAGTTTGTAGTAGACAAGACCGAAGATCAAATCCGAGAGAGTCCAAGAGCAACGGTCAGCGGAAACGTTGCCCAATCTGTTCAGTACCAAATGTGCCAATCCCATTTAGCCTGAAACTGAAGACCACTCTTCGTTCCTGACGAACACCCACATTGTAACTGTAGTGTTGCGCCGTTACGGCGCAACACTCCCAACTGTATCCCAAAGTCACCGTCGAGCTGATCAGGGAACTGCTTCCCCTGCCGGGACGGGTTTGAAAATCAAAAAAGAACGACGCACCACCGTACAGCCCGCTGTCCCGGTTGCCCAGGAAGAGCGCTGGACTCCACTGCGAGCCGCGGATGGTCCCCGGTTCCTTACCACGCGCATCAACGTAATGCGCGAGCTCCGGGACAAGATCAATCGCTCGAGTGTAATAGAACGTTTGGAACGCCTGTACTAATGCGCGGTTGACGCCAAACGTAGCGGACATGGCGCGCAATCCGCCGCCGTGTGTGTCCATATCACTACGAACATCAACGAACACGTCGCGGCGCGGTCGATAGCGGGCTTCAATGTTCATTGGCGAGAAGGCCCGTGGCACGCCGCCATAGCTAAATCCGGAGAATGTGTTGATCGGGAAAAATTGGTTCCGCTGCCCTGGCTTCAAGGCGTCACCAAAAGAACGATCAAAGAAGTACTTCATTCGAACCGTTATTGTAAGCGCCTCGTACGGCTGACTCGACAATGGTACTCGCTCTCCTGATTTAGTGGCTTCAACTGCAGCGCTGCTTACATTCTCAGTCGAGCGCCGGGTAAAGAACCGATTTGCGACGCCAAACTCGATTTCGTTAGTGTCAGCAAGCGCCTCAACGTAATCGAACCGAATCACTCGATCAAAGTTGTTGACCCCCGAGATCTTCCGATAGGTGATATAAGGCTCGATAACATGGCGGAAGAAAAACGTTCCGCTCTGACGATCAAAATCACGGGCAAATGCGGGTGGACGCACATCAAATTCAAACTCTCCGTACGCCCTGGTGATGTTTCGACTGAGAATTGCTCTATTAGTCGGATCAATAGAGTTCGAGTAGAAAGTGGCGCGCCCGCCTGCCGTCGCTGTCACCGTGAATCCTGCAAAGCTGAGCGGCAATGCCAGTCGTGGGTGAAAATCGAGTCGTTGGACCACCGAGGGAGTAATGATTGGGTCGCCCCCGGCAAGTGTTCGAAATTCGATTAGATCGTCAACTGTCTCTTTGCGGCTGACACCTTCCGCGCTTGCTTCATAAGAGAAATACAGAGGGACCTTCTTCAGGAACGCAAACGGAGACGGCCGCCGATCAATTGTTACGCTGGGAAGTTGTCGAATCCGAATGCGGGCATTGGGAAGTGACGTTACCTGACTCCGACTTAAAAAGTTGAAGCTGTAGTCACGGTAATCTTTGTTAACGAAAACCTGCGAGCGCTCCTCCGGAGAGATTACCTGTTGAATGTTGTCGGAGAACACCTGTCGAAAGGCGAGATTGGACGTCACGTTGACGTCGGCTGCTGCAATGAATCCGTTTGGAAAATAGTGGACACCGTCAATGTAGAAGCTGGATCCACCCTGGTCGGGATGATCAGCATCCTCATCAGGGCCCAAAATTCGATCCTGAACCGAGTAGAATCCGGCATTAAAGTAGGAACGCGAGTTTGCACGCGTTCGCAAATCCATGCCCAAGCCAATGCCCCGGCGTGTGTAGATGTCATTCCGCAACGTTACATCGGCCGAACGACCAAGCGTCTGGTAGTAGGCATTCGACAGGCGAAAGCCCTTCTCGCCTGACCCGCCGAAAGTCGGAGTCAAAAACCCGGATGCCCGGTCGCGGGGTTTGATTGACACAGATGCGTAAGGCAGGAAAAAAACTGGAACCTTCTTGATCCGCAGGTTCGGAGAATAGATGCGAACGCGGTCACCGGTCTTAATCCGTGCTTTCTTGGCATGAAAGCTCCATTTGGGAACGTCTTCATCGCAAGCAGTAACCTGAATGTTCTCGGCCACAATTGTATCGAGACTTACCCGCTCAACACGATCGGCGGTAAAGTACAGACGAGTGCCATCCTGGGTCTGGTTAGTGAACCCAGTCGAATTTAAGAAGAAGCCGGTTTTGGTGCGGTAGTTCCACTCTGCACGTGAGCCAGTGATTCGTTGCTGCTCCCCTTGATCAAAAACGACGTTGCCTTCAGCAATGACGTCGTTCGAAGCTTCGTAGACTGTTACCTTGTCAGCTTGTAGGCGGTATGTGCCGATGCGAGCGTCCACATTACCCTCGTAAACAAACACGCGGGCATTCTCTGGACCTGAAACAGTCTGCGTCGCGGCATCGATTGTCAGTTGATCTGTGGCGGTAGCATCGCCCTGTCTGGTTGGTAGTCTCGGGCGCACTGGCTGATCCTGCGTCAGCGGATTAACGTTAGGAGTGTCGGTCATCGGATTACTTACTTTTCGATCAACCGGATTTGTTTGCTGAGCTGGAGTTGCGATGAACGAGAGGAACAGAACTACGTTCGCCAATGCGAACGGGACTATTCGGGAAACCAATCTCGAAAGAAACGCAACGCGCAAAAGAGACTGAAGACCTCCACGAACTGGAGCGACCACACGATACAGGCCGCTGGGGATGCTAACACGAACCATGTAAAACCAGCGAGTTAGACCTAACGAGTTGAGAGTCTCTTCTCCGCTACGGTGCAAAAGGTGTTAAGCTCCGCAACCGTCAAGCGAGTACCACCCATGCAAATAAGCATCGCGTCCGGTGTTGCAGAAAAACCCGACAACGTTCACACCATTACTCGCACCCGAACGATTGCACTGTTCATCTTCTGCTGCTCGTTCTTGATCTTTGCACTGTCGCCGATGCACCCGATTGCTGATTCAAAGTATTCGATGATGGTGAGCCAGGGTCTGATCGAGCATCGCAGCTTGCGCTTGGATAATTACGCCGTCCCGCGGCTTGCTCCGGTCGTCCGCGACGATTATGTGCAAAATGGTGATATTTACCAGATTGAACAGATTGGTCCACATCTCTACCATTTCTATCCACCCGGCACTTCTATACTTTCAATTCCTTCTGTACTGGTAGCGAATGTGTTCGGCGTATCGGCCGTAAACTCTGATGGCACGTTCAACTTCGCTGGTGAACAACGGATCGAAAGCATTCTCGCAGCTTTCTTAATGGCTGGGTTTTCTATGTTGGTGTTTTACGCCTGCCGGTCCCTTCTTCCTCTGGCCCCCAGCCTTTTGATCACAACAGCCGCAACGTTGGGAACGCAAATCTGGAGCACAACCTCGCGGGCTCTGTTTACTGATACTTGGGCCGTGCTCTTGCTGATGGCCTCGTTGTTTCTGATATTGCGAAGCAAGACGCAGCCAGCCCCAGCGCATCCATTCGCAGTTGCCACATTGATGGCCTGGGCCTATTTCAGTTATCCCTTGTACTCGGTTCACCTCGCGGCCTTGGCGGTGCTGTTTCTACTGAATGGTTGGCGGCAATTTTTCGTTTTTTGCGCGACTGGAGCCGTTTGGTTTGTCGGATTTGTGGCCTATTCCTGGATCAATTTTCAACAACTGTTGCCAAACTACTTTGCCGCCAATCGACTTCACTTCAGCGGCTTTTTGTCGCGAATTTACGGGTTACTCTTGAGTCCCGCACGCGGGTTGTTGGTATTCGTGCCGACGATTCTGCTAATCGTCTATCTGCTCGCTAGGTTTTACAAGTCGCTCCGTTACCGCGAAATCGTACTTGTTGCCTGCGCTGCAGTGCTGGCGCATCTTTTCATCGTCTCTGGCTTTGCGCATTGGTGGGGTGGACACAGTTTTGGACCACGTCTTGCTACTGCGTGTGTTCCATGGTTTGCTGTCTTTGCGGTCCTCTCGGTTGATGCGATCAGCAGGACCGATGGGCGCAAACGCGAAAAACGAGCGGTGTTGGCTGGCAGTATCGCGCTGATCAGCATCAGCATTTTTATTCACGGCCGGGGAGCAACTTCACAAGCCACGTGGGCATGGAACGCTTTACCTTTGGACGTAGATCGCCATCCCGAAAGGTTGTGGGATTGGCGGCAACCTCAGTTCCTCGCTGGAATCACTTCGCCCCCACGCGCTCTCTACTTTCCTTTACTGAAAGACAAGCAGACCATCGATTTCTCCAACCATCAGGGAGACACCTTTTGTTGGTACGGATGGAGTACAGCAGAACCTGGTGGTCGTTGGAGTGACTCAACTGATGCCACGATAGTCTTTTCGCTTGAAGAGATCAGACCCTCATTGCTGGAACTGAAGATTAGTCCCTATCTCGGCGGCGACAAGATCACCGCACAAAGAGTAGTGGTTAGATTAAATGGTATGGCAGTCGCAGACCTGCACCTCAATAGTGGGGATGCCCGGGTCTATCCGATACCTCTACCGACCGGGGCTCTAAAGCAGCAGAACGAGCTCGCATTTGAGATTCCAAACGCGACGGCGCCAGTTACGTTGAATGACGGCATCGATGTACGGCGATTAGGGATCAAACTGATTTCTGCTAAGTTTACTTTTCAATAGTTCTCTCGATGGTCAACGACGCAACGGAAATCGAAAAGGCTGGACTGCACCGGCAAATTGAGTTGCTGCGTGATGAACTCGCAAACGTACACAGCGAATTAGAAATCTACCGCACGTGGGTTCCTCCCGGTCACGTCCTGTCACCAATTCACTCCGCGGCCGAGGTGCGCGAGCGTGAGAGTGAGTTGTATGCAATCCCACGTGTTATGCCGAGCATTGAGCTGAACGAGGAAAATCAATTGCAGCTCTTCGCTGAACTGCTACAGTATTACCCAGAACGGCCTTTCACAGCCCAAAAGACAACGCCGAGGCGTTACTGGTTCGAAAACCCCTCCTACTCTTACTCAGACGCGATTCTGCTCTACTGCATGATGCGCCATCTGCATCCCCACCGAATCGTCGAGGTGGGTGCAGGCTTCTCTTCAGCGGCAATGTTAGATACCAACGAGCTGTTTTTTGATAGCGGCATCAACTTCACGATTATTGAACCCGACCCGACCTTGTTTCAGTCGCTGCTGCGTGAAGGTGATCTGGAACGGATTACGTTATTGAAACGGAGGGTTCAGGACGTCACGCTGGACGTCTTCGAGAGACTCCTGGCAAACGACATTCTGTTTATCGACTCCAGTCACGTGTCTAAAGTCGGTAGTGACGTGAACCACATCTTCTTCAACATCCTGCCGCGACTAAGATCTGGCGTCTTTATTCATTTTCATGACATTTTTTACCCATTCGAGTATCCGCTGGATTGGGTCTACGAAGGCAGAGCCTGGAATGAAGCGTACGTATTGCGGGCTTTCCTGCAATACAACCAACAGTTTCAAATTCAACTCTTCAATACGTTCATCGACTGGTTTCACAAAGAAAAATATTTCCGCGACATGCCACTGGTCCAAAAGAACACTGGCGGTAGTATTTGGCTGAAGAAACTATGATTCAGCTAAACCGCGCAGGTAACGAGCTGGCACAAACCAGGCAGACCTAAGTGGTCGCTGCGGGACAGTCAAGGCAGGCGCGGGAGGAATGCTTCTACTTTTTCTCCCACGAGCGAGTGCCGACATTGGAGAAAATCCCAAATAAACCTTTGAGGATCATGATCGTAGCCGGCGAAAGTTCCGGTGATACTCACGCTGCGACACTAGTCAACGCCATCCAGCAGGTCTCGCCGGTACCAGTTGAATTCTTTGGTGGTACTGGCCCACAGCTTCGGGCACAGTCGGTGGCTTCAGTCATACACACTGACGACCTCTCCATCCTCGGCTTGCTGGAGATCGGTCGGGCCTTGCCAAAGTTTCTCGCTGCTTACAAGAAACTCAAAAGTGCCGCTGTCGAGCAGAATGCTGACGGAGTGATACTAGTCGACTGGCCTGACTTCAATTTCCGCCTGGCACGCGCGCTTCACAGACGTGGGCTCAAGGTCATCTATTACATCAGTCCTCAACTGTGGGCCTGGCGTTCTTATCGCGCAGAGTCGATTCAACAAAACGTGGATCTGCTGCTAACGATTTTGCCATTTGAAAAAGAATGGTACGCGCGCCGAGGTGTCGCACACGTCGAGTACGTGGGACATCCGCTAGCTGGCGAGGTCCACTCGAAATACGATCGAATGGAGTTCTGTCGCTTGCACAAGCTTGATCCCGCGCTGCCGATTGTGTCATTGCTTCCGGGGAGCCGAAAAAAGGAGCTCCAACGGATCCTGCCGGTTATGATCGAAGCTGCCGAGCGTGTCAATCAAAGGTGTCTCAATCAACAGCGCAAAGAGGTTCAGTTTCTTATCGTGCTTGCGTCGGGGCGCTCACCACGCGAGATAACAGAGCTACTTGGAGGTCAGGACAATTACCGAGTCGTTGAGAGTGCGACGCGCGAAGCGTTGGCTGCTTCAGATGCAGCCGTAGTGGCAAGTGGAACAGCGACACTGGAGGCGGCTTTGCTAAACACGCCAATGGTAATCGTTTACAAAGAGTCGTTTCTCAACTGGCATCTGTTAGGTCCACTCATAAATGTGGAGCATTATGGACTGGTTAACCTGATAGCACGACGCAGGCTGGCGACTGAATTGATCCAGTCAGATTTCACTCCACAACGGTTGTCTCAAGAATTGGAGTCGATGTTGGTTGCGGATCGAAACGCTGTAATGCGGCAGGAGTTACGGGCCCTTGTGCAAGAACTTGGTCAGGGCGGTGCGGCCAGGAGAGCCGCAGCTCTAATTGTGAACCTACTTACTGCCCGATAATGCAGAAGTGCAAGTTCAAGCGTGCGGCGCGTCTCGATGAGGGCCCCTCTCTCAATCCTTCCCCAAGCGCGACTCAAGGTCTTGCAATCTCGCTTGTATTTCCTTCAACTCCTTGCGTATCTGGGGCAGCCGGCCGATGTGTGCATTTAGCCGCTTGAATTGTTCTAGCGGCTGAATTGGAATTCCCCACCAAACACCGGGGCGTACAATCTTGCCCGGCAACACCCCAGCTTTTGAACCAATAACCGCACCGCTTTGCACGCGAATGTGATCCCCAAAGCCTACCTGTCCCCCAATAACACAATCATCTTCAATTGTGACCGTTCCGCTAATTCCAGTCTGTGCAGCGATCACCACCCTTTCGCCGATATCGCAGTTGTGACCAACATGAACCAGGTTATCCAGTTTTGTGCCACGACCGATTCGGGTTCGACCGAGCGCCGCTCGATCGACGCAGGTGTATGCTCCTAACTCCACATCATCTTCGAGGACAACAGTTCCGATCTGCGGAAACTTCTCGTAACCCATGTCGTGGCGCACGTAGCCAAATCCATCAGCTCCTATGCAGACGCCGGCATGCAAAATTACTCTATCCCCAATGGTAACCCCGTCGTAGAGAACCGCGTTGGGATGAACGACACAGTCACTTCCCACGGTGACACTCGAGCCAATTACCACACCTGCTTCTATTCGAGTCGCCCGACCCACACGCGCATTCTCACCTACGGTGACATGTGCGCCCACGTAAGCTGTAACGGCAATATCGGCAGTTTTAGCAATCACAGCAGTCGGATGAATCCCGGGTTCCGATTCCACGGGTGGATAGATCATCCTTGCGCTCAACGCAAAGGCGAGCTTTGGACGATGAACTACGATTAGACTTGCCAGGGCATCAGTGACCGGGAAATCCTCTGGAACCAGCAGGCACGACGCTTTGGATGCTTTCGCAAGCGAGAAGTACTTTTCATCCTCAAGATAAGAGAGTTCCCCGGGCCCAGCAGCCTCCAGACTGGCGATGCCTTTCAGAGTGATGACACCATCGCCAACAACTGTGCCGCCCAGTTGTGCAGCCAGTTCAGCAACCGAGATCATTCTGCGTGCTCCTATAGGTACGAACATGCCGCATCAGATTCTTTTACAGCCATCTGAATTACTAACTTGCGACCTAGGTCAATTTTTAGATGCCTTTAAGGGTCTTTTTCACCAAGTTTCCTGCAGTTTTCCGGGGATTTTCGCCTTGCCTTTAGTGTATTAGCAAACTATCATGACACGGCTGCGAACAGTAAGGTGTGAACTGACCCTACCGCAGCTTTTATTTTGATCATTCGATATTTTCTGGCCCGGAGGAGATTACTCTTTGTTCAGTGACCAGTTTCGCAGGGGAGAATCAGAAAAAAGCAAGCTTGGTCGAGTAAAAGGCTCAAACTTGCTTTCAAATCTTTCAGCCCTCGCCTGGAAAGCATTTCAGTCCGTGAATACCCGGCTGCCAGAAGGCAAGTCCGTTCGACCGACCTGGGCCCCGGGTCCACTACTTAAGTCTTACGAGCGATCGGCACCGCCGCTCGGTTTCCCAAGAGAGACCGATAGCCTCTGCCCGACTTGCGTGAAAGAGGTTCGGAACGCCGTCATTACTGGCGCGGCGCCGCTTGAGACCTTGATGTACGAACATCCGGGAGAGATTAAGGCGCAGATTCTTGAGGAGAATGGACAGGTAATAATGCGAAAGACCTGTCCGAAGCACGGCGAGTTTGAAGATGTGATGGCGACGGACCCGGCGTTTCTGGCTCGGATTGAATCGCTGTTCTTTGGCAGGGACTTTCGTGCCGCTGAAGACGCAAACGTTCATCGTCACGGTACGTCAAACATTAAGTTCGGTCGTGGGGCCGTCTTAACAGTCGATCTAACAAATCGCTGCAACATGATGTGCAACCCGTGCTTCATGGATGCTAATCAGGTCGGCTATGTGCACGAACCGACTTTCGAAGATACCAAAGCTATTTTGGACCGGGCGATCTCTTTCAAACCAAGGCGTCAGATCATCATTCTGTTCTCCGGCGGTGAGCCGACACTGTCGCCCTATTACCTTGAGGCGGTTGCTTACGCGAAAAAGATTGGGTTCTATCGGATCCTCGCCGCCACCAACGGCATTCGTTTCGCTGAGGACATTGAGTTCTGTAAAGCTGCGAAAGCTGCCGGCCAACATGGAGTGTATCTACAGTTCGACGGAGTCAGTGAAGAAAAGAACAAGCATCGCGGGGTGGGTAATCTTTTCGATGTAAAGCTGAAGGCGATTGAAAACCTTGCCAGCGTAGGTATCAAGGTGACCCTCGTTACCACCATCGTCAATACGATTAACAACGATGGGATTGGGCAGATTGTAGAGTTCGCGGCAAAGAACATTGACAAGGTGCAGACGATTGCCTTCCAGCCTGTCTCGTTCACCGGCCGCGATGAAGATGTTCCGGATGACGTTCGCATAAAGCAGCGGTACACCCTTGCAGGCATGACCCATGATCTCAAGGATCAGCTTGGCGGTCGGTTACAACCATTAAGAGACTGGTTTCCACTCTCTTCATACTCTGCCTTTACCAGTGTAATGGACATGCTGCAGGGTGCTGACGCGCCCTGGGGTTGGTCGTCCTGTAACTGCCATCCAAACTGCGGCATCTTCACTCTAATGGTGGTGAACCGAAAAACCGGGGAGTTCAAGTCACTGTTTGAGTTCTTCGACTATGAGCAGTTCATGAAGGACGTAGCAGTAATCACTGACACAGCCCGGGGACGAAAACTGTCGTACGCGCAGCTCGCGATGGCGATTCTACGCAATTTCAACGCAGAGAACGCACCAGAGGGGTTTCCAATTTCACAGATTATTAATCTGTTCAAACCATCCTCGACAAACTCGAACTCGGATCGCAATGATCGGATGAAAGCACAAGGCCCCGCCGTTAACGAGGATGGCTGGCGAGTGCTCTGTGTTGAGGGAATGTGGTTCCAGGACCTTTTTAACTACGACTTTCGCCGCACGGAAATGTGCGTGATCCCTTATGGTACTCAGGAAGGTGAGATCTCATTTTGTGCTTACAATACTGGCGTCGGCTGGCGGCAGATCATCGAGAACATGCACAAAACAGCTGATTTAGCTGACTGGTATCAGGCGCACGGACGTCATGCTGTTTACGCAGCGGGTAAGTCAGTACCGCTTTCATCTACAAAACACTCCTTGAGTCTTCCGATAGTCCAATCAGTGTTGGCTGAAGACGCGGATGAGCCGGCCCCAGCAGTCACTCCTTACCTCGTCGAGGAACAGGAAACGGTCAACGTCTAAGACTGCCACAAGGTCGGTGGCCTTTGTCAGATTACCTCATTGTTGGTGGTTAGTAGTTTGTTGTTAGTAGTTTGTTGTTAGTAGTTTGTTGTTAGTGGTCGAAATTGAAGATTCGACCCTCCAGTCTTGGCTTCACAAATACCGACCATCACTCACAACTAACCACAAACAACTAACCACGAACAACTAACCACGAACAACTATCCACGAACAACTATCCACGAACAACTAACTATTACCAGGGGGTAGGGTTTTGCACCTGCCGGAGCTCCGCCACGATATCGCGCAGACGCATCGCAAGCTGTTCGATGGTTTCTACCCTCTTGCGCGCCTTCTCATTCAACTCCTCACGTAACAGCAGTTGTGCCTGTCCCAGTACACCTGTCAAAGGATTGTTGATCTCATGTCGCACATGAGCCACGAGTTCAGCAATTTCATTAATCCTGGTTTCGTACTGCGCAATGAGCTCGAGCTGCTTCTGGATAGTTTGGTCCGCATTCTGATTTTCGTCAGTCATCGTACTCCCGCACGCGAGCGAAATGTAATTTCGTGGGAGCAGAGGGCTGGGCACGCTGTAGCATCATAAGAGCCACAGCCAATTGAGGTGACGCCATTTTGCCCGCAAACGAGAATGTGCACAAGCTTCTTCTAGGAGCGCGGGCGTCCCCGCCCGCCTCCCACGCAGTGAATATCGAGCATCCTCAATGGGTTTCAAATGGGGTTGTCTAGTCAGGGGTTTTGGAATTAATAAGTTTATGCTGGCCAACGAATTGTTTATCTAAGTCGGCACGTTGACAACAATAAACGTGTGCACGTAGAGTGAAAATCCCTTCGCTTGGGAGGTCGTCTAACGGTAAGACTGCGGACTCTGGATCCGCCTATCGGGGTTCGAATCCCTGCCTCCCAGCCATATCGCTCCAAAGGAGACCTAAGCTCGTGCTAAAGCGAATTCGTGGCAGAACTATTTGATGAATTAAACGAGACGAACTCGAGAGCCTCATCTCCTCGTACCGGCGAAGGGGTAGTAATCGATATCGGGACCGGCGACGGTCTCTTTGCATACCAGTCCGCGAAGAAGAACCCGAGAAAGTTTTTCATCGGGATCGACCCAATCACCCGCCCACTCGAAAAGATTTCCGAGAAGGTACATAGACGGTCTGCGAAAGGGGGGTTGCCGAACGTACTTTTTCTCCAGGCCTCCCTCGAAGATCTCCCAGAGGAGCTAAACGGCGTGGCTGACGAGGTTCATGTGCATTTTCCCTGGGGAAGCTTGCTTGGTGCTCTCGCTCGCGGGGACGAAACCTTGCTTGGCTATATACGACGAATTTGCGCCAGCGATGCATTGCTGGAAGTCGTGATTGGGCTTCATCCCGAACGGGATCGATCCGAAATCGCCCGGTTGGGCGTCACTGAACTCAGTACTGAATACATCGGCTCGGTCTTGACTCGAGCCTACCGCCGCGCAGGTTTTGAGATAACTGAAGCTGGGGAGAGACCGCCCTCGGATTGGGTGCACTTGCAGACGACCTGGTCCAAACGACTCGCGCAGAACGGCGGCCGATTACTCACCTACCTCATCGCTCGGGCCGTCTGAGCGCCAATCGCAGGGAAAGAGAGATCGGGACCAAGATGCGTCCTCACCGTGTTCATCTGTGACCCCACTCGCTAATACTTCGGTACGCCTGGATCCACATCATTGGACCACGCGCTGATACCTCCCTTCAGGTTCACCAGGCGCCCCGGGAATCCCGCTTGCTTCAAGCTCGAAATCGCTTTAGCGCTACGAACTCCGCCCTTGCAATGCACAACAGTTTCCTTTGAAGGATCGATCTCATTCATCCGGCTCACTATTTGGCCGAGCGGAATGAGTCTTGAACCCGGGATACGCGCTATTTCATATTCCGAGGGCTCCCGCACGTCTATGATCTGAAGATCATCGCGAACATCCAGCCGCTGCTTGAGATCGGTCGCGTTCATCTCCTCAAGTTCAACGTTTGTGGTCGCTTGCGGTTCCGAGCGCAGGCCACAGAACTCTTCATAATCAATCAACGTGGTAACCGTCGGACTATCACCACAAACCGGACAGTCTGGATCTTTCCTCAACTTGAACTCCCGAAACTTCATCTGCCACGCATCAAACAAGAGCAGACGGTTGACCAACGTGTCAGGCGCCCCAAGAATCAACTTGATTGTCTCGTTTGCCTGTATCGCACCGACTATTCCCGGCAGAACTCCAAGCACTCCGCCCTCAGCGCAAGAGGGAACCAAGCCCGGAGGCGGTGGCTCAGGATAGAGACATCGGTAACAGGCACCACGGGTGGCCCAGAATACGCTGGCTTGTCCTTCGAAGCGGAAAATCGAGCCATAGACATTCGGCTTTCCCATCAGAACACACGCATCGTTAACCAAATAACGGGTGGGAAAGTTGTCAGTGCCATCCACAACAATGTCGTAGTTCGCCAGTAGTTTTAGTGCATTTTGGCTCGTCAAACGTGTTTCATGAGTTTCAATCTCAATATGTGGATTGATGTTGCGCAGGCGATCTCGGGCTGATTCGATTTTCGGGCGTCCAACATCTGAAGTACCGTGAATGATCTGCCGCTGCAGGTTCGAAGTCTCAACCACGTCGAAATCCACAATGCCGATGCGACCCACGCCAGCAGCTGCCAGGTACATTCCCGAGGGCGCTCCTAAACCGCCCGTCCCAATCATCAGCACACTGGCATTCTTCAACCGGCGCTGCCCTTCCAAACCAACTTCAGGCATTATCAGATGCCTGCCGTAGCGTGAGATCTCTTCATTTGACAGTGAAGGCAGCGAAGCCACGTCGGTCTCGACCGTCACGCCCCCGGCAATCGAAGGAACAATCATCAACGTATCGCCGGATCGCAGTGGTGTTTTTTCCCCGTCATGGTGACGAGTATCCTCGTCATTAACGTACACGTTTACAAAACTCCGAAGTGAATTCTGCTCGTTGTACAGGTGGCGCCTAAGATCAGGAAACTGCGAGCTCAAGGATTGGAGCGCTTCCCCAACAGTTGAAGCTTCAAGCTCAACCTGAGCCTTTCCCGCGGTGAATTGACGCAAAGCAGTGGGTAAATTGATTGTGATCATTTCGAATTCCTCTCCGAAAGCTCTTCTTCATTGAATCTCGTTCGGTCCGGTTCAAGCTCCCAGGATCTGATGTCGCCCGCCTTGCCGGCCGCGACTGAAACCACAACGTAGGAATAGGTCGGCCAGGCATGGTCGCGGTCGTACTCGGACGGGATGGCGGGGTGATCGGGGTGTGAATGGTAGAAACCCACGATGTCGAGTTCACGAGCGCGCGCATATCGCTCGCCCGCCAACAGCTCCGCGGGTGTAATTAGGAAACGAGTACGCTTTGCTACCTCCTCGCGGGCGTTGGAGATCGCAAATGTCTCGTGCACTGACTTCATGGTCTCGCCAAACTTTCCCAGCAGCAACCCACAACATTCGAAAGGATAATCCTGCTCCGCATGGGCGATGATTTGGCATTTCTGGTCGCTTAGAAGATGGATCAACCCCCGCCCCTCCCTAGCTACTCAGCGTATCGTTCACCACCATCACACAACACAGTTACTACAACAGAACCCGACGGGAGTGACTCGGCCAGTCGGAACGCGGCTAAGACATTTGCACCAGAACTTGGCCCCACAAGCAATCCTTCCTCACGCGCCAGCTGCTGGGCCATTTGGACTGCATCTTCAGTTTTAACGAAGACACTCTGATCTGCGAGCATCGGGTCGTAAATTCCGGGCACCATAGCCGAGCGCATGTGTTTAAGACCTTCCAACCCATGTAGAGGCGAGTCGGGTTGCACCGAAATTGCCTCGAGATTCACATTTAATTCCTTCAGCCTGCGAACGATCCCGACGAATGTTCCTGAGGTTCCGAGTCCAGCTACGAAATGCGTGATGCGCCCGTCGGTCTGCGACCAGATTTCTGGGGCAGTCGTCTCATAATGCGCCAACCAGTTTGCAGGGTTGTTGTACTGATCCGGATAGAAGTACTTGGTGGGATTCCTTGAGAACATTTCGCGGGCGACTAATTGAGCCCCATCGGTAGACGCAAGCGGGTCGGTTTCAACCAACTCTACCCCAAACTGCCCCAACAGGTATTTTCTTTGTCTACTTGCATTGCGTGGGAGACAGATGGTCACGCGATAACCTCGTGCCGCGCCAATCATTGCGTAGGCGATGCCCGTATTCCCGCTGGTTGCGTCAATAATCGTCATCCCGGGAACCAGTCTCCCAGTTAGTTCCCCGTCCCGGATCATGTTCAGGGCCGGGCGGTCCTTAACACTGCCCCCAGGGTTAAGATGTTCGGCTTTCATAAGCAATTCAACTCCTGAAGGCAGACTTCTATTGAGATTTGTCAGTCTCAGAAGTGGAGTATTGCCAATCCGGTTGTCCAGTCTCTGGCCTAATCCAAGGCTGCGGTCGATTACACTTCGCATGAGTAAAAAAAACGAACCGGTCGCGATCTTCATGAGCGCGACCGGCTTCGCCGTCCAATAATGCTGCGTTAGATCCTAAAAACCACATCCACGCTGCATGCGGCGTCCCCGATCGCGTTGCCACTCACAACAGTGGCAAGCGCAGGAACACCGGCAACAATAGCAAGCGTGGTTCATCATCGAATGAACTAGACTATAGGCCTCGAAAAAAAGTCCGTCAAGC
>DATETN010000142.1:0-16086 GCA_035283645.1 Pyrinomonadaceae bacterium
CCCTTCGCGCACCCGCTCTAGTTCTCGACCAGGGCGCAAGGTGCGATTCACCTGCTTGCCCTTAATATGCCGCCGCCACAAATAATACGGCCCATGGAGCTGCGGTGCCTCCTGAGCATGACAGCGACAACTACCTTTTCCGCAGGTCAAGTACTGTTCATGCAAAGAGCCCGAACACACCGGCGAGAGCTTCATCAACTGCTGCCACAGACGCGCGCGCGACGTTGCCATAGAGCTTGCCTCCTATCCTAGTATTATCACCTTACTAGGATACATCTCCGCTCTATGTTAATTCAACTCCTTTGTAACTTTCATGGCGCGCGCCCGGACGCCAAGGGTGGTGTCTTAATTTGAAAGTTGATGGCGTTAAGGAAGGATATTCACCCTGTTGACTCTATAGACCCTAGCAATAAATGGTGGGGGTGTGGCGTCGGTTACCAATGGCCCCCCGGACACAAACGCACGGAAGGCAGATTACCGATCGAACGGTACGGGGGCCAGCCAAAAACAAGTTGTCTGGAGACTTCTATTTCACCAGCTGGCGCATGGACTCAGTGGATCGGCCCGAATACGATCAGCTGCAGAATCGGCAGTATCACAACCTCGGGGGCTCTACAGAGTCCGTTTGTTTGAACTTAGGGGCGCCACAGCGTTAGTTTGCACTGAGCAGGAACGGCAACGAGCGACGAAGAAAATCGAGAGCCCGATTGTATCGGGTGGCCCCTGTCTCACGTGCGAGAAGGCAACACTAGGAACCAAAAGGCTAGGCGAAGCTAGCCCTTATGAATTCTGGAAACTCGGTGGTGGTGGCGGTGGAATGCTGTTACCTTCGAACCCCTTCACGACCAAAGCGGCCAAGGGTCTACTTAGGAGGAAAAGGCAGATCCCGGGTCCAACATAGGTCAGGATAGCGAGGCTAGATATTATGAATGTGCCGTTGTAGGACGCGGTGAAAAAAAGATAAGGGGCGTAGAAGACGCCATAAAGCAAATAGGACACACCAAGAACGCGAAAGAGGATTGTAGCGAGAGTTTTGTTGTCCATAAAATGCTTGTATATCACAGTTCGGACAAGACCGTGCCCGGGTTTCCGTACTACGGATTCAAATTAGAACTACCGGAAGGCATGTGGTGGTTGATTTGCCCCCCGAATACATGACCACAGAGTTCACGGAGAGGCAGAAGTAGACAGAAAGCAAAATTTGGACACTACCGGAAGCCGGCAGTGGTGAAATATTGAATGGCGGTGAGCGGTAAAATGGTGAATGGCAATGAATAGTGAAGTTTTACTAATTCCTGACCATTCAGCATTCACCATTCACCACCCAGCTAGGCGACTCCCTGAAGACGTTCTACATCCAGCACCCCGGGCACGCCCTTGATGGAGCTGATCACTTTGTCGAGGTGCTTCACATCGAACACCTCGACCGTCACTTCAATGTGCCCACGTTCATCCGAAGCGACCGAGGCTCGTGCGTCCCGGATGCCCGTCTTCATATCTGAGATGGCTCCCGTGATCCCGGCGATCATACCTGTGCGATTCTCAGTAATGGCCAACAGCTTCACTGCGTAGGCCATCTTCTCTGGTCGACCAGCCCACTCAACCTCGACGATTCTTTCACGGTTTACCATTAACTGATTTACATTTTTGCATCGCCGCGTATGCACCGCCACACCTTTGCCGCGCGTCACATACCCGACAATTTCTTCACCATGCAGCGGATTACAACAACGCGCACGGGTCACCATTAGATCGTCTACGCCCCGGACTACAATGGAATCGTCACCTAGGCGTATCAGTCGTTTGACCGCGCGCACACCGCTGCGTAAGCGCGAGTCCTTCTGCTTATCGAGTTGCTCAAACTGCTCAGGTCCAAGGTACTTTGCGATGATGTTACGCGGGATTAACTTGCCATACCCGATGGCTGCCAACAGATCCTCGACCCGCCCATAGCCGTATTCGCTGGCAACACGCTTCATGTCACCATCACTGTCGGAAAAAAGCTTCTTGGCAGAGAGTTGAAAGCGATTGGCTTCTTTTTCGAACAGCTTTCTTCCGATCTCGATCGACTCGGTTCGCTGTTGTTCTGCAACCCAGTGACGCACGCGATTGCGCGCGCGCGAAGTAACTATGAAGTTCAACCAATCGCGGGACGGGTGGGAATTGGAGGAAGTAATGATTTCGACCACATCTCCGTTCTGTATCTGCGTTCGAAGCGGCACCATTCGCGAATTAATGCGAGCCCCGGTACAGGTGTTTCCAACTTCCGAGTGAATCATGTAAGCGAAGTCGACTGGAGTAGCCCCTCTTGGTAACTGAATCACCTTTCCCATGGGTGTGAAGGCATAAACATCCTTGGGATATAGATCGAGTTTGAGCGCATCGAGAAAGTCGCGGGAATCATTTACTTCCTGTGTCCATTCCACCAACGAGCGCAAGGCCTGTAAGGCACTATCGTCTTCGCGCGTACCCCGCTTTCCTTCCTTGTATTTCCAGTGTGCAGCGACACCCTCCTCGGCAATGTGGTGCATCTCCTCAGTGCGAATCTGAACCTCAAAGGACTGACCCGATGAACCAATCACCGAGGTGTGAAGAGACTGATAGAGATTGTCCCGGGGCGTTGCGATCCAGTCCTTGATCCGACCTGGCACTGGCTTCCAGGCGTTGTGAATCACACCTAAAGCGGCGTAGCAATGCCGAATCTCGTCGGGAGTGATCACCCGGGCAGCAACTAGGTCATAGACCTGATCAAGACTGATCTTCTGGCGCTTGAGCTTCTTCCAAATTGAATAAAGCCGCTTTACCCGTCCCTCGACACGGACAAAGGGCACTTCCGCCTCGCGCATTTTTCGCTCGATACGCTCTGTCACTACACTTAGGAAGGCCTCGTTTTCACTCCGACGCTTCTCCAGCTGCTCGGCGAGCTCTCGATAGTCCTCGGGATGCAGATGTCTAAAAGCGAGATCCTCGAGTTCACCGCGCAGTTTACCCATGCCCAACCGATGTGCGATTGGGGCATAGATCTCCATGGTCTCTTCAGCGATCCGCTTGCGCTTTTCGACACTTAGATACTGCAGCGTCCGCATGTTGTGCAGACGGTCGGCCAGCTTGACCAGGACGACTCGCACATCGTCCACCATCGCGAGCAGCATCTTGCGAACGTTCTCCGCCTGCTGCTCCTCACGAGAGATATTGCTGATCTGTGCAATCTTGGTGAGACCATCGACAAGGTGGGCTATTTCGTCTCCAAAGTACTTATCGATGGTTTCCAGATCGACGAGTGTGTCCTCCACCACGTCGTGCAATAAACCCGTTGCGACGGAGATCTCGTCCAGCTTCATTTCTGCGAGGATATTGGCAACTTCGAGGGGATGCACCAGGTAGGACTCACCCGAGGCACGTTTCTGGCCTTTGTGTTCGCGCGCCGAAAACAGGTACGCCCGCCGCAGGAGGTCCAGATCGGCCTGAGGGTGATTAGCAGCTACCGTTTCGACAATCTCTTCAATACGAATCATTTACAATGGAAAACCGGCTGCGGTCATTATAACAAAAAGGCTCGCGTGTTTCGGGTCTCCGGGCGGCGATCCAGGAGAGTCGGGGTGGGTGAAGGTTGGGGGTGGAATCACGACTGGTCATGCTAAGTGGTCAGTGCCCAGAAGTCAGAGGTCCAGAGGGCCTTAATTGGTCATTGGTCATTATGAACCGCTCTAGACACGATCCGCTTTAGCGTTATGGAGCTCCACCTTCGGCGAGGGCACGATTTTCCATTTCTCATTTCTCATTTCCCATTTTCCATTTTGCTGAGGCCGTACCCTTCAAGGTAAACACGCATGGGAATCATGAACTTCATGGACCAAGGCAATACTACACACTGCCGTGTGTAGGATTTGGTTGGTTCACCAAGACGGATGACCCCCCTTAGTCTTTCACACAACCTTTAAAGCGTCTGGCGTCTTGAAATGAGCACTTACCAATGAGTGATGACCAATGAGCAAGGACCGACCTCTGGCCTCTGACTTCTGACTTCTGGCTTGCTTCTATTTTCCATTTTCCATTTCTCATTTTCCATTTCTCATTTTTTATTTTCATTTGCGTACCTCAATCGACTCGGTATCAGTGGTCACTGCTGATTCGCCATTGCTCATTGGTCATTGCTCATTGGTCATTGCTCATTGGTCATTGCTCATTGGTCATTGCTCATTGGTATCCGAATTCTGACCTCCGAGAAATGGAAAATGAGAAATGAAAAATGGAAAATGGAAAATAGATTCAATCCAGAGGTCAGAGGTCGGATACCAATGACCACTGACCACTGACCAATATGCTCCGTCAGGCCGAAGGTCAAACTGCTTCAGCTACTCAACATGCGGGCAAGACTCGCGGCCAAAGTAGGGGTGTTGAAGAGGGCTGGAGGGATACCGCTCGTTGACCAGGAACGCGAGTACGAAGTGCTACTTCGGGTACAGAGAAGCAATTCGGGGCCCCTCGATGAGAGGGCAGTTAACAAACTGTTTCGACGCATCATATACGAATCAAGAAGAGTCGAGACCCCGACGGCCAAAACCGCTAAACAACAACATGAGGTCCTTCGATGAGTACTCGGGCGCACCCCCAAAGAGTTGCGTTCCAGGGAGAGAGAGGGGCCTTTAGCATTTAAGCTTGTTAGCCGGCAGCTTCGGGCACAGCGTACGGTGGTCCGCGTCGGTCGTATCGAGATCGGAAATGGAGAATTCGTGGTGATGGCGGGGCACTGCTCGGTAGAGTCGCGCGAGCAGTTGATCGAAACGGCGCGAGCCGTAAAGGCGGCGGGAGCGAGCATTCTTCGCGGAGGTGCTTATAAACCACGCACCTCTCCTTACGATTTTCAAGGTCTAGGTGTTGAAGCCTGTCCGGAGAGAGCGCTCTCGGATGGGCCGCAGTCGATGGACATTCCAGCTTTTACCAGGCTAATGAGCGCTCTTAATAGAACCATTCCAGCAATGATGGGCGCTTAAACCGAATGAGTTGGGTCGAGCGCGGATCAAATAGAAAAGGGTGTGCTGATTCTTTTGAGCCTTTAGCTGGTGGGGGGAGAAGCTTGCTTCTTGGCTTCCTCCTCCTCCTTCTTCTTTTTATTCTCCTGGCTAAGGGTTTCGGTGCGTTTCTGGGCTATCTCACGTTCCTTGTCGAATTTGACCTTCTGGTCGTTCTTGCCATCCATCTCTGCGAGCTTCGCTGCTTCAAGGAGTAGGTTCGTTTTGTAAGACCAGGCCGCTTCGCTGTTCGGGTCGAGTCTGATGGCGTTCTCGATCTCTTCCAGACCACGTTTGACACACATCTGCGCGTTATCAAAATCCTGTTGTTCCTTCGGTTTTCGATAGGACACGGTCGCCTTTGCACCATCACCTGAAGTAGTCACGGTAGTAATTTTGTTAGTGGGCAGGTCCGTGATCTGGAAAGAACAGTTCCAGTCTTTACTGGCGAGCACGACGTAAGCCTCAGCGCGTTTCTCGGCTTCGATCTGCTCATTGGACGCGCGGGACATGATCCATTGCCGCAACTGGTCTTCGACTTTCAGCTTCTCATAAAGAAAAGCGATCGCCTTATATGCTTCTTCGTTGCGTGCGTCCTTCTCGAGGATCTGCTTATAAGCCTCGATCGCCTCATTGGCCTTCGCAATGTTCTGTGGGTTAGAGACCCCGGGCCGGTATTGCGCGTGGATGGTGCGGGCGATAAAAAGCGGTGCCGTTTTATTTTCGGGATCTAACTCCAGTGCTCGCCGCGAGCGCTGTTCAGCCTCCTCGAAATTGGACTCACGGTAAGCACGGGCAGCTTCGTTTAACTCGTTCTTGGCCCTGATTCGGTTGACAAGGCCGCAACCCGAAGTTGAAACAACGAGAATCGCCAGTAGGATTGCGATTCCGGAATGAGAGGGTTTCATTTACAAGTGACTCCATGGTTGAGCGGCCAGGCAGGCAGTCATTAAGCCATGCCCCTGTTGCCTGACCAACTCTCTACTGGGGTAAATCATCTACCTGCAACCCGACCGGATTCGCGCCGGCGCCCTTGATTGCGTCAATCACCTTTACCACATCGCCATAGGGAAATGACCTGGGCGCTTTTACGAAGACGGTTTTTTCAATCCGTTCATCTTCCGGTAGGTCTGATCTGGTTTCCATGCCTGATTTGTAGGCTCGCTGCTCTTTACGCTGAGCGAAGACCTGCGCCAGACGCATACTCAAGCTGGTAGTGTCATTTACCGAGCCCATTGAATCCTGATTCAATCTCAACTGGAGGTCTGAACCGACCGACACAACCAACGTCAGCGGGTTTGGCTTCAATTGGCTTAAATCCTCGTTGGGATCGCGTTGCGTCGGGATATCAGCTTTAAAGCGGCTGGGTTTCAAGGGTGTCACAACCATAAAGATGATCAACAACACCAACAGCACGTCAATCAGCGGCGTCACGTTGATATATGGCTCGGCTGTAGTACTACCCTTCGCATTAGTACTGCCCATTGACATTTTCTAAACTCCTTATTTCTTAGCTACAGGGTACTAGACTTCTAGGTGGCGGGCGCAGGTGCGGGCGCAGCCTTACCCTTCTTCTTATCTGCCACCAGCCCGATCTTGTCGACGCCAATTTTTCGTACCTCGTTGATCACATTGACAACCGTTCCGTAACTCACGCCGACGCCACTCTTGATATACACAATCTGACGCTCAGGTTCGTTTTTTAACGGCTCCAGCATTCGCTCAACTTTTTCGCGAAAATCGCGGTTCACTTCCTGGTTACTATCGCCACCAACCTCGATGATGACTCGCTGCTTGCCGAGGTAATATTCGCCATCTTCAGGGATCGAGATGACTATAGAACTCTCCTTGATTATGTTCGTGTCGACATCAGGATTCAGCGATTCACGCGGAATGTTTACCGTGATGCCCTGCTGGAGGAAAGGTGTAACGACCATGAAGATGATCAGGAGCACCAACATGATGTCAACCATCGGGGTGACGTTAATCTCAGACTGGTAACCACCGCTTCCGCCTACTGCCATTCCCATAAGAAAAACCCCTTTCGATAAAACCCTAAGGCTGGTCCGTCGTGCGACACGCTACTTTGCGCATCGCACGTCTCGTCCCATCGTGACGCCAACTCCCAATGGCTTAAGGCTTTAACTGACGCGTTCGGTTCTTGATGAAGTAATCAACCAATTCGGAGGCTGAGTTATCCATCTCGACGACGAAACCATCCACCTTACCGGTGAAGTAGTTGAACAGCCACACGGCCGGCACGGCCACCAGCAGTCCCAGCGCCGTCGTGAACAGCGCCTCCGAAATACCACCCGCCACCGCGGAGATACCTGCGGACTCTGCATTCTTCATTCCGCGGAACGCATTGATGATTCCGAACACAGTGCCGAATAGTCCGACGAACGGGGCCGTTGAACCGATCGTAGCCAACCCGGAAAGGCCACGTTTGAACTCTGCAGTCTTGATTGCGATCGCCCTTTGCAGAGCCCGTTTTGAGGCTTCAATCTCGTCACCGGATATTTCCGAGGACTGTTCGTGGGCGCGAAACTCCTGTAAGCCGCTGCTCACGACCATCGCCAAATGCGACTTGCGATGCTTGTCGCTGATGTTGATGGCCTCTTCAATACGATCGTTTTTCAAGGCCTGCGCGACCCGCGGTGCAAACTCACGCGACTGTTTCTTTGCCGCAGAATAGGTTAAGTAGCGTTCGACCATGATGGCGATCGAATAGACCGACATGATCAGTAACACCACGACGACTGATATAGCGACCGCGCCCATGCTCTTGACCATCTGCGTGATCGAGAAGTGATCCTGCATGGTGTCACCGGCGGGACTCGAAGCAGCCTCTTGCCACAAAAACACGAGGAAGCCGAATGCTTTCGGTCCTAGAAAACTCATCAAAATATTCACAGTTAAACCCTCCAAAGGTTTTCATTGATTAATAGCTAGCAGGGAACGTGCGCAGAATGAGCCCCGGCAGAGGCAGAGGCACACCCGTAGCTGAACCTCCGCTTACTGAGCCACGAAGTTGTAAGTGATAACGCCTGTTACCTTAACCGGTTGCCCAGATAGTTTCGTGGGCGAAAATCTTGCCTGTCTTGCCGCAGCTACCGATACGGCCTGCAGCAGTGGATGCCCGGAAACGGCGTTTGCCGAAATCACTCGTCCGTTCTCGTCGATCACCACCTGCACGACGACGGTGCCTGACGCGTGCGCTGATCGCGCGATGGCGGGATAGCTGGGTTTGGGTAAGCTGATGGCCTTGCCGTTAAGCACACCACCGGAGATTGGCGCTCTGGGCGGAGTGGGTTGCGGCGGCGGTGGCGGTTCATCGGCAATTGTGACTCTCTGCGGTACAGTTACCGTGCCTGTCCCTGTGCCCGCCCCGGGCAGCGGTGCAGTCGCGTTAGAGTCGGTCGTTCCGATAACAGTTGTGACTCCACGCCGAACTGGTGGAATGTCGCTCGCCTTCGCCGAGATCTCCTTTGGCACAAGCTCAGTACGAGTTACATCGGCGATCAGCTCCTTGCGAACGTCGACGTTCTGTTCGACCTTCTGAGGCTTCGCCGCTTCCTCCTTCTGAGGCTCGTTCTGTTGTTGTGGGATTGGCACGGGTGCGACCAGCGTGGTCAACTCCAAATCCGGAGTGTTGATCTGCGACACTGTGTACCAGATGCTAAATGTAAGAAAGGCCACGCCCAACACCAGGTAAACAGCGATCGTACCAAGAAGAAAAGAGCCTTTGCGCGAAAGATCTTGCTTATGCGATCCAGACTCAACAAGGTTGTCGAACATTTACTTATTCCTCCCTATTCCGGTGCCAAATGGATCAGGGGTGCGAAAACTTTATTATTATTGCGAATCAAACGCCGACAATGCGTCTGCGCCAGCTCTTATGATTGAAGGGGAAACAGCAGCCTTGATTGAGCACTCCAAAGATTGACAGCCGCTGTGCGAGAAAAACTCGCTGGCCTGCTCAACAGACTGACCCGCCCAACCTATCGCTATTAGGAACGCGTGGTCGACTTTTGAGTATTTAATTGGCCAGCAACGGCCGCAGTCTATGCCGCATCAGGTGGCAAAGTCAAGCGCGTATGTAGCAAACCTGAACACTCACAATTCTCACTAACCTTGCCCGGCGCGCTGTGAGCGTTTGCCTGCCACAGTGGGAATTGTCTTTTCCGAACCCGAGTTTACTCGCATGTTGGTACGGACTGGACGGGCCGAAGTTGCTAGCAGAGCGCGTTGTGCAGCTTCAAGCCTCTGCTCCCACCAAACCATGATCGGCGCCGCAATCGCGATTGATGAATAGGTCCCGAAGATCACACCCACAAACAGAGCGAGCGAAAACGGACGCAACACATCACCGCCAAACAAAACCAGCGCGAGGACCGATAGAAACACCAATCCGTTCGTGATCACGGTGCGAGAGAGTGTCTGGTTTATGGCGTCGTTCGTGATCTTATATAAGGAGTCACGACGATGGAGTTTTCTGTTCTCCCGAATACGGTCGAACACTACGATGGTGTCGTTTACCGAAAAGCCTACCAGCGTTAGTAAAGCTGCGATGACGGTGAGATTCACCTCCCATTGGAATAATGAGAAGAATCCCAACGTCACCAGAACGTCGTGAAACACCGATATGACTGCGGCTGCCCCGTAAGTCCATTCAAAACGAAATGCAATGTAAACCAGGATGCCCACCAGCGCCGCTAGAGTAACCGCAACTGCTTTGTTGCGAAGCTGTTCACCAGCGACTGCACCGACTGCATCTGTACCGACGATCTTGTAGGCGGCATTCGGGTCGGCCGCCAGATCCACTTCAGGACCGGCTTCCGGGCCAAACGTGTTGATCGCTGCCCTGACCCTCGAACGTCCCGCATCAACCTGTGCCTGCGTCTCTTCACCCCCTTCGCCTTCCAAAGGGAGCTTGATCAAAACCGTATCGGTCCGGTCGGTGACTGGTTGTACAACGGCGTCGTTTATACCCTGCGAAACTAACGCAGAACGAATCGCATCATCCGAAGGGCGATTCTTAAACCTGATCGTAACGACGGTCCCTCCCTTAAAGTCGACGCCAAGGTTAAAAGCTTGCGTTCCCCCGGGCTGTTGCCATTGCCGATAAATCGCAGAACCAAGCCCGCCGAGCAGCAACGCGATTGAGATGGCGATAAGCCAACGCCGGTGGGCCAGCCAATCAACGCGCACATCTTTTAGAATTTGAAACATAAAGTTCGACTAAATGCTAAGCGTTTCGATACGCTGACCTTTCCGGCTCAAAATCCACATGAAGATAGTGCGCGATACGTACACAGCTGAAAACAGGTTCACCAGCAACCCGATGATCAAACTGACGGCAAACCCTCTGATGGGCCCAGTACCGAACACGAAAAGAAAGAGAGAAGAGATAATCGTGGTGACGTGAGTGTCGATAATCGTGATAAATGCTCGGGCAAAACCATGCTCGATAGCTGAGGGAATGGTCTTTCCGCTCAAGATCTCTTCGCGAATGCGCTCAAAGATCAGAACGTTGGAGTCCACCGCCATACCAATCGTAAGAATGATTCCTGCGATACCAGGCAGTGTTAACGTCGCTCCAAAAACAATTAGTCCCGCGACCATCAGGATCATATTCAGCACCAGCGCAACGACGGCGTTAATGCCTGACCCGCGGTAGTACAGCAGCATGAAAAAGATCACCAGAGCCAAGCCGACCAATGAAGCCCGCACGCCTGCGCGAATCGAGTCCTGGCCAAGACTTGGACCAACTGTACGTTCTTCGAGGTATTCGATTGGTGCTGGCAGCGCGCCCGAACGAAGGGTCAATGCTAAATCTTCTGCCGCTTGTTGTGTGAAGCGTCCGGTAATCTCGCCTTGGTCAAAAATCTGTGACTTAATGTAGGCGATCGATCTTACTTCATCATTTAGAACGACGCCCATATACTCGTTGATATGGCTGCCGGTCCATGCGCCAAACTTGTCCGCTCCCGCCTTTTTCAGCGAGAACTGAATCTGATAATCCGCAACGCCGCCACCTAGAGCTGGAACGGCGGCTGCGTTTCGCAGTTCGGCGCCAGTTATTATGGGAGGGACTTCCACCACGACCCATTTCGGTGCAGGCGTTTGATTCTGCGCAGTATCGGTGGGATCTGCGCGCTCCTGATAAGGCAAAACGCGACGATTGGCCGGGATCGTACCGCCGCTATTAAGAGATGCAATCGCCTCTTCTCGCGTTAAGTAGGTTTGTGCCGGAGCGGGGCTTGGGGGGCTGATAATATGCGCCAACTCCAATCGCGATTCACCCTTTAGCAGACCCTTTACTCGTTCAGGATCCTGAACGCCAGGCATTTGCAGGAGAAGCTGATGCGAGGATTGCGCACCATGCGTTTGCAGTGTGGGTTCAGCAACACCCAGAGCATCGATGCGGCTCTCAATAATGCGCAACGCCTGGTTAGTTGCGTCATCTGCCAGAGTGCGTTGAGCAGCCGTAGTTAGTGTCCAACTCAACACCGAACCTGACGCCGAATAGGACCAGCCGAAATTTGACCCCAGCTCAACCTTTTTTTCGATGGCCTCTTTAATTCCGTCGACGTTTGTGCCAGCTGCTGCCTCATAAAGGACTCGATAATCTCCGCCACCTATCTCTCCGCGAGCCTTGCCCTCAAACCCGGCCTCGCGCGCAGCGTTCTCCGCCGCTACGGCGTTGTCCTCCGTCATTCGCTTGAGAAAATCCTCAGTCTTAACGCGCATCACCAGATGAGTGCCGCCCTTGAGGTCCAGTCCCAGTCGAATGTTCTTCGCCAGATTCTCTTTGATGCCGCTCCAGGTGAGGTCGTGAAGCGTGGGTCGGTGTCTCGGTCCAACCACGGCATAGATCCCGACCACGGTAACAATGACGATGATGATAAATCGCTGCAGGAGGTTCTTTTTCTTCATTATTCCGGATGAAAACTGAGGGATGTTGGCGAGTTATTTCTTCTCTTCGTCCACGCCAGCTACTGCTGACCTCGCAATCTCAAGAATCGATTTGTCGGCACTCCTGATCAGGAAACTGGTGTCGCGTACACTCGTGATAGTGCCGATAACTCCGCCCGTCGTCACGATCCGATCCCCGGTTTTTAGTTGCGAGATGGTCTGCTGCAACTCACGCTGTCGCTTCTGCTGGGGGCGTAAGAGTAAGAAATAGAAGACAGCAAAAATCAGGATTATGGGCAGAAATTGTCCAATGGCTCCCAATCCGTTTTGCAAAAGCATCAGAAACATGGTCATCGAAGTAATCTGCTGACGGGGTAGAGCGGGCGCTATCTTCTTCTATGCATACCCGAACAGCGCGAAAAAGAGTTACTGAATATCTTTGCTCAGTCGCTCTATATACTCACGCTTGAATTTCGTGAAATCGCCAGACCGGATAGCTTGCCTGACACGTCTCATGGTGTCAAGGAAGAAGGCCAGATTGTGGTGCGTCAACAAGATGCTGCCTAACATCTCACTTGCTGTATGTAGGTGTCGCAAGTACGCGAGCGAGTGACGACGACAAACGGCGCAGCGGCAGTTCTCATCCAGCGGACGAGTATCACTCGCCCATTTAGCGTTCTTGACGTTGACCTTGCCACGTGAGGTGAACGCCTGGCCATTGCGACCGTTGCGCGTTGGAAGCACGCAATCAAACATGTCGATCCCGCGCTCGACCGCCTCAACCAGGTCTTGCGGCGTTCCTACTCCCATCAGATACCGTGGGTGTTCACGTGGCATTAGTGGAGCAATCTCATCGATTACCGCCCACATCAATGGCTTCTCCTCACCAACACTGAGTCCACCAATGGCGTAACCGTCAAACCCTATCGACACCGTGCGTTCCAGACTCTGTCGCCGCAGGTCAAGATGAGAAGCACCCTGGACAATTCCGAACAGGGCTTGCATCCCACTCAATCGATCGGACTCATCGCGTCTTCCCAGATCTGCTCCAGCTGATTGCTGCTGTTGGAACCGGGCTTTCGATCGCTCCGCCCAACGATCTGTTAGTTCAGCACTCCGGCGTGTTTCCTCATGCGTCGCATCGCCCGGCGCACATTCGTCGAACACCATCACAATCTCCGAGCCAAGCGTAGCTTGAATTTCCATGGAGGTCTCTGGCGATAGAAACTGCAGACTGCCGTCGATGTGTGACCGAAATTCCGTACCCTCCTCGGTTACTTTGCGAAGGCCACCTAAGCTCCACACCTGAAATCCACCGGAATCGGTCAGTAACGCCCGCTCCCAGCCGATGAATCGGTGTAGCCCCCCGCAGTCCTTTATTATTGTCAAACCGGGCCGTAGCCAGAGGTGATAGGTGTTTCCCAGAATAATTCGCGCATTGAGATCTTCAGCTTCGAGTTGCTCGACGCGCATTCCCTTGACGGTCCCGGCGGTGCCGACCGGCATGAATACCGGTGTTTCTATCTTGCCTCGACGGGTTTCCAGCACACCCGCCCGCGCATCTCCGGCGGTAGCTGAAATCTCGAATTTGATTGGAGGTTTTGCCATCCAGAGTGTGTCAGCGGTTCCTGGCTCTTTGCTTATGCTTCTCGATAATCCTCAAAGGCGTGGCGAAGAAATCAAACTCTTCACGAAGGCGGTTTTGCAGGTAGCGTTCGTAAGAAAAATGTAGCCCCGGCTTACCACCTGCGGTAAAGACCACAAACGTCGGTGGCCGTACACCAACCTGCGTCATGTATTGCACGTGCAGTCGCGATACTCCGCCTTTGACGGGAGCCGGAGTTCCGCCACCCCTTGGCTGCGCAATCGCTCGCTCAAAGAAGGCGTTCAGTTGCGAGGTCGAGATACGACGATTGCGTGCTTCGTTCGCGCGGGTTGCCAACGGCAGGAGGTTTGCAACCCGTTGTCCGGTCAACGCAGAAATCGTTACAACGGGCGCCCAGTCAAGAAATTTCATTCGCTCGCGAAGTCTTCGCTCAAACTCAGCAACAGTTCCTGTTTCCTTCTCAATCGCATCCCACTTGTTTACTGTGAGAATAATCGAACAACCCGCATCATGGGCGTACCCAGCGATGTGCGCGTCCAGAGCGGTCGGCCCTTCAATAGCATCGATCAACACCACGGCGACGTCTGCCCGCTCAAGATTCTTCCTTGCCATGATCACCGAAAGCTTTTCTGCCAACTGCTCTGTCTTACCCTTTCGTCGAATACCGGCTGTATCGATGATCCGGAACGTCTGCACAGAGGTTTTAAGAACTGTGTCGATGGCGTCTCGAGTGGTACCAGGCACAGCCGAGACGATCATCCGCTCTTCACCCAACAATCTGTTCAAAAGTGATGACTTACCAACGTTTGGCCGGCCAACAATGGCGAGACGCAATTCTTCGGTACGCGGACGATCCGGTGCGGACGGTATTTGACGAGTCAGTAATTCAGATGTGACTGCGTCCAGTAACTCGCCAATACCAATTCCCTGCTCGGCTGAAACCGGGAAAACCTCATTGAAGCCGAAGCGGTAGAACTCGCTTGCATCGTACGCAAGACCCGCGGCATCGGCTTTGTTGCCGACAACGAGGACTCGCTTACCAGTGGTCCTTAACAATCTTGCCAACTCTTCGTCCTGAGGAGTGATGCCTTTGCGGCCATCCACCACCCATAGCAAAAGATCCGCATCCTCAATGGCAAAGCCTGCCTGCTTGAGAATGTTTGCGGGTATGACTGCCTCGTCGTCAGGTATGATTCCGCCGGTATCAACGAGTGAGAATCGGCGCCCGGCCCATTCAACTTCTCCATAAATGCGGTCGCGAGTGATGCCAGGCTCATCACCAACGATTGCCTTACGCTCTCCGGTCAAACGGTTAAACAGAGTCGACTTCCCAACGTTGGGTCTGCCCACAATGGTGACCAGAGGTAACTGCTCGCCAGCGTCAGAGATTGCTGTCCCTGAAGAATGCATAAAGTTGACTGAAAAATGCTTGTCGGTACGTTAGGCGATCACAAGCGATTTGCCAAACTTGGGCGCCAACCTCAATCGAGGTATTGACTTCGCTGCACATTAATCATAGAAGAACTCTCCGCCACTCCTGAAAGGAAGTCCTGAACATGCACGATATACAAATTCACTACTGCCCGGTTTGACCGGTTAAGAAACTTTTGGCCTCCCGTGTGGCGGCCCAGATAGAGCGAGAACACAACGAGCCGGTGAAGGTGGTGCCCGGTAGGGTCCTTGAATTTAGCGTCAGAATCGGGGGCGAAACCGTCTTCACAGGAAATCCGCTGTGGTATCCGAGGCCGAGTTCCGTAATCAGGCGCGTGCGCGAAATTCTACAAAGACCCCCAATCCACAGGAACGACAAGTGATGAAGCGAAGAACTTTTCTGCAAACTGGAATCACCGCTTGTACTGCGACTATAGCCGCACCGAGACTCGCCCCAGCTCTCACTAAGGACTCGGCATCGGCGCCGAAACCATTTGAGCTCGATGAATTAACCATAAACGACCTTCAACAGGGATTGGGGACGGGGAAATATAGCTCCCGGTCATTGGTGAGACGGTATTTGGAGCGCATCGAGGAGATCGATCGTAATGGGCCCCGATTGAACTCTGTAATTGAAATCAACCCGGACGCGGAGGAGATTGCCGAAAGGCTCGACCGAGAGCGAAAAGAGAACCGAGCACAGGGACCACTCCACGGCATTCCGGTTCTCATCAAGGATAATATTGATACTGCGGACCGGATGCTCACAACGGCGGGATCCCTGGCACTAGTCAATTCACGACCCGGTGACGACGCATACGTGGTAAAGCGCCTGCGCGAAGCTGGGGCAGTAATAATAGGAAAGACGAACTTGAGCGAATGGGCAAATTTTCGCTCTACCAAATCCTCGAGCGGTTGGAGTGCTCGAGGTGGGCAGACCAAGAACCCTTACGTTATGGACCGGAATCCCTGTGGCTCGAGTTCAGGATCCGGGGCTGCCGCAGCTGCCAACCTGTGTGCGGCGGCCCTCGGCACGGAGACTGATGGATCCATCGTGTGCCCTTCGTCGGCAAACGGGCTGGTAGGAATTAAACCCACGCTGGGAGTCGTCAGCAGGTC
>DATETN010000143.1:0-7586 GCA_035283645.1 Pyrinomonadaceae bacterium
CCGGTCCAGGTAAGCGAGTAGGGTACCTCCTGATCCGCTATGAAGGCCGTGGTGGCAAAACGCGCTTCTGCTGCGCTACCTTGAGACGGGAGCAGAACATTGGGAATGGCCCCGTTTGCCAGGAAGCCTGGCGTATAGAGAAGAATATTACCAGCGGCGTCTACGCCCCCGACCGTGGCGTCAATCGTCTGTTGTGTCTGCGGAGGCAGCGAAAGAATATACAGATTGTCGAAAATGTAGTCGTAAGCCATCGAGAAGCCAGCGCGAATAGAACTCTTACCGCTGGTCCCGAAAACGCGACCGAGCAGGCCGTCGCCAAATTCAGGAGACCAGGCAAAACCTGCACGCGGTCCAAAGTTCTTCTTTTGCGCTCGTGGCGTCTTGAAGGTAATGAGCCCAGGCACCGACGAAATGGCGTTCAACTCCTGAAGCTGTGTGCCTTTCGGTGGCTCCTGATAAGACCAGTTGACACCCAAGTTAAGTGTTAGATTAGGCCGCACTCGCCAGTCGTCCTGCACGAACGCGTACATAACCTTCTGGGTGCCGTAATAGACCACATCACCAACGCTCCTCTGAGCGGTGAAATCCGGCCTCAGATCGTAGAAAAAGTATTGTGCCTCATTGTAGTCGTAGTCACCGCGCCCGCGTTGTGTAAAAGTTTGCGGTGAGATCAACTGGCGAAAGTCGCCACCAAACTTTAATGAGTGGTCACCTGTTACCCAAGTCATGTTGTTAACAACTTGGTAATTGTTCTCAATTCCTGTTTGGGGAAAGTTCCCGTTAGGCCCAATATTGACGCCAAGATCCCTGAGGGTGATGTTGGGGAACGTGGTATCGGTCAGACCTGGGAAACGGAAAGGTGTGGTGACAGGGAATGAGGCGTCTGAACGACGATAAGCCAAGCGTGTCTCGTTTGTGACGTTCGGAGTAAATGAATGCACCAGCGTGAGAGAGAACAGTCGGGTTTTGAAAGGTACCGGCTCATTAAAGATCGGTAGATCGGCCAGACCAACTCCCTCGTTGTTGGTGTGGTTGTAACGTCCCCAAAGTTTGGTTCGGGCACTGTGCGTGTAGTCAATGTTCAGAACGAAATTATTCTGTCTATTGAACTGCGGCGGAGGCGGCAGTTCGATGCTACCAATGTTGAGTTCTACTATAGATCCCGGGCAAAGACCATTGAGGTCGGGACGGACGTTGCAGAAAAAGATCTTTCCCGCATTGTTTGTCGCGGCGACCGGAATGAACTGGCGGTAAACTCCCAGATTGGTTGCCGAAACGCCTGGTGTACCTGCTACGACCGCCAGTGCGTCAGACGTTAGGGCGGTAATTCCACCTGGTACTGAAGCGAAGCCAACGTGGAGACGTTCAAAAGAAGTGAAGAAAAAGAGTTTGTTCTTCCCGCTATAGAGTGACGGGCCGCCCTCGCCGAAGCGCGGCAGATAAATGGGTCCCCCAACATTGCCGCCTCCGCGGAAGAAGTCAAAGCGTGGAAGGAATTGCGTGTCGGGCACATTGCGCTCGCGCACAAAGCCCTCTTCTATCTGTCGAGTGTCAAGGGCGTTCAGGAACCGGTTGCGGAAAAAGCCGTAAGCAGAACCGTGGAATTCGTTGGATCCAGTTTTCGTAACAGTAACGAATTGACCGCCGTTGGAGCGGCCAAACTCAGCGGAAAACTGGTTTTGCAGCAACGTAAATTCCTGAACAACTTCTGGAGAGACATATGCAACAGGGCCAGTGACAGACTTGTCATTGTTGTCGACACCATCGATCATGAAATTGTTGTTGCGAGGACGCTGCCCGCCGACTGAGCCACCCGATCCGACACCGACACCGCCAGAACTTGCAACGTTCGGAGCGATCAAGGCGAGGTTGTTAACGCCGCCACCAAACGCGCCCCCTACGTTTGTTTGAGCAAGATCGACTACCTGCCGCTCGGTGAAGGCTTTTGAGAGCGTATTGGTCGTGGTGTCGACGAGCTCGCTGCCAGCCGTTGTGACAGTCACTGTCTCACCAATAGCTCCCAGCGTCAGCTGTGCAGGCAGGTCAGTAATCTGGTTCAGACTCACATTGACGTCAGTGAGCGTCAGTACTTTAAAACTCTGAGCTTCGATCGTCACGGTGTAGTCATTACCGCTCAGAAGGTTGGTGAATTCGAACGTGCCTCCATTCGAGCTTTGAGTAGTAAACGTGTTGTTGTTCGATTTCTTGGTGATGGTGACCTTAGCGTTCGGGACCACCGCCCCGTTTGGGTCGGTCACAACACCACGAACGGTGCCTGTAGTAACTTGCCCTTGAGCGAGCACTATACCTACCAGGGCAACTAAGAGTATGCCCAACAGCCGGGTAAACCTGTGAGAGCTTTGCATATGGAAATCTCCTGTTTGCGTTTGCAGGAACCTTGAGAGTTCCTTAATTTCTGCAAGCAGGAGTGCAACCGATATGCCCAGTTTGTGAAAAATCGCTAAGTGCTGGGGATAGGCTGCTTATCACTCAAAGATGTAGGCGAGCGGGGAATTGTTACGGAGATTTCAGCTTCTGGTATTCCTATTGAATTGAGGTTTACGGTATAGGAAAGATTTCTCTAAGGCCCAACGTCTGATGTTCGAGGTTGACGGTCTTATTTTTCAGAGGTTGCAGGCCTGTTCGATCACTTATCTCGGTGCTGGTTTTGATTGCCAGGATGCGGCTGGAGCTTCAACACTCGGCGAGGATCAAACAGCGACCACGCTTCAAATCAGTAGGGTAAGCATCAGAATCCCGAGAAATATAAACCTCACCACTGTACCCCTTGAAATGACCGTTGAGGCCAATCTTCTTCAGATACTGTTCAACGGGAATTGTTTCGTTGCCTGATACATACTTCTTGAAAAACTCACTTAGATCAGTCCCAGCCGTTTCGGTGGCTGTCCGAACGATGTCTTGAACGCCATAAGTCTTTCGGGTCAATCCAAACTGTTTATACATACTCCGCATGAAGTCATCCAAACTCTTATTGCCTTTGCTTTGTTCCCTGATTAGAACGTCAAGGCAGAAGGCGACAGTCCAGCCCCCTTGATAGACTCCGGGTCGGTAGTAAGATTTTCGCGTTCCCGCTTGTTGTATTGAGACTCCGGTGAAGGCAGGCGCCCACTTAAAATAGAGATACATCGCAATGTGCTTTTCCATCTTCTTGATGAACAACTCTTCGCTGATAAGCCTCTCTCTGACAAGAGTGCGGTTTGCATAGTATTCAGTGAAGCCTTCAGAAAACCATTCGCGCTCCTGGCGTGGTTCGCCGTACATCTGATGCCCATTCCAAAAGTGAAACAATTCGTGAGCCAACGTGTTACCCCAAAGTATAAGAGTGTCGGGCGACACTTTGTCCTTGGTAGTTAGAGCCGCGCTGCGTGAATAGCCTTCACCGTCTTCCTGATCTGCATAGAACAAGGTCATCATAAAGATACTTGGAGGAGTTTGATCAAAGACTCGATAGTAGGCGCTGACAGGCTTCTTGAGCGTCGAGACTATGAGATCGGCAGATTCGCTTATCTCTCCGGGGAGCGCGAGAACAAAAGTGAACGGACCTTCCTGAAACCGGTGTTCCGCATGATGGCCAAGGACGACGGTGTTGGAAAGAAGGTCGGTTCTATCCTGCGCAATGAAAGTCCGTTTGTCGTTGAGAGAGGGTTGCCAGGGGCTGGAAATTTTCCAGCCAGCCGGCACATCAAAGGTGACCTGTCTCTTGCCGGCGTGTTCAGAAGTAATGAAGAGCGGACGGGTAACGAGAAATAGTGACTTGTCTTGATAAAACCCTGCCTGCTCGTTGCCTGCAGGCCATTTCTCGTATGCAAAGGATAAGTTAACTTTATATGAAAGTTTTACTTCCCCAACATAGTTATTACCGAGTTGCCATGTGGCATTACCCAGACTTTTGATTTGGAGAGGATGTTCTGAGCTGTCAACGGCTTGAAGATCCCGAATAAAGGTCGCCCAGCCATCAGGAAGCTGATCCGCGCCGAAAGGATTCATGAAGATTCTGCCGCCGGTTACCGGCAATTGCGCCTCAACTAGCAGTTGCTGAGGTTTGTCTTGGGAGAATGCAATTCGGTAGCGGGCAGAGATAGGTTGAGCGGATTGAACGGCAACAAATGGCAACGTCAGAAAGATAAGAGCAGAAGCAACAACAAAACTTCTCATGCGGGCTTCCTCTCAGTGGGCCAGGGCCAACGAGTTAGAAGAGTAACGTTTTTTGCGGACGACGGGCAGATCGCAATCTGATACTTATGATTTTCTAAACAGATTCGAGCTTATTTGCTGTGCAACAATTCTCCATGAGTCTGACACTTTCACATACAGGTGAGTATACCGCGCTCTTGGTTAATTTCCTGGCCTTTGTATTTAAGCCCCCACTTCGCAAGCCCGGTGACGACCGCCGCATCTTTATACACTTTCACTCTGACATCTTCAGTAGTTTGACTTATCGCGACGGAGCAAACAAGAACCGCTGTTAAAGCGGCTGCTGGAAAAGTCTTCCTATTTTGGGCTTCCCTGAAGCTGTCCGTCAAAGGACTTTTCCGGGTGTCAATGAGACGCACTACGAACTCCGCATTTGCCTGGTGCCTTGATCCTAGCGACAATTTGCGAACCGATTGGTGCAACGGCTGCTTGCTTCGCAGTGCATTACACCTATGCTGTTTTATCCGGTGTGGTAAACGCATGAAGGATGGATAAGCACTGAGCAGTCGCTCTGCAGCCCTGCCCAGTGCTGATGAGGCGCATCTCACCCGTCTGACTTCAGCGCAGATAGGGATAAGAGCGACCTCAAAACTTTCAGAACACGTAACGAAGGGCAAACTGCATCACGCGGCCTGGTCGCGATTCGCCAATGGGCGTTTGCGAACCAGTATAACGACCGAAGTCCGCAGCAGGACTACCATTGAATGGATCTGAATTTAGCCCGAGGTTTGAAATGACCCCAAATCTCTGTGTATTCGTGACGTTGAAAACCTCCCAACGAAACTGCAACCGGTGATTCTCGGCATACCACATGTCGAACGATTTGCTCAATCCGGCGTCTAACGTTATATAGCTTGGAATGCGGAAGGTATTACGCTCACCGACTTCTCCCGCGCGAGCGTTTCGGAATGAGCGGTACGCTTCCGTGATATTTCCAAACAGGTTTGGGCGTCCATCCACATCGCATTGACAGGTTTCAACGGGACGTAACCGTGTTCCATTGCTGGTGATCTGCCAGTTGGTAGCCCAGAGACCTACATCAAATGGTGCTCCGGGCGCAGCCACCGGAAGACCCGAATGGTAACGGAAGATCCCAGTCAGTTGCCATCCGCCCAATAGTCCGTTTGCGATTGGATGAGGGTTGCCCCACCACTTCTTGCCGCGGCCAAAGGGAAGCTCGATCAACCAGTTTGCGTTGAAGTTGTGACGAACGTCAAAATTCGATACCGCACGCGTAAGACGCAGATCGAGAGGGTTACGGGTGATCGCGGCACCAAGCGAGCCGCCGGATTCCAGGGGCGAACCGTCGTCGATCGACTTTGAGAATGTGTAGTTAAAATCAAACAAGAGATCGTTCTTGAACCTCTGGCGCAGAGTGAATGTTGCGCCGTGGTAATCCGCACTGCCGATGGTTGAAAAGGTGGTAAAGGCGGCATATTGCGGATGGAAAAACACGTTTGGTCCGATTAACGGTGAGAAATCATCGAGGATGGCTTGGACAAATGTCCAATCAGGGATATCGAAGAAGTCGGCGGCAGCAATTGAATACGCCATTTGTGAAGGCGTCAATCCACCTATGAAAGGCGTCGGGTTAAAGCCGAAGTTCCCGATGTAAGCATTAATGATGCTGTTTCCGGGGTACAGGTTTTCAAAGAAGGGAATGCGCGGGACCTGCGGGCTGTCAAAGGGGACGCCCCTCATCCGCAAATCTGCGAGAACGCCTGCTGCCTCATACCATGTTTGCCCTGAGATCGGGTCCGCCAGGTTATTGAGGTGCATAGTGTCCCTGACTTGAAGCAGGTCACGTCCATTTCGACCGAGGTAACTTGCTTCGAATGAGAAACCGCCCGGGAGCTCGCGCCCATACGACAAGTTGTACGTATATTGCACGGGCGTAGTCAGAGTATCGTCAAGAGTAGTTTCGATTCTTTGAGCCTCGTTCGCTGGATGTGAAAGTGGGAAGCTGATTGGCCCAGGGGCTGTCAGAAATGGGAAACTCCGAAAGTCCTGGTTCAATCCCGTCAAACGTGGTCCAAGGCGCGTCGTGGTGTTGATCGTGTTTGCTGAGATCTGCGCGGCGGAAGCAAACCCGAGCGCATTGTTGAGATCGAAATTCACTGCCAGGGCGCTCCCGATTCGGTCATAGACCATGCGAAACCCGCCGCGAACAACCGATCGCCCGTCTCTACCGATCAGCCGACCAAACCAGTTATCTGGTGGGTTCGGAGACCAGGCAAATGCTGCCGCTGGAGCAAAATTATTCCAATCAGTCTCGTAGAAACCCGGACGGTTATTTGCAGGTCCTGACAGATCCAAACTGATTAGGTCGTTGACTGGATGTCCTGCGGCGGCGCCTACTCTGCGGCGCTCGAAGAAATCTCCAAGACTGACAGACGGTTGAACCTGAAAGCCCTCAGTCTCATAAACTGGGGTGCTGACACCCCATCTCGTTCCCAGTGTTACGGTCAAGTTAGGCCGAATTTTCCAATGGTCCTGGAGATAGAATTCATACTCTTCAGTAGCGAAGGTGCGAACTGTCGGGCTGCCTACGGGGAGGGGTTGGCCGTCTTTACCGTAATTCGATCTGAATTCGTATTCCGAGAACCTTCCTAACACTGCGGCTACCGCAGCACGCGCGTTGAATGCAAAGCCCGAAGCTAGATTTGGAATGGGAGCGGAAAGCGTGGAACCAGAATTCGCGTAGAACGATGGGTTTGTTGATGCATTGTCGAATGAGTTTCCGAAGCCGGATCGCGTATTCTTGATTACACGGATGTTTGTCCCGAACTGGACAGTATGCGCATTTCTGATCCATGAGACATCGTCCGTGAAATTCCACACTGGAGTGGTTCGAGATACTGTCCGAGTAAACAGGAAAGGCTGATAGACGAAGCGGAAAGCGATTCCATTTGAGCTCGAATCTCCCTGATTAGTGAAGGCTTGTCTGGTCAACCCTACCCTAAGGTTATTAACGAGAGTATTGGTTGCAGTCCAGGTGTGTCCCACCACAAATCCTTTTGGGTTCGCCCAAAAGTTCGGCGACGGTGTTGTCGGGAACTGTGGGGCGCGTCCGAACAAGTCGTTCTGGTAGTTGCCACGCGCGAAGAGTATCTGGCGATCTGTAAGTGCCAAATCGAATTTTGCAATGTGCGACTCTAGTTTGACCGAGACGGGAGCATTGAAGCGAAAGCCCGCCACGTTAAGACCGTCACCGGTAGTGAAATCATTAGGTAAAGGCGCTGTCTGCAAGAGAGCCAGTCCGGCATTGTTAACGCCTTCAGTTGCGGGAAACAGTGTAGCTATAGCCGCAGGCGTTAAAGAGATACACCGCCTGTTGGGGTCGCTCGCCGTCGGGCAAGGAGACCCGAGCG
>DATETN010000144.1:0-16641 GCA_035283645.1 Pyrinomonadaceae bacterium
AGGAGCGCCAGCGACGCGCCGCCGCTTGGATGTTTGCCACTTCTAATTAAGATTGCGCATACTCATCTCGCAATCGAATGTGGCGGCGCGTCGCTGGCGTTCCTTGCCGCCGCACTCCAAAGAGAGGCCGGAAGGCTGACACTTTCTTCATCTAAAATTAGACTGCGGGAGTTTGGCTTTCACCGGGCAAACGCGAAGGGGTCAGCAAATGAAACCACGATTGAGCTAGCTTCCAATTGGAAGCTAGAGGTGACAAATGAAAAATCTTGCTTTAAAAATGACGTTGGCATGCGTCGCGATGATTGCACTGCTCTGCCCTATGGTGGCCGGGCAGTCTGAAGCCGACGATCTGTTCAATCGGCTGGAGGGGAATTGGAAGGGTGACGGTAAGGCCCTTGGAGCAGTTGCTTACCTGCAAATCAACTGGGAAAGGGTGCTAAGCAAAAAATTTGTGAAACTCAGTTTGAGAAATGAAAGAAAGGTTGATAAGGGACCTCAGGTCTTCGAGGGGCACGCCTACTATTCTGTTGGTGGCAAAGGAACGCTCGAAGCCAGATGGTTTGATTCGCGTGGCTTGTCATTTCCGATCAAAGCACACATTGAGAGGGACGCTCTGATCGCCTACTGGGGCTCACCAGATACCGAAGAGGGCAAGTCTGTTTATAGGTTACTTGACTCCGCAAAGCTTGAGGTTGTCGATTCAGTAAAGGAGAAAGATGGCACCTGGCGAGAGTTTGGTCGGTTCGTTGTTTTGCGACAGTGATCCGATTACTCCAACTCAAAGTAGACACAACGAAAATGACATCCGATCAAAGAACTCCGGTAATTGAGATTCGACGGCCGAAGGATTTTCCAGGAATCGAGTTACGTTTGGGTACTGGTGACGCACATCTGGTACCACGGCACTGGCACGAGGAGTATCAATTCTGTCTGATCCAGTCAGGCTCAGGGGAACTCAGATATCGCGGCAGCGACCTTCCCACTCCAACTGCAAGTCTATTTATGGTCCACCCGGGAGAGGTGCACTCGAATCGTTGCACCGCCAGTTTTGGTGTCGATTACAGGACTGTTTTCATAGACGTAAAACTAATGCGTAGACTGGTCCTGGATGTCACCGGGAAAAACGGTACTCTCCCATTCTTTCCAACAGCTGTAGTCTTCGATCGTGACATGATTAATTACTATTTGAACTTCTGTAGGGCCTTCGAAAAAGCATCGTCGACACTTGGGCGAGATTCGTTACTTCTTATCTTCGTGGCCAAGCTTATTATCCGTTTTGCTGAGAGCCCTCCAACCATAAGACGACAAGGGTGTGGAAAGGATGTGTTAAGTCCGGCTCGTGACTACTTGGCTGATAATTATGCAGAGAACATCTCCTTGCAAGATCTTGCGCGCATAACAAATTTAAGTCCTTTCCATTTCACCAGAGTTTTTACGAGGTGGTTTGGTATGCCCCCTCACGCCTACCAGACACAGATTCGGGTTTTGCGCGCAAAGGGACTTCTAGAGCAGGGACGATCGATCGCAGATATTGCCCTTCGAACCGGTTTTGCGGATCAAAGCCATCTCAGCCGACACTTCAAACGACTGACTGGGGTCACTCCGGGACAATATGTGAAGAGTCGCAAGAACGTTCAAGACCTGCCTGACTCAGCCCACTAGATTTCTCTGTCCGTAAAGAAAATCTACTCAAACGGGGGAAACATGCGGGCTTGGTTCTTGTTGATTGCCTGTCTTGGTGGCGGGAGTGGATTGTCAGTTTTGGCTTCCTTCTCACTCATAACGCCGAAACCGAACACGCTGGCTGAATGCGGTATCAATCGTGAGTCGCGAATTCTTGTTGAAAGCGGTCTTCCAGCCTCAAAACCGGAATTTCCGGTGCAACCTGAAATGTTCATTGATCGATTCAAGGGATCCGAGGGAATCACTTTCAATGCGAGGGGTGAGCTGTTTATCGGCGCTGACGAAGGAATTTGGTTGGCCCAAACGGACGGCTCCGTTAGAAAGATCACCGACTTGGACGCGCCGCTTGGACTAGCAGGAATTGGCAGAAGAGACATTCTAGCCGCAGACTTCGGACCAACAAATGTCTTCGAGCATGGTCCGAATGCCGACGGTATCGTTTGGCGCATCACCCCGGAAGGTAGAAAAACTGTCGTTGCAACTGGAATAGCCGATCCCAACTTCATACTCGTATTGCCGAATAGAACGTTTCTTGTGTCAGATGATGGCACTGACAAGATCTACCTGGTCAAGGGCAATTCGGTATCCGTCTGGTCCAGCGCTGTGGCTTACCCAAACGGACTGGCGCTTTCGTTAGATGATCGCACTCTCTACGTAGCGCAAATTTTCAGCAGCCTGAAGCCGATTGTTGGCGACGATCGAGTCTGGGCCTTTTCACTGGTCAATGGTACTCCGGTGGGTCAGCCCAAAGTTGTAGCGCGCACGGGGGAAGGCGGCTTGGATGGACTCGCCGCGGACGAATACGGTCGGGTATATGTCGCAGATAATGGAGCCGGAAAAATTCGGCGCTTCGATCCAAAAACAGGTGAGGTGGTGCTCATCGCCGAAGGGATGCCCGGAGTGGCAAGTCTTGCGTTCGGTGAAGGAAAGTTTGAGCGCCAGGCGATCTACGCTACATCAACTCGTCGCGGAAACATTTGGAGGGTACCAGTTGGCGCAAAGGGCGCCTGGTTGCATCGATGACTCCTTTTGCTCCCTGCCCGAAATTTTCGAAAGTTCAAATCTGTCTAAATGAATAATCCCCAATTTTATAGGGATCTTTCTGCGCGAATTGATCGGGATGGGTCAGCGTTGTTGATAACACCCCATGGTTAAATCAATCAATCGTCAGCCTTCTATCACGCGGAATGCGGGTTGCCTTAAAGAGTTAATCACCAGCCAAGGTTCCTGGGTTAGAGTGAGCAGTTAGTCTGCGGGTGAAGGTGTTGCCTCTCGGGTAGGGAATTTGGAGAGAAATGGAGGCTGTCTACTAATGTTGGACTTGATAGTACTCTTGGTGTTGCTTGGTTCGGCTGCGGATGCGGGCACAGTGCAAGAAGGTCAAAACGCGGCGAAATCTGGACCGCCTTGTAGTCAGCCCGAATTTAGACAATTTGACTTTTGGATCGGGGAGTGGAACGCAGAATGGGAACTGCAAGGCAAACCAGGTAAAGGCACCAACGTTGTCAGGTCGATTCTGGATAACTGCGTTATCGAGGAGAACTTCTATGGTTGGCCTGGGATGCCTCTTCAGGGAAGAAGTTTCTCGACCTATACACGGGCGGGCAAATGGCAACAGACATGGGTGGATAATCAGGGTGGCTATCTGGACTTCGTGGGAGAGTTCAACGGCGGTCAGATGGTATTAGAACGCAAAGCAATCGCGGATGGCAAAGAGTTTCTTCAGCGAATGGTATGGTACAACTTAGCCAAGGACAAATTCGATTGGAACTGGGAACGATCTGACGACGGCGGAAAAACTTGGAAAGTCGTCTGGAAGATCGCTTACTCCCGAAAAAAATAGGACCAACGCCTTGGCCACAATAATATTCAGCCAGTTTTTCACCTGTTTCCTCTTAGCTACCGCGATTGCTGCACAGACTTCGCGCCCGCCGAACAATTATTTCCCCAGGTGGTCCCATGACGGAAAGAGAATCGTGTTCACGTCCGATCGGGATGGTGACCCCGAGGTTTATGTGATGAGCGCAGATGGTTCGGAATCTCGCCGGCTGACACATGCACCGGGCAGAGACGCCCATCCTTACTTTTCACGTGACAACAAAAGAGTCCTTTTTCAGTCGCCACGTGAGAATGGAAAGGACACAAATATTTACGTTATGAATGCGGATGGCTCGAATGTCGTGCAATTAACAAAACTGCAAGGTTTTGCTGGTGTGCCCGTTTATTCTCCGAACGAACAATTGATAGTGTTTCAATGGCGAGAGACAAGCAATTTTAGTGACGACAGAAAGTGGCGCATCTGTGTCATGAATGCAAATGGAAGCGATTTAAATATCATCACCTCCGGCGACGCGAATGATCAGGTTCCTACCTGGTCGCAGGATGGGGAGCATCTGATTTTCTACTCGGACAGAAGTGGGAAGAATCAAATCTACACGATGAAACGCGACGGAAGTGAAGTGAGTCGACTTGTAACGACTGAGTTTAATGATAGCGGAGCGTCGTGGTCTTCAGACGGCAGGAAGATTGTGTTCACCTCAGATCGCGATGGCGGCACAGACATATACGCAATGAATGCTGATGGTTCACGTGTACAGCGATTGACAAACACCAAAGCGACTGAGCGTGCCCCCTCCTGGTCACATGAGGGCAAGAAGATAATATTTTCTTCAGATGGAGACGGGCCAAGCGCCATTTATACGATGAACGCGGACGGCTCAAGACTGTCGCGGCTGGAAATAGAATAGCTATAACTTAGCGGTACAACGCTCGCATTGCTCCGGTAAAGCAAAGGGCGACCTGTAGCCGATACGATATCTCTTGTGCAACCACAAAATAACTAATGGTGCCAAAGCACCAATGAGCCCAATACCAATCCCGATTAACTCACCACGGCTCATAAATTCAGGAATACTTTTCGGCGTTGAGTCGCCCATGCCAGGAGAGCCACAATGCCAACGAAGCAGACGGTTGTCACGATGAGCAGTAGTGCGAGGCGTGGATAGAAACTCAAGGGCGTCACAGTCCGATGCCTTTCCCACAAGATTCCCGTCGCAAAATAGGCTTCAGGCCACGCGAGCATCGTCAAGGCACCAGCAGGTATCTGGAGGGGACCGCCCGTATGTTCCACACCATACCACCCGATGGAGGCCAAAAGCCCTCGTATGACACCGGCAGAGAATCCGGATCATGAACCACCCGAATTTACCGTAATCGTATTGCTCGATTTCGCCAATAAGTTGGGCCCCACCCTGATTGACACTTTTCAGGGCCTCCCGAAGGTTATCGACAATGAAGTTGAATACCCAACCGATAAGTTGTTAGGGCGCCGCGCACGGCTTCAGCGGCAACGTTATCGCGTCCTCTTTTGCGGCCGCCGTCGCCGGAAAAGTCCGCTTGAACGAAAAGGCGTATGGGGTTTCGCCATTCTCCTGAAGGTATTCCAAGCGCTGCTTCGCCTCTTCCACCGAAGGTATGTGTCCAGCATTGACCCACCATAGTGCCATGTACATCCCGTCGAACTTCTCAAACCAGAGCTTTCTTTGGCGCATTACCTCACCATGAGCGGTCTGATAAACATAATCTTTCAGATGCTCGATGGTTTCCCACACCGATAGATTAAACAGGATGCGGTCGTCATCGTAGGGGCGCAAGTAGGTTGCGTTGCCCTCGTCGGTTTGCAACCTCCATACGAACCCAGTACTGCTATCGGCGAGCGCGTTGATCTCATCCAACAGTGCGACGAAGCCTGCCATTACGGGATCATCCAAAGGTGCTCGCATCCGGGCGATATTAACCTGTGCGATGTGACGGGTCACTGGTTTCATAGGCGTTGCTCCTTTTGTCTCGATGAGGTTGTCGTACGAATTTGTCGATATGCCTGAACATAAGCTCAAGGGTCGACTCGTCGGTGAAGGGATTCAGCAAGACGACGCGAAGCCAGCGGCTATTTCGATACATCGGGGTCGAAAGAAATATGCTGGCTTCTTGAAGCAGGTAATCTTGGAGGGCCAGGTTCCACTTGTCCCAGCTGCTCTCTGATAGGTGACTGGGTCTGCTGCGAAAGCAGACAATGTTTGTGTCGGGCTGGCTGACCAACTCAAGACCGGGGCGTTTTCTGATCTGTTCAATCAGAAAAGTTGTCAACGCATAACTCTCCGTAATCAGTTGCTCATACCCAAGTCGCCCAATGTGTTGCAGCGACAGCCAAAGTTTCAAAACGTCAGCGTGCTGAGTTCCGTGCAGGCTAATCTCTCCGATGTTGGTGAAAGATTCTTTATCCTGCATATAGGGAGCCGGAATCCGAAAGACCTGCTCCAGAATTCTATTTTCCCTAAATAGGACCATCGCGCAGGTCTTGGCCACATATAACCACTTCTGAGGATTGAAGGTGATTGAATCAGCCACCTCAATGCCTGTCAGTCTGTGGCGGTGCGCATTGGAGAACACAAGCGCGCCCCCGTAGGCAGCATCAACATGAAACCAGAGGTCGTGCTTCTTCGCGATCGCACTGATCTCTGGTAATGGATCTATGTTCCCGGTGACGGTTGTTCCTGCCGTTGCAACCACGCAAAATGGAAATTTTCCTTCCGCGAAGGCCCGGTTGATGGCCTTGCTCAACTCCTCACCTTTCATTTGTGAATCGCCATTAGTTGCAATTCGTATGACTGCTGATGTGCCTAACCCGAGCACCATCGCGGCCTTCTGAATCGAGGTGTGCGCCCCCTCTGATGCGAAAAGCACGGGCTGCCTACCGAGCGCATTCAGGCCCTGCTCGTTGACGTGGAAGGCCGCATTTCGAGCGACTGCCAATGCCTGCAAGTTCGCCAGACTGCCACCGCTCAGCATTACCCCAGTCCCTTCCTCAAACCCGAACAAGGCCGCCACCTGCTTTATCAGGTGTGCTTCCATGCGTGAGAAAAATGGCGACATCTCTAGGCTGAGCAGGTTGTTGTTGACGGCCGCAGCTGCCAGATCGCCGAGCACGGATGCCGTCGTGGGCATTGAATCCATGTGACCGATATAGCCCGGATGCGCGGGGTTCATACAACCTTCCAGAACGACTTGTAGCCTCTCAATCAATTGGGTTTCAGTAATACCTGAATGCGGAATCTCAGGAAGGTCGAAGTTAAAAGAGTTGGGAGGTAAAATGATAAGAAAGGATCGCATTGATTGCCGGGTCGCGGTTTGAAAGATAGTCTTGCGAAGTGAGTGGAGCTGCTATCTCAGGCTCCAAACAAGGACGAAAGTCACCGGGATTTGAGTCTTGGATGAAAAAACGAGAATGCCACACGAATATCTTGCTGTTAGGAAGCGAAAAGTACCCACCACTCCGTACTGGTTGGGACGCGAGGCAGTTGGTTCACCGACGAACAGAGCATTTGTGTGAATCTCGAGAAGTGTCGCGAGGTTCTGTCCTGCTGAGACTGTACCTCGACCGATGATCACGAATAATTTGCCTCTCTGGTTCAAGTGTGGCCGTCGAATGAGACCGTGAATGAGTGGCACCGCGAGATGGTTGCCACCGTTGTTCTGTCGAATATCAATGATTAACCGCTCGACCTTTTCCGAGTCAGCCGCCGACAAGGCACGATCATAGAACTGCTCCATTGTCTCGCCTTCCTTGTCGAGCATTGTATTAATCTGGAGATAAAGTGAGCGGTCTTCTTTCAGGTACTCAAACCAGTATCGATTGCGCTGGTCCTTCAACCACAGTGGTGTCGGGCCTGTAAGAGCAGTGGTGAGGCCTACACGTGGCTGTGGGTCAGTGAGTGGATTTAGAAACTCAATCACCTCACCTAACGGACGGGCTTTTAGTGAAATCTCGAACTCTTTTCCATCACGATCCTGAAGATTAAACGTTGTCGCAGCTCGCGATGAGATCATGCCGAGGGCGTGCTGCACTTCCGCAATGCCGAGATATGCCGGACCGTAGCGTTTGATCCACATTTCGTTGTCTGCTGGAATGATCTCTCCCACTCGCCGCAATGCCTCGCCAGCTTCGACATTGCCTATGCGCTTCACCCGTAGTCCTGCGGCTTTTGCGTTGTCTGCTTCGATTGCCTGAACGAAGAGGCCGTCTTCATACCAATAGAGTCGAATAGGAAATCCTCTTAGACTGGCAAGCACCTCACGCGGCTGCCGGTGCACCATTATTCCCGTATGAACCTCGCCGATAAGTGCAGTCAGTCGGGCAAATTCGACAAGAATCTGGTGGGGTTCAAGCTCTGGAATGCGACGATTCAGACGTTCCACCGCAGCACCGAAATCCTTGCGTGAAACCCGGTGAAAAGGGTTTGGATGGACCACAGGAAGCCGAGCGGCGAGATATCGAAGATCTTGTTGCCATTGTTCTGTCGAAAGCTTTGGGGAAGGATTTGGCTGCGCCGAGATAGACCCAGCCGAGAGTATGAGAACCAGAACGGAAATCAATAATGAAGGCTGCCGCAAAGTCTTATGGGAACGGTGCGCCGAAGTAGAAAGACTTCTGCAAAACCCCGGCTGGAAGTCAATTTTTGTTCCCTTAGGCAACCCGAGTGCCCGCGATGACCTGTGGTCGTGAAGCGGCAACTTAGGCGCAGTTATTTTTTTGACTTTGACAACATGGGAGTTCGAAGGTTTTTATCGCTTTTCATAAACTCCTATCCGATAGGAATGTTCAGCCTAGTTTCAAGGTTTCATGAGGGAGGTTTGACTAACGCGGCCAGGAACGAATCGAATAGTTCGTCCTGGCGCAGTTGATCCAGTCTCGGGTCATATTTTAGTGGGATTAGGACGTTGTCGATCCCTTTATCGTTTATCTTCTCGAGCCACCGGAACGCTTCCTCACGATCGCCAATCGCGACATAGACGGCGGCAATCTGATAGTAGATCTGTGGGGTGTTACCACTATTTTTCAGTCGTGTCAGTGCCGACGCGCTGCGCCCGTTCCGCATGACCGCCATCGCGTGGGCGATTCCTCCAAGAGCCAAAACATTTGAATCATCATGTTCAAGGACCCTCTGATATTCCCCGAGCGCTTCGGCTGGTTTGCCAACCTGCTCGTAAGTCATCGCCAAGAACGAACGAGAAACGACATTGCTGGCGTCCAGCTCTAACGTTCGCTTTAGTTGGCTGATAGCTTCCTCATACCAGCGGGTGTAGTAATAGATTTGGCCGAGGGCGGCGTTGATATTAATTGAGAGCGGGTCAAGTTCCTGCGCGGTCACCATCTCTACCAGTGCTTCTTCGGCACGGTTCGATGCTAAGAGATCCCAGGCATACCAGTGGTGAGCAGTTGGATAGTTGGGATTGGCCTGGATCGCCTGTTTATAAGCTCTTTCAGCGGCAGGCCAGTCCCGGTCGTGCAGTGATAAGACCGCAGCCAGGGTTGTGTAAGCCTCAGCCAGGCCGTCGTTGAGTTCCATGGCGCGTGTAGCCGCCGCACGCGCGCGCTCATAGTTATGTTCTGGGCTGGTTTCAGCCGTCTGGTCTAACGCCAGAAAGAGATAACAGTCGGCCAGCCCGGAATAGGCAAGTGAGTAGCCCGGATCGAACTCAATGGCTTCCTGAAAGTGTTTCAGGGCCATTTGATAGCCTTCGCCGGACCTCTTGTTCCAGAAATATCGACCTCTAATGTATGCCTCATAAGCATTTCTGTTCTTTGTGTTACCTGTAGCAATAGGTGCTTGCCCTTCGGCTGGTGGTCCAGAAGCTGCTTGTCGCAGCACATAGTTGACGGTGGTTAGAGCCAGGACCAGGAGAACGGAGATTGCCACACCGATCAATGGAATCAAATACTGTGTGCCACGCCGATTTGCTGAGGAACGGTTGAGTTTGTTTATTGAAGCTCTCAACCAGTGTGGTTGGTGACTAGCGGGAATCCTTTCTCCATTTTTTTGGAATACACTGACGCTAACGGCAAATCGGTACCCGCGCTTTGAAATGGTTTCAATGTACTGAACCTCCGCACCCGCTTCACAAAGTGCCTTTCTGAGCTGGTGGATATTCTGCGAGAGGCTGCTTTCTTCGACGAAAGTATTTGGCCACAGCCGGTGCATCAATTCTTCCTTTGAAACCGTACTGCCAGCGTTTTCCACCAGAATGAGAAGAGTCTCGTAGATCTTTGGCGCGAGGGCGACTGGATTTGTACCGCGCAGCAACTGGCTGCCTCCGACATCGAGTCGAAACGCTCCGAATTCATAAACTTGAGTGGCTCTGCTGCTCATGACCGCTAGAAAATTTCCAAGCAAAAACCGTTCTAAGAATTTCCTAAGAACTTCCTCAAGACTTTTATTGGGCGGAATTGTACTGCTCTCGTCATCAGCTGTTGAACTTTAAGTCACAATACTTCCCGCACCATTATTGATTCGGGTCGCGATGGGCAGGGAAAGGAGATTTCGGGCTCGGTAGTTCGGATCGCTGGTCAGATAATCTGTCTCCACCCTGCGCAGCAGAGTTCCATTCGCAATCGAAGTGTGGTCAGCAGTTTGAGCTGATGGAAGCGAAATCGTGGCTTTGCACAAAAAGTATGAAATAGGCTTTTTCTCTGTGCGACCTCTCGTCCTCTGTGTCTTCGTGGTTAAGAAACTCGCCGAAAACACAACCACAGAGTGACAAAGAACACAGAGGTCCAGCGCGCGCCCCCTTCCTCACCAGTGAATTAGCTGCGATTGAACTTTGTTTTTTGGGGTTTTGAGTGCCGGCCCGTACCTTGACACTCCCTTATCTTCGACGGGGAAACGGGCTAAGTTCGATAAACTTTAGTTTGGTTCTAAGAAATTCATAAGAACTTCCTCAAGACTTTTAGGACGCGAAATTGATATTGGTATATCTGATAGAACCGATTAGATGGGAATGGTGCTCAGATGCTCTCTTCGAGGAAAGCAACGATTACCCTGAACACTTTTCAAAATACGAAAATCTGGATATGTGTCGGCCGGTTCATGCCAATCCTGACACAACCATTGCACTTAACGGGCAGGGCTTAAATCTATGAAGGTTGAAAGAGCGCAGTTTGCATTTACCGAGAACGACCAGGCCGCCGAAACATCTATGGATTGGTTCTTGACTCTTTGTCGAGCCCAACTCAAGTCAATAGGGGCTGAAATTGAAAGCCTATTAGCGGGAATTGAACGGCTGGAAAATAATTGTAAGCAGAAGCCCGGGGGTTGTGTGGACCTGGCGAAAGAGGTTGGCCGCTTTGAGCTGACCCTTATTCAGATAGCACTTAATGAAACCCATGGGCACCAGAGAAAAGCCGCAGCTCTACTTCAAATCAATCCGACAACCCTTAACGCCAAGATGAAGAAGTATGCAATACATTACACAGAGCGACAATCGAGAAAACGGCCGGCACCAGTCCCACAGCGAGGCTAGTCGCCTTGCGGTTCAACTGAAGACCGAGCAGCACGACCTTGATTCTGAAACACGTGTCAACGGTAGCCCTTGTAGCTTGCCCTATCTCGCCACTTCCGGCGATGTTCGGGAAGTTGTTCAGTTTCTAAAGCGGAAGCCCGAAGGCGCAAGTCTGGCCGAAGCAATGGATGCACTAAGGAAGAGACTGTTTGACCCTCGCAAGGTCTTCGCCTATGAATTTTGGGGCATAGTTACCAGAGAGGATGAACGTTTGCATCTGAGCTCGCTCGGTTGGGAGTTTGCAGAGCGACTCGTTCCTGAAGCCGAGGCGTTTCGCTCGGTGATTGCCCGCACACCCCTTTACCATGGTTCTCTGGTGTGGATTCATAATCAAGCGTACCAGGTGGTAACACATCTCGATATGGGAACTCTGTGGCGGCAAAACGAGCATAAAATAGATGATGAGGAGAAGCTGGAATCCCACGCCTCGAGCTTCTTTCATCTTTGTCACGCTGCTGATATAGGGATGCTCACGGTTGGGAGGAAGGGACAACCGACGCGTTTACGCATTTATCCCGAGGAACTTGAGCGCTATCTTAAGGGCGCCACGCAAGTAAAAGAAGAGGAAGACAGTCCCGGCAGTCACCGCTCAATCGCATTCCGCCAGGCATTGCGGCAGCCCTCGCAGTGGTCCACATCGTCCGGCGCGCCTAGAGTTCTTGTTTCCCACAGTGGAGATGCAAAGACTGTGGAGCGTCTCTTAGATATGTTGGAACTTATTGGTGTGGCAGTCGAAGTCATTGAAAGAAACCCCAAGAAGAGCCTGCCTGTTTCAGACCAGACTAGACAAGCTATCCAGCGATGCAATATAGGGGTCTTTCTATTGTGTGAAGAGGACTTGGATGAAACTCAGGATAGTATGCGGGCCTATAGCTTCCTGATAGAAGTCGGGGCTGCATTCGTTCACTTCGATCAAAGAATCATTTTGATGCTCAAAGGAGACAGATCTTTACCACCCAATCTTCAACAACTTCACGCTTGCACATATGGAACAGACTTATCGTGGGAGGGCGCAGTTCAACTCGCCAGAAAGATCAGAGACATTAGTCAACAAAACCTGTCCGCCGGATAGATCATGAAATTCCATGTCCTTGCCCTACTTCTTCTAGGCAGCGGCATGCTTGTCACGATTAACCCAGCCCCGAAGCTCGCTCGTGGACTCCTGCTGGTTTCTTACAATGCCGAGCGCCAGGTTGCACTAATTGATTTATCGACGCAGAAGGCGCTCGTGACGCTACCGAGTTCTGGAGGGCCACATGAAATTACTGTCTCTCGTGACGGTTCGCTGGCGTATGTCGCCGACACCGGAACTGGGCCTGGTGGCGGCAGTGGTAACTCCGTGGTTGTTCTGGACTTGAAAGCGCGGCGCCTAATGAAAACCCTCACCGCGTGCGAGAGGCCGCATGATACTCGACTCAGCCGAGATGGCCGGCTTCTGTGGGTTGCTTGCGCACCTATGAAAGCGGTATTGGAAATGGATGCCACAACCGGGGCTGTCCGAAAGACCTGGAACACAGGCCTTGATGGTGGCTGGTTTGTGGAAGTCACCCCGGACGACGGAAAACTCTATGTTCCTCACCTTGAAGGCAAGGCATTAACAGTAATTGATAGAAAGACAGGGGACGTCAGTAAGCTACTCTCTGGAACAACGCAATTTGCTCTAGCGATGTCTCCGAACGGACGTGATGTTTGGGTTTCAGACGCTGACGAAAACAGAGTCTCAATTATCGATACGTCCAACGATCGCGTTCGCGCTACCGTAAAGTTAGGTGTGTTGGAGAAAGGTCAGATGAGTTTTTCGCGTTTGTTGTTTACGCGTGACGGAAAGCAGGTTGTGGTTGTTCGAGGCCCAAAATTTCTGGTGATAGACGCAACGAGCCATTCAATTCTATGGAGTATTAATATGCCGCATGATGGCAAAGTGGTAACAGTTAGCGGCGATAGCCGGCATGCTTTTATTTCTCACCCTAGCAACGACCGTGTTTCGGTGATTGACCTTCTCGAGCGCAGAATTGAGAGTACCTTCACTGTCGGCAAGCAGCCCGATGGTCTCGCCTGGGTAAAGGCTTAGAGCTCATCAGGAGTTGCGAGCAACAACGATGCCGCGTGCACCAATCGACTGCTGGCTTGTTGAAATCTCTCCCTGGCTGAAGTTGGGCTATTAGTCAGTGTTTGCGCTCGGTGTGTTCAGCAATCTGTCACTTCCCAAACGGCTGCAATGCGGCTAAGCCGTAAAGTAACGTGAAACCTCCGAACAAGATGGTCAGGAGGTAATAACCCAAGCGTAGCAACCAGGTAGAAAGATGCTCCTTTACATCAAGAATCCACTGAAGTGCGAAACGGATTCCCCAAAATACAGCAATGTATCCGCAAATGCCGCGCGCCAAACGACTCCCGCTTGCCAATTCCCGAGCGTTGAAAAGACTCATCAGTCCAAACGCGACTATAGCCAACACGATATAGCCGCCATAGATCCAGTACATCTGCCTATGAAGACGCGAGAGCACTCCCAGCTCAGTCTTCCATCTCAATTGAAACGGTACGATTGTCGAGGCAACCAGCACGGCCAGCTGCCCCCAGCCAGCAAGGAAGATTAGCGTCGCCAGCGACTCTTTCATCAACGTTTCCTGCCTCGAGGAAGATTTCAGCGAACACCAAGAGCGTGCATGAACGGTAGTATGATTTTCAAGACAAAGGGCGGATGAAATAATCCATACGCTGGTACCACCAGGATAAGCATCGCGAATAATCGGCCCTTCCATCCTCGTCCAAGAGCAATGGCTCGACCGACAGATGACCTTTCGAGAAAAATTGCGATTGCCTGCGTGCCAAAAAAAAGCGTGGGCCAACCGAATCCATCACCGGCGGGAACCGAGATAACGAAGTCGTGAATCAACCCACTAAATATGAACCCGATCAAGACAGCCCAGGATGGTCCCAGCCGTGAACTCAAGGGGCGGAAGAGGAAACGATAGGTGAAGTCACGAAAGGCGGTGTTCCATCTTCGCCCCCAGAATTCACTCACGCTAGTAGAGGCAAGCGGGGCTTTCATCAGAGGCTGTGCGTTAATTCCTAGCGATCGCCAGGCACAACTGAGCAGATGGAATGCGCCGAAATGCAGCATTAGGATTAGTCCGAACATCCCTATCCAACCAAACAGTATTTCATGTTTGATGGGAAGCCATCTGGCCACACCCCCAAACAGAGTGACTCCGATGAGGAGTTTAAGAACGGCAGCGAGCCATTCGCTTGAAGTGGGATGTTTGTTTGCAGGCAGCCGTTCGGAATTGAGAAAAGACTTGGCGTCCAGACCTGGCCAGGCAATCAAATATCCAAGGTGTTGCCACCACGGCACGTTACGAACCGGGGTTCGCCTCCAGGTCAGCCATTTACAGCCGGCAAAGATACCAGCGGCGAGCAACCACATGAAGGCCCAACGAGGCCACTCCGCCGGTGCAATCATGAGAACGGCGAGGGGGAGGACAATGATCGGTGCCCACCCTCGCAAAGGCGAAATCCTTGGCCTGCTTTCCCTGATCACTCCAGCTTCCGAGTAAAAGCTGTCTCTGAATATGGGCTCATGCCTACCTTCTTGGTACTGAATGGAGAGTTAGTTAGTTTTTGGCAGCTTTGCTCAATCTTGCTGCGCTTGTCTTAAGGCTACCGCTCACCTGCACAACCACCAACAAATCTCGGCAGGCTCGATTTGCCAGCTCAACATCGACTACGTCGGGCTTCTGAAAGAGCGGATTTGTGGCAAAGCTCATGATATGTCGGTCCAGTTGCAACAGAGCAGCTCTAAATCTCTCTGCATCCGAATAGTTCATCTCGGCTTGTTTTGTTATTTCTGCCGGAGGTTCCGGCAGCGCCAAATTCGTTTTTAGCCGCGTTGCCCTGGATCTTATTTGAGAAATCATCTCTGAAAGGTAGCGGTAATCAAGTTCCGGTCGGGACCACGCTTCAGCCATCATTTTGTTGTTCAACTCTTGCAGCCTCTTAAAGTCTTCGCTGACCTGCTTCAAAGCGTTTAGTCTAGCAGGATCGTTCTTAGGTCACCTTGAATCGAGCCGTCTTTTTCAGTCAAGAATACCCCTCGCTATCTAAGTCTAAAAAGTTTTCGGTGGCAGCTGCAATAGCGTTCAAAGCGACGACGTGCCCTGATCCAGTAAGCAATTTCGCCGTTGTGTGTGCTATAGGACCCACTAACCAAAACACTTTCAGTCTCCTTCGGGTAACATGGTGGCCAATAGTGAAAAAGGGGTGGCGGAAGATCCGCCACGCGAAGTTCCGGGAAAACTTGAGACCTAAAACGGTGCTTAGAAATCAAACCGCAACGCAAACTGGATAGTGCGCGGGTTGCTGCTGAAAACGCGATCCGGCTTGTTGAACGTACTAATAAGAGTCGAAGCTGCAATTGTATTCACCTGCCCTACTCCAGTTGTTTCAACAGGCTGAACGTCATTTGGCGACCCTGGAATGTATTGCGGGTGATTAAAGGCATTGAAGAAGTCGGCCCGCAGTTGAACCCGGCGTGTTTCTCCAAAGCGGAAGTTTTTGAAGATTGAAAAGTCCAGGTTGTTGATGCCCGGAAGTTGCAGTGTGTTGCGAGCAGAATTCGCGGCCGCACCAGTACCAGCTCGAATGTACTCTGCATTCGGGTTATCAGCGACGTATCCCACAATTTCACCGTCCGTTCTGATCAGCGGTGTCACAGTACTGCCGGTGCCGCGAACACCGGCCGGGTTACGGATAGTGCGGTCGGCAGCAGCATCACCGTTTCCGTTTGAGTCGATACCGGAAAGCACGGTGGCCTTCTGACCCGATTCCGCGGTAAAGGTCCCGGAGAAGTTAAACCCACCAAGGACTGTGCGCACAAAGCCGTTCGAGGCGTTCCTGAACCACGGAAGTTCGTAGATGAATGAGGTCACGAAGCGGTGGCGGCGATCGAGGGCCGAGTCAGCTCGCTCACGCCGCAGGTTTTGGAAGTCCTCTACGCGTCGTGGACTGAGGACAGTGGAGAAAACTTCTGCTGTGGTGTCGTCGATCAGATGGCTCCAGGTGTAAGCCGCAGTCATTTGGAATCCATCATCAAAACGGCGAATCACTTGGGCCGATGCGCCATGGTAAGTTGAATTGCCGTTCGATAAGAATCCAATCACGCTTCCCGGATTGGTGAATCCTGCGGCTTCCCAGTTCGGCAGGAAGTTTGAGCGAGCGTTGATTTGGTCGAGAGTTAGTGTAAGGGAGTCGATCTGAGCTTGACTTGGTCTGGTCAAGAACGTTGGTAGTCCGGGACGACCGTCTTCGGGTGACACTCGAGCAGATCGGTTCACACGACTCTGAGTGAGCAAGTGGATACCGCGGGTACCCATGTAACGAGCTTCGACAGACCAGTTTCTCAGGAACTGGCGCTGAAAGCTACCGGTCCAGGTAAGCGAGTAGGGTACCTCCTGATCCGCTATGAAGGCCGTGGTGGCAAAACGCGCTTCTGCTGCGCTACCTTGAGACGGGAGCAGAACATTGGGAATGGCCCCGTTTGCCAGGAAGCCTGGCGTATAGAGA
>DATETN010000145.1:0-30450 GCA_035283645.1 Pyrinomonadaceae bacterium
TGGTAATCGTGGCGTTCGCAAATCTCGTTGACGGACTCCACCAATCTGCCAGCAATCACAGACGATGCAAACAGTGGGATCCGGCGATACGTGCGGAACGCAAGGTAGTAATGAAGCTGATATGCCCAAGTAAGGGTATCGGGAGTCTACCCGGAGTGCTTTTCAGATCCGGCCTACAAACCTGGTATGGAAGAAATCCACTGGGCGTTGTAAGTAGGTCAATAAGAGACCAACCGAAATGAAGTCGGTGTTTTGTTAACCTGACACCCCAGACGAAATCCACAGATTACGCAAATTGCGCCAAAATGGCCGCAGTCTGCGTAATCGTGGAATAAGCGATTACTCCGAAGGAGGAATCTGCGAAAGAATCAGCGAGAAGCGGAAATTAAGATCGTTTCTCATCGCGAATGTCAGACCCCCATTCGTGGAAAGGAATGATCGCCCCAAGATTGGCGCCTGAGTGCTCAATCCGATTAGCGGTGGCTGATTGCTTACTCCGAGGAAAGGTGAGGGTGGAATCTGAATCACCAGAAACAGGTTCTGAATCGATCCATCCGCGATGCCAGCCCGGATGGTTTCACTAAGATCGTGAGGGTTCTTGAAGCAGAACGGCGCGAAATCGGTGTCTTGAAATCCTACATTTTAGACCCCCGTACCGACCATTTCTGGAAGTGAATCTTGTTGACTCCAAGTCACTGTTACAACTATATTTAGGAGCGCGCGCTAAACAATGTTGGCGCGCGACCAACCTGCCCGGTTTGATTTCTCGAAAAACGCCCCGATACAACTCGCTCTCTATCTCGTGTCGGCTGCCGCCTGGAGCGCTTCTCAAGCATGAAGAATTTGACGTGGATCAGCAAAGCCGCTGTCGCCGGCCTCGCCACGACTGCACTGATGTTGCTCGTTGTCGCTCTCGTTGCCACTTTTATCCTCCCGCTAATGAGCAAAGCCGGGCTATTGCTTTGGCTGGTGCTAGCCTTTCTCACACTTATCTCAAGCGGACTCCGAATCTCAATAGGAAGCAAGCGCGCCGAAAGCCACAGCCGTCGATCAGCGGCCGACATGTTGATTTTGCTGGCGGTCATTCTCTTTGCGGGCCCCCCCGTTAATACCGTTGGGCCGGCGACAGTGCTGGCCGCTATTCTCGCCTGCATATCTCTGCGCGACGAAGACTCGCCGTTACAGAAATTAGCCAACGTCTCCATAGGCATCGTCGCCACCTTTATTTCTGCGTCGACCTACAGCTTACTGGTGACATCTAATCTATTCGGCTCAGGCGCGAATGCAGACGCCGCATTGCCAGTCAGCGCCTTGTTGGTCCCAATCTGCTTGCTTGCGGTCGTTCAGTACGTCCTCAGCACAGCTCTCTCATCTTCGTTGCTCTATCTCGAGCAGGATGTAAGCACGGCATTACCCTCACAGGAGAGTGTGGTTTGGAGTCTCACAACCCAGCTGGCAGCAGTAGCTTCTGCGTCATTATTCTATTCGGCCATATATGGAGAAGGCATTGCCTACATCATTCTCGGAGTCGCAATCACAGTATTGGTGCAGATGTTGTACAAGTTTAACGAGAGCCGAATAGATGCGGTCAAACGTGCTGAGGCAGACCAGCGGCGACATATTGAAGAGGTGGCAACGATGCACATGAACACCATTGAGTCGCTGGCAATCGCCATCGATGCCAAGGACCAGACGACGCATGGTCACGTACGGCGCACGCAAATCTATGCACGAGAGATGGGTCGCCTCCTAAACGTCAGTGGTGCTGAGATCGAAGCACTCTTTGCCGGCGCCTTATTGCATGACATCGGAAAACTTGCAGTACCGGAATACATTCTCAACAAGCCCGGCAAACTTACCGAGGCCGAGTTTGCCAAGATGAAAATTCATCCAACCGTGGGGGGTGACATTCTTCGTCGCGTTAACTTTCCGTACCCGGTGGAAGAGGTCGTGCGCTATCACCACGAGAAGTGGGATGGGACTGGTTACCCCAAAGGCCTAAAGGCCGAAGCCATACCCCTGGTAGCTCGCATCATTTCCGTAGTCGATTTCTATGATGCAACTCGTTGTGACAGACCATACCGGAAGGGTATGAAGCAGGAGGAATCGCTCGCTCTTTTGCGGGCCATGTCCGGCACGGCCTTTGACCCAAAGGTCGTTAATGTCTTTGTAACGCAGGTGGAAGCGTTTGACCGCTTGATAGACGACGAAGACATTCAAGAGCAGGTACCATCCGCGTCCCCCGATGGCGACTACACAACACAGACGAAGCCGGATGCTGGTTTGGCTCCGGATCTTCTGGGAACGCCAAACGAGCTTACTGCCGGTTTCCGTTCCATCACCGAAGCCCAACGTGAAGTCTTCGCATTGCATGAAATTGCGCAGACGATCGGATCATCACTCAGTATGAGTGATACGGTAACGCTTGTGTCGAGCAAATTGAGGGCAATAGTGCCTTTCGATACTTGTTTGATATTCGTGGTCGACGACAGGTCTGGCAAGGCCATAGCGTTGCACGTGTCTGGCGAAAACGAAGAGTTGTTTAAAAAGCGCCGACTGAATGTTGGCGACGGAATCACAGGTTGGGTGATCGCTAATGGTAGATCAATGTGTAACGCCTCGCCGGAGCTGGACCTTATAGGCGTGCGTGAGGACGTTGCTAAACAATACCGGGGAGTGCTGGCAGCGCCACTCATTCGTGAAAATGGAGCGTTTGGAGCGATTACTCTCTATTCAAAGAACCGCTCTTCCTACAGCTCTGAACATGTGAGACTCCTGGAGTCGGTTGCCCAGCATGCCGCTAGTGCCCTGAATAACGCCCTGACGTTTGAGAAGACGAAAGAGAGTGCCCTCGTCGATCCGTTGACAGAGCTGCCGAACGCTCGTGCTTTTTATATGATGCTGGAACAGCGAATAGCAGAAGGGCAACGTATGGGTCGAGAGTCCCTGGCGGTGATCAGCATGGACCTCGATAATTTCAGAGAGATCAATGAACAGTTCGGCCATGCCATTGGGGATCGCCTGCTGGCCAGTATTGCCGGAGTCATTCGAAAAGAGTTGCGGCAGATGGATGTTCTTACGCGTTATGCCGGTGATGAGTTTGTTGCCATCATGCCGATGGCGGCTGGTAATGTCGCGGGCTCGATCGGTGAGCGCATCCGGAACGCGGTTGAATCTCAAAACTTCTCAGTTCGCAGGGGCAAGACGGTTGAGGTGAAGGTTAGTTTTGGGGTGTCGTGCTTTCCAGAAGATGGAGAGACGACTGAATCGCTACTCACAAAGGCGGCAAAGAGAATGCAAACGGACAAGCACCGGCGTAAGAGTCTGCTGACATTGGCAAATATCCCGGTGTCTACAATTGAAAGTTTAGGTTGATCCTGTTTGCCGTCCTCTTTGGCTCGGTGGTTGATTTGTCCCCACGGATATCCAACCACAGAGTACACAGAGAAAGAGAGGTCGTACGGAGAAAGTAATTTTAGGACAGCACCTGGATCTGGTTGCCTTTTGCACACTAAAGATCTGTCGCGTATAATCCCCATTTTCCACGGGAAAGCATGTAACTACCGTCCTGAAAGAACTCCCGCTGTGACAGCGGTTTTTTAATGAAGTAAAGACCTGTAAATGAGCAAACCAACACCTGAATCCAGTTCTCGCGCAGTTGCCGAAGAGGAGAGCTCTACCGGCGTGATCGACACCGAAGCAGAGCAAGGAGAAACATCCGCAATTCAGCGAGATCAAGGAAAAGTTAAGCGACAGCAGAAAGGCCGGCTGGGAAATCTGAAACGTGAAGAGCTAATCAAGCTCTATCACGAGATGTTGTTGATTCGGCGCTTTGAGGAGAAGTGTGCTGAAGCTTACAGCCTCGGTAAAATCGGCGGCTTTTGCCATCTCTATATCGGGCAGGAAGCTGTTGCCGTCGGCGCGATTTCGGCCATTAGGAAGGACGACTACGTACTCACTAGTTATCGCGAACACGGGCATGCTATTGCAAAAGGTATCGCACCAGAGGCCGTGATGGCTGAGTTGTTCGGAAAGGTGACCGGTTGCTCCCATGGCAAGGGCGGCTCGATGCACCTCTTCGACAAGAGTGTGAACTTTCTTGGCGGCCACGCAATTGTTGGTGGTCAAATCCCATTGGCAACCGGGGTCGCTTTCGCAAGCAAATACCAGGGCACGGATCAAGTAACCCTCTGCTTTTTTGGTGAAGCCGCAGTTAATCAAGGGGCTTTTCACGAATCGCTCAACATGGCCCAGCTTTGGAAGCTTCCTTGCATCTATATTTGTGAAAACAACCAGTACGGGATGGGCACTTCTCAGGATCGTGCGATGTCTCTCCGCGATGTGGCCCAAAAAGCCTGTGCTTATGAGATCGCAGCGGAGTTTGTCGATGGTATGGACGTGCTTGCTGTTCGCGAGGCAACCTTGCGCGCGGTTGAGAGAGCCCGAAAGGACTACCTACCGACGCTAATTGAAGTACGAACCTATCGCTTTATGGGCCACTCAATGTCTGACCCGGGAAATTATCGCACCCGCGCCGAGATCGAGCGTCATCAGGAGCGAGATCCAATCAAGCTCTTTCTCACCAATCTTAAAGAGCAACAATTGATTGACGACGGCCAGGTGAAAAAGATCGAAACAGACGTGCGGGAGACTGTTGAGAAGGCTGTCCGGTTCGCCGAAGAGAGTCCAGAGCCGCCGCCCGAAGATCTGTTTAAAGGCGTGTACGCGAACCCGATTTCTCAGGGAGACAAATAGGTAACTCAATGGCAGTGATAACAATTCGAGAGGCCCTCAACCAGGCACTGAAGGAGGAAATGCTGCGCGACGACAGCATTTTCCTGATGGGCGAAGAAGTCGGCGCCTACCAGGGCGCCTACAAAGTCACCAAAGGTTTGCTCGATCAATTCGGTGAGAAGCGGGTAATCGACACCCCTATTACCGAGTTGGGATTTGCAGGTTTGGGTGTCGGCGCTGCGATGGCCGGACTCAGACCGGTGATCGAGTTCATGACTTTTAACTTTTCAATCCTCGCCGCCGACCAGATTATTAACTCTGCCGCTAAGATGCTCTACATGTCGGGCGGCCAGTACAAGATTCCAATAGTGTACCGAGGGCCTGGTGGTTCGGCCTTTCAAGTTTCGTCGCAACACTCTCAAGCGATGGAATCCTGGTACGCATACTTCCCTGGCCTGAAGGTCGTTATGCCCTCGACTGCAGCCGATGCGAAGGGACTGCTGAAGTCGGCGATCCGAGACGACGATCCCGTGATCTTCATCGAGCAGGAACGAATGTATGGCATGAAGGGCGAGGTGCCGGATGATGACGACTTTCTTGTTCCTCTTGGTGTCGCAGATATCAAGCGAGAAGGGAAAGACGCGACTATCGTAGCTCGATCCCTAATGGTTCCGGCCGCGCTCAAGGCCGCAGAAATCCTCGAGTCCGATGGCGTATCGTGTGAAGTAATAGATCCGCGAACGATTCGTCCGTTGGACATTCAAACCATTGTGGAGTCCGTGAAGAAGACAAGCCGACTCGTGGTCGCCGAGGAGTCCCATCCCTTCTGTGGCGTGGCAGCTGAAATAAGTGTTCAGGTGATGGAGCGTGCATTCGATTACCTCGACGCGCCTATAAAACGCGTTTCGGGCGCTGATGCCCCAATGCCTTATGCAAAGAACCTGGAGAACCTGGCGATCCCGACCGCAGATCAGATAGCGGCGGCGGTTCGCGAGGTGGCTTATCTGGATTGATTTAGTTTTCGCACCTGACATTTTTACAAGGACGCATCGATGGCAACTCAAGTGGTCATGCCCAAACTTTCCCCCACAATGGAGGAAGGACAAATCTCTCGTTGGCTCAAGAAGGAGGGAGATGCCGTAGCCATGGGAGAGCCGTTGGCAGAGATCGACACGGATAAGGCGACTATGGAGATGCAGGCACTTACAAATGGCGTCCTGCGAAAAATCTTGATTCGCGAAGGCGAGTCAGCGCCTCTAGGCCAGCCGATTGCCATTGTCGGCGATGCAGATGAAGACATTGCATCGCTTTTGGCTGAGGCGACCTCCGAAGCCAAAACACCATCGGGGCAGTCTCAGCCAGCCCTGGCTCCGAAATCGGAACCAGAACCGGCAGCCGCACCGACCCCGCAACCTACTGACACACGATCAAATGGCCGCGACGATGCGGCCACAGAACGGCTGATCGTCTCGCCGCTTGCAGCGCGTATGGCAGCAGAAGCGGGGTTGGATCTTCGTTCGCTTAGTGGGAGTGGCCCCGGCGGACGCATCGTAAAGCGAGACATTGAAGCAGCAATGAAGCAGGAGGCCCCAGCAACACCAACTGCCTCCGCAGGAGCCCGACGGCCGGCAGCAGCTCCAACGCCTGTTTCTGCCTATCGAGATGAGCCGATCAGCGAGATGCTGCGCACCATCGCCAAACGACTGGTGACTTCGCTTGGGCCAGTCCCTCACTTTTTCCTTACCGCGGAGATCGAGATGGACCGGGCCGCCGAGATGCGGAAGAACATCAACGCATTGGATCCAGAATTAAAGGTTAGTATTAACGACGTCATCATCAAGGTTGCGGCAGCGGCCTTAATGGAGCACCCGCAAGTCAACGCTTCTTTTCAGGAAAAAATAGTTCGATATTACGAACAGGCAGACATCGGCGTTGCCGTAGCCATTGAGGAAGGATTGATTACCCCGATAGTTCGTGGCGCTAATCACAAAAGCCTGGGGGCAATCGCCGCCGAGGTTCGTGATCTGGCCGAGCGCGCGCGTCAGAAGAAGCTTCGACCAGAGGAGTATATGGGCGCCAGCTTCTCGATTAGCAATCTCGGGATGTTTGGAATCGACGAATTTACCGCCGTCATCAATCCACCAGAAGGAGCAATTCTGGCCGTCGGCGCCATGACACCAAAGCCCGTCGTGAGAGACGACCAGATTGTGGCTCGACAGATGATGCGCGTGACGATGTCATGTGATCACCGAGTCATTGACGGGGCAACGGGCGCAAGGTTCCTACAGACATTCAAACGCATTCTCGAGAACCCGTTATACCTCATCGTTTGACGACTACAGGCATTCATGTTGGTTGAGAAAGGGCACGCTCCCGCGTGCCCTTTAATCTGTCCTTTGGTTAAGAATCAATAAATGGTTGAGCAAACAAAGCGAGCACGGGTACAGAGCGCAATTCGCACTGCCCCTAAAAGATCCTCCGCTCCCCATCTGGCGCTCGTTGGTGTTCAGCTGATGTTTGGCACCTGGCCCATATTGGGAAAGTTCGCGCTGCGGACAGTGTCCAGCACAACGCTCGTGGCTATTCGCATTCTCGGTGCGGCAGTTGTGTTCACAATCCTTAAGAGAAGCTTCTCAGAGCTTCGGCAGCTTCCCGGGCGCGACCTCCTTACTTTACTTGCCTGTAGCCTCCTGGGTGTTGTCCTCAACCAGTTTCTGTTTATTAAAGGACTTGAGCTAACGACAGTCATAAATGCCACGTTGCTCGGAACAGCGATTCCTGCGTTCACTTTGATTGTCAGTATCGTGCTCGGTCATGACGAGCTATCGCTGCGAAGGTTTCTTGGCGTGTTGTTGGCAGCGGCAGGTGTCATCTACTTGATCGATCCAATCCGCGCCGATTTCTCTTCGCAAACCAACAAGGGGAACGTGCTTATCGCTATTAACTGCTTGGCCTATGGCGCCTATATCGCAGCGTCAAAGTCACTTTTTAAGCGTTACGGCGCGCTACAGGTGATCACCTGGCTTTTTTTAATTGGGTCTGTGTTTACAATATTGCCCGGGATTTACAGCTTTAGAACAGTAGAAGTTCTCGGCGGAGGCTGGTGGCTGTGGCTAATTCTGATCTACATCGTAATGGTGCCGACAGTGGGGGCGTACTACCTGAATGCGTGGGCACTAACACGGGTGCTCCCCAGTACCGTGGCCGCCTATATCTATCTGCAGCCATTGATTGCGTTTGCGTTGGCGCCATTCCTGCTTGGAGAAAGGTGGAATTCGCGCACAGCGATCGCATCGGTGCTCATCTTTGCCGGCGTTGCCATTGTCACAAAAAGAGGCCGGAGCCAGGCCGCGAAAGAAGTGAGCGCGCGGCCCGATGCCCTGGCCCATTAAGAGTGGCTGACGACCGTTTACGCCGCTTCAGCCTCACTATTGTTGAAGCAGTAGAAAATCTCTTCAGCGTCAAGCGTGTCGCGTTCCATCAACAACCCGACAAGCCGGTCGATTTCCTGTTGCTTACTCCGAACAATGTCACACGCCCGACCCAACTGCTCTTCAATAATCGCATTTGTCGCTTCTTCAACCCGGTCCAGAAGCATCTGACTATGTGGAGTGTCCGAGCCTCCCAGATGGATCGGGCCGAGAGGACTCATTCCGAACTCGCTCACCATTCGCCTCGCAATTTCTACGGCGCGCTCGATGTCATTGGAAGCTCCTGCAGTCATCGTTGCGAGAAGTATTTGTTCTGCGGCCCGTCCCCCCAGCAAGAGCGCGATTTGATCCTCCAGATATTCCCGTTTTTTCATGAGACGATCCCGTTCAGGAAGGGATTGGGTAACCCCGAGGGCTCGTCCGCGCGGAAGAATCGAAACTTTGTGAATGGGATCGCCATTCTCAACCAACAGACCGACAGCGACGTGACCGGCCTCGTGGACCGCAGTAGCAAACCGCTCTTCATCATCCATCATGAAACCTTGTCGCTCAGCACCCATGAGAATACGGTCGCGCGCCATTTCGATGTGACCTCGACCAACGGCGCTCGCATTTTCACGCGCTGCCGCGATCGCAGCTTCGTTCAGAAGGTTCGCAAGTTCGGCCCCTGAAAACCCTGGCGTTCCTCGGGCGATCCAAGTCAACTCTAGTTCGGGCTCTAAATGGATCCCTTTGGCGTGTACCCTAAGAATGGCTTCGCGACCACGTACGTCGGGCAGGTTCACCGTAACCTCACGATCGAAACGCCCGGGCCGAGTTAAGGCGGAGTCAAGTACGTCGGGACGGTTTGTAGATCCGATGACAACAATCGAACTTGTCTGATCAAAGCCATCCATTTCGATCAGCAGTTGGTTCAACGTTTGGTCCTGATCACTTGAAGCCGAATCATTAGATCGCCCGCGATGTCTTCCCAACGCGTCGATTTCATCGATGAAGATGACGCAGGGAGTGAGCTTACGTGCCTGAGCAAAAAGGCGCCGTACACGTGCTGCACCCACGCCGGCAAACTTCTCCTGAAAGCTGGATCCAGAAACCGATAGAAACGGAACTCCCGCTTCAGATGCTGCGGCACGCGCCAGTAGCGTCTTCCCTGTCCCGGGATGGCCAGACAACAGAATGCCGCGTGGAGCCCTTCCACCCAGCTTGCCGAATCGCATTGGATCGCGCAGAAATTCAATCGTCTCTGCCAGCTCGGCTTTGGCTTCGTCTACTCCGGCCACATCGTTGAAGGTGACCGATTGTTTGCCGCTCGATTGGACGAAGTTGAGTTTTCCCACTCGTCCGTTGGCTCCGGCATAAACACGCCAACCAATAATGGCCATCAGGAGCAGCGTGCCCACTGGAATAATCCAACTCAGAGCCGTTGCCATCGCGCCCGGCGTAGAAGGACTGAATTCCACGGGCGCGTTGTTCTTCCGAAATACTTCGACCAGCGCCTGTTGAGCATTCAGGTTGTTGACAGTTGCTCTGACAAGTGAACCGTCGGTTCGCGTGACAGCGAATCCATCTGGCTCAACCAAAACCGACGTGGCTGAGCCTTTGGACTCTGCCAAAAGGTAGAGCTCTGAGTAGTTAATGACCTGGACCGCAGTGCTTTGCCTTTGATACACAAAGAACAGCGTGAAGCCCAGCAGGAAGAGCATTGCTGCCAGTACTCCGACTGTGAGCTTCTGTGATCGAAGTAGGAGTTTGGAATTAGGGGAAGCCATTTAAATTCTCCAAATTACTAGATGCGCTCTTGCAGACTCCCGGTAATAGATGATGCATCCTGGGGAAGAGTCATCGAGCTAACAAAAAGCAGTTGTTTTTGGATCTAAACCGACGGAGCTTCGGAAGGAGCAAACCAACCGCGTGCGAACCGTGACAAAGGCCAAACAGCGTTTCGGGTCGGGGAGAAACGCAGTTCGTACTTTACCAATCCGGGTGCTGGTAAGTCCACCCGAAAATAGAGTCTGGCATCCACATGTGTTCACGAAGTTCACCAGAGGCGGAGGCGGGGGAATTTTCATGAGAGCAAGATTGCTGTTGCTAAATTAGCACCTTCATAGGGAATCCTCAGCAGCACAATGGGTGAAATTTCAGCAACCAGAGTGGTCTGAATCAAAACATACCAGCCGGGTTTTGGAGGGCATTGTTTCGATACGTGTTAGCTTGGGGATTTTTCGGCCTTCCGAGGGTCTGATGACTGGTCAATGCCTCTGGAAAGTCGCATACGCCATTAAAATACCCAACAGTTTACCCCTAGTTCTGGACATGGCATGAACGTTGCCGAGACCTAACCACGACAAGTTCGATATACCCTTTACGACGCGATGCACAAAGGAGGAGGCGCTCATGTTGTGGACGATTTTTGTGATTCTCTTGGTTCTCTGGCTGCTCGGCATGGTTAGCAGCTATACAATAGGTGGATTCATTCACGTATTGCTCGTGATAGCCTTGGTTGTTCTATTGATCAATATCATCGGCGGACGTCGCACCACCATCTAGGTGAGGTAATACCGCAGCCCTGCTGAGCACGCTCTTTGGCGGAAGGAACTTCCATCCGACAAAGAGCGTCTCTAGATTGATTTTTCCACCTCGAAAGTAACTGGTCTGGTTATGCGCCCAATTGGGTACAGGTTGAGGTGTGGGTCCCAGTAAGGCGAGCGGCCGTAAAAGAACTCGAGCCGCCGGCGCGGGTCGGACGCAAAGCTCGGCTCAGTTAACGCCTGATTGAACTCCTGTTGAAGCTCAGGGGACTCTGCCAACATCTGACGAGCCAGTTTCTCGAGAATGTAATCCTCGCCATACTCTTTCTCTTCAAAGATTGCACTGAAGAAGCTCCAAACAAGCAGCGAATCTGGCGCCTCGGGCTCCAACAAGTTGATTGCGACCTTTGCACCCGGCTGGCCCAACGGAACCAAAACGGACCCCGAGGGAAAGGTTCTTTTCTGACGAATCAACTCCGCTTTCGCGCTGGTTAGAAATCGCCCTTCAAAAGGTCTGCTTGCCCACGTAACATCCGTGAATCGGTAGCTTTCCACTTCAACGGTCTCCGCACTGACACTACGGTTTAGTTCGAGGCCGTGAGCTTTGAGCACATCGATGACTTCTTTCCATTGTGGAGGAACAATGTAGAAGAGCGGTGGCGCAACTGCAGCTGTTACGCGGAAAGTGTCATACATCGGCACTGTTAGCTTTAACGGTTGGGATTTGAAGTCTACCCACAGGTCACCGGATATCTCACTCATGGCGGTGACTGACTCAACGGCGTTCAGATCAAACGGTCGCGCCTGATCGGTTAGTTCGAATCTCAATGGGTACTGGTGGCCCGCATCAAACCTGTTCCCGTCGCTGGTGGTCTTCGCATCTGCCATCCGGCCTGCATTAATTAATCGAAGCGGGTCACGATCTACCTCTTCTAATGTGAACCTCAGAAAATCATACGTGCCAAGGACGCGAAGTCGATAGTCCTTGAGCATATGCGTCTCAATAAGAATTGCCGGACGATTCCGTAACGGGACATATCCGGTTGAGAAACGCGGGCTACCGTTGAAGTCTCGCATGCCCTGTTTCAAGTCCCGGTTGTCGATGAATTCCAGATACCAGGATATAGGGGTTCCCGCGGCTTGGGTCTCGCGAGCAACTTTCTCCTGAATGACTTCGCGCTCCCACGCCAAAACACTGGGCGCAATTCCCTGATGATGTTCAAAGTGATAGGTGACGATTGAGCCATAATCGGCCCCGTCAGTCACATGGCAGTCAATGAACAGGTCGGGTTGCCAATGATTCCAGAGCGAAAGCCAGGCTTGGGTCTCCGGCGTATCGACTTTCATGTAGTCGCGATTGAGGTTTTGGTTTGTCGTCGTGCCCCGCCAGCCCATCTCGTCCGGCCCCTGCTGATTGATTCGGTTATATGGACTGACCCGTTCGTGTCCATCAGCGTTGTAGATCGGGATGAAGAGAACGATTACGTTGTTGAGGAGGTGCGGATGAAGTTTCGTTACAGCTATGTCTCGCAACAAAGCGAGACCTGCGTCTTTTCCGTCTGGTTCGCCGGAGTGAATACAGGCCTGAATTAAGACGACGGCCTTGTTCCTCTCCCTGGCGGACCGCGGCGTAAAGGCATCGTCGCTCGCGGCTATCAAAAGCGGTAACTCTCTACCCTCACCGCTCTTACCAAATGAAACACATTTCAGCAGTGAGGAAGCCTCTGCAAGTTGTTTCGCATAGCGGACGGTCTCGTCGTACCGCGGTGTTTGGCGATAGCCAGATGCTTCCGCAAACGTTTGCCAGTCCATAGTTTTTTTGGAGTGCGGCGGTAAGGCGCTTCACCGCAGCGTACTCGTGCACGAGCGGCATTGCGTTCGCCGTCGGGCATTCAAAGTGCCGCAACCGCTGCAACGAATGTACATCGTCCGAGCAAACCAACTTGTGACGAAAGCACTGAGTCCAAGGATACCGATTAACACGGCCAGATTTAGGAATAAGTCCTTCACCCGCTAGCCTTTGTTGCGCGCCCGGTATTCTTTTCCAGCTTTTGTCGATGGGCCAATCCGCGTTCGTATCCTGCACGAAAGGCAGCATCGACGCCTGACTCACTGTAAAACCTCTCCAGTTCAGAAGACGACTGCCCGTAGCTGCTACTGCGTACGTTGGTGTTTAAGGCCGCCTCGAAGCCACGGCGGTAGCTTACCTCATCCGTCATGCTCGTAACCTCCCACCGATTTTTCTTTAGAGAAAGAGTTTTACTCGCATCGAGATCCACCAGCAAGAAGGATTGGTCTTTGACACAAATCGTTGAGGAATTTTGCAGAGCTATGTTAGAGTCAAAGTGACCGCAAAGCCTGATCTCGGGAGTCTCTTTTGTACGATATCGTAGAAAAACATTGGCCGATGTCCGTCGGCGACGGCAAGGCAACCCGGAAAAAGAAGCCACGGATACTGGCGATCACAACTGACTGCTGTACGGGATGTGCAGGATCGCCAGCATGTATCGAATATTGTCCGATTGAGGCGTGTATGTTTTGGGTTCCTGATGAGGACCACCCGCCATTCGGCCGAATTGAGGTTGATCCGTATCTTTGCATCGGATGCCAGAAGTGCACCAGTAAAGGGCCCGACGGCGCCTTTCTCGATGGTTGTCCCTGGGATGCGATCGAGATGGTTCCAACCGATGATTGGGAGGCTTTACACGGGATCAGTCTGCCCGATTCACCTCCGGCGCCTCCCGCCTGATTCTCAATCTGACTTTCTGTTTACCCGATTCTCGATCGCCTGGATCGTGAGTGCGGCTTGCTGTTTCAAGCGGTCCTCGATCTCACCTCTACGCAGATACTTCTGTATTGTCTGCACGTCTTCTTGCTCACCGATGAGGGCGAGTCCTCTTAGCGCCTCCCAAATACTGTCTTCGTCCGATCTAAGAGTTAGAATCAATTCTCCAGGCTGCACCACTGCACCGCTCTCTTTTACCGGTCCTTCTACTCTCCCCGGTAATGGCGAACGGATCTCAACTTCTGAACCAGGAGTCTGCAGTCTAGCAATGAGAGCAGCCCTGGAAACCGTGGCCCCCGGCTTAAGTGAGCTGCTCAGGGTTCCAGCGACGTGGGCTTTCACTGGATAGGGCTCAAACACCGCCAGCAATTCGCTGCGCCCGGAGTTGTCACCAAACCGCACCAGCGCCAATGCCGCATTGCGCCTTACGATCGGCTCAGGGTCCTGCAATAGCTTCAAGAGTGTTTCATGGAATTCATCCCGTCGATGATCAAATCCCATCACCCACGCCAGGGTGAGACGAATTTCAGTTTCGGGATGGTTCGCGAGTGCTATGAGTTGCGGGTACCACTGCCGGGCACCTTCGTCCCCGCGCTCGATTCGCTGTTGCACCTGCAGCAATGCGTGCTGGATTTTTCGCGGTTTCGAGTCAGCAAGATACGTTGAAATATCGGCCGTGGACAACTCGCGTCCGAACCACGTGAAATACCAGGTCAGGAATGCTCCAACCACAAACAGGGCCGCGACAATGAGGAGTGGCCACGACGATGAAAAACGGCGTTTCGCAACCGTTGCTGCGGTACGGTATCCATTGTCGCTCTGGTAATTAGGACCCACGGGGGGGACCTGGGACTCTTTGTCGTGTTGATTCATGTCTTAACGTGGATCGGATTTCCCCGCAGTCACGCCACCGTCCACGAAATTAGAGGAACAACACAAAAAACTCCAGCGAGGCGTCAATTCCCATCGTCGTCAGCGAGAGGGATAGATCTGATACAACATGAGGTAGACCACCACCCCTGTCACCGATACGTACAACCACAATGGCAGTGTGACTCGAGCGATGCGCCGGTGTCGTCCGAAGTCGGCTCGCGCGGCGCGATAAAGTGTAGTTAAGACCAGCGGCACGATCACGATGGCCAACACTGTATGGGTGAGAAGTATCCCCAGGTATATTGGGCGGACGATGCCTTGTCCCGTGAACCTCGTCGAGCCGTGGAAGTAGTGATAGGTCAAGTATGAACTAAGGAACAAGACGGAGGACGTAAGTGCCGCCAGCATGCAGTTCCTATGCGCTTTGATTCGCCCTCTACGAATCAATACAAAACCAACGACCAGCAGCACAAAACTCGTAGAATTGAGAAGAGCATTTAAGTGGGGAAGTAGTGGAATGTAATCAGTCATTCTGTGAAAACATTTCAGGTAACATGCCGGACCCGACTCCGGGAGAATGAACAGCCGTAGGACTACAGCCGGCGAGCAATCTCTTTGCCCTTTTCAGTAAGCGAATAGAAATCATTTCCATCCTCAGCCAGCAAGCCCTCCTTAACCAGGCGCTCCACAATATCGAACACTCTGGTACGGGCTTCAGGATTGTTCCCTCCAGCCTCAAATAGCGTATGCAGATCAAGCGACTCCTGCCGCCAGAGCTGGAAACTGCCAAGCACGTCTTTAGTAAGCTGGTCCACGCTTGAAGAATTGAAATCCAGGGCGAGCTATTCTTCCCGTTTTGGAGCCCGCATCTGAGCCACCATGGCGCGAACGTCGGGAGGCACCGCTCGTCCTTTGGCATCGAGAAGTGGTGCTGAAGGGGCTGGAAGTTTTCCATCCTGGGGACGCGCCAGTCGCTTGCGGAACGGGATTGGAAGGCGGCCTTCTTCCTTCATCTGCAGTATTGGAATGGCAGCGAAGACAACCGCCATTACCAGGCAGACCATGGTGATAAAGAGATTGTCAGTGGTCAACAACTGACCTGCGAAAATGGCATTGAGCACAGCAAACGCGATGAACAACAGAGCGGCAACATAGCAGAGAAGCATTAGAAATCTCAGCTCGTTTTTCATTATCGTTGCCTCAACCTGCATCACTTGTAGCTCGGAGTGCAATTAGTGTTTAGCCTTTGCCGGCTTTGGGCGTTCAGACATCTCTTCATACCCACATCGCTCACATTGCCAGATTGGAAACACCGCGTTCGGATCAGCGGTGCTCCGATAAACCGCCCGATCCGAAGGAATAATTTTACCTCCACAATTCGGACACAGTCTCCCGCGCGTTGTTCGGGTCTCAACATCGAGGGCGAGCGGATTATCGTTACTCATTATTCAGTCCCGCTGATGACATCTCATCGTTGCCCATGCTACGACGCAGGGCGACAAAAAGTGTGCAAAAGATTGCTACGGGCGGCACCAGCAAAACCAACACGCCGATATTGAACTGTTTGATGAACAATGCGTTATGGGAACCTGCCAAAGACGCCCGACACATGCCGCACTGTGCCACAGCCGATGTTTCAGCAAGCAGCCAGGCGGCGATGATCGTGGCCGCAAGCACAATAAATCTCGTAGTGGAAAAGCGCATTAGTGGTTCTCGTCATCAACTGCCGTAACTGGCGGCGGTTCTTTAAACTGGTAACGCAAACCGGCCGAGCGAAAGCTGTCGGGAAAGAACACGAAAAGTAGACAGATACACACCACCAATGCCGGGACAATCGTCAGGATCAAACTCAGTCGCTCGAACTTCAGGTGCATAAAATACGCAACAATCAGGGCCGCCTTGATGATCGATAATCCCATCAAGATTGTCAGCATTACCACCAGCGACATTGGACGATAGGCCAAAAGCACTTCGATCAGGGTCAGGATCAGCAGCCAAATCCAGACTTTGGTGAACAGTTTGTTAGTACCCGCAAAATGTTCTTCCGCGTGAACGCTCATTTTGATCCTCCGGGTTTATTTGGCCAGGTGTCCGCCGACATCGACTGACAGGATATAGATCAACGGGAACACGAACATCCAGACAAGATCTACGAAGTGCCAGTAAAGTCCGCTTATCTCGATGTCCTCGTGCTTTAGCTTCTTTACGCGGAGTGCAACTATCCCAAGATAAACGGCGCCGCTTGCTACGTGAAACATGTGTAGTCCAGTAATGGCGAAGAAGGTTGCACCAAACGCTGGTGACGGCAACAGCCCGTCTGTCGTCGTGAAGACTTCAACCCAGTGCGCCGGAAGACTGAACGGGCGCAGTCCCTCATCAATCAGGTGCTTCCACTCAATTAAGTGCAGGACAATGAATGCCGTACCGAAAACGATCGTGGCCAGAATCCACTTTCTTGCCTTCTCCTTCTCACCTCGACTTGAGGCCGACACACCAAAGACCATCGTCAAACTGGATGATAGAAGACAAAACGTCATCACAGACGCAAAGACGATGCTGGGGTAAAACGGGAATGGCGTGGGCCAGACGTTCGACGCTCGCAGATAGCTGTAGCCAATCAAGAGCGCCGAGAACGTCAGCGAGTCGGAGACAATGAACAACCACATTCCGAGCTTGCGATGGCCGACTCGATAAGGAAGAGTACCACCGCTCCAGTCAGCTGCAGGAAAAGTTGCCACGCGTGCTTCAGTACTCACCTGTCACCTCCAGAAGAATAGGAGTAGAAATAGGTAGATCCACAAAGCGTCCATGAAGTGCCAATAGATTGTAGCGGCATCGACGGCTGCTAATGTCCTGATTCTCATCAGCTCTGTTTCGGTTCTGCGCGACCGCAGCAGCAGGTAGAGTATCCCAAATAGACCGCCTAAAAGATGGACTCCGTGTGTCGCCGTTAGAAGATAGAAGAAAGAGCTGTGCGGGTGGGAGGCGACGTAAACTCCCTGTCGCACCAGCTGACGCCACGCAAGTAGCTGGCTAACCAGAAATGCCAGCCCGAGCACGGTCGTCAATCCCAGCCACGTTGTGTAACCCGAATGGAGATCCGCTTTCAGTTTCCGTCTTGCCGCCTCGATCGTGGCGCTGCTGATCAGAATGACCGCAGTACTGAAGGCGAGAATTCGCGGCATCGGTAATGCTTGCCAATCGTCCGACGAAGCAGCCCGCACTATGTAGGCGCTGGTAAGCGCGGTAAACATCATGACGATCGCGGCCAGGGCCACCCAAACGCCGATCCGATAACGGTTGGATCTGGAATCAGGATGAAAAAACGGGTCATCGCCGTTTCGCTTGCGCGAACCGTTACCTCCGGGCCCGGGAAATCCCGGACTAGCACTGCCTCTTTCTCGTGTTCTGGGTCTAGTGCCCGTGACCATCGTGGCCATTACCGCTTGTTACCTCTGCTTCTGCATCTGTTTGCATGATGAAATCCCTCGGCGCGCCAGGAACTGAAAACTCGTATGGTCCGTGGTGGACAACCGGCAGGTGCCCGGCGAAATTGTCGTGCGGCGGCGGTGATGTGGTAGTCCATTCCAGCGTTGTAGCCTCCCAGGGATTTTCCGGCGCCTTTTCGCCCTTAAAGATGCTCCAGAAGAGGTTGAAGTAAAACAGAACCTGCACCAGAACCGTCACTATCGCAGAGATTGAAACGAAGACGACCAGCGGGTGCAGAGTTGCAAGAAACTCATATTCGGTAAACTGCGCAAAGCGCCGGGGCATGCCCACGATGCCCATAGTGTGCATCGGCACGAAGATGCAGTAGACGCCAATGAAGGTGATCCAGAAATGGAGCTTGCCCAACTTCTCGTTCATGAATCGCCCAAACATTTTGGGAAACCAGAAGTAGGTGGCCGCGAACATGCCGAAAATAGAGGCAACGCCCATCACCAGGTGAAAGTGTGCCGGAACAAAGTACGTATCGTGCATCGGCAGGTCGAGAGAAGTTTGGCCCAGCACGAGCCCGGTAATTCCTCCTGCCACGAACAATGAAACGAAACCGAGCGCGAACAGCATTGCGGTTGTAAAGCGAATCCTGCCTCCCCAAAGAGTGCCTAACCAATTGAATGTCTTGACTGCCGAGGGGACGCCAATCGAGAGGGTCAGAATTGAAAATGTCATGGCCGAGTAGGGACTCATGCCGCTAATGAACATATGGTGGCCCCAGACAAAGAAGCCAAGCAATCCGATCGCAAAGATGGCGAAGACCATGGCGCGATAGCCAAACACCGGCTTACGAGCGAAGGTGGCGAGGATGTGAGAGGTTGCGCCCATGCCGGGAAGAATCGCGATGTAAACTTCCGGGTGACCAAAGAACCAGAAAAGGTGCTGCCAGAGAATCGGTGAGCCACCCGTGTGCAGTGGGAAATTGCCCGTGCCCGAAAGCACACCACTGAGGTATAAGCCTCCCGGAATAAAGAAACTCGTTAGGGCGATGCGATCCAACAATAAAAGAATCCCGCCACCGAGCAGCACTGGAAACGAGAGCAGGGCCAAAACAGCCGTTGTAAACCAGGCCCAGCACGTTAACGGCATACGCATGAGAGACATCCCTCTTGTGCGCATGTTGAGTAACGTGGTGATGAAGTTCAGAGCGCCGAGCAGCGAACCGATACAGAAGATTGCAATGCTGATGATCCACAGGTTCATACCCATGCCTTGCCCGGGACCGGAATTGGGCAGAGCACTTAGCGGCGCGTATCCAGTCCAACCGCCAATCGGGCCGACCGTCGATTCGGCGCCAGAGTAGAAGATGGCGGTAAGGATAACCACAAAGCCCACGAACGTAACCCAGAACGAAAGCATGTTCAGCACGGGAAACGCCATGTCTTCGGCGCCAATTTGAATCGGAAGAAAGTAGTTCCCAAAGCCACCTTGCGGCGCGGTAGTTAGAACGAAGAACACCATGATCGTTCCGTGCATCGTCACCAGCGATAGGTAGAACTCAGGGGTCATCATCCCTTCTGGTGCACCACCGGGGAACAGTGTCCCCAAAATCGGCCAATTTGTACCCGGCCAGGAGAGGTTCATACGCATCAGCACTGACATCACCATTCCAACTACCACGGCAACCAGGGCCAACATGATGTACTGGATGCCGATGACCTTGTGGTCAACGCTGAAAATGTACTTGCGAATGAATCCGGTAGGGGCGGGGTGCCGATGTACAGTTTCGTGTTCTTCAGACATCTCTCTAATCTCCTCGCGGTTATACCTTTTAACCGTAACGTACGAGTAGTCGAGCTTTTAGTTGTTGGCTGGCAATTGGTACTTGGCCAGCAACTCCGTCATTCGGGTCTGAAAGTCTTCCTGTGACAGTGCCGTTAGTTCGCGGTGCTCATCCTCTGGAAGCACCAGCATGAAGCTCCGCATTTTGAAGTGGAGCTGTCCACACAGTTCTGCGCAAGCCAGCTCATATTTCCCTGGTGTATTCGCCGTGAAGTGAACGCGAATAGCCATGCCGGGAACTAGATCCTGTTTGAACCTCAGTTGCGGTACGAAGAAATTATGAATCACGTCCTTCGATCTCAGTATCAGCTCAACCGGTCGACCTGCGGGAATTGCCAACACGCTGTGAACAGCATCGTCTTTAGCGTTGGGATCGGCTTCGTCGAGACCGATGAAGTTCAGGGTCGAGTCGTCGATTAGGGTCGGATCCGTACGGCCCGGCACACCATCTCGTCCGGCGTAGTGAAAGTTCCATTGAAACTGCTGCGCCACCACTTCAACCGGAAAGGATCCGGGAGGCGCCTGGTTAAAGTGCAGCGAAGCCCAGACGCTCTGTCCCATGACAGCCAACCCGATAAAGATGACGGCTGTTATGACGGTCCAAAGCACCTCGAGGCGACTACTACCGTGTGTATATTTCGCGCGTCCCGGAGTGCCTGTGTCCCGATATTTCCAAACCATGTAACCCAAGCCAACCTGCGCGGCAGTGAATGCCAATCCCACGACGATAATGGTAATTAGGAATTGGCGATCAAGCGCTGGGGCATGGGAAGAGATGGCGGTGGGAAACCACCATTTTTTCACGAAGAAGAGGGACACGGACCCCAAGGTTAATGCCCAGATGACAACCGCAAGAGCTCGTCCCATCGGTTACGTCTCCTTGTGGCGAAGATGGTGAACGATGCATCGTGAATGGTGAATAGTCCATTTATATTCACCATTCACTTCACAAATGCCATTCACCTATCAAGAACCATTAGAATAAACAGCAGTGGCAGATAAACTACCGAAGCGAGCAAGAGCCGTCTCGCTTGTTGTCTCGACTGTGAAAAAGCAGCACGGACGCTGTAATAAAGAAAGAGAAATCCGAGAAGCAAGGCGCCGCCAAAATAGATATATCCGGCCATCCCAAGCACAGTCGGCAAAATACTCACCGGCAGCAACATTAGGGTGTACATCACGATCTGTTGACCTGTCACACGGCCGTCTGGCTCAACCACCGGTAACATCAGGATACCTGCCCGAGCGTAGTCTTCGCGATACATCCACGCTATAGCCAGAAAGTGTGGAAACTGCCAAAGAAACAGGATCGCGAAGAGCACGCAAGCTTCTATCCCAATCTCACCTCGGGCAGCCGTCCAGCCGATTAGCGGAGGAACAGCGCCAGGAAACGCGCCGACCAGGGTTGAAAGAGAAGTCTTGGTTTTTAATGGTGTGTAACCGAAGAGGTAACCGGCTATTACAGCTAAACCAAGCAACGCAGTCAACGGATTGACAATCGTCGCCAGGTACAGTTCAGCCGTGACTGTGAGACCCAAACCAAAAACCAGCGCTTCCCATGGATAGAGTTTGCCTGTCGGCAGCGGCCGGTCCGCGGTGCGTCGCATTAATCCGTCAAGATCCCTCTCAAGGTATTGATTCAACGTCGCAATACCCGATGAGAGAAGGGCGATTCCGAACATGGCACTTAACATTGCCCAGTAGTTGGTCTGGGCAGGCGAAGCCATTGCAAATCCAGCGGCCGACGTCAGTACGATCAGGAACGTAATGCGCGGCTTTGTCAGCTCGTAATAGGCGGCCAAGCGTTCCCGGCCGGACACCTGCGTGCGATCGAGCTGAACCAAACCGCCATCGGTTAAATCTATAGCGAACTCTTTCATCAACAATCTTCCGAGTTATGCGTTCTGTGCCGATTCCGCAAACTCATAAGCGCGGCCAGGTCTCAGAACTCTATATGTGCGCAGCGTTAGAACTATTGTGGTTGCAAAGACCAACGCACCACACGCGACATGCGCAACGGTAATGGCCACCATCGGATTCAACGGCTGCGGATCGTAAGGTGACGCCAGGCGCGTCATGTACGCAGCCAGCCCGAGTACTAGTTGGGTAGCTAATAAGGCCAAAGCAAACGTGGCCGGTCTGGTTAGAAATGGCTCGTTAGGGTGACGTCTCAGCACCAGAAAAATCGCAGTTCCTAGAATCAGCGTGACGATAACTGCACCGCCAATGTGAATGAAGAGGAGTTCCTTTGGCAGGTCCTGGTCCCATCTGGCCGAATGCCTCAGCGTGGCGCCGATCACCAGTTGGACCAAAATTATCATCAACGCCACGACAGATATGTGACGGAGTTGAAGACTTCCCTTCTCTTCGAGGGTTGGTCGGTCCACCAACCAACTACGCGACGTGAAAACTGCGATGCTGACCGTAGTGCAAAAGAATAGTTGCGCTAGGGTGGCGTGGGCCGTTGATACCGACAGGGGCAGCATGAACTTTACTGTCAGTCCGCCAAGTAGCCCTTGAACCACCACCGCAAACAGCGCAAAAAGTCCTAGCCGCCTCACCCACAACCGCTTCTCCCTGCGATACAGGTAGATCACAAGGCCGATCGTTAAGATTCCGACGGAGGTGGCAATGAGTCGGTGACCGTGTTCCCAGAAGAGGTTTCCGACCATCTTTGGGAATACCTGTCCGTTCGATAGCGGCCAATCCGGAGTGGCCAGGCCCGCGTCGTGACTGGTAACCAATGCGCCTGCGATGATCAGAAAGAAGGTGGCGCAGGCCACCAAAATCGCGTAACGATTCAAATTCATTGCTATGACGAAATCTGGACTCACAACAGGCCAAATTACCGGTCATCTCTAAAAGGAAAAACGGTAATTTGGCTGCTGCGGATCCTGGTGTCAGTGTCTGCCGAAATGAATTTCAAGTGCCGGCATCATCTGCAATCCGGGCTTTGTAGATGCGGTCGCGTCACCAAAGGCGAAATCAGCCTGGGCGGTGCCATTTGCTGCGACAGTGACCTGCATGGTCTTTTCGGAACCAGTTGCACCACCTTCCTTCCAGGCCGCAACTGTGTAGGTTCCCGGTGGAACATTCTTCAAAGTGAAGCTGCCGTCCTGACCACTGACTGCGTAATACGGATGCTTCAAGACGCCGACGTAAGCTTTCATCCAGGGGTGTTGATTACACTTCACGGGAATCAAAACCTCCGCGCGAGCGAACTTCTTCTCAATGGGTGCCGCACCGTTAGCCTGAGTCTGGTTCCATTCCGGGTTGTTCTTAGGCGTCGGGTGAACGTTGTGCTGAGTGGGATCGCTGTTCGTGACCCGCAAGGTCTGATTCGTCTGAATCCCCATCACATGGGGCATGTAATGGCAACCTTTCTGGTCCAGCGTCACCGCCTCAGATGGTGTTGGAAATCCAGTGTCGGCGAACTTGGAGCCGTCTGCCAACGTGCCCTCTTTTACATAAACGAATGCGTTGGCCAGTTTACCGTCACTCACGACCGTATCCTCAGTCGTTAGATTTGGATTGTTCTGGGCGCATACGGGGTCAGCTGACGTATCGATCTTCTTTGGAGCCGGTGGCGCTCCGTTGAATGAGACGACGCCCTTGACCGTGCCTTCGTCGCCCTTACTAGCGTATACCTTTGCGCTCGAGGAGCTGGCGTCATTCGTGCTGGTTTCGCTCTCAGATTTGCTGCAAGCGGAACCGAGTGCCAGAAGTGACAGAGCAACAGTCACTACCAGCCAGACTTTAGTCTGCTTAAACATAGTATTTCCTCCAAAAGGGTATGAATTTCTCATCAACTTTAACACGGTGTTCGCCAGAAAGTAGACTCGACAGACAACTTCTACCGCTCGATTAAGTATGGTCGAGTTTCACATGCCCGGCGGTCGCGGGTTCGATCGCACACTGCCATTGAAGGCGACACCGCTGTCTCTTTTCTTCTTCCGAACTCTAGTTGAGCTGATTCCATTGCGACCGCGACGACTTGCGCTTGCTGATTGCGTGGTCGCAGTGGTCGCAGGAGTTGCAGGCGTCGTGGCATTCAATCGGGCCTGCTCTTCCGGGGTCATCAACAACATGTAACGGACCAGCAACCGTGCGTGGTCCTGCTGATATTCGTTAGCGCTTTGCGGTGGGTTGGGCAAATTGATGACCCAACGCTCACCTTCCTTGCGAAAGAGTCCGCTCGGCATTGCCGTCCCGGGACTAATTTGCGCCGGATCCAGCAACCAACGGAAGGTCCACTCCGGCTTCAAACGTTCACCTGCTAACAGGAAATTGGGCGCGATCGCCGTCGCGTCGTGTCCGGGTTCACCCGTGATGTGACACTTCAAACAAGGCGTGCCGGAGGTAAACATCTGTCGTGCTACCAGCTTCTCCTGCTCAGTCAGTGGCGGCAGCGGTTCCGGAATATAAGGCTCCTGCTGACCTGACATCGCCATGAAGAAGCGCACCAGAATCTGCAACTCATTCGGTGAAAAGTTGAATGTGGGCATGCGAAACTGGAGATAGGGACGCACTCCGTTACGATCCAGCCCAGGTTGCGGTTTTAGTCTTCCATTCGGCTGTGCAGTGCTTGCTGTTGTCTGGCTCTGCCCATTCTGAACCTGAAGGTTTTGAATCTGGGATGCCGTTGCCGCGGGCTTCTCGCCGCTCAAGGACGGATCAGCCAGGAATTTCAAGAGCCAGTTAGGATCGACGCGCGCACCTTCGCTTGTCAGTCGTGGCGGCAACAGATCCTTCCCTTCAGGGGTCTGGAACATTGGCAAATCCATGACCGTGGACCGTTGGCCCACCTGCAGTTGGTGGCAACCCTGGCAGTTGTACTTCTTAATCACCCACCAGCCGTTCTGAACATCCTGCCGGCGCTGATCTTCTGGTTCGTAGAATGCCGAGCGAGGCACGTTCGAGCCTTCAGTGGCTACGCTGCCGAGGAGAAATGTGGTTAGTGCCGTACGCCATTCAGGAGTCAGAAAAGGTCTCGGCATCCGCAAGCGGTCCTTGGGATCTTTCTCTTTACCCCGGTCATAAATCGCTGGATCCTCGAGCTTACGTTCAAAAAAGCCCTTATGGTTGTACCAGGAGCGATGCTCTTTGTCGTCAGGACGGAGATTTAATGGATCATGCCCTTTCTGCGCATCGTGCGTAAGCAGAGCGAAGTCCAGTCGCTCAATAGGTGTCGCACCTTCCACTGTCAATTCCTTGCCGATTCTCTGCTCTTCCTCAAAGCCCCTGATCTCGTGACAACCGGCACAACCATTTTGCTTGATCAAGTTATAGCCCTGGTCCCTAAGGTTGGGATCGTCCATGAACGAAGCGTCGGCGTATTGAGGGGGAGAAGAGAGCGAGAACAGGTAGGTTGCGATGTCGCGCGCATCGTTGTCGGATAGCCGGAAATTCGGCATCACGGTCATGTTCTGTACTTGCAGTTCCGCGCCGTCATTTGGACAACGGGAGTGCAGCTCAGTATCGAACTCATAACGCAGGTTATGTTTAGCGTAGTCTTCGGCGGTGAGATCGCGCTTCTCCTTTGGACAGTAGGGCGCCCAACGTTCCCGCGGATTATGAATCCAGCGGACGATGTAATTGAAGTTGGCCTTTTCCCCCACTCGTTGTAGGTTAGCGGCGAAGCGTCCGCCAACTTGGTTATCGCCCTCTCCTACCGAATGGCACGCCATACAGCCACGTGACTCGAAAAGCTGTTTGCCCTTGTTCGCATCACCACGAGGCTGTTCCGGAACCCGCCCAGCAAAACTCTCCTGCCACAGATAGGCAGATATCGCCTTGACCTGTTCGGCTCCGTCTTCATCGGTGCTCAAACGCCAGAAGGTCGGCATTTTTGTGCCAGGTCGAAACTCCTGCGGGTTTGCGAGCCATATCGGGACCCATTCCTTGCGAAGCTTGATGCGGACATCCTTAAGGTTTGGACCAACCTTCTTTTGATCTTGCATCAGATATTTAGATTGCAAGTTCAACTGATCGATACGAGCCGCCAACAGGCTGTTGGTCACACGGAGAGACTCGGCATGGGCCAGCAGCCTCCGCGCCTCGGCGTTATCTTCAACTTGACCAGACTCGTCCGTCTCCTGGCGAATCTGTTTTTCGTTGGCGGTAATTTGATCTTCGAGCTGACCGATACTCTGGCGGGTGGCTGATAAGGCATCGGTTTCTCGATCGAAACCTTCGTAGCGATGGCAGCCCATGCAGCCGCGCTCGGCAAAAAGGTCGCGACCGAGGTTTAGGGTGTCTGCGCCTTCCGTGACCCGGTCTCGAGCGTGACACTGTTGGCATCCCGCTTCGGTGTTTTCCTTCTCGAACATTGGCCAGAGCCAGAAACGGTGTCTGCCATGCCCCTTCACCTCACCAGTCGTAGCTCGACCATTCCCCCAGTGACATCCAGTACAGCCAAACCTTTCCGGGTTATGAATCTCGAGCAATTCACGACGGGGATGGCTGATGAATGCCCTGGCCAGATTGTCAGGCGTTTTGCCCGGACCATCCGGCGCCAGGTCTGAAGCCTTGATCTCCAACGGCTCACGAATTCCCACGTGGCAAACCTGGCAGCGGTCGACGATGCTGTATTGAGTTACGCTGATTTGGTGGGCCAGGATGGAATGATCAAAGTTATCCATCTTACGAATCAGTCCGTCAATCGCCGCCGGTCCCAAACCGGTCATGTGGTGACGGATGTAATCGTCACGCTTCTTTGCCAGTTCGGTTGGTTCCTTCAACAGTTCGGCCTTGCGACCTAACAGGCGTGCCTTCTCGTCGCGAAGATCGTTGTAGAGCTTCTCCAACTGGACGTAATTGAACTTCTGGACTGTTGGCTTTCCGTTACCGTCAGCGGTAGGTAACCCTACTTCGACCAGCTCCTGCTTCTTTCTCTCGGCTTCACGTCGATATTTCGCCTTTGCCGAATCGGAAGCTACTTCGATGTTGTAGTTGATGACGGTGAGGCGTCCTCGTTGATTCTGAAAAGGATCAGTGACAGCGTCCAGCTGCTTCTGAATAAAGGCGACTTTTTGATCAATGTCCTGGCGCTCAGGTTTGATCGCCTCTTCTGCAGCTTTCGCTTCATCATCGAGTGCCTGATATTCAGCGCTCTGCTTAACCTCAGCTTCGGTCTGGCCGGCCCGCGGCTTGATACTCTTCAGATATCGTGTGTAGCGGCTGACAAACTCTTGCTGAATTCCTTTCCAGGGCCTTTGACCGATCGCTTCATCATAGAGTGCCCAGGCCAGCGACACTGTCATTAACAGAGCGCAGATCAGCATGATTCCGCTGGTGGAGCGGCTAACAATGGGATCCGGTGCTGGTGGTTCAGGCTCTCGCTTGATTAGCGAACCACTTGCGTCAGGAGCTTCAGCCAACTAGGTACATCCTCCGCACGAGTCAAATGTTGAACCAGGGTGTAACCCACACATACTTGATCGTCAGCGCCAGGCGCAGGACGAGTTTTACAGGCATCGCCAGCAACACACTTATCGCAAAGAACTGAAACGTGAGGTATTGCAGCAGGCTCGTTCGGGACAGCAGTTTTTGCTCGAACTCGTCCTTGGTCGTCATCCATAGCCAGATACGCCGGTAGAACGGCCGCGATCGATCAATTCGATCAAGCCCACCTCTGGTCATTAGCCAGTGAAAAAACAGACCACCAACGATGTAGAAAGCCCCGACAACCAAGCCGCCAAAAATCCACTTTCCGGGCTCGCCCGCAATGAACCCCAGACCCAGTGCCTTACCGACCGTGCTGGTGGCAATCATGTCGTGCAGATCGACGTTCTTATCAAAGACGACTGCATTGTGATCCCACGTCTGCCCGGGCCAGAACCAGATCCAACCGGGACCTCGAATGAATGTGCCGATCACGATGAGCAGGATCCATTGGAGGAATCCCAAACCAAACATCCAGATGGCAAAGCGACGTTGCTTGTATGTGTAGTAACCATTCCCGAGGGGGTTAGAGTCGACGTAAGGAAATACCATTAAGCCCACCATGATGATGGAAGGCATTACCACGCCCGCGATCCATGGATCGAAATAAACCAACATCTCCTGCAACCCAAGGAAGTACCATGGGGCTTTCGACGGGTTCATTGTCAGGTTGGGGTTGGCTGGCTCTTCCAACGGCGCATTCAAAGTTATGGACCATACGAAGAGCACCACGGTCACGATTACCGCCGCCAGGAATTCGATCCTCACAAGATACGGCCAGACGTGAAGCTCTCTTGCCCACCCCGGTCTCCAGGGTTCAGCCTTGCGATGATGTGTCTTGGCCAGCTTGGGATCTTTTTTCAGATTTTGGATCAGACGATCGTTAGCGCGTGACTGCTTGATGCCCAGCCAGGTAAAAAACGGCATGAGAAACAGCATGGCTACAATTGGCACGTTGTCTGGTGCCGAGCAGATTATCCACAACTGGTGCCAGTCTTCGACCATGAGAGCAAGCACGGCCACGATTGCCACCGTGATGCCCCAATAGATCAACCGCCGCATTTTGCTATTTGGTTTCTGCTCTTCGATTGCTTGCATAAGGCGCTATCGATTTATTTCTTTTTTACTGCCTTCATTTCTGAGTCGAGCATCACTGGCGCAGGACCCGAGATGCCACCGTCCTTCCGAATGCGCCAAAAATGCACGGCCATGAAGATCGATGCAACCAGCGGTATTCCAATACAATGCCAGATGTAGGAACGCAGTAGCGCATTAGAGTCAACGATTGAACCGCCAAGCAGGCCGAACCGAACATCGTTGTAGGGAGTCATTCCCAGCTGCACTCCAAACGGGCCTTCAGAACCAAGCATCGGAGTGGCGCGTGCCATGTTCGTGCCAACTGTCACCGCCCAGAAACCCAGTTGATCATCCGGCAGAAGATATCCAGTAAAGGAAAGAAGGAGCGTAAGGACTAGTAGGACGACGCCAACACACCAGTTAAACTCCCGCGGTCTCTTATAAGAGCCCGTCAGCACCACTCGAAACATGTGCAGCCACGTTGTGATAACCATCAGGTGGGCCGCCCAGCGGTGCATGTTCCGCAAAAGCTTTCCAAAGGGCACATCGTGCTCGAGATAGAGAATGTCCTTGAAGGCGTCTGCCTTTGTTGGGTGGTAGTAAAACATCAACAAGACACCCGTAAACGTAAGCACGATGAAAAGATAGAACGTGATTCCGCCCATTCCCCAGGTGAATGGATAGCGCACCGCATCGCGGTTAATCTTCGCTGGATGCAGGTGAAGAAAGACGTTCGACAGGATCGCCAATGAGCGATTACGCGGATCGGAACGATCGTGAGACACGCGGAAGATGGACTTCCACAGCTGAGTGTCCTGTGGATCTTTGTAGGTCTTTGCTTCTTCGATCGCGCGCTCTTTCAGCGCGGCACTGCTCTCGCGAACACGCTGAACTAGTCCTGTTTCAGACTTCTCACCCGTGGTTAGCTGTTTTGTTTCCTGCTCTGGCGGGTTTCCCGGTTCCATGAAGACTCTTGATTCCTCGTTTATAACGGAATGTAAGCGCCTGGTTCCTCAAAGCGGTTCGTCGCGCCCTTAGGCCAGTCGTAAAGGCGGCTTACGTCGACGACAATCAGTCCTTCGGCATCAAGCTCCACGTGGGCCCGATCCATTGGGCGTGGCGCCGGGCCTTCAAAGGCGATTCCTTCGCTATCGTACCCACTTCCGTGACAGGGACACTTGAACTTGTTCTCACTGGCTTTCCAGTCCGGCGTACAACCCAGGTGCGTACAACGGGCGTAAATCACAAAGAGGCGGTCGGAAGTTTTGGTGACCCAGATGCGATATTGCTGTTGCCATTTCGTATCGACACCGAGGGCGTAGTCAGTTGGCGAACCAATTCTGAATACGCTGGATGGTTCAAGGATTGACCGAGGCAGAAAGAACCGCAAAAACATCAGAAAGCAGGTGGTAAGAAAACCAGCGATGCTTGCCCAAACGATTCGTCGCCGGAGTTTATTGACAGGCGGATCTACTCTTGTTTCCAGAATAGGACCAGTTGGTCGAGGTGGTCTAGCAGCACTCGCGGGTGTCTTCACCGCTGCGGCAGTTGGGGCTGCGGGCATCGACGCGCCGGTGCCCGCTTCTGGAAGACTGCTAACTTCGCGTTCAGCAGATCGGTCCTGATTGACCTGGCTATCCACTTGCAAACCTCCGTCGGCTGGAATCTGCAATGCGGCCTAAGAAAGTGACCTAATAGTAATGACTATTCGAGCTTTATACACTTCGGGCATGACGCAGAGAGCTGACTATACAATTCCCCACACTGCAGGGATTGCTCTCTGCGAACTGACGCGAACCTTTAGCTTTATCATGAAGAGCGCCGTGCCCGGAAAAATTATTAATCGGCTCGGTGTGCATATTTATACATTGTTTCGCGAATCTCTGGCAAGGAGATTTGTGGAGTCTAATCGTTGTACGATGGGGTGTTATGTAGAATTTAACTCGATCCGTCTCCACTGAGAGCTAAGCTGTGCAGCCCTCGTAACAACAATCACAAATCAAGCAAGTTCACACCTCGGGCATTAAACAAAAAATGGGTTTTCAACCTGGTATATAGTTTTTCAACAGGGTACATACCGAACCGGGTATATAATTTGAAACGAAAATCAGAACAAGACTTACACCGCTCCCATTTAGGTTGAATCCATAATTTTTAGAGCTTTGCACAAAAAGTATCTGCTCAAATGTCTTCTCTGTGGACCTCTGTGTTCTTTGTGACTCTGTGCTTGTGTTTTCGGCGAGTTTCTTCACCACTAAGACACAGAGGACGAGAGGTCGCACAGAGAAAAAGCCTATTT
>DATETN010000146.1:0-22370 GCA_035283645.1 Pyrinomonadaceae bacterium
AGATGGCGGAGCTACATTCGCCCAGCACCAAAGCCTGAAAACTCAGGCCGACGTAGACATCAAAGGTAATTCCCGGCCGTTTTTCGCAGGGGACACCTCCGAAGGGCCGTTTAGGGACCGCGCCTATGTCGCCTTCGCGGATAAGAATGTCCATATTGATGAGGACGGTAAGGTGGCGTATCGGGACAATGCAGATCCGAAACCCGCCCGCATATTCGTCTCCTACTCCTCCGACAAAGGGAAAACGTGGTCGACGCCCAAGATGATCTCCCCAGTTGAGAAGGGGGACCAGTTCGATATCAGCATAGCGGTGAATAATGAAGGCACCGTGCTGGTTTCCTACCATGACACCCGCGATACCCCGCCCGGTAAAGAGGGTGTTCTGCTCAACAGGTACGTCTCGGTATCCGTGGACGGAGGTGAGACGTTCCTTCCAGCTCGAAGGATCACCTCAGTTCCGTCCGACCCGACGGCCCTTCATAATAACCTTGCTGGTCCCGAGGCAATCGGTTTCTCGATTAGCTTCAATTCTGGCGCATCGAGATATGCCGACTATCAGGGGATCGCGACAGACCTGAACGGGATGTTCCACCCATTCTGGTCGGACGGGCGCACTGGTATGAACCAGACGTGGACCGTCGCAATCCGTGTAGAAAGACCGGACACTACGGGCGTTCAGCGAACGGTAAAGCCGCCGGAGCTCATCGAAGCGGACATCACGAAAATGCTGGAGGTCAGCTTCGACCCCCTGCACCCGTTCCCGCCCGCGGGGACTATCGAGTTGCCCATCAGATTGAAAAACAAATCCGACAAACCGATCCACGGCCCAATCAGGGCGGAAGCGATCGCCGGTTCCGTGAAGGATTTCTTCAAACTGCATCTCTTAAACTCTCTCGACGGGAAAACGATGGACTACACTCCGGCCCTTGGGGACTCCGGGGTGCTCGAACCGGGGGCGATCAGCGAGGGCGTGGTGTGGCGGATGAAGGCCCCGACAAGCCACAAAGAGTTCCCCAATTTTGATCTCAAGATCACCGGCCGAATCGAACGCCCGAAGGACGCCGCGAAAACAACCGCGCAGAAGCAGTAGAACATTTTCAGCAAAAATCATCCGGCACCAACCCTCGGCTTGTATTCAAACTAATGCGAAAAATGAATAAGACACTGCACCTAGTGACCTGCCACTTTTCAAACTGACCCACTACTGTACGCCGTCAGATCAGTTGCTGAACAGGCTTTTTGCGAGAATGCAAAAAATCTATGCTAAGTGAGCGTCATTCAAGGATTTACGGCTTGTCGATGAGCTCTTGGCGTTTGCAGATTAGTGCTGAACTTGAAGCGCTTTTTGCAGATTACTTGCTGAATTTTGGCTCGATTGGAGGGTCGTCGTCCGATCAGTTGCTGAAGAGGGCTCGGCGAATTGGCCCCCAAGACTTCACCTAAAATGCTTGTCTCTGAGCGGATTATTACGGTGCAATAGATAACGCGAAATTGGCCGACTTGTGCTGAACCTCCACTTCAGCAACTAACGCGAAAAAATTCAGTAACTGATCGGACGGCGTACAACCACCCTCAGCCCATACACTCCACTTACTAACACCCCCCAAAAAAACCAAAGAAAACTCCTCAGCGTTGCCTCTGATTGGCCTTTCTCGTTCGTCATATAATCAGGAAACACTCTTGTAACCGGCATTAAGGTTGTCTGAGCTCATGCTGAAGCTGCTAAAACCCGCCAGACCTGAGGATCTATTCATTCAGCGATATGACTTGCTGATGCAGTGGGCACTGAGCCTAACCGGCAACAATCGAGCGCAGGCTGAAGATCTCGTCCACGACGCATTCATTCAGTTCACAGTTAGGCGATCCGAACTCGGAGCGATTGAAAACACCGACGCCTATCTTCATCGCGTCTTGCGCAATATGCACCTCTCACAAGTCCGGCGAGCCACGCTCACCGAAGACTCTCGATTCTCCATTGCAAACTTTGACTCCGCCGAAATCGGACTCAGATTGGTTGACCCGCGTGAACACGTCGATATTCAGGACGAACTGCGCCAGATCTGCCAGTACGCCTGTGCCCGTAAAGAAACTTCAAAGGCCGGATCAGTTCTGATTCTAAGATTCTTCCACGGTTATTACCCCAGCGAGATTGCGCAGGTTATGCACACCAATCGCACCGCCGTTGATTGGTGGGTGCAGCAATCGCGGCGTGAGGCGAAGGTCTATCTGAGGGATCCAGACTCCCTGCGGTTCGTCGATGATAAGCCCTCCGAGACAAAACGGTTTGGTTACGCACGGAGCACCGGAGAATTACTGGCCGAACTACGGACGACGATCTTCGAAGCAAGAAAAGGCGTTTGTCTCTCATCCGATCAGCTCAAACAGATCTACCGTTCGAAAACTCAGGAAACGGTTAGTAGTGTTGTCCTGTCGCATCTCGTCAGTTGCCCTGACTGCCTTGACACAGTTAACCGCCTCCTTGGTTTGCCATTGCTTGCAGAGCGGCAATCTGATGACCGGCTTGGTCGAGATGTACCGCCCGATTCTCGCGGGGGGGGAGAGGGCGGGGGCCCAGGAGCGTCTATCGCGGACTCCGAAAAGAGATACAAGCGGCGTTTGAAAGAAACAATCGAGCACCGGCCCCAGGAGCTGCGCATCGCCGTCAACGGTTTTGTTCTGGGCGCACAGCAAGTTAGCTCGGAGATCAGCAAGCAGGTCCTCACCGTTAATGTGGATGAACCAATTGGTTTTATTGAGGTCTTCAGTGAGCAGGGATTACGACTGCTGTTCTTTGACGTAGACCAGCCAATTGACGGGAGCATTGAGCAGGTGGCTCGAGCCGAATTTGATTGCGGACGCTCGCTCGATCTCTCCCTCAACTTCCGTGGGCCATGGCCCACCATCAACGTCTCATATCGTGATCCGACCTTTGACGCCGTTGAATCGTACGGCGAGGAATCAGTTTCCGAGGTCCGTGCGGATGTGCCATTCTATGAAACATCTGTAAACGAGCCCGGGTCGTCTAAGCTTCTTCGATCCCTGCGCCGCCGCAACCTCGATTGGAGAATACTCTTGCGACCGGCGCCCATCACCGCGCTGGTGTCGATTCTTCTGCTGGTAGCGGTAGTGCTTCTCTATCGACAGAGTCCACCGCCGCCCATCTCGGCGGCCGAACTACTGCAAAGGGCCACAGCATACGAAGACATGATTGCGGCTAATCGCGATCAAGCCCAGCACCGGACGCTTCGATTGGAGGAGAAATCATCGGCTGGCCAGTTGCTCTCGAGTCGACGCGTTGAGGTCTGGCACAGCGCTGACAAAGGAGTTACAGCGCGTCGTCTCTACGATGAGAACGGGTCGCTAGTGGCGGGTGAGTGGCGGCGCGCAGATGGAGTGCAAACGATCTATCACCATGGCAAGAGACCACAGCTTCAACTCTCACCGGCGCAGCGCGTTAACACACCAATTAACTTCGATAGTGTGTGGCGAATTGATCCGACAGCGAAGGAATTCGCTGCGCTTATTGGCGACGCGCAAAACGCGCAGGCTCAAGAGACAGCGAATGCTTTTGTAATCAATGCTGATGGAGGGAATCGGGAATCGGCTGGACTGGTAAGGGCAAGCCTGGTATTGGGCCGTGCCGATCTTCACGCTGTTGAACAGACGCTTGTGGTTCGGCAGGGTGAGGAAGTTCGCGAGTACAGATTCACGGAAACGAGTTTCGAACGCCGTTCACTTAGCAGCGTAGCGCCTGCGGTCTTTGAGCCTGAGCCAGCGTTGCTCGGATCGTCGGCGCTCGAAAGCGACAAGGCAAAGTCGGTTGTCGCCGCCGATGCCGCATCCTCGACTGCCGCCCCTTTTTTAGCCACGCCCGAACTCGAGCTTCAGGTCTTAAAGCAACTCAATCAAGCGGATGCTCTCTATGGCGAACAGATCAGCCTCACGCGCACGCCCGAGGGCCGGCTTCGCGTTCAGGGAATCGTAGAAACCGACACGCGTAAGACCGAGATACTGCAATCGCTCACTCCAGTGAGGCGCAACCCTGCCGTTCAATTTCAGGTTGAGACCGTTGCCGAAGCCGCGGACCGGCAGGCGCGCCAACGCGCCGCTTCAAACAGTCCAACCGAGATTGGGACCGTGGAGGTCGAAGCGGAAAGCGCAATACCCGCTGCGGTTGAGTTGCGAGCTTACCTATCAAAGCAGCGAGGATTCTCTGGAGGAGCGCTCGATGAAGAGATGCGCCGGTTTGCGGATCGGGTAATGGCGCGGACCAGACAAGCGCGCCGACACGCATTGGCCTTAAATCAGATCGCGCAGCGTTTTTCAGCCGACGACCTTCAGGCGCTTGATGCGGACTCGAGAAATCAGTGGCGGGCAATGATCAGTCAGCACGCCAGAAACATTCAGCAGGAGTTAGAAGCGCTGCGGCGGGAGTTGCAGCCAGCATTCCCTTCCGTCGCCGGCGACGAGGGTGACGCTGGTATCGAGATCACAAAAGATGCGGATTTCGCGCGTGCGGGAAAGCGTCTGTATGAGTTGGCTTCGACAGTAGATGAAGCTATTGGGAGATCATTCTCGATCTCTTCCGGTGGCAATGTTACCGCGCCGGTTAGGACCAATCAGTTCTCTCGCTCAGTGCGCAGCGCCATGAGCCTCGCCGCAAAAATCGGTAGGCAGTAGGCAATGTTCGGGCAAATCGCTCGAGTAAACAGCACGTCCTTATCTTTATCTGACTGGCATTCGCTATCCGCGCAATCCGTAGAGTCTGTGGATTGACGTTTTCGTTCGAAGCTTGGAGGAACACCATGAATCACTGCCGCCGCTTTTCACTTGCAATCGCCCGGTCGCTACCGCTCGCGGTACTGATGCTGCTCTTTGCGCTTTGCGCTTTGCCCTATGCCGCGCACGGCCAGACCGCGACAGCAACTCTTAGTGGTACCGTAGTCGATCAGAATGATGCTGTCGTGCCTGGAGTCGAGGTTGTGGTGATGAACCCGGCGACATCTTTGGAGCGGACTGCGAAGACCGGTGATGGCGGAGGCTTCACCATTCAGCTGCTACCTCCCGGTACTTACACATTGACCGCAAAGCGGGATGGATTTGCTCCGGTGCGCGTGGAAAACGTGGTACTAAATGTCGGCGATCAGAAGGCGCTCAAAGTTCAGTTGAAGGCTGGAAGCATCAGCGAGATGGTGCAGATAGCAGGCGATGCGGCCCTCCTCAACACGTCGCCGGCGGTTGCGACGACGATCAACCGCACGTTTGTAGGGAATCTGCCGCTCAATGGCCGCAGCTTTTCGTCGTTGGTCTTGCTGACGCCTGGTGTAACTGTGGCAACTACTTCGTCCACCGAGTCTGGACAGTTTAGCGTAAATGGGCAGCGAGCTAGTACAAACTATTTCACGATCGATGGCACCGGAGCCAACATAGGAACCAGCACCGGTAGCACGGGAACCGCCAAGTCTTTACAGCTGTCGGGAGCTTATCCGGGAACTGATATTTCGGGGGGAACCAGCAACCTTGTGTCGATCGACGCTCTTGAGGAGTTCAAGATTCAGACCTCAACTTACACTGCTGAATCTGGCCGCCAACCCGGCGGACAGGTTCAGATCGTCACTCGGTCGGGGGAAAACGAATTTCACGGGCTTCTCTTTGAATATTTTCGAAATGAGGCCTTGGACGCAAGAAACTACTTCAACCAGGAGCCTGCCCCCCAAACACCACTTAGACAAAACCAGTACGGCGGAACATTTAGCGGACCGGTTTTCTTTCCCCGCTTCGGCGAAGGCGGACCCTTCCTTTATAACGGCCGCGACCGCACTTTTTTCTTTTTTTCCTATGAGGCGCAGCGCCTTCGCTTGCCGGCGAGCGGCTTCCAAGAAGTGCCGTCGGTTCGTGTCCGCAACTCAGCGTTTCCTGCGTTACGACCGCTTCTCAATGCGTTCCCGATTCCTACTGAACCGGAAACGACAACCACAACGGTATGCACCCCTTCACCGAGCGACCCGACTTGCGCACCAAATGGCAGACGATATAGTGGATTTGCGCGATTTAATTACAGCGACGGGTTTCCGAACAATCTTGATTCGACCGGCATTCGGATCGATCATGCCGTCAACAGTAAGATGACTTTGTTCGGACGGTTCAACGAATCTCCTTCCGATTCTGTCAGCGGAGTCACACTAAGGGCGCGCTCACTCGCACACACCCGCACTTTAACACTTGGCGGAACAATGGTTTTCAACAAGACTCTAATCAACGAGGTGCGGTTCAATTTCAGCCGTCAGCAGGCAAAAAACGAAAGACCCCAGGCTACGTTAGGCGGGGCAGTCCCTATCGACCCAGCGATATTGACCAACGGATTACCCGGTCTGGGTATTGTGACGTTCGTATTAAGCGGGCCGTCTTCGTCTCTTAGCGGCGGCACGTCAGGGAACTCCTACCAGCGACAGATTAATTTTGTTGATAACTTTTCCACGGTTTGGGGTGCACACAGCCTCAAGTTCGGTATCGACTTTCGCCGACTGTCCCCGATATATGGGGCGCAAGATTCGCAGGGTGTTCGATTTAATAATGAATCCGCAATCCTAAACGGCATCGTGGGTTCATTGGTATTGACTACCGCCCAACCGTCGCAGCCGCAGTTCGACAACTATTCGTTTTATGCCCAGGACACATGGAAGGCCTCCCGCCGGTTGACCATCGATCTCGGCTTGCGATGGGACGTTAATCCGCCACCCACTGAGGCTGAGGGACGAATGCCACCGATCGCGCTTGGAGTTATCGGTACTGATGTTACAAATGCAACATTGGCTCCTGCCGGAACGAGCTTCTATAAGACGTTCTGGACAGCGTTCGCTCCACGGATCGGCGCTGCGTATCAGTTGAGGACCAAACAAGGGTCAGAAACGGTGCTTCGAGGCGGTTTTGGTGTTTATTACGATCTAGGAAGCGGGACCGCGAGTGGCGGATGGCCCATTGTGGCTAGCAGGACTCTGCCCAACGCCATCTTTCCGAGTTGCCCTGCGCCCATTATCTTTCCAATATCTTCCGCCTGCGCCATGCGTCCTGGTATTGTTTCAACTACATTGCCGACCACGACCACAGTTGCGTCACCGAACGAGAACCTGAAACTTCCGTACAGCCTTCACTGGAATCTTGCAGTGGAACAGTCGTTAGGAACGGCGCAATCCATATCCGTCGCATACGTTGCATCATCCGGTCGCGAGCTGTTATCAACGCTGGCGTTAAATCGGGGACATACCGACTCCATGACAGGAGCGATCATATCGCGTCCGAACCCGAATTTCGGAATCATTTTCCAATCCTTCAATGGTCCAACCTCGGACTATAACTCATTGCAGGTGCAATACAGATCGAGACTCAAACAAAGGTTGCAAACATTGATCAATTATACCTGGTCTCATGCTATTGATGAGGCTTCGACTGACATCTCTCCTCTTCTAATTGGGGTTTTGGAACGAGGCAACGCCAATTTCGATGTCCGTCATAACTTTTCGGCAGCCCTGAATTACGATCTGCCAATGCTGAATGTTGGTCAGGTTCCTGGATCTATTCTTCGTGGGTGGACCGTGAGTGCGATTGTGCATGCTCAGTCAGGTCAACCTGTAAATATTAGTGCAGGCAACTTTGACGACGAAAATGGTGTGGCATTTGGTCTTCGACCAGACCGTGTTCTCGGCGTGCCACTGTACATCAACGATTCGACCGTTCCTGGCGGTGGGCGGTTCAATTCTGCGGCTTTTCGATCTCCTGCCGTATGTCTCCCGCTCGGCTCGCCAGCGTGTGTTAATAGGATTGTACGTCAAGGGACCTTTGGGCGGAACGTTCTCCGGGGGCTACCCCTTTACCAATTGGATCTCGCGTTAGCGCGGACTCTTAGATTCACCGAAAAATTGGGACTTCAGCTCAAGGGAGAGGCGTTTAACGTATTCAATCATCCAATGTTCGCCGCATTTGGTACCGCATCGACCGTGCCCAGTACGTTCGGCGTGCCCACGACAACACTGAACAGCGGTCTAGGAGGTCGTAGCTCCCTCTATCAGATCGGAGGACCGCGATCTATACAACTCTCGGTTCGGCTGTCCTTTTAATTATGGTCAGTGAGGGATAGCTATTTGCTGCTTACGACTCTGGGTTCCTGACCTGCGCGGAAATGCCGCACACATCAGCGCGGGGTATTAGAAACACGAAGACATTGAGGAACTTTGACTAAGTGATCTTTTAATGCGACTTATATCGACACGAAAAATTGTTCTGCTTTTGGCGCTATTAATTAACTCAATTGACGCCGTAGTTCCAATTGCAGCCACGGCACAGGAGAATGATTCACTAGTTAACAATCACCTTAGAACCTGGACACCTCAGGATTCTGTAGGCGTCCGAAACATCGTGCTATTTCCGTCTTCACCATTAGCGTTAGGGGCCGGAACTCCATCCGAGGGCCGCGAACCAATCGTTTGGTCACCCGACGGCGAGGTGTTCTTTTTTATGATAAGACGCGGAGAGCTAGGTTCCGATTCGAACATTTATGAGTTACAGGTGTTTAGGAGCGCGGATGTGCGCGCCTGGCTGGTTGAAATCGGTGCAAAGTCCGCTCGGTCATTGACGCCTTGGCGCACCGTTGTGCAGCGTACAATCTCGTCGACCAGCCCCGCAATCTCTGGTGCCCGATGGGATTTAGACAGCAAGTCGATTGTTTACTGGGGTCTCGATAACCCCGATCCGGAAACGCACCAGGTACTGCGGCTAGATCTGCCGTCGGGAAAAGTTGACAGGCTCACAGATTATCCCAAAGCGGTTCACGGTGGTGTTCTTCGTTGGTTTGACTACTCCAACGGCACGTTGATATACAACGGCTATCACGAAAAAGAAATCGCTGCCCGCTACCCGATGGAGACGGTTGCGCTTTCACCTGGTGGAACCGTGATGTCTCTGGACCTACGCATGCGCGTAGAGGCGAACGATAATACGACCGGAATTCTCTATGTCTCGTATCGAGGTGGCAGGCCCCTTCAACTTAGCTCGAGAGTGCGATTCGCTCGGGCGGTATGGATGTCCCCAGACGGTCGAAAAGCGGTTATTCGGGCTCAGGTAGGCAAATCCGAAGAATTCGTATTGGCCGACCTCGAAAACAATAGAGTGAGCCCGATGTTGGGGGCGCCGGTTGGAGGCTTTAGTGTTCAGGGTATGGCCAACCAGAGCTTAATCCAACCTAAGGCCCTTTGGTCCACCGATAGCCGTCGGGTAATCCTGATAAACACTCGTCTACCAGCAGACTCCGTATTGTCAGAACGAAAAGGCGATATGTACATTGTCGACTACGATGTGGAGAAGGGTACCTGGAAGATCGTCACACCGATCATAATTACCGAAGAGTTTCAAGCAACGCGATATGTGACCTTTGCGGATTGGTCCGTTCGCGGCAGAAAGCTGCTAGTGAAACATACGGTGAATCGAAAGTACGTTAGTGCAGTTGAATACAGCATAGAGGCCAAGGGTCTGACCCCTCATGACGTACCCGCCTCACTAGAGGCGCCGAAAAAAGAGTCAACGCTAAAACATTTGGCCGTACAGTTACGACAGAGCGCGAATGATCCACCGATGATTGTAGCCTCAGATGGTCAGCATGAAGGGACATTGACCAGCCAGGATCCAACGTTGAATGGCATACAGATCGCTCGGCAAAGACCGTTTTCGTGGGACGAGAACGGCAAGACTGTTACGGGCGGATTGACGCTACCAAGCGGCTGGAGTCAAGGCCCTCAGTTGCCCTTAGTAATACAAACATATTTCTACGAACCAGATCTCTTTCTACCGGACGGAGTAAATACGACGTCGGATGCCACTCAGGCGTTAGCGGCGCGCGGAATCGCGGTGCTGCAGATTCCGACGCAGAGTTTGGTAGGTCCCCCGAACGAGGGTCCCCAATTTGCAGCTCGCATGGACGCCGCTGTTGAGGCGTTAACGCGTGAAGGCATTATCGATCCGACACGAGTTGGACTGTCTGGACATTCACGCATGGGTTATGACACCTATTGGACAATTACGCATCCCCGCGAAACGCGTTTCGCAGCCTCAATCTCAACCGATTCTTTTACTGGAAGCTACTACAATTACCTGAGCGATCTAAGTTCTGGGCGCGGGCAGACAGATGAGGCTCTAGGTGGTAAGGGTTCATTCTGGCAAAACAAAAGCAAATGGCTTGACGACGAGACTTCATTCAACATCGACCGTGTAATCACACCGGCTCTATTTACGGTTAACAACAGTACACAGGAGAGCGATATCTACAAGCGTGCAGGCTACTTGATCGCTCAGTACGGTGCATTCCTGCGCAATAACAAGCCGATGGAAGTGCTGCTCTTCCCGAAAGGAGAACATCAGCTCTTGCGGCCACGCGAGCGACTGGAGATGATGACGGCGGTGGTGGACTGGTACTGTTTCTGGCTCAAGGGCGAAATACCCCCCGATCCCGAACGCGCAAAACGCTGGGAACGCCTTCGCAAAATGCAACAAGCGGTAATCGCCGAACAGGTTGCGAAGGGCATAGAAATGGCACCACTGCCGCCGCTCGTTCCGGCTCCGTCCTGGGTCAAACCGCTTCCGAATTTTGATGCACCCGCTCCGAAAACAAAGAAGGCGGTGAACAAATAGATCCCTAATCTCACAGTAGAACTTCCGATGACGGAAACAGGACACGCACGCAATATAGAGCATTTTACAACGATGTCCTCTAGAGAACTGTAACTCAAGATGCCTATGCACAGCGATCGGAGATGATTCAATCAGCCGACTGCCACTCGTTGCATACAATCCGTCGCTCGTGAGCTATTTACAACAAGGACTCATTGAATACGGTGGTGGAAATATTAAAATTCCCGATCGCGCCGGCCTAGAAGCTTCCGCATGCGTGCTATCGGGTAGTGAAGGATTCCGTTGAACAGGTCTTCGCTTCCTGAACTGATTCAGAAGCGAATTCGCATCCCTTGTGCGAAGTCGCGCGGGATCTCACGCCCGACCGCAGCGATAACAGTGGCATTCAGTCTCAACTTGGCTGCTTCAAAGCCACCACTTCGGATCTGTCCGGCCGCATCCGCCTGAGTAACGTAAATCTGTTTGTTAGCTCCAAGTTCGGCTTGATAGCTTTGCTCGACATCGCCGCGCGCCTGGGCAGCCCCGCGCTGATATCCGCCGATCGCTTGTCCGGCGCCGGCGTTCACGCCCGCAATTTGGGCGCCCGCTTGCTTGTCGATCGCCTGGTTCATCTCTTTTTGATATGTCTCCGCTGAGTAAACGATCCGTGTACCCCGTCCGATCAAGTGATCATCGGGGGCCTTTCCGAGAGAGAGCTGACAAGACCCCTAAATGCTTGCCAATGAATTGCTTGTAGGGTGTTGGCGATGCCGCGGTTTTTGGCCGATCAGTTGGTCATCAGACCCGGTTTTTGCAGGTTAGATGGTCATTTCAGGCCGGATCTGCTCGTCGTCGTCCGATCAAATGCTCATCGGCATCGGCGAGCAGAGCGTCAGAGAACTCCTCTAAATGCCGCAGTCCGAGCAACTTAGTAGGTTGGTGAGCAACTCATACGCCGGCTGTAGTCGCTCGCGGTGAAAGTCTCTTTTCCCGCTCCAGGCCGGACGAGCTATGCTTTGCGCACGAACGATGAAGGGAAAAGCTTCGCTGCCGTAGAACAGTCCTGCCACTCCATAGTGTTGCACTCTTTCCCTGGCCCAGGAAGCGGGCTCCAGATCCTGCAGTGCTTCGCCACGCGCACTTTCATAAATTGCCTGTACCGGATCATTCTGGCCGACGAACTCCTGGCGGCGCTTTTCCTTCTTGTTTCTGCTGCCGTTTTTTTTTCATCCCCCGCATCACCGTAGTGCGATGGAGGTCGAGACCGTAACGCTCCTTGATCAAAGCTGCCAGGCGCGTCGGATCTAACTCCGGGTTCTCCTGCTGTTGTGCCAGCGCAAACTCCAAGATCTCACCCTTTAGTTTGTCCGGACCTTTGCGACCGGGTTTTCGCGGCAGCAACGAACCGAACCCCAACTGGCTGAAAGCTCGCTGAATCTGATAGAAGCCTTCCCGGCTGAAGCCGAACTGCTGGCATACCTCGGTGATCGGATCCCCATCGAGCGAGTGCGCTCGCAACATCTCGTATTTCACCTGGGCCCGGTCGGATGGGTCGAAGAACTCCAGCTGGAAGAGTTCCGAGCGCACCGCTTCCGGGTGCGGGTTGAGTGTGCCAGCCGCCAGCAGGGCTTTCTTTTTGGTTGGCGTAGTCATGGAAAAGACCATTAACACGGGTTTGGCCTCGCGTCACGTTATATTCGCACATTCTCATATTTACCTGCTGTCGCTATCCTCCCACATTATTCTCCCGTATTTCCACAGCAAATGCGTATTAGAACCTTCCATCCCTTACCCGAACAATCAGCTTTTCGTGCGCAAATAGCTTGACGCATGTGCGGACACTACTTGACACCATCTTCATTCTTCTCGTGGTCAGTTAACTGCCTTTGTTTTCTGGATCTTAGATAAAGCGGATGTCTCTTCGGACTTGAGAAAACGCTCACACAAAACGCCAAACTCGGTTTTGTGTTCCATGAGTAACCGATCTTGCGGCGTACAACGAGGTACAACAGGTAATAACCCCCGCAGGTCCTTATATAATAGAAGGACAATAAAATCTTTTTCTTTCCGAGCGTCGGTTCGGGCGCTTCAAAGCACTCTTATCTATTAGAGGCAACAAATGCTGAAGCCAAGGCTCATTGGCCCTGCTGCCAGTCACGAGGAGATTTTCGTCCAGCGCTACGACCTAATGCTGCGCTGGGCTCTGCGCTTGACCGGACAGCAGCACGAGCAGGCCGAAGACCTGGTTCATGATTGCTTCATTCAGCTCACTGTCAGTTGCGATCCCGCCTCCATTAGCAACATCGAAGGATACCTCTACGCGATGCTCAAGAATTTGCATTTGGCGCGGATTCGCCAGGCAGCGCAGTTCCAGGACAACACGCTTTCCGTTGTGGATTACGACTCGGCGGAACTGAGCCTTCAGGCGGTCGATGACATTCGCGCGCGAATGCAGGTTCAAGACGATCTGCGCAAGGTCTGCCAGTACGCCTCGCTTCGCAAAGCAACCTCAAAGGCAGGCAGCGTGCTCATCCTGCGGTTCTTCCATGGCTACTACCCCGCAGAGATCGCGCTGATCCTAAGAAGCTCAAGACAAGGCGTTGAAAAACGTCTGAAGCTCGCCCGCTCAGAAGCGAAGCTCTACTTAGACGACCCGGTGCGTCTCAAGTTCCTCGCGGAAGCGCTTGCAGAACCAAAGCCCGTACCGGTCGAAACGAATAGAACAGGTCGTGGAGAGACGACTATCGATTTTCTGCGAGAGTTGCGTCAGATGATCTTCCAGGCGCGGCCAGGCAATTGTCCCTCGTTGACGAAATTGAAAGAGATTTACCTCGCCGCGGAGGCGGCGCCCACAGAAGCTAGCGACCTCGCTCACATCGTGAGCTGCATTGGTTGTCTGGAGCAGGTTAATAATCTTCTCGGTCTTGCGCCACTCAATGATCGTTATCCGACCGATATGCTCGGGCCGGATACGCAATCCAGGGATGATGACGGCGGACCTAAAGGAAGCGGCGGCGCTGGCGGATCGAGTGGTGGAAATGCACGGACGCGATTGGCCTTGAAGAGATATCGCCGCGGCGTCAAGCAGGTCATTGAGCACAGTCCAAAAGAACTGCGCATCGCGGTCAATGGTTTCCTATTAGGCTCGCAGCGCGTTGGTTCTGAGTTGAGCGGGCAAACGCTCAGCGTCAAAGGCGAGGAGCGGATCGGCTTTGTTGAGATCTTTAGTGAACAGCGCGTGCGTCTGCTGTTTCTCAGCGTCGAACCACCGCCCGATGGAGAAGCAGAACAGGCATCGAGTGTTGCCCTCAGTGAAGGTCGCACACTCGATGTGGCTCTGAGGTTCGGAACTCCATGGCCCACCCTGCATGTCGTCTACCACGATCCCTCTGTGCAAGCTCAGAACGCTGTGCAGCCTCTCGCGACTGAAGACTTTGCCGAAGATCTCATTAGTCAGCAAACGACTATTGACGCAGAGCAACGAGAAACATTCTCGAAAACATTTCTTAAGCCCTTATTAGCATTCCTGCCGCGCATCGCTGGACAAAAGTTTTCACTGGGCTTTTGGCTGCGTCCCGCGAGCGTAACTGGGATCGTTGCTGCACTGCTTATCGCGGTGGCGGTCTTCATTGCATTGCATGAGCGACTTTCGGCTCCCACAACGGTAACAGAGCTGCTTGCGAGATCTGCTGCGGCCGAAGACGCTGCTGCCGCAAAACCCGATCAAGTTCTGCATCGGACGATCAATCTTGAAGAGAGGTCTGGAACAGGAAACCTAATCGCGCAACGTCGGATTGAGGTTTGGCAAAGCGCAGAAAGAGGAGTCACGGCACGACGGCTCTATGATGAGAAAGGTCAGCTCGTAGCCGGCGACTGGCGAAGGGCCAATGGAGTGCAGACCATCTACCACCATGGAGCGCGTCCTCAGCTTCAGCTCTCGAAACAAGGCGCAGTTAGGCCAACCTTCGAGAATGTATGGCAATTCTCGCCGTCAGCAAAAGATTTCGCAGCCTTAATAAGCAATCAAAATGCGTCTACGCTCGAGGAGCGAAGCGGCGTCTACATAATCACGTACGAACGAGCGGCAGCTGCGCCCAGTGCTAGCGGCCTAGTGAACGCGACGCTGATCCTGAGCAAAGCCGACCTTCATCCTACCGAACTGACGCTCGTCGTCGCGTCTGACCTCACGGCCGACTCACAAAACGCTAATCGGCAATCGGCAATCGGCAATCGGCAATGGAGACAGTACCGTTTCATCGAGATGAGCTATGAGCGACGACCCACTGGGGCGGTCGCGCCCGCGGTGTTTGAGCCTGAGCCGGAGCTAAGCGGGCGTGACGCGGAGACGCGGAGACACGGAGACACGGAGATCATGCCAGCGTCCCCGCGTCTCACCGGCACCGGGTCCTCTGCCATCGCGACTGCCGATCTAGAGGTCGAAGTCCTGCGCTTACTCAATCAAGTCGGGGCGGACCTCAACGATCAGACCAGCGTGACGCGTACACCAGAAGGGAAGTTGAGAATCGGCGGACTGGCTGATACGGACCAGCGCAAAAGGGAGATTCTCCGTGTGCTCGCGCCGGTCGTCAATAACCCTTCGGTCATGATCCAAATAGAGACTTTGGACGAAGCTGTCCGACGCCAGGCGAAGGCTCGTAGCGCATCCGGATCGGTCACTGTTGAGCGAGCACAAATAGCGCAGGAAAGAATTCCAGTTTACGAGGACCTGCGCAGACATTTTGGGGAAAATGGGGGCCAGGCTGATGAAGAGATCGGCCAGTTTGCGACCCGCATCCTGAGCCGCTCGCGCCAAGCTATGAGCCGTGCGGGAGCCATGAAGCGCCTGGCCCAGCGCTTCTCTTCGGAAGATTTGCGCGCGATGAGCCCGAAAGCCCGTGAGAAATGGCTGTCAGTCATCCGCTCACACTCGCGGGCCTTCGAACAGGAAACCCGAATGATACGGCAAGAACTGCAGCCGATCTTTTTTCCTCCCGGAGCGGGCGCGGCTCCAGCAGAAATTGAGATCACGGATGAAGCCTCCCTTGTGCGTGCTGTTGAGCGGCTCTTTGAGCTAGGCGCTGCTAACGACGATGCGATTCGGTCTGCGTTCGCAATCTCAGCCGATGGCGCAGCGAGTTCAGCCGTGAAGACTGCGCGGTTTTGGCGTTCGCTTCTCGGTGCCGAAAAGTTAGCCGGACAGATCGGTAAGCAGTAGGCGAATCGATTTCGGATTGCGCATTTCGAATCAAAGAAAGATCGAATACGTGACAGAGACAACGATCCACGAAATCACACGAACTAAGACGAAATGTCCTTGGTGTGTCTTCGTGTAATTTCGTAGATCGTTTCCTTTTGGTTGCGGCTAAAAGTCGCGCTGTGAAATCTGCGGAAATCTGCGGATTGTCTTTAACCTGGAACTCGAAACCTGAAATTAGATTACTTCGGAGGACAAGCATGAATCACCGACGCCCCTGCACTCTAATGATCGTCTTCGTTTTTCTGCTTTGTGCTTTCTGCTTACTGCCTACTGCGCTGGCGCAGAGCGCGACGGCGACACTGAGCGGAACAGTCGAGGATCAGCAGGGCGCGATTATTCCTGAAGCCAGGATCACTGTTGTCAATGACAACACGAGATCGCAACGGCAGACGACGACCAATGATCGGGGAGACTTTACCGTTCCTCTGCTTCCACCCAGCACCTATACAGTGTCGGTCGAACGTCAGGGATTCGCTCCGGTGCAGATCAACAACGTCGTGCTGAATGTCGGCGATCAGAAGTCGCTTCAGATTCAGTTGAAGCCGGGCAACATAAGCGAGATGGTACAAGTAGTGGGTGATGCGGCGCTCATCAATACGTCGCCGGCGGTGGCGACTACAATTGATCGCACATTTGTCGGAAATCTGCCGCTCAATGGGCGCAGCTTCCAGTCGTTGATTCTACTTACCCCGGGCGTAACCGTATCAAGCTCGACGCCGCTTTCCGACACAGGACAGTTCAGCGTCAATGGTCAACGCGCCAGCACCAATTATTTTACAGTCGATGGCGTGAGTGCCAACGTCGGAATGAGTCCTGTTTTAGGAGCCACCACAAATCTGGCAATTGCCGGGGCATATCCAGGAACAAGCGCGTTTGGTAGCACAACAAACCTTGTTTCGGTGGATGCGTTGGAGGAGTTTAAGATCCAGACCTCATCCTACACTGCCGAATCCGGCCGCCAACCCGGTGGACAGGTGCAACTTGTCACACGGTCCGGCACTAGTAGCTTCCACGGCACGTTGTTCGAATATTTTCGCAATGATGCGTTGGATGCTAGAGACTATTTCAATAAGAAGCCGGAACCTCAAGCCGCATTACGCCAAAATCAGTTCGGCGGAACGTTCAGCGGGCCCTTGCCGTTCTTCAACTTCGGTGAAGGCGGACCGTTGTTCATTACCGGTAGAGACAGGACATTCTTCTTTATCTCATATGAGGGTCTACGCCTGCGACTTCCGACCAGCGGCGTACAAAATGTCCCGTCGCTTCGGGTGCGTCAGATCTCCGCACCCGCTGTGCAGTCTGTTTTGAATGCATTACCGCTCCCCTCCGAGCCCGAATTGCTCAATGCTGCTGGCTTGCCGACCGGCTGGGCGCGCTTCAACTACAGTATCTCAAACCCGAGCGAACTGGACGCGAGCAGTATCCGGATCGATCACCGTCTCAGCAGTAGGCTTACTCTTTTTGGCAGATTTAATGAGTCTCCTTCAGACACAACAACCGGTATCGCTGGAAAGACGACCATGATAGCTGCAACACGAACCTTTACGTGGGGCTCAACATGGGTGTTGAGCTCGAAGTTGATTAACGATATTAGATTCAACTGGAGCCGCCAACGAGCTAAACAGGAGTCCAGTAATATTGCACTAGGAGGGGCCGTCCCAATCGATTCAACAATACTCACCAGTGGGTACAATGATTTTGGAAGGATCACGTTCCTATATGGCGGTTTCGTTAACTCTGTTGCCGGAGGGAGGATTACGGATAGCTTTCAGCGTCAAATCAATATAGTCAATAATTTGTCTTACATTCGCGATCAGCATCAATTCAAATTTGGCCTTGACTATCGTCGACTTGCCCCCATTTATGGACCCGCGGATCAGCAAGGCGCACGATTCAGCAGCGAGACTGCCGTTCGAAATGGGACTTTGAACCTGTTAGAAATTTTTACGATCCGCTCGGCGCGCCCTCAGTTCGACAACTTTTCTGCCTACATTCAGGACACATGGAAGGCATCACGGCGACTGACCCTTGATCTAGGGGTCAGATGGGAACTCAATCCTCCACCGACTGAGGCTGAGGGACAAATGCCTCCCCTGGCGATCGGCATTGTGGGAACGGACGTGAGAGGCGCAACTCTCGCGCCACGCGGCACGCCTTTCTTTAAAACCTCTTATACAGCATTTGCACCGCGCTTCGGAGCGGCCTATTTGTTGAAAAACACTGCTGGGCGAGAGACTGTTCTGCGGGGTGGATTTGGTGTTTATTACGATCTCGGCAACGGGACCGCATCCGGCGGCTGGCCATTGATGGCCAGCAGAACTCAATCTAATGTGCCATTTCCAGTCCCTGCGGCATTGGCGATCCGTCCCGGCGTTGTACCAACCACGCTTCCCACGACAAATACGGTAATCTCGTTGGACCCGAATTTGAAGCTGCCCTATATATTACAGTGGAACTTCGCCATAGAACAATCGCTTGGCACACAGCAAACCGTGTCGCTCTCCTACGTGGCGGCTGTCGGGCGCAGGCTACTAACGATTCAACAGTTGAACCCACCGGCTGGCTTGTCCTCGGGCCCACGCCCTAACCCGAATTTTGGCACTATCCGATATTCTAGCAATGGCGCGAGGGCTGATTATCATTCTCTCCAATCGCAATATAAAGCACGGTTGAGTCGCGGGATTCAAGCTTTGTTCAATTACACGTGGTCGCACGCAATTGATGAAGTATCAAGCGATATCCAAACAGGGGTTCTTGAGCGGGGTAACGCGAATTTTGACGTCCGACATAACTTCTCGGCGGCATTACATTACGATATTCCGCCGATTAAGGCGGGCTCTTTTCTTGGGACTGTCTTTCGCCGGCTATCTTTGAGTGCAATTGCACACGCACAATCTGGTCTGCCAATAGATGTTGTGGGGAGCCAGACCGTCATCGATAGCATACTTCTGCGACTTCGTCCCGATCTGGTTTCGGATGTACCGATTTATCTGAGTGATCCGACAGTTCCAGGAGGGAGGCGATTTAATTCCGCCGCATTTAGGGCGGCCCCTGCTAATCCCCTTTTCCCCGGAGTGCCTGCTCGGCAGGGAAATCTAGGACGTAACGTGTTGCGAGAGTTGCCGCTCTACCAAGTAGACGTTTCGTTCGGCCGGAAGATTAGCTTGACCGAAAAGCTTACGCTGCAGGCGAAAGCCGACATTTTTAATGTTCTTAATCACCCAATGTTCGGAGGTTACAGTGCGAACTTCACGGTTCCGAGCACGTTTGGAGTACCGTCTTTAACATTGAGCAGGTCGTTGGGTGGGCTTAGCTCGCTGAATCAGTTGGGAGGGCCACGTTCAATTCAGCTTTCCCTCCGGTTGTCATTTTGATCTCGGCCATTTCAAACGGAACTTGAATTGGGCGCTAGCTTGTAGCGGGTCGGAAGCACTATGTGGATCGGGTCACTGAAAAGAAGATTTCTCGTATCGATTCTTTCGCCGGTATTGTTGATTGTATCAGCCAATGGGAGACTCCACGCTCAGCAAACCCCTGCTGAGACGACCACGCGTATTAGAGTTGGCCCCAATGTGCTTGTTAGCCGCGAACGTGACGGAACTTCGGGAGAGCTGATGGTGGCTGTTGATCCCACCAATCCAAATAATCTCCTCGGCTCGGGCATCCTATTTCGGACAAATCACCCGCAACGCCATCCTGGGGGCTCGCAAGAATCAAGGGGCTATCGAAGCCGTGATGGCGGTTATAGCTGGAACACAATTAGGTATCCGGAGGCGGCACACAGGAGTGGCGATCCAATAGTGGCGTACGGCCGAACAGGCACTGGCTATTTTGTTACGCTAGCTACAATGGAGGACGGAGAGAGGACAATGCTGGTCTTCCGCTCCGAAGACGGGGGCGTCACGTGGGGGAAGCCCGCCAAATTGCCAATTCATGACCATCCGCAGATCGTGGTGGACTACACAAAGGGTCGTTTTGGTGGCAGTGTCTACATCAACGCGATGCATGCGGTAGCAAATGGGGAAGGCAAATGGACCGATTATCATATCGATGTATTTCGTTCGACCGATGATGGCCGGACATGGATCGGCCCCAAAGAAGTGGTCAATAATCACGATAGGCGTGACAGGGGTTTCAACGCAATGAATCCGGCGCTTTTTACTGATGGCGAGCTATTCATACCGTTCGTGGATTTGGACGTCTCCCTCAACGTGCCAGTGCAAGACAGGGACGATGTGAATTTTTGGTACGCAAGATCGAAGGATGGCGGCGTTACGTTTTCGTCCCCGCAGAAGTTCACCTTACAGGGAGGCGGTGAAATCAGTGGCGTCCCAGGCCGCTTTCCATTCTTCGCGATCGATACCTCAACCGGTCCCTTTCGAAACCGAATATACATAGCTTGGTTGGACAGAACTTCTCAGCCGGACTGGCGTTCGGCTAGGATCCTCGTGTCGTATTCGACTGATCGAGGGCGAACCTGGGCCAAACCCAGTCTAATTGCGGCGAACGGCATTGATGGGTCGATCGCTCTACATGTGAACAATGAAGGCACGGTCGCAGTGTCTTGGTACGACATGCGCAACCCGACGGCCGAAAGTAGTAGCGAGGGGGTTCATCGATATATAACCGCATCTGTCGACGGAGGAAACACATGGCTCCCCGGTGTGCAAGTCTCTTGCGTGCCGACGTTTCCTAACGGAATTCAACGAAATCTAGTGGGGGCCGAAGCCCTCGGCGGTCTTGTGTACTTTTTAGCGGGAGATCGCGGACACGGCGAGTATCTCGGGCTGAGCTCGGATATGTTCGGAACGTTCCACGTCCTCTGGACAGATGGCCGAACGGGTTCAAACCAAGCATGGGCCGCAAGGGTTCGTGTTGAGCGATCAGGCGTAACCGGATTAACCCGCTCAACAGACGTTTTGCCTCTTAGGGAAAGCGATGTGACCGACCAGGTGGAAGCCTATTTGGACCCTCTCCGCGAATTTCCGGCAGCGGGCACCGTGGAACTGCCAATTCGAATAAAGAATAAGTCGCAACAACCGATTTACGGCCCAATGAAAGTGGAGGTAATTTCCCTCACCGGAAGCCGCTATAACCGCGAAGACAAGGATTACTTTCCGCTTCAGGGCGGACTTCTAAATGCTGACAACAGTAAATTGGGCGTTGGGGCGGTATTCGACTATACGCGTTCGCTTGGTGACTTCGGGTTACTGCCTGCTGGCGCGATTAGCGAAGGTATTGTCTGGCGTTTCAAGGCGCCTGCCAATGCGAACGAGTTTCCGCGCTTCAAATTCAAAGTGACCGCCAGAGTCGAGCGGCCAAAGGAAGCGATACCAGCTCCTAAGCCGTAAGCAACTAGAGTTGCCGCTACAGAACTATTACTCAATATGCCTATGCACAGCAATCGGAGATGATTCAATCCGCCTCTGCCACTCGTTGCATACCATCCGTCAGAGTTGGCTGTTAGTCATCAGCGACTGTGTCCAGTCAAACAGCTTCGACCTCACCCAGTATCACATTGCAAATATGCTTGGGCATCAGCGCCACCGCATCATGCTGGTCGCTCGTGAGCTGTTACTGGTTTCGGCAGTGTGCAATGGCCCCATTCGGCAGAGTTATTTGGCCCACAGTACAACGAAGAGACCGGGTTGAGCGCCATGATGCGGACGACAGCCTTTCCGGCGTCGATCATTGCGCAAATGATGGCGCGGGGCGACATCAAAGAGAAAGGGGCAATCCCCCAGGAGCGTTGTGTGCCTCCGGACGCTTTCATTCGTGAACTGGCTGCCCGAGGTATCACGATCAAGGAAACTCTTACTTCCGAAAGCATCTCTGTGGTCGAGTCTTCTCGCCCAAGCGAGCATCTAGCTGCACTTCCACAAGCAAAAGCTCACCTCCCATAGTAGTTTCCTAGTTGCAGTTTCTCTGTGAAACAGACCGACAAGTTCTTGTTTTCTCTCTCGACAAGATTTTTCTAAGGAGCTTCGTCGATGTCCTGTAGGGACTTAATATTTATAGAAAGCACGCTCCAAAGATTTCTACCCGCTCTGTAGGAGCGAAATTTTGCCGGTCACGCTTATGATCGTCGGAATTATTGCGCTCCTCTGGAGCGCTGGTCAGCGGTCGGATAGCTTGGTCTATAAACATTCGGCTCCGCTGGAGCCAAGCGTGTTATGGCTTGCCGTCGATGGACCGGGCGGTGAAACCTCCGTGCGCCCTGATGATGCGCGTGAACGCAGTGTGTCCTGATCGAAACTCCAAAGTAATTCTCTCCCGTGCCGTCTCGCGCCTAGCAACAAATGCCGCCAAGGTTCAGGGCAGATTGCCTTGCCGAAATGAACTTCAAAAAGCCACTCGAACCGTTTTCATTAGCTCCCTCCGCTCGTAAAGCCTGCCAATCCCGAAGACCTGTTGTCGGCAGATCAGTTGCTGAACGGCCCTCAGCGACAAGGGCCGG
>DATETN010000147.1:0-22805 GCA_035283645.1 Pyrinomonadaceae bacterium
GGGTGGCATGTTTATAGACTGCGACGCGATGAAGTTATTGCGCCGTTCGAAGGGGCGGAACTTAACTTGGCGGGTACTCGTCTAGTCTCATTCCGCCCCTTCGAACGGCGCAGGCGAAAAATAGTGTCCAGTGCTATAAACATGTTCCCCCTCCGGGGTAAACCTGAGGCGAGAGGCCCTGGACCTCAGCGATGACCTGCTCCACCCAGCTGACGAGTCTAACGCGGTGAAACAAGTTAACTTCTTTTAACGAACTTTAGAGACAGGACACTAGACCAAATCAGCGTTTGGATTTAGCTAGCGGCTGAACGGTCAAGGTGGATCAGGTATCGAAAGGCATCGGACACGGGGCGGCAGTTTCTCCCCGTGTCCTGCTCATTGCTGGTTCTTAGAAGCGGCCTGACATTTTTCGAACTCGTTGTTAACCGAGTTCGAATTAACAGTTCAGAGTCCGGTTAGACAACTAGACAGGCGGTTTGTGTTTGCAGACCGGATCCTGAAAACGTGCGGACCCCCGACATGCAGTTAAGTCCTCTGGGTAACTCACTGCAGAGTGAAAGCTCTGTGCCGAAGGAACGTCCTGAGCAATCTCGCAGTCCCTTCCGCAAATCCGTCCGAAAGCTAAAGAGAGTATCTGGACGTCTGCGCCAACTTCTACACCGCACGGAACAGCCTACGCATACCCCTGCTCATCTCTTGGTAGTCGACGATGAAGAATCGATACGCTTCTCCCTGAGCGACTATTTCGCCCAGAAAGGATTCGAAGTCGATACTGCCCAGGAAGTCGAGGAGGCCGAACGATTAATTGAAAAGACCGCCTATGAGGTAATAATTCAGGATCTGCGGCTCAGTAGTAATCTCCGACACGAAGGTCTTGACGTCATAAAGTTTGTTCATCAGCGAAATCCCGAGACTCGCGTGGTTGTCCTTACCGCCTACGGCACTCCCGAGGTTGAGAACGAAGCTTTTCGGTCGGGCGCCGCTGCTTTTTTAAAGAAACCAAAACCACTTTCCCAGGTTGCCCAGGTAGTTCAGGGTCTAATCCGTTCTCCGCACTGAATTCGGTCCCCTGGAAGCGCCCGTGGCAGGAAACTGCCATATAAAAACAGCACTTTCCGACGATGTTATTGCAGTTCAGGAGATATATCCTGCCGCTATCTTGCACTACCGTCCCAGGTGAACCCATCTTTTGCGGCGGTGCAAACTGAAACGAAGTTGAGTAGTTGTTCACTCGCGTATCGTTGCAACTGAACAACGATTGACAGAAGTCGGAGTTAAGTTAATATTCGCCCATAAAGATCCATTCCAACAGCCTATTTGACGATGTCAACACCTTGCGATCGTCAACCCTGTTACGACACGTGCGGAGGTAACTACCACTACCGATTTTGATAGTAGATTCCCAACACCTGTAGCAAAGATTATTAAGCGAGAGACACCGGCAGCGGTGCCGGCGTTCTGTTAAGGAGAAACAGAAAAACCCCGTTTTCACTCGCAATGAAAACGGGGCTTAGGATAGCACCCCACGCGCTGGCGCAAGATGTATCGCTGGAGCCAGCATCATAGCGTTAAGCGTCGGGGCGGCTCAACAACAAAGCATGTGGGGTCGCACTGTGATACTGGTCTCGTCACATCCAGCCGAGACCGAATTTTCGGGTCCAACCGAGAACGAAACATCGCCCAGACCTCAATTCGTGCTGATTCAAATTGGAATCGATGTGATTCCTTTGAAAGCCCAGGCCTTCCGGTCGCATTCGTCCTGAATGAGGCTGGTTGAATGAGATGGAGTTCGTGTTTCTACAATCAGGTGAGTTTTCCCCCGACTCTCGCGTCAGGCCAATTCCCACTGCTCCTACTCCGGAAGGCTTAAACATACCTCGACGCAAGAAGGAGATACTCACATGACACGAAAACCCAGTTTTTGGAAATGTATTCTGGGCGTGACAGTGTTGTCCATGTTGTTTATAGCAACATGGGCTAGCGCACTCGTCCCTAGAACTGACAGTAGCGTTACAACTGCCCAGGAGCAGGGAAAGCAAGGACCCGTTATACACGCGCCACCGACTCCGACTCCGACTCCGCCACCAGTCCCCCCAGCGATTGCCCACGTATTCGAGATTGAAGGCAACGCTATTGATGAAGGCGCGGCGGGAACCGACTGGAACGCGATCAATCCAGAGAGCAATCCATCGCCTTCACCCATTATCACCGGAGACCCGGATGGTGCCGGACCTATTCAGATAGCCACGTTCGTTAGGGATGATCTCGCCGACGATCAGATCTTTACGCAAGGCGGATCCAAAGACTTCAATGACATTGCCCCCAGCTGGATGCACACCACCGGCTCCGTACCCGACAAAGATGAGATTGACCATGCTTACGCAGCGTTGATTCTCGACAACACGGGTGTCGCGTGCGTCGGTGACGACGATCCTGTCGGCTGTAACCCGCAGTTTGGCCACAAAGTACTTGTTTTTGGTGGTGACCGTCATGCAACAAACGGAGATGCCAATATTGGCTTCTGGTTCTTCCAGAACGAAATCGCCCTAGGCCCCAATGGTACTTTCACAGGTACGCATGAGAACGGTGACGTCTTTGTTGTCAGCGCCTTCACTGGGGGTGGTGGCACCAGTACCGTGGATGTCTACGAGTGGGTGGGTACGCCGAACCCCAATGACGTGACGGAGACCAACCTTGATCGATGCAATGCCCTTGGCGGTACTCTCGATCCATCGGGCGACGATACCATCTGTAAACTTCCGGCGACCGCTGGTAAGGCATCTGCATTTGTGAACCCGGTAGAGATCTTCCTCGACTGGCCTTACACGCCAAAAGGGGGCCCTGCATGCAACAATGACACCGCTGATTGCCCGGCAGCTAAAGGCGCTTTCTATGAAGGTGGCATAGATCTTACGGCGCTGGATCTAGGAAATACCTGTTTTTCAACTTTCATGCTTGAGACTCGCTCTTCGGCATCTGTTGATGCCGTTCTTAAGGATTTCGCCCTGGGCTCTTTCAACACCTGCGTTGATTTTGAGTGCAGCAAGGTTGTGGCGCCGACGGACGTTTGCGAGGATCCTGACAACCCAGGAAGCAGCCTACCGGTAGACTACACATACGAGTTTAAGAATACCGGCTCGGTCACTGTGACTATCGAAGGTGTCGATAACCTCCTTGGCGATATTATCGGAGGTACTGGAACCGACACGGTAGCGCCAGGTGAAACGAAGACATACTTCAAGAACGATGTTGTGTTACCGCTTGGAACCACGGGTAACACTGTGACTTTCACGGTTCACAGCGCCTTTGAAGCGGACAAAACCTGTCAGTCCTCCGCGGAGGTAACAGTCCACCCGAATGCTACGGCCGCAGCAGGGAGTGATCAAGCAGTCTGTATTGACGCCGGCTTTGGGTCTAAGGTTTTCAATCTGTCCGGAACGGTTACCAACGGTACTCCTTCTTGGTCATTCGTCTCCAATACGGCAGGTTGCACGATCCAGAATGCCGACACACTAACGCCAACGGTGACTTGCACTACCTTTGGAAGTGCCACTGTTCAATTGACTGCAACTAGCAATACCGACCCGACATGTTCTAACGCTGTGAATGATTTGGTCTTGACAGTGAGCCAAAATCCTGAAGCAGCGGCAGGACCAAATCTGGACGCGTGCGAAGATACCGCCTCACACGTGTTTTCACTGCTTGGTGCCAGCTCGATGGTGCCAGTTGGGGGTACTCTCGAATGGTCCGTAGTTAGTGGCTCTGCGAACTTCTCGGGACAACCGACTAGCAGTGCTGCAAATCCTAATGTCACAGTTACAGCTTTTGGTGAAACAGTCCTTAGGTTAACGGTGACAAGTCTAACTTGCGGTACGGCGACGAGCGACGTCACCCTGACACTGAACGCTAACCCTGTTGTAACAATCGCGACGGTCGAGTGCAGTGACGGAGATTCGATCGTGTTAGAGGCGACGGCAACCGTCAATGGTCTGCCATGTGCAAGTTGCACTTTTGCTTGGAGCGGGCCAGGCGGTGCCACAACGGGTTCAATGCGCACAGTCACGAGTCCAGGCAATTACAGTGTGACGGCTACTGACGCTCACACCGGCATGACCAGCTGTATGGGCTCGACGTCTAAACATGTGGGCTTGTGTGCCCCCTGAACGGAAAACCGTCAGGGAACTTCAAAACCGCAGGCGGTGAGGTACGGCCGCCTGCCCAACAGCAGCGGTGTCAATTAGACACCGCTGCTTTAATTTCTGCTGGAGTTCGGGTGGGATCTGGCTAACCTTTTAATGAAGATAAGCAGTATCACGCGACCTAGATGCTGAGCACTATCTTCAAATCAGTACAAAACGCTGGTGACCAAGAGCGAGAGCGTCCTGAACTCAAGGTGCTCAAAGGCATCTACTCAGGAACAAGGCAATAAATCGGCTATGAGTAGTAAGCGAGTGGCGAGAAGGTTACAAGTTCTGAACTTGCGCAGGTACTATTCCACTTCCAAGTAAGCTGTCGCGCTGGCTCCAGGACTGCCTTTCCTCCCGCCAGTGGACATCGTCACCGAGTGTGTCCCACGGCAAGATGACGCTTTTGTGGGGTATGCAGTCGTCACGAGTACGGATTGCCCCGGCCCGAGTGCCAATCTGTTATAACCCAAATCAGTTTTTGTTCCACACGGGTCATATGCCGTGAACGTTACCGTAATCCTCACCTTCACCGTCGAATCGTTGATCACAACACCCGAAACCCCGGCCCACTCGCCAGCGGAGACGGTAGTAGGATTTACACTAACAAAGAGATTGGTGCCAGAGGACTGCGCACGTACGGGGGCTGGTACCATGACCATGCTGAACAAAACTAGCGCCATCGCGCCCCGAAGAAACCGGCGATTTACCATTGATTCTCCTTTGGTTATTCCAGTCATTATCCCAATCTGTTCGGCCTGGATCGCTCTGCACGAACATTCAATTCTGTTGACGTAAGCTAAACTTCACGCCCACTAGAAAGCCCGCACGAGTTGTAATGTATTGAGAAGAGGCTTGACTCAGGCGGGGGGTTGGGATTGCCTGGAAAGCTTCTCTTCCTCTGTCGGGTTGCTTTCAGAGAATTATTAGTGATCTTCCGAGGTCCTGTAGGCCAGGTTTTCAGTCCACCTCATCTAACCACAGGCCGCGATTCAAGAAAGCTGGATATCATAAACGATAGTAACCGAGACACAAATAATAATATTGTTGCAATTTCGTCACACAAGCCAAACTCAGCGAGATTCGCGGCACCGCTTCTATCTCTTTCCGACATGACCGGACCAGTCGGTTGATAGGGTCTGGGCTCATTGCGGGAATCGGCGGGACGTGTTGTTGCCAATGAGGGCGTCCCGCCCATAAGGAGCCGTCTCAACTACCAAGCCTGGTGTACCTTACCGGGCAGCACAAGCGCTGAATAAACCTGAATCCTGGATGAGGCTCACACTCTTGGGGCTGAAGTGTTCAACCTCGTCTACTTTAGCTATTGCACTTCCAAATAGGCATTGGCGCTTACGCCGGCGTTGCGTCCTTTGCCTGCGGTAGATACGGATACTGTATGCATGCCTCGGCAAGAATTTGCGCTCGTTGGGTATGCAGTAGTGACCAGTACAGACTGGCCCGGGGCCAGTGCCAACCTGTTATAACCCAAATCCATCGTGGAGCCACAAGGATCCACGGCTACGAACGTTACAGTCATCCGCATCTTGCTGGACGAGTTATTGATCACTACGGCGGAAACCCCGGCCCACTCGCCCGCTAGCACTGATGTGGGGCTAACGCTTATGTACATATCCATGCCGGCCGCACGTGTTGTCACGGGCGCGGGTACCAGCACTAGACCTAAGCAGGCAACAACCAAAGCACTCTTCATCAAGTAGTTTCTCATCATCTCTCCTTAAGAGTATCGGGTTTACTCCAGCACGTGCTGGCACATTTGACTCCTCTGGCACGCACCCAGCGTGAACAAGTCATTTCGCAGCGCTAAAGGAGCTAACTAAGTCGCTTGGTGAGTGTTATGAAGGAACGGGTGAAGCCTCGGATGGAAAACTTGTTGACAGTGTATTCCGCACGTCCCAACATTGGGCCGCGGAAACCCTCTTCAAGACGCGTGCCGCAGTGAAGTTGATTGTGGATCGGGCTTTCCCGGTTAAATGGCCCAGCGCGCATCCTGACCTGTCGCCTTGAGTTTACAAAACTGCGACCTGCAAGAACTCAAGCGGACTCATCGTGAGTATTCTGCCGGAAAACAACTGTCGCCCTCGGGTTTCAGCTTCGTGCGTTTCTGTAAACGCTGGGCTACAAATTAGGTCCGTGAGGATCCTAATGTGCGGTGGTAGTGAGAGAGGCAGATTCGGGAAGGTTGGGTGTAGGTTGAAGCTTACGTACCACCGATTTTAGCCTCGATGGTTCAATTTTCGCCAAGCGCTGCTCTTATCTGGTGCAATCCTTGCGTCACGCCCTCCTACAACTGGAACTCCGCGTAGAAAAAGTAAACTCAACGTACTGATCCCCGTGTGAGATCCTTCACTTTAGAGCTGTTTTCATAAAGTGAACAGAACGAACTAAGGGGCTTTGGCCGGCGGTGCGAGCATTACCGCACCGTCGGAACGCAAAGCGGCTCTCAAAAGACAGTCCTCCATCGCCCGTGCGAGAACCACGCTTCCCAGGCTGACATAGCGGTTCTGCGATAAGACTCTTGAGCCATACGCGATTTCGAGTAGTGCTGGCGATTTCCTTTAGGGAAAATTCAAGACCCCACCCTTCAGTATCGTGGTCCTTCACCTTAGGCCTACAGAGCGAATTGGTCAAATCAGTGGGAAGAGGATCCTACACACAGCAGTGTCTAGTGCTTTTAAAATCCAGCCTTTTGGATCCAGCCTAAAAAAGAGGATCCTACACACGGCCGTGTGTAGGATTCTTTTTAACTGCCGTGTGTAGGATTCTTTTTTAACTGCCGTGTGTAGGATTCCTTTCTAACTGCCGTGTGTAGGATTCCTTTCTAACTGCCGTGTGTAGGATTCCTTTCTAAATGGCGTGTGCAGGATTTCCTTTCTAACTGCCGTGGGTAGGATTTGGTCCATGAAGAGCGTGGTTAGTTTGAGCGGACGTGCGTAACAGGTTTATGACACAGGCTCTTTAGAGACTGTGTCAAAACAATAGATCCTACACACGGCAGTGTGTAGTGCTTTTTAGATCCCACCTACAAAGACGCGCCACCCCCCCCTTTCTTTTTTTTCAACAATACCAACTCAGAACACGGGTGACACTCAGAAGCTCAGCAATTTCGATGAAGCTTCTGAGCCGGTAACGTTGAGATAAAAGAAGGGGTGGCGTCCGTCTAGTAGGTAGGATCTGAAAAGCACTACACACTGCCGTGTGTAGGATTCTTTTTTAACTGCCGTGTGTAGGATTCTTTTTTAACTGCCGTGTGTAGGATTCTTTTTAACTGCCGTGTGTAGGATTCCTTTCTAACTGCCGTGTGTAGGATTCCTTTCTAACTGGGGTGTGCAGGATTTCCTTTCTAACTGCCGTGGGTAGGATTTGGTCCATGAAGAGCGTGGTTAGTTTGAGCGGACGTGCGTAACAGGTTTATGACACAGTCTCTGCCGTGTGTAGGATTTTGTTGTTGGTCCATGTAACAGGTTTTTGACACAGTCTCTAAAGCGTATGGCGTCTTGACATGAAAAATGACCAATGAGCAATTCGCTCGGTTAGGCCAAACGTAAAGCTTCGATTACGAGATACGGTCAATGCTTATTGTGCACTTTCTCATTTGGTCACCGGTAGCCCACCAACAACCAACCACTAACAACGAATTGTGATCGCTATACAAACAGGCGCACCACCAACCACGCGACCACGAAACTGACAAAGCCACCCGAAAATGTGAACGCCCATTCAGCAGGTTGACTCTTTCGGTTCAAGAGAATCCTGACAATCACCAACCCGCACTTCCAACCATCATGCTGATATAAAGGCAAAAGGTTTCCCGCGGCCAGCAATAGATTCAGCCAACCAAGGTTGGTCCCATAGAACATCGCGCCGGCCAGCAGATTCATTAGCACTCCACCAAGATGGACAAACAACTGTTGCGCCGCGGGTCGCTGACGTAGTGCATCTCCATCCAACATCACAAATGAACCCAGCGGCCACCTGCGCAAACCAAAGCTGATGGCACCCAATTGCACGCGACAGACCCGTCGACCCACTCCAAAGCCAAACCCTGACGCCTTCACGCCACACAGTCGCGCGGCCAATGCATGGCCAAGCTCATGCATAACCATCGCTAAAATAGTTCCCGTAAGAAGTGATAGCCCAAGTGTCATGCTGAAAAGGAAAGCGAGGTAGGTAAGAAGCTCCGTAGTTAGGATTCGAGACCGAGTGAGGAAGCAGACAAATTTATTGAGTCAATAACTGTGCCTGAGGAGCAGGAGGGGATTTGATTGGGGATTTGCGTTTGATGACAAAAACTGGCCCGCCGAAAGAGACAGAATTTGGGAGAGCGACATTATTGGTTAGGGGTTGGTGGTTGGGGGTTGGTGGTTCTTCTTTCCATTATTTTCCATTTGTCATTTCTCATTTTTTATTTGCCATTTGCGGAAGCATTTGCCACGAAACGAGTAGACTGAGGACGGGTAGAGAGAAAACAAGTGGAAAGTGGAAGATCGAGAAATTATGGGGCTATTCATTGGTCACTGGTTCTTTAAAATGAGAAATGAAGAATGAGCAATGACAAATGGAAAATGATGGAAAAAGAAGAACCACTAACCACAAACCACCAACCACCAACCACTAACCACTAACCACCAACCACCAACCACCAACACTAACCAATGACCAATAAACAGCTCAAGTCTCCATTTTTTTAGTTCCTGCGACGCGAATGCATTCTGGCTTCTCCGTGACAGCACCTGTGCCCGCCAATCGCCGGATTTTTGGGTTGCGCCGCTTCTCGATCTGTTACATATTACCCAAGTCGCGCCTCGTCGCATTCGCAACAATCAGTCTCCCCCCAGGAACACAAGTGGCAAATAAAGTGCGCAGCTCTCTTTCCTGCACCCTCTGCCTGACACTTTCTTCCGTGCTCTCTTTTCCTCCGCCTATCAGCGCACAGGACCCAACTGCACCCGCCCGAGAAGATGTAGTGCGTGTCACTACAGAGCTGGTGCAAACTGATGTAATGGTCTTTGACAAATCGGGTAAGTTTGTAAAGGACCTGCGCCGCGAGGACTTTGAACTTCGAATCGATGATAAGGTGCGGTCCATCGAGTTCTTTGAACAAGTGGCCGCGGGCATGGCCAACGAAGAGTCTCAACTCGCCGCTGCCCGCGGAGGCAGTAGTACGTCCCCGACACAAACTGCCGGCGCTGCGCCACTCGACCGCGGGCGAAGCATCTTCTTTTATCTGGATGACTTACACCTTGATCTGAGTGGCACTCAGCTGGCGACAAAGATGGTCTCGTCGTTCGTCGAGAAGGAGATGGGCCAGAACGACGAGGTGGCCATTACCTCTCCGAGTGGCAGTATCGGTTTTCTACAACAACTCACCCACAACAAAGCTGTGTTGCGCAAGGCCCTCTCACGTCTGCGTCCGCGTAATACCACAGTGACCGACTTTGAACGACCGCCAATGACTGAATATCAGGCGCTGTTGGTGAGCCGTTACGACCGCGATGTGACGGATTTCTTCGTAGAGATTCTGCTTAGGGATAACCCCGGCCTAAGCCGGGACAGCGCTATTTTAATGGTCCAAAGCCGCGCGCAGCAGACGCTTATGCAGGCTGCAAATGTTACGCGAGCGACGCTGGCAGGTTTAGAGAGTTTGATCCGGTCTTCCAGTCAACTGCCGGGGCGGAAACTGGTCTTCTTTGTTTCGAATGGGTTTTTCCTCGATGACCGAAACTCGGACTCGCTCCAACGACTGCAGCGCCTCACAAGTGCCGCAGCTCGCAGCGGCGTCGTTATCTATTCAATGGACGCTCGCGGTCTAACGACAGGAGTACCGGACGCGAGCGCAGACGTCGCGTTCGATGTGAGCGGAAGACTCGCTCGCGCAAATCAGGGGGAACTGTCAGCCTCGCAGGACGCCCTGCACGCTCTAGCTGCCGACACGGGCGGTAAAGCTATCTTTAACACCAATGCTCTGGAGCCAGGACTGCGGCAGGCATTGAAGGAGACTTCCACCTACTACTTGCTCGCATGGAAACCCGACGCAGAGCAAAAGCGAAACCATCGATTTCGCCGCATAGATGTGAAGATTCGCGGACGAACAGATCTCACGGTGCGACTCCGTCGTGGATACTTTGACATTGAACCCACACCAACCTCAGCCAAAAAGAAGAGCAACTCCAACACTACCGAGGCAGAGTCGCTGGAGAGTAACCTCGCCAAAACAATGACCACAGTTTTCCCCGAGCGCGGCCTCCCGGTGTCGCTAAATCTGGTACACATGAATGTGCCCGGCGAAGGAGACCTTTTGTCGATCTCGATGCGGATTCCCGGTGCGTTCCTCTCCTTCGTCTCCATGGACCAAGGCAAACACAAAGCAATGGTCGAGATTGGCGGTTTTGTGCACAATGACAAAGGGCAGATTGGGGCACGGTTCAATCAAAGGCTAGGGGTGACGACACCTATCGTCACCGGCAACGGTGCCGAATTATCGCCGACAGAGATCGATGTGGATTACACGTTCCCGGTAACTTTGAAGCCGGGACTCTATCAGGTGCGAGTTGGCGCAGTAGACGTTGAGTCCCGCAAAAGAGGTGGCGCTCAAGCATGGATTGAAATTCCAGATCTCACGTCCGGACAACTGGCGATGAGTAGCCTTCTTATCGGAGAGCGGAATCAAAATGTGTCTGCGAATGCCGCAAACGTGACCAAGGATGGTTCGGAATCGGCAAACCTCAGTATCGATCGAGTGTTTGCGCGCGACTCGTACCTTCGATTTCTGGTCTTCATCTATAACGCTACTCGCGCTTCCGCCGATCAGAAGCCGGACACGGCTATTCAGGTACAGGTGCTTCGAGATGACCAACCGGTCGTGACCACCGTGATGCGGAAACTTAATTCCGAAGGCGTTGCGGATTTAGCACGACTGCCTTTCGCCGCTGATGTTTCGCTAAGGGAGCTACCGCCGGGACGCTACGTGTTGCTGGTCACCGCAATCGACCGAGTAACTAAACTCAGCACATCACAACGTGCACGATTCGATGTCCTCTGATTCCCTGAACCAATAGATGAAGATCTGGAAGCCTACGCGGCAAGAGATTATCGACGCCGCCGGTAAAACTGTGCCCGACGTGATTCGACCTGGCTTAAACGTGCTGTTCTGTGGGATCAATCCCGGGCTATATGCGGCTGCGGTTGGACATCATTTCGCGCGCCCAGGAAATCGATTCTGGCCGGCGTTACATAAGGCTGGTTTCACCAATCGACTGTTGTCGCCGTTTGAAGAACTCATTACCAGCAGAAGGACCTTGTAGCTCTCTTCAAGAGGTTAAAAACGACTGCAGACGCCCTTCAAATGAACAATATCAACCGGAAAGATTCTGCGCTACCCTAAACGCCTGACGAATTCGGGCATAGCTCATTGATTGACTTCGCTCTTATTTTCCATTGCCCAATCGCCTTGCTCATGCCATTGTTATACCCGGCGGCCCCGAACGCTCACGCCTCTTTTTTGGAGTTCTACTATGGTTCAAGCTTTTAAACTCGTTCTAATTTTCACAGTTCTTCTTCTTGCAGTGCCCTTACAGGCGCAGGATCCCGGGGGTGGGACCCTCGTGCGCGACGTGCTGGGGGGTGCTGCGCTCATTTTTCGTCGGCCCGATAATCCACCGGTTCAGACGGGTGGCGGCACTGTATCGAGCAGTGGTCGCGTCAGCGGCCGCCGGTCAGCACAGGCCCGTGCCGAAAAAGAGAGAGTGATTGCCAAAGCGAATGCTGCCAGGAACGCACCGCAACCGCGGTATTCGGAGGCGGAAGAGCAGTATCGTTTAGCAGCTCGTTTAGATCCCACAGATCCACGGGCCTATGCAGGGCTCGGCAACATCTATATTGATCAGCAGCGATTTGAGAAGGCCATTGCAGCGTACAGGGAAGCACTGGACTTAAGGCCCGAGTATCCCGAAGTACTTTATCCTCTTGGATACGCTCTGGTTGGATTGAACAATCATCGGGAAGCCATCGTCGTATATCAACGGACGATCCAGTTGGACCCTGATAATGCAGAGATCTATAACAATCTTGGTTACGCTTATAACCAGGTTAGCGACTTTGAGAACGCACAGAAAGCTTGCGAGCGTGCTATCGAACTGCTGGGCCAGACCGGACAATCTTATAAGCATGGCTTACAGGAGAGAAACGAGGTGCTGGCGCATGCCTACAAGAACCTGGGCAACGCCTACAACGGCATGCGTCGGTATGCAGATGCGGTGAAGGCATTGCGCGAAGCAACGACGCTGCAGCCTACTAATGCGGCAGCTCACTTCAATCTGGGCTTAGCACATTACAACGCCGGTCAAAACAATGAGGCCATTGAGTCGTATAAGCAGGTGCTGGCGCTGAAGCCAAAGCTTGCGGCGGCGCACTACAACCTTGGTCTGGCGTATTTGGCAGTGCGCAATCTTACGGGCGCAACAGAATCTTACAACGCGTTGAAGGACTTAAATCCTTCAATGGCCAAGGACCTCCACCGGATGATTGAGAGTTTGAGTCGCTGAATCCTACACACGGCAGTGTGTAGTGCTTTTCAGATCCAGCCTGCCAAGACGGGATTCTTTTCTTTCACTTGGACCACTCTCGACCGGAAACACACTCAACAAGATCCTACACACACCAGTGTGTAGTGCGTTTTAGATCCCACCTACAAAGACACGCCAACTCCCTTCTTTGTTTTGCAACAATACCAACTCAGAAGACGGGTGACATTCAGAACGCTCAAACTACCCCACACTTTCGATGAAACTTCTGAGTTGGCAACGTTGAGATAAGAGAGGGGGGGGTGGCGTTCGTCTAGTAGGCTGGATCTGAACAACACTACACACTGCCGTGTGTAGGATTCTTTTTAACTGCCGTGTGTAGGATTCTTTTTTAACTGCCGTGTGTAGGATTTGCTTGAGCCGGACCAGGTGAGGATGGTCGACATTAAAAGTGGCACTGCCGTGTGTAGGATCGTTTTCTTACTTGGACCACTCTCGACTGGAACACCCTGGCAAGAATTCTTACGGTGCAACCTTCTTTAGACCTTCTATTACAACTCGTGCCACCGTTGGAATGATCTCCCGCTCTTTAGCTTGATCCGTGGTAAAGGTAACCAACACAAACTTTAAGCCATCGGGCAGCTCAACGTAGGCCGCATCATGCCTCGTCGTGCTGGTCCAACCGGCTTTCGACCAGAGTCCGGCCCCACTGATGCCTTTAAGAGCAATCCCGGTAAACGCATGAGCCTGATCGTCGGCGCTTCCCTGCCCCGCATAGTCGCGTTTCATCAAGTCCATCATCTGTTGGCTTCGCGCGCTGGAAACCGCCTTTCCGGTGGCAATCTCCATCAATAAACGGGCAGTTGCATCCGTAGTCAATTTATTCCGGTTTTCGCCATTCGGCCCACGGGAAACGCTCTCGCGACCGTAGGCGTCTTCACAGAAAGTCTTCTGATTTACATTGATATTTGTGTAACCCAGCGCTGCAAAGTAACGATTGACCGCGTTGCGTTTGTATTGCCACGTCTCCATCTCTTTGGGCGGCAATTCGAATCCACTGGTCGTGCCTGTCAGCACGTCAACCACGTACTGGGTCGCCTCATTGGACGAGTCGAAAATCATGTCCTTAACGGCGCGTTGCAACTCCGAGGTGTCACTGATCTTCTTGTCCTCGAGCCAGCGATGCACTGACGCGAGGTAGAACAACTTGACGACGCTGGCCGGATAGATGCGCTCGTTCCCGCGATAACTGGCTGTCACTGGACGGTCCGGATGGCGTAAGTCGATCAATGTGATAGAGAGCTGGTTCTCTTCCAATTTCTTATCTCTAAACTTCTGTAGCGTCGCTCGTGCAACCTCGTCAACCAGCTCCTGAAGTGTTGCCGGAGTGGCGATGGCTCCAGAAGCCTCAGTCGCCTGCGCAGTTTGCGCCGATATGCCTGAAGAGATCAGCAATAGCAAACAGAGTGCAAAAGAAAATCTTTTGACTTTCATAGTTGTTTGGTTAAGTGTCACTTTAGACCTTGATTTCATTCTTTGTTTCACTTGTTGGGCTTTAAGAGCCGCGGATATCGTTGTGCAGATAGGAGATTTCGATTATAAGGCACGCCATGCAAAAAGTATCGGAAGAAGGTTTGGTGCGCGCTATTCGCCGTTGGGATCTGGTGAGTGTGGTCCTCAACAGCATTATCGGCGCTGGCATATTCGTACTCCCGGCAAAATCGTTCGGCCTCATTGGCAGTTACAGTCTGCTGGCTTTTGTTGTTTGCGCTTTTGTTGTCGCACTGATTGTTCTTTGCTTCGCCGAAGTCAGTAGCCGATTCGCCGCGACAGGTGGACCTTATCTTTACGCTCGCGAAGCATTCGGACCGGCAGTCGGATTTCAAGTTGGATGGCTCAACTGGATCGCACGAGTCACTGCGTACGCAACCAACTGCAATCTGCTCGTCGTTTACCTTAGTTTCTTCTGGCCCGCGGCTGGCGCCGGTTTCTGGAGAGCGGTGGTCATCACGCTTCTGACGCTCACCTTAACAGTAATCAATGTTATTGGAGTTAGGGACGCGGCCCTTACGAGCAACATATTCACGGTAGCGAAACTCTTACCACTAGTTCTGTTCATTGGGGCGGGGCTTTTCTTCCTTACCCCTGCAAATTTTACGCTGGGAGAGTATCCGTCCTATGGCTCGTTCTCGACCGCGGTATTACTGCTCGTATATGCGTTCACCGGTTTCGAAAACGCGAGCGTGCCCGCCGGTGAAGTACTCAATCCACGTCGCAACATGCCTGCTGCCATTCTGATTGGCCTTGTTATAGTCACTCTCATCTATGTCTTGATTCAAACAGTTTCTATCGGAACGTTGCCAGCCCTCGGCGACACGGAGCGGCCGCTTGCCGATGCAGCCAATCGCTTTCTTGGCCCCGTTGGCGGGTCACTGATAGCCGCGGGCGCAATTACTTCGGTGGTTGGCAACTTGAATGTGAATCTTCTCACCTCGCCGCGAATACTATTTGCCATGTCAAGTCACCACGAGATCCCTCAATTGTTTTCCAGGATCCACAATCGCTTCCGCACGCCCTACGTTGCCATTCTTGTGACAGCCTCCTTGACTCTCGTACTGACTCTTTCCAGCTCTCTGATTTACGTCCTGACAGTAAGCACAATCGCGCGGCTGCTCGCCTACGCCGTCACTTGTGGGGCACTGCCAAGACTGCGGCGCAAACAAGATGCGCCCCCGGCGCTGGTGACGGTTCCGGGAGGACCATGGATCAGTCTATCTGCTATCTTGCTTTCTGTGTGGCTGCTTTCCAACAGCACTTTGCAGGAGGCACGCGACGCAGCCATTGCCGCGGCTTTTGGAGTGGCGATTTATGTGGTGTATCGACTAAGGAAACAGAGGCAAGACGAGTCAAAGGTTACTGAACGAATTGCTACAAACGGCAGTGTGTAGGATCGTTTTTCTTACTTGGACCACTCTCGACTGGAAACACACTCAACCAAATCCTACACACGGCAGTGTGTAGTGCTTTTTAGATCCAACCTGCAAAAGAGGATCCTACAAACGGCAGTGTGTAGTGCTTTTCAGATCCCACCTACAAAGACGCGCCACCTCCCTTTTTTTTTTTCAACAATACCAACTCAGAAGCAGAACACTCAAACTACCCCTCCTCAATTTCACAGGAGCTTCTGAGTCGGCAACGTTGAGATAAGAGAGGGGGGTGGCGTTCGTCTAGTAGGCTGGATCTGTAAAGCACTACACACTGCCGTGTGTAGGATCGTTTTTCTTACTTGGACCACTCTCGAGTGGAAACACACTCAACCAAATCCTACACACGGCTTGTAGATCGTCTGTTCAAACCAGTGCTAGCGGCGCTCGTAGACTATCCGACCATCCACAATTGTCAACTCAACCTTTACACGCTCGATTTCTTTAGCATCGACCTTAAAGATGTCCTGCGACAGCATTACCAGGTCCGCAAGCTTACCAACGGCGATGGTCCCTTTCACGCCATCTGCAAATTCTGCGTAAGCAGAGCCCACAGTATAGGCTCGCACCGCCTCTTCGACAGAAATCTTCTGTTCAGGGATCCAACCCTTTGAGTTCTTTCCATCCAGAGTACGACGAGTCGCGGCGGCGTAGATTGTCAGCATCGGATCAAGCGGCGCGACGGTCCAGTCAGTACCAAGTGCTAGTATTGCGCCCGCATCGAGCAGCGAACGAAACGCGTAAGTCGTCTTCGCGCGTTCCTTGCCGATTCGCTTCTCCGCCCAACGACCATCATCAATGGCGTGGTAAGGCTGCATGGAAGCTATCACGCCTTCCCGCGAAAACCGTGAAATGTCCTCGCGTCGCAAATGCTGGGCATGTTCGATACGAAAGCGCCTGTCCTTCGCTCCATTCTCACGTGTTACTTCCGAAAAGATCGAAAGGATCAGATCATTTGCATGGTCGCCGATGGCATGGACCATCACTTGGAGTCCGGCGCGATCAGCATCTCGCACACGGTTGCGCATCGCACCCTCAGGAAACATCTCGTCGCCAGCCAGCCCTCGCGTGTCAGGCGCATCTCTGTAGGGTTCGTAGAAAAATGCCGTAGTCGAACCCAAACTTCCGTCTGCGAAGCCCTTGAGTCCGCCGATACGCAACATCTCGCTGCCAAAGTGGGCCCTGACACCGGTGCGGGCCAGTCGTTCCCAGGAAGGCAATGGAGCGATGGCATAGATTCGAGTCTTTAGTTCTCCACGTTCAAGCAATGCTTGATAAACGCCGACATCGACTCCGGCGGACATGTCCTGAACACTGGTCACGCCCAACCGCGCAGCATGCTCCGTCGCTGCACGCGCGGCCGCCAGCTTCTCTTCGAATGATGCCGGGGGGATGACTTTCGTTACGAAACCCATCGCCGCGTCCTTTAGGACTCCGGTTGGCTCGCCGGTTTTCGGATCACGAACAACCAAACCTCCCGGGGGATCGAGCGTCTGGCGGGTTACGCCAGCAAGCTTCAAAGCCACGCTGTTCGCCAAAGCCATGTGACCATCAAGGCGATTGACAAAGACCGGTGTGTTCGGAGTGAAGCGATCGATCAACTGCTTTGTTGGAAGCTCTGCTTCTGGCCACCGCTCGTGGTCCCAATCACCACCGGTGATCCAGCGGCCGGACGACGTGCGCTCCGCGAATGTTTTGATCCGGGCGGCGAATTCTGCCGGAGTGTCAGCATCTCTCAGATCGACACTCGACAACTGGAAGCCCCCGGTAAGGAAATGAACGTGCGCATCATTGAATCCGGGCACTACCAAGTGTTTCTTCGCATCAATCGTGCGTGTCTTTGGTCCAGCGAGTTTTTTGATCTCTTTTTCTGAGCCAACTGCCACGATGCGATTTCCCAGTATCGCTACAGCCTTGGCGGTAGGTCGTGCAGGATCCATCGTTCGTATATTTGCATTTACGATGATCAACTCAGGTGCAAGTGAGTTTTGAGCGTGTGTTAGGGCGGTCATCGTGACAAACAGGATAGCCAGGTTGACGATTTTTCTCATTCTAATGAAGTAGAAGACGATCCACGAATACAAAACCAAGGCAGTCGAATTCTTGAAATTACTGGCGGTTCGGCGTCGTAGTGTATCATTGAGGTTCTGAGACGAATAGTTTCGCAGACGGGAGGCTAGAAATAGGTTAGGTCAAAGCTGACACTCAACTACGCGCCGTGTGTAGGATTTTGTTTGGTCCGCGAAAACTCGCAAACTCGTCCCGATGATTCCCGTCTCCAGCATTCCCACAGCTAACGCGTTGTGTCTGACAATTAGAAATCGTCAATCCTCAATTTGTTATTTCCCGTGGATCCATTAATTCAAACCTTGCAATCCGTCGTCGGCCCGCAGGGTGTACTCTACCAGCCTGACGAGTTACTGGTATATGAATGCGACGGCCTGCCGCAACACAAGTACCGGCCACGCGCGGTGGTATTCCCGCAGTCAACTGAAGCAACCGCAGAAGTGATGCGCACCCTCTCCCGTTTCAAGGTGCCTTTTACTCCACGCGGCGCAGGCACAGGACTTTCAGGAGGAGCACTCGCGCTTAATAGTGGCGTTGTGGTGGAACTCGCGCGTATGCGTCGAATCCTTAAGATCGATGCTGAGAATCGGATCGCGCAGGTAGAAACTGGCGTCGTCAATCTCAATGTCTCGCGCGCCGTAACACATCTTGGTCTGCACTACGTTCCAGATCCCTCAAGCCAGCCAACCTGCACAATTGGGGGCAACATTGCTGAAAACGCCGGCGGCATCCACTGTCTGAAATACGGGACTACCACCGATCACGTGCTCGGTGCGCGCGTCGTTCTAGCCACAGGAGATGTTGTCGAACTTAAGAGCGGTGAGGTTGGTGGAAGCGGCTACGATCTGTTAGGAGTGTTTGTTGGCTCCGAGGGGACCTTTGGTATAGCGACAGAAGCGACTCTGCGGTTGACTCCGCTGCCACCCGCAGTGCGCACCCTCTTAGCTGAGTTTCCGACCGTCGACGCCGCCAGTCACGCGGTCTCGGCGATCATCGCCGCAGGTGTGATGCCAGCAGCGTTGGAGATGATGGACGGCGAAATCATCCGCGCAATAGAGGCAAGCATCTTTGCTGCGGGATTGTCAATCGATATCGGCGCAGCGCTTTTGATCGAACTGGATGGAATCGAGGCAGGAATCGACGAAGAAGCAGAACGGGTCAAAAGCATTTGCATTGATTACGGAGCTCGTGCCTGCCGGCTGGCAACGGACCAGGTAGAGCGAACAAAGCTTTGGGCAGCGCGAAAAGGGGCGTTTGGCGCGATTGGACGAATTGCACCGGATTCGATGATTCAAGACGCCGTCGTACCCCGATCAAAACTGCCACAAATCATGGAAGACAGCTATCGAATTGCAGCGAAATACAATCTGGTTTTGGCAAATGTCTTTCATGCTGGTGATGGCAATCTCCATCCACTTATCTGCTTTGACTCGCGCTCTTCCGAGCAGGTCCGACGAGTCAAGGAGGCGGGGCGCGAGTTGATGGAGACGTGTGTGCGCGCCGGGGGCAGCATCACAGGCGAGCATGGCGTCGGCTTAGATAAGCGCGACTACCTGCCGTTGGTGTTTTCCGAGGACGACATGCAGACGATGTTGGCGGTGCGCCGCGCCTTTGATCCTACAGGCTTATTGAATCCCGGAAAGATCATTCCGATGTTGCGCGGCTGCGGCGAGGGTCGCTCAGTTGTGTCAACAACTCCGAATCCCGGTCATGCCCTGACTCCACCACAGGTGGTTACTTCGGTTGCCAGCAGTCTTTTACATTCAGCAGCGACACGCGTTAGCTCAGGGTCCACTTTTGATCATGATTCTGCGGCACGTTCTCTCGCGGCTATTGTCGGGGAGACTAACGTCGCCTATTTGTTCGAGGAAAATGCGCTAGCGGTGCTTCCCGCAACGGCCGCAGAAACCAGTGAGGTGATGAAAGTCGCCTCTGAACGTTGCTGGAGAGTGGTCGCATCAGGCGCTGGGACCTGGCGCAAAGGTGTTGGATCGTCGAGCATTGTGCATTTGATAGTCAACACAACCCGACTCAACCGCATCGTTGAGCACGAGCCTGCAGATCTCGTTGCGACAGCGGAAGCTGGTGTGACGCTAACTAATTTCAATACTCATCTCTCACTTCAGGGACAATGGCTTCCCTTAGATCCGCCTGACAATGGCGGTGCAACCCTTGGTGGAGTGGTGGCGACGGGTCAATCGGGTCCACACAGCTTCGGCTATGGCCCACCAAGGCGGCACGTGATCGGACTGAGAGTGGTATTGCCCGATGGAAGACAAATTAGGACCGGTGGGAATGTGGTAAAGAACGTTGCCGGGTATGATTTATCGAAGCTATTCACCGGTAGTCTTGGAACTCTTGGGATTATTACTGAGCTGACGTTTAAACTGAGGCCGGTCCCGGTTAGCACGGCGACTGTTATTGTCGGGGGCTCTTTGGAGTCGGTGAGTACGGCGGCGAGGATGATGCTGGGGAACGTTATTGCGGGCGGGGACGCCCGCGTTCCTGAGGCCCGCGTTCCTGAGGCCCGCGTTCCTGAGGCCCGCGTTCCTGAGGGCTGCGCACCTGTTCCGCTACTTCCAGCGGCTGCAGAACTAGTTTCACCTCAGCTTGCGTCGGTTTGCGGGTTGAAGGAAAAGACGGGGTACCTATTGCTTGTCCGATTCGCGGGCACAACCCTGTCGGTGCAATCCCAAGCAAGTACTTTATTAAAGGTCGCTCGGGATACTCATGGCATCTCGGAGAGCGACGTCATCACTCATGACGAAGAAGTTTGGCGTGCCGCTTCCGCACTTCCCTTTCAATACTCCAATCGACTGATTGTAAGAACCTCACTAAAACCGAGTAAGCTGTTGCCATTCCTGAGAGATCTGCCCACGAACGTCGACTGGCAAGCGGGCGCCGGCACAGGTATCGTGCGCATCTTTACAGACGACATTCATGATGAAGACAGTAAGCGCCGCTTCATCCAGCAACTGACTGAGAAAGCGGTTACGGCGGGCGGGAAACTGGTTTTCGAAAACTCTCCTGCAGCGGCACATTATGATCCACCACGCGCTGATGATCCGTTGGCAATGCTCAACGAGGGAATCAAGAACGAACTTGACCCACAAGGCACATTGCCCGGGGTCGAATCAATGATGCATTAATGAGGGTATGTTGAATGAAAGTCAAATCTAGAAACGGAAGCCACTGGCTTGGCATCCCGCGTCTTTTATTCCTGATTCTGCTGTCACTGTCGGTCCTTCCGGTCCAGCTTCCATACTCAAATCTGCAAACCTCTCAGGCTGCTTCACGCGAGCCCGTTCGAGCACGTAACGGCATGGTGGCTTCCACGAGCACAATAGCCACACAAGTGGGGGTCGACACATTGAAGCGAGGCGGGAATGCCGTCGATGCAGCGATTGCTGTGGCCTTCGCATTGGCAGTCACGCACCCGGCGGCAGGCAATCTTGGCGGTGGCGGCTTCATGATGATCCGACTCAAGGACGGAACCACCACCGCTATCGATTACAGAGAAATGGCGCCTGCCTCGGCTACGCGAGATATCTTCCTCGACAAGAACGGAAATCTGATTGAAGGCGAAGGGGGCTCGCTAATTGGGTACCGGGCCGCAGGTGTACCGGGAACTGTTCGTGGAATGGAGTTGGCTTTGAAAAAGTATGGTTCGGGGAAATTAACCTGGGCACAGCTCGTCGAACCTGCACGTCGCCTCGCCACCAGTGGATTTAGAGTCAACTACAACCTCTCACGATCCCTACGCGGCAGCAGCGATTACTTGTCGCAGTACTCTGAAACCAAGCGTATCTATCTAAAAGGAGGAATGCTCTATAACGAGGGTGAGGTGCTCCGACAGCCAGATCTCGGCGCCACCTTCGCCCGGTTGCAACGCCGAGGACCAAATGAGTTCTATGAGGGAGAGACGGCCCGCCTAATCGTGGCCGACATGAAACGCAATAACGGTCTGATGACGATGTCGGATCTGAAGGGATATGTCGCGAAGGAGCGAGCGCCGGTCCGGGGAACTTATCGGGGCTATCCGATCATCTCGATGCCGCCCCCTTCTTCGGGCGGAGCAGTGCTGATCCAGATGCTGAATATTCTCGAAGGCTATGACCTCACCAAGACGGACTGGGCTTCTTCGGATCGATACCATCTAATGACTGAGGCAATGAGACGAGCTTTCGCCGATCGCGCTGAATACATGGGCGACGCCGACTTCGTTAATGTGCCTGTAGCAGGATTAATCGACAAAGAGTACGCGACGAGGCTACGTCGGACGATCAATGCAGACCGCGCTTCGGCAAGTGCGCAGGTCAAGGCCGGAAAACCCGCTGGCTATGAATCAGACGAGACGACACACTTCACGGTGGTCGATGCAGAAGGAAACGCAGTTGCTAATACCTACACTCTGAACAACTCCTATGGATCAGCTGCTGTGGCAAAAGGCACGGGAATACTCCTGAACAACGAGATGGATGATTTCGCAGCAAAACCGGGAACGCCAAATTTGTACGGGTTGATCCAGGGGGAACGAAATGCAGTGGGGCCACGCAAGCGACCCTTGTCGGCCATGACGCCAACGTTTGTTTTGAACAAAGACGGAAGTCTCTGGTTCACAGTGGGTAGTCCGGGGGGGCCGACGATTATCAACACCGCGCTTTGCGTTATCACTAATGTGATCGATTATGGCATGAACATTCAGCAGGCAATAGATGCTCCCCGCATCCACCATCAGTGGTTGCCGGACGAGTTGGTGTACGAGCCGTATGGATTGTCGGGTGACACACAGAAAGCACTGACGGCGCGGGGGCACATACTCGGAAAGCCACGCTATCTGGGAGACGCGGAAGCCATCATGATAGACGCGAAAACCGGCATGCGACTCGGGGCCACAGATCCTCGTCGCAGTGATGGACCCGCGCAGGGTTATTGACGCGCTGCTTTTGGAGTGCGGCGGCAAGGAGCGCCAGCGACGCGCCGCTGCTTTGGATTGAACTTTCACAACAACAACGATAGCGGCGGCGCGT
>DATETN010000148.1:0-3073 GCA_035283645.1 Pyrinomonadaceae bacterium
CTGATCGGATAGTAGATGCGTGTGCCTATATCGCGCTGCCGCATGTGCTCCATCATCGCGTCACGATATCGCGGCACCCTGACAACATACTGGTGAAAAATGTGTTTCCCGTCTAACCTAACAAATGGCGGTATTACCTCAACGTTAAGGTTTGCACTCGTTAGAAGTTGCGTGTAGCGCGTTGCTATCTGACGCCGTGATTCTGACCAAAGATCAAGGTAGCGTAGCTTCACGCGCAACACAGCTGCCTGCAATGAATCTAGCCGGCTGTTAACCCCCACTTCATCGTGCTGATATTCCCTTGCGCCCCCGTGAACGCGCAGGCGCCGTAAACGGTCCGCTACCGTTGCCTGGCTAGTTGTAACCATTCCTGCATCACCAGCGGCGCCCAAATTCTTAGACGGGTAGAAACTGAAACAGCCGATGCTTCCCATAGTCCCAGCCTTACGATTGCGATCCTGCGCACCAATTGACTGAGCTGCATCCTCAATTACTACTAAACGGTGCTTTTCTGCCAGATTTAGCAACGGATCCATCTCAGCACATTGTCCGTACATGTGAACGGGGAGTATGGCCCGCGTTCTTGGCGTGATGGCTGACTCAACATGTTCGGGGTTCAGGTTGTAAGTGCGCGGGTCAATATCCACAAACACTGGGCGGGCGCTCAATCGTGCTATCGCGCCTGCTGTTGCGAAAAATGTAAAAGGTGTGGTGATTACTTCGTCACCGACTTTTATGTCGCTCGCCATCAGAGCAAGCAGCAAGGCATCCGAACCTGACGCACAGCCGATTGCATGACTCACCCCGCAATACTCGGCGGCTTCCCGTTCGAATTTCGTGACTTCAGGCCCCAAAACGAACTGTTGCGAGTCGAAAACGGATTGAACTGCTGCTGACAGTTCATTTCGTAATTTTTGTTGCTGTTGACCGAGATCCAGTTGGGGGACTTTCATCGCAATTAGCTCGCGCAAAAAACCAAGGCCAAGTTCGACTTAGATCGAACCTGGCCTTGAAAATTTGAGAATCGTTCCGAGATCAACGGGCCGCTTCTCCGGCCGCTCCTTCCGGTTTGTCACCTTCAGCCTCGGTGTAATACTCGGAGTAGTAACCCGAATAATAATAATCCTGCGCCTCCGTTTTCACGTTGTTCAGAACAATACCGAAAATGTGAGCGCCGACGTCGAGCAACTGCTGTTTCGCCCGTTTTACAACTGCCCGGGAACTCTTGCCTGCGTGGACAACGAGAACGACGCCGTCCACCATGGTCGAAAGTATCGACGCGTCAGTAAAGGAAATGGCCGGTGGCGAATCGATGATGATGTGCGTAAACCGCCCTGCCAGAATCCCAAGGAGCCGGCGCATTTCGTCGGAACCGAGTAGCTCAGCCGGATTCGGGGGGACGGGGCCTGACGTCAAAAGCTTCAGATTAGGTTGGCGCGCACAAGGCTGTAGCAATGAGTCAAGATCTATCTCGCCCGACAACCAGTTAGTAAGCCCACGCGAGTTAGGGATTGCAAACTGGGTGTGTAACCGGGGCCGCCGCAAATCGCAGTCGACAATGAGTACTTCAGCGCCCGTTTGGGCGAGCATGAATGCTGTGTTGATTGCGGTAGTTGTTTTGCCCTCGGAAGGCTGACTCGAGGTCACCAGTATAGCTTTCGGAGGCTGCCCCGCCGACGAGAGTAGAAGTGAAGTTCGCAAGTGCCTATACGCTTCAGCAACTGGCGATCGCACATCGTCAATCATCGCCAGAGCAGTCGTTTCCGAGGGTGGACCACTACTCGACGATCCGGGCAAACCGATCAACCGTCCGCGTTCGCCGCGACTCGAAGGAATCATTGCCAGCGCTGGCATGTGAAGGTATCGATCAACGTCGTCGAGCGACTTCACACTGTCGTCCAGGAAATCGAGCAGGAACGCCAATCCGATACCGGCGACCAAAGACAGCAGAAAACCAATCACAATATTCCTGAATCGCTGAGGTCCAATGGGAACCGTCGGGAGTCGACTGGGCGTCTCAATACTTACCTCATTAGAGCGATCGCCGGACCCAATCTCGAACTCGCGTTTTCTTTGCAACAGAGTGTTTAGATACTGCTTGTTTGTTTCCAACTGCTGACTCATCGCTAGCAAATCAATCTGATCCCTGGTTTGCTGCGTGGTTGTGCCCTTCTGCTGTTCGTAGGATCCGCGTAAGAGGCTTTCCCGGGAAGCCGCCGCCTCATAGCGACGCTTCATTGAAGTAAGTACCTCGGACGGAGCCTTATTGAGCTCTGCTTCCAAAGCCTTGAGTTGCGCATCAATCTTTTTAACTTCAGGCCACTCAGAGGTGTAGACAATCAGAAGGGCGTTCCGTCTTTCTTCCAATGCTGAGATTCGTTCCCGTAACTTTTCAATGCGAGCCGACGCCTGCACGTCGGGAACCGAGAATGGGTCCGCTTCACGCTTTGCCGCCTCGTACTGCGCTTGAAGATTCTTCCTTTCGTTCTCAGCCTCTAATAACTGCCCACTCAGAGTCGCCAGCCGAATTGCCTCCAGATTTCCGCCTGGACCCGACGTCAATGGAAGGTTGTGATTCTTAGCGTAATTGAACTGTGCCTCTTGATCGTGCTTTATCTGCGTTTGCAGACGCGCTATCTCCCTTTCCAGGAGATGTTCGGCTTTACTTGATCCCGCGGTGGCTCTTTCAAAATTATTCCGTACGAATACCTCGGCAAGCGTATCGGAAACTTTCTGCGCAATCTCCGGATCGGGATGTGCAAATTTGATCTTTACTAAGTTGGTGCCGGACACTGCCTCTATTGTTTCACCGGCGATGATTGCGTCCTCATAGGGCTCAAGTTTTGCTCGTTCTTCAGCGGTAAGTGATCTGCCATCAGCTTCTTCAGCGCTTACGATCGCCAGTTCCGAAGGCTCATCAGCCGGTCTGACAGGGCGCTTAGGCTGTGCGAAGAGCTTTCGCAGCGAAGAGAATACGCCCAACTGAGACTGCGAACCCATAAAGGAAGGATTATTCTGGAGATCAAGGGTGAGAACCACCTGTCGAGCCAGGGCGGGGTTTTCCAGCAACTTC
>DATETN010000149.1:0-19435 GCA_035283645.1 Pyrinomonadaceae bacterium
GCAGATCTCGTTGGCGACAATCAGCGCAGTTTGTGTGACTCCAGCGAGTCCTACGCCTGGGAGCACCGTGTCCCCGACACGCCAAACATTTGGCAGAAATGTGCGATGAGTGAGAAGGGAACTTGGGTGTGGAGCAGTGAGTTCCGGTAATGGACCAACAGCACCTAATCGGCGGCGGGTGCGAGCGTAGTAGTCGTGTGGCGTAAACGTCTCACTCACTTCGATAGCATCGCCAAGTTCTGGGACTGCCCGGTGCAATCGTTCCCAACACCGCTCCAGCATCTCCTGATCGAGCCGTTCCAGTTCCGCATGATCATCATGGAAGGTGAACCACTCGCTGACATCAGTGGGAGAATGGATGGTGACCGGAAGCGAGTCCCCTGTCCCATTTGAGACAGTCATGTTCAGTTGCGAAAGCTCGGCATTGTACTCCCCATCGGCGCTCCAATCTGTTAACACAAATATTCGTTCCGACGGCAGTCGCGCAACAGCATCTCTCTGAATCGTAGCGAAGATGGCGAACGAACCCTGCTCAGCTAACGAGTTGAGCTTCTTTCTAATCTCTGTAGGTGTTTGGCTCAACCCGACCAGCTTTCCAAATGTGTCCCGGACAGTGAGGTTGCTGACGACACCGCGTTTTGCCTCGACTGTCTCTCCACTTAACAGATCAACACCAATGACTGAGCCTGCCGAATTGCGCGCCAGCCGCAGGACCGGAGAATCGAGTCTGAGCTTCCCAGCACTCTCGCGAAGCGCTGCCTGAAGTGCGTTAGTGAGTGAGTTAACTCCGCCTTCGATTGAGAACATCCAGGAACGAGCAGCCTCCAGGATTAAGGCTGCATGGAGATATGAACACTTCTGAGTTGTGGTTCCCGCGAATGTCTGTAGTTGAATATCGAGAAACCGGCGAAAATTCAAAGAGGTGTCTGTGAGGTACTCCGCGACTCTGGTGTTTGCAGCCTTTAGAGCCTGAAATGCGGCTCCCACATTGGGAAAGAAAGCTGAGAGCTGACGTTTTTGATCGGCAGATTGCAGGTCCGGGACTCGTGACAGAGCCCGATTCAGAGTTTTGCTGAGTGGCGCGAGCTCTCGGTAGAACGAGACTGCTGCATCGGCACATTCAGGAAACGTGTGGAGCAGGTAATTTTCAAACGCTTCATCATCGCTGGTGACCAGAAGATCGCTGCCATCTGGAAGTCTCACTGCAAAAGCCGGATTCAACCTTCCAACCGCAGGGGCTGGTACGGAAAGCTCTGCAAACACGCGTTCGTGGATTCCACCCGCTTCCCACCCGGTGAACAGCCCATGAGTCATCTCGAACGACTGCCCAAAGTGCTCGACGGGTTTTATACAACCGCCAATCTCGGATTCTCGCTCCAGCAGGCATACGTCCAGACCCCGTGCTGCAAGCAAAGCGGCCAGCGTTAAACCTCCGATCCCCGCTCCCACAACCACAAAGTCATGCGCCATCGATCCTATTTGAACTTAGCTACTGGTTGGATTTGTAAAGATAAGTATAACTGCCTGTACAGCATTGAAGACCAGGTGAACGATCACGCACGGCAGTAATCTGCCGGTATAGGCTCGCAACAACGTCAAGGCCACACTCAAGATGCCGACGGCCATGATTACTCCAACGTTAGTTCGATACTGCGGAATGTGCACGATAGTGAAGAGCGCCAGAACGATGACGATCGCGCCCGCTGCGCCAATTGCTCGCTGCAGCGCGGAATACACGACACCTCGGTATACCAGCTCTTCCACCAACGGCGCCGTTGCGACTGCGAGAAAGGCCACCAGATATCGGGTCGGTAGCGAGTTGTTGATGATTGTCTCAAGTTGCGTGGGGGCATCGCCTCCGACCAGCTTAGCCAAGCCGCTCCCGAGCAGGAATAGGACCACACCGAGAAGAACGCTTAGCCAAACCGGGAAGCGACTACATGCCAAACCGAGCACCTCAGTGAAGGATCGTTTACCGAAGCCAGTCGCAATTGCCCACACCAGGAGCAAAGTCAGAAGATGGGCCGGCAACAACGCAAGGATCTGTAAGAACACCGCCGTTTTGTCTGTCGCGGCGAACTCAGCCAATTTTCTTGCAAACTCCGGATCAGATGGGCTGAACCCTTGCGTCGCGATGTAAGGAAGTACAAGCAGCAAGGACATTCCCAGCTGCAGCGCCACGCTCGAGAACCACACAAGCAATGCGATGATGATCCCCCACGGAGGATTATTGGGATCTATCGACGCCGGAGGCGATACAGAAGGTGTTGAAGTGCCGGCCAGTTCGCTATCGGGAACTGCCGAGAACGGTTCTCTTATTTGTTCCACAGTGTCGAGGAGTTTAGGTGAGCGGGTGGAAAACGGTCAAACAGCTGGATACTCGGCTGTCCAAATACCGCTTCGCATTCGCGGCGCCACTAGTAGAAGGCCGATAATCGTCTTGGCATCCTGAATCTCGCCATCGCTGACCATTTCCATTGCTTGTGTCAGGGAGAGAGGGACGACTGAAAGCAACTCATCAGCTTCGAGCTGTTGTCGAGTTGGCTCGAGATCTGTTGCGAGATAGAGCCACATCTTTTCCTCGCAGAACCCGGGAGACACAAAAAACTCCGAGAGTTTCTCCCAACAGCCAGCAACCATTCCTAGCTCCTCCTCGAGTTCGCGTGCCGCTCCCTCCTCTGGGGCTTCGCCTTCGTTCAGTGTGCCGGCAGGGAACTCGAGCAGGTAACGAACCGCCGGGTGACGGTACTGGCGGACCAGTGCCACATTGCCGTCAGGCAAAATCGGTACTATGACGGCGCTACCTCGATGATGAACGACCTCGCGTTGATAGGTGATGCCGGCCTCGACAATCGTGTCGACTGTTACATTGAACACTCGACCGCGAAAGATTTCAGCGCTGTCGATTATCTGTGGCTTTGAGTCGTTTGACATGATCATCTCTCTGGGATGTTGTCTTTACCTCTCCTTCAATTCTGTTGCGTAACTCACCGACTAAATAGATCGAACCTGTTATACAGATCACACCGTCCGATGGAGTGCAGGTTCTTGCCTGTTGTAGGGCTGCTTGAGGCTCTGGTACACACCAGATTTCAGCGTTAGGTTTGACCTTCCGAGCGATTTCTTCGAGCAGCTCAACACTGGCCGCGCGCGGGTTATCTGGTTTCGTAAGTATGAGCTTCTGCGCTGTAGGAAATAGAACTTCAGCAATTTCGTGCAATCGCTTTTCGCGCATTGCCCCAAAGACCAAAGTCAGCTCGCCGCGCATGTATCTTTCAAGATACTCCCGCAGGGCAATCGCACCTGCTGTATTGTGGGCGCCGTCCAGCAGGTATCGAGGTCTGGTATCAAACAACTCTAACCGTCCGGGATGCCTGGCCGTCTCGAGTCCTGTCACTATAGCTTCAGTAATCGGGAAGCCATAACGTTCGAGGCCTTCGGCGAGGGCTGTAGCGACAGCCGCATTGATAATTTGGTGCCGACCGCGCAAGGCCAGCCTGACGTTCTCATACCGCCCTCTTGGGGTCGTGAAACTAACTGAAAAACGACCGGTATCGGAAACCGCCTCTACTTTGGTGTTATCACCAGCAATTTCCGGTTTTACCTGAGAACGCACGCACTGGTTGAGCAGCACCTTCATGACGTCCGGTTCTTGCGGTGCCAGCACGGCAAGAACCCCGCGGCGAATTGTTGCTGCCTTCTCTCTGGCAATGCTGGTAAGAGATTCTCCCAGGTACTCTTCGTGGTCCAACCCGATCTGAGTGATACCGACGACTTGAGCTTCGGCTGCGGATGTGGCATCAAGCCTGCCGCCCATTCCGGTTTCCAGGATCGCAACCGCCACGTTGCTTTTGCGAAAAGCCAATAGGGCGATTGCAGTTACTTGCTCAAAGAAACTAGGCAAAGCAGCAATTGCTGAACCGGTCAAGAGATCCTCAGCAGCAGTCCGAACCTGAGTCGCATGCTCAGCGAATTCCTCTCGAGAAATATCCTCACCGGCAATGCGAATTCGTTCAGTAATACTTGTCAGGTGCGGCGACGTGTAGAGTCCGCTTTTAAGCCCAGCGCTGTTGCAGATTGCGTCGAGCATTGCCGCAGTGGAGCCTTTACCATTTGTTCCGGAGATTTGGACAGAAGTGAATGCTTGTTGCGGGTTGCCGAGTTTCGCTAACAGGAGGGAGATGTTTTTTAGGCCCAGCTTGATGGCGAGTGTTTCATGCCCAAGACCAAACAGATAGGAGAGCGTCTCCGCATAATTCATCGCAAAACAATTGTCGATTGCTACTTCTGGGAACGAGCACGGGCTGCGATGCTCTGAGGAACGTCTTCCCCATGGATTTCCGGATTCATCATGAAGCTGAGGAGTTTGATGATGAACGAACGGATCTCTCGACGATCGACGATGGCGTCCAACATGCCGTGCTCAAGCAGAAACTCTGATCGCTGGAAGTCCTTTGGCAGCCGTTGGCGAATAGTCTGCTCAATTACGCGTGGACCGGCAAACCCGATCAGGGCCTTTGGTTCTGCGATGATCAAGTCGCCCAGCATCGCGAAGCTTGCGGTAACACCCCCGGTCGTCGGATCTGTCAAGACTGAGATGAATGGAAGCCGCGCCTCATCCAATCGCGCGAGGGCCGCCGATATCTTGGCCATCTGCATCAGTGACAGGGTGCCTTCCTGCATGCGCGCTCCACCCGAAGCACTAAAGATGATCAGCGCATTTCGCTCGTTCAGTGCTCGTTCGATCAGACGGGTTACCTTTTCTCCCACCGCCGAGCCCATCGAGCCACCGATGAAAGACATATCCATGGCCGCGGCAAAAACGGGGTAATCACCGACCTTACCGCGGGCGCTTATTATTGCCTCTGGCAAACCTGAGGCCGTCTTAGCGTAGCTCAGCCGGTCGGTGTACGGCTTGCTATCGACGAACTCGAGGGGATCTATGGAGATGACTTCAGCATCGAGCTCTTCGTAACTTGCGTCATCGAAGAGCATCGCGAGTCGTTCACGGGCGCCAATGCGAAAGTGGTGTCCGCATTGTGCACAGACCTGAAGTGATTCGTCGAGATCGCGTTTATACAGGTGGGCTTCGCAGGAGTCGCACTTAACGAAGACATTCTCAGTCTTTACGACCCTTTCTTCGGGCGGTACAGACTCAATCCGCTTGCTCTTCTTGGAAAACCAGGGCATGCGAACTCGTTTGTTTTCTGGGGTCTCCATTCGGGGGCTTTTTAGGGTTAAGAAGATTAACACAATCGCGGTGGGAAGGACATTAACACCGAGGGGGAAGCGGGGAAGAGGGGAAAAACGCTCTAAGGTCGAGTCGAACTAAGACATTTTCCATTTGTCATTTCTCATTCACCATTTTTCATTTGCTCTGCGTCTCCGTTCTTCTCCATACCCCCTCTGGTTCACCCTAACTCTCCGCGGTCTGCAAACGAACGTTTCAGCACTGAGCCATCCCAAGGCGTAGATATGAAATGGAAAATGGAAAATGGTTTGCCGCTCTTGTGAGGGTAACCGGAGAGTTCAGAATTCGATCCCTTGCTGCGCACGAATGCCAACATTAAATGGATGTTTGATCTCACGCATCTCCGTGACCAGATCCGCAGCCTCAATAAGGTCGGGTGGCGCATCCCGTCCGGTCACGATAATGTGGAGGGCCGGCTGCGACGCTCGCACTTGCCGGAACTCTTCAAGCACCTCGTTTAGTGGCAACAGTCCGTAACTGAGCACATAGACCAGCTCATCTAATACAAGCAGGTCATAGTCTCCACTGCGCAACTTCTCGACACACAGCACCCAGGTTTGACGGGCAGTAGCGCGGTCCTGTTCCGGGTTCTTCGTGTCCCAGGTGAATCCATCACCCATCGTGTGAACCTCGATGCCCAACTTCTCAGCCGAAACGTGCTCGCCGTAACGGTCGTTACTTGACTTCATGAACTGGATCATGCAGCACTTCAGACCACGACCGGCAGCGCGCATCATGAGACCGAGAGCACAAGTCGTCTTTCCTTTACCATTCCCGGTATGGACCATCAGCAAACCGCGGGTCTGCTCCTGATAGTCCTCGCGGCGCCACTTATACTTCTTCTCGTCTGCCATTGAATTTGCCGCGGTTTAGCGGGATGGTGATTGACCAGGCTCGGTTACGTCAACCTCCTCCGGCATTTCCGTGACTTCCTCGGGGGTACCGGCATAACCGTTTGCACGTTCGACGGCATCCTGAAGCAGCTTGACCACTTCCTGCTCGACATCGTCCCACGGGCCATACAGAGTACAGCCCGCTGCGTTTCGATGACCACCGCCGCCGAACTTGCCCGCAACGCGCGCGACATTGACGTCACCTTTAGATCGGAGGCTGGTGCGATAGACTTCAGGAGCACATTCCTTCAGCAACACCACGGCCTCAACCTCGCCTACAGTTAACGGGTAGTTGACGAAGCCGTCTGCATCTTCATCCGAAGCGCCGGTTCGTTTCTGCATCTCCTGACTCAACCGTAAGCTGGCAACGCGCCCGGACGGATCTCGTCTGGCAGTCGAGAGAACTTCCCCCATCAGCTCAATTCGGCTCCACGGGTAGCTCGCAAAGACTGCTTCGGCTGTTTTCGCCGGTTTCACGCCCGTTCGGACGAGTTCGGAGGCCACCTTAAATGTTCGCTCCGTGGTGTTGGAGTAATGGAAAGAGCCGGTATCGGTAATCAGCGCGGTGTAGACACATTCAGCAATCTCTTTTGAGACGCGAACGCCCATCGCTTTGCAAAGGTTGTAGATCATCTCGCCGACCGCGGAAGCCGTTGAGTCGATCCAGTTGATCGTGCCAAAGAGCGCAGTCGTTGAATGGTGGTCTATGTTCACCACCAACTGCTTCTCGAGGTCTACAAGGCCGGGCCTGGTTATGTCGGAGCACTCGATAACGAAGACCGCGTGGTAAGGCTTCGTGACTGCCTGCGTGACGATCACATCATTAGCGCCCGGCAATTGTCGATAAGCGTGAGGCACCGGGTCATGCATGATGACTTCGACCTCTTTGTCGAGTGCTCGTAGCAACCAGTAGAGACCGAGCGATGATCCCAGACTGTCACCGTCTGGGCGAATATGCGAGGTGATTGCGAATCGTCTTTTCGATTCGATCAGCTCAACTACTTGACTAAGCATTCGTTCTCAATGATGAAGTTAAGAGGCCGGGCCTTTAACTTCACGAATTGTCCTTTCCTTGGCTTTTCCACTCTCGTTCGATTTCGAGCAGCAGTTGGTCGACGCGCTCGCCTGATTCCTCCACACGATCTCTTACGAAATGAACCTCTGGTGTCCGCGGCAGGTTAAGCGAAAGACCCAGTTGCTTGCGCACGTAGGGAGCGGCATGACGTAGTGCAGCAAGAGCCAAGCGGTGTTCCTTTTCATCTCCGGCGATGGTGACGTATACCCTGGCCGTCTTGAGGTTGTCAGAAAGCCGAACATCCGTAACCGTGACTGCGTTAAGTCGCGGGTCCTCCAGTTCGTAACCGACAATCTGCGAAATCTCCTCACGCAGAGTATCTGCAACTCTCTCGGTCCGGTGCATGACAACCGCCTGGAATCAAAAGGACGAAGGAGAGCAGAGCAAGAGGGCGCTCGTTCATCCTCATGTCTTCCATCCTTTCTACAGTTCCGTCGCCGCGACCTTCTCTACAACGTAGGCTTCAATTTGGTCTCCGACCTTGATGTCGTTGAAGTTCTCAAGGCCAATACCACATTCAAAGCCCTCACGAACTTCCGAGACATCGTCTTTGAATCGTCGTAGTGAAGCGATGTTCCCTTCCCAACTCACGACGCCGTCTCGAATCAGACGCGCGCGAGCATTGCGGCGAATGTTTCCATCAACCACCATGGAACCGGCAACTACGCCTGCCTTAGGTACCCGGAAGACCTCGCGCACATCGGCCTTACCAATGATTCGCTCTTTTTCAATGGCTTCGAGCATGCCAATCATGGCCGCGCGAATTTCCTCTTCAACCTTATAGATTATTGAGTGTAGCCGGATATCGACGGCCTCCTGCTTTGCCAGATCCGCCGCGCGCACCTCGGGTCTCACATTGAACCCAATAATCACGACTGCAGAAGAGGAGGAACCGGCCTGGGTAGCAGAAGCGAGCAGAACGTCCGATTCTGTTATCGCGCCCACACCTGAACGGATTACTTTAACCTTGACGCGATCGGTTGAGAGCTTTTGCAGCGTGGACTTCAGCACCTCAACCGAACCTTGCACGTCGGCCTTGATAATGACCAGGAGTTCCTTGACCTCGCTTTCACCTAAGGCCTCAATACCTCGTTTAGTGGTTTGCAACAACGTGGCCTGTCGCGAAAGCATCTGCCGGTGGTGTGAAATCTGCTGAGCGCGCGTAATGTCCGCCACTACCTGGAAGCTCTCGCCCGCTTGCGGCACGCCCTGCAGACCCAAAACCTCTACCGGTGTGGCGGGCCCAGCCTCGGTAAGTGCCTCACCCTTGTCGTTGAACATTGCTCGAACTCGCCCGAAGATTTGGCCAACAATGAATGGATCGTGGATACGCAGCGTGCCCTGTTGCACCAGCACCGTGGCCACGGAACCACGACCGCGATCGAGTTTCGCTTCGAGCACCACACCCGACGCGAGCCGAGTGGGACTGGCTTTCAAGTCGAGGATGTCTGAGGTCAGCAATATTGTCTCCAGCAAAGTCTCCAGGTTTTGGCGTTTCTTTGCCGAGACCATCACCATCTCTGTCTCGCCACCCCACTCGACCGGCGAAAGTCCTTGCGTGGCCAATTCTTGTTTGACGCGGTCAGGATTAGAGTCCGGTTTGTCGATCTTGTTGATCGCCACGACGATTGGAACGCCCGCGGCCCGTGAGTGTTCGATCGCCTCGATAGTTTGCGGCATCACTCCGTCATCGGCTGCGACCACAAGCACCACTACGTCCGTGGCTTTGGCTCCCCGTGCACGCATCATGGTGAACGCCTCGTGGCCGGGCGTGTCGAGAAATACTACGCGTCGCTTGTCGGTTGGATTGTCGGGGCTGGGAACGTGAACGCTGTAGGCGCCGATGTGTTGCGTGATTCCTCCTGCCTCACCAGCTGCGACGTCGGTAGCCCGAATCGCGTCCAGGAGCGAAGTCTTACCGTGATCCACGTGGCCCATTACAGTAACTACTGGCGCTCGCGGCAGCTCAACGTCATCTGAGTCGGTCGCAATCAACTCTTCGAACTCCTCTTCGGCGACCATCTCTTCGAACGGCACGAAGGCGACTTCATACCCGAACCGTTTACCCAGATCCACGGCAACGTCGTCGTTCAAAGGTTGATTAATCGTGGCAAAGACGCCGCGTTGAAGGAGCAGGGTCACGACATCTTTGGGTTTGATGCCCAGCTTCTCCGCAAACTCCTTCACCGTAGATCCTTCCACCAGGCGAACGGGTTTAAGTTCACCCGGAACCGTCGGCAGTTCGAGCCGGCCAGCGATGCGATCCTCGAGCGATAAGGCTTTTGGTGGTGGAATGAAATCGCCTTTATCGAAGCGTCCCGCCTTGCCTTCCATGGTCTTGCGACCACCTCTTGTCGGCGTTCGTCGAGAGCGACGGCGGCCGGAGTCAGGGGGTGGTATGTAAGTAGTCTGTGGAGTGGCGGTCTCTCCGGGGGTGCCCATACGTTCACTGCGGGCCAGTGGGGTTCTTTCTCGAACGCGTCCAGGTCGTTCTGAACGTTCTCGTGGCGCCCCCGGGGGAGCAGTGACTGGCACTGGCGCTCGTTCGCCAGGCCTAATTCCGGCGTTCAAGGCGGCTGCGGTTGGTCTGAGAACACGGACCTGATGTGCTGGCGGCGTAACTGGCTTTGCCGGTTCGGGGGTTGGCAGTGCAGTTTCAGACGGTGGAATTTCTGCGGCCAAGTCCGGAATCTCGGCAACTTCTTCCTCGACGGCTGGCGCTGCCCCGGCGGTGACCGGTTGTTCTGCCCGGGCTGCAGGCGTCAACTTCTTGACCAGCCTCGCTGTAGTAATTGGCTTGGTGACAACGGTTGCTGCAGGGGGAGTAGGTGGTTCCGCAGTCTCCGGTGCGGGTGCCACTACCGGCACAGGTTCAGCAAACGCCGGCGCTTCCGCCTCTGGTGGGGGAGCCACTTCTTCGACCGGTCGGGCTGCCCTTTTCACGACCTTAACAGCGCGCTTAACTGTGACCTCTTTTTTTGGGAAGTACTTGTTGCGAATCTTTTCCGCCAACTCTTTCGAGACAGAGTTGGACGGCACGCTCACGTCGACTCCTTCGCGCCGGACCTCTTCAATGAGTCGTTTAGTGTCGAGCTTGAGCTCTTTTGCGAGATCGTAAATACGGACCTTTGAGGAAGAAACTGTCATGCACTCCTTCTCGGACGCCGAAAGCTGTGGCGTCCCGGTTTGCTTCAGTAGTGATTAAAAGAGCCTCGCTCTCAAACCACCCTGAAGTAAGACCTCAGAAGCGCAACTTGTTGCGGTGGTGTCTGAGCGAGCGGCACGATGTTCCGGTAAAACCGAAACACCGGCCGTTACTATTCGGCTGCATCGGCGGAAGCATCTTGCTTCTCATCGTCGCTGCCCCCGACCGATGCAGCATCGTCGGTGTAGTCAGGGGCGGTTGTTGTTGTGTCCGACTCGTTCTGAGAATCGGGATTAGTGATCAACTCTTCCAACTCAGCATCCTCTTCCATCAGTTCTTGCACGTGTTCCATGGCAGCGGCTCCGCTGGAAGTTATATCGGGAGAGGGCGTAATGGTGTCGGGTCGCAAATCACGACCTGCCTCAAACAGCGCCAATTCCTCTTCTGGGTATGGTTCAGATTCGGTCACTGCAACCGGGTCAGCCGAATCTCGTGCCAGAATCTCGGGTTCGGCGGAGTAGGGAACACCGTCCTCAACGGCCTGGTCGTAACCCTCAGCAGTCATTGCATCCGAAGGTTCCACCTCGCCGGCGGGAACACTCTCGTCGTACTCAGCTGAGAACGCATGTTGATCGCTTTCGAACCCACCCATTGTTTCGGACTCCTGCTCGCCTTCAGCGGTCTCAACCTGCAGGCTGCGATCACGCATTCCGATTACGGCCCTCGCCGCGTCAAGTATCACTTCAGCTTCATCCAGACTTAGATCGAGGAACTCGACGAGGTCGTCAACTGAGGTTTGCGCCAGAGCGTCAATGTCGTTGATGCTGTGTTCTGCCAATGCCTCAGCTTGCTGTGCCGTAACGCCCTCGATCGCCGACAGTGGTACCGCTTCGCCCGACGCGATAAGAGCGCCCATCTGCTCGGTAACCTCGCGCTTGAGTTCTTCCTCACTACGGATGTCGATGTTCCAACCCACCAACTTTGTTGCCAGCCGAACATTCTGTCCCCGCTTGCCGATTGCTAACGAAAGTTGATCTTCATTAACAATGACTTCCATCTGCCGGTTCTCGATATCAGTAATGCGCACCTGATTGACTTTTGCGGGGGACAAAGCATTTGCGGCAAACACTGAGGGCTCGTCTGACCATTCAATTATGTCGATCTTCTCGCCGCGCAATTCCCGGATGATTGCCTGTACCCGAGAGCCTTTCATGCCGACGCAGGCGCCGACGGGATCAACGTCGCGCTCATTTGACATAACGGCGATCTTTGCCCTTTCACCCGGTTCACGGACGGCAGATTTGATGACCACGGTACCGTCGTAGATCTCAGGAACTTCCATTTCAAACAAACGGAGTAGAAGTTCAGGTGAAGTGCGGGAAACTTCGACCTGTGGACCTTTGGATTCTTTGGAGACGTTGTGAATAACGACTCGAATACGTTCGCCCTGGTTCCACTGCTCGCCCCGCGATTGCTGAGACCGTGGGAGGATAGCTTCGAGGTTTCCGAGGTCGACGATGATGTTGCCCCGTTCAAACCGCTTTACGTAGCCATTCACCAGATCGCCGATCTTATCGATGTATTGCTCGTAGACATTGCTGCGAACTGCGTCACGAACCTTTTGGAAGAGGATCTGCTTCGCGGTTTGGGCAGCGATCCGTCCGAGTTCCTCCATTGGCAATGGCAGAAGCAGCGCATCACCTAGTTCTACCTCGTCGCCGGCGAGTTCGCGGGCCTCGTCGATTGAAAGTTCGGTGGCTGTGTTTTCCACTTCGTCCACAACCACTTTTGAGGCCGAAAGCTCAATCCCGGTTTCGGGGTTCCAGTCGACCTGGATGTCCTCACCGGATTTGAACTGCTTCTTTGCAGCAGCGCGCACCGCCTCTTTCATCGCGTCGATTACAAGGTCTCGATCGATGCCTTGCTCCTGGCAGAGCGCTTCAATGTTTTGTGCGATAGATGAACTCATGGGAACTCGCGATCTCTGTGGCTCGACGCCCAGACCGCTCGCGTCGTTTGAGCCTATTCAGTTGTTATTCAGTTGTAATAGGCAGATTACTTCATCTGCGTTCGTCGGAACTCTTCCTCAACGTCTAGTTCCAGATTCGCCTTTGCGATCGCATTAAGTGGAACCCTCACGCGACCGTTCGTACGATCTTCAAACAGGATATCCTCCCCATCCACTCCGAGCAGGCGTCCGCGGAAGTTGCGTTGACCTGAAATCGGCGATTGGGTCTTCATCCGTGCGAGTCGTCCGGCAAACCTCTCATAGTCGGCGCGCCTGTAGAGTCCTCGCTCCAGACCGGGTGAGGAAACCTCAAGCGTGTAAGCCGAATGGATAAAATCTTCAACGTCGAAGATCGTGCCAATGTGCAGGCTCACCTCCGAACAATCCTCGTGAGTGACGCCATTTGGCTTGTCAATAAAAATCCGAACGATTGGCTTCTGTTCAGGTCCGGCGACTTCAACGTGGACAAGTTCGACGCCGTGATCGATTGCCACGTTCTCAGCGATGTCCCGTACCCGTTCTTCGATTGCACCTGCGCCCATGCCCGCCTCCAACTAATACTGTCGTGCAAAAGAAAAAGTGGGCGCGAACCCACCGGACGAGACCGCCGCGCTTCGAGCAAGCCGTGAATTATACGGAAAGCGTGGATCTCGTGCAAGCCAAGACCCTTTACATTTCAAATTGACGATTGAGGATTGAAGATTGGGCGCTTCGACCCCGAATTGAGGCGTTATTGGCCGCTCTTAGACGCGGTTATCGGTGCTTTGAAGCTAGTGTGGCGCTATTCCAAATAAACAAGCCTAAAACCCCCCTTTTGCCGCAGTCAGGGAAACTCCTTAGCCGGCCAGTGTCCTGTTTCTGAAGTCCGGTGAATAATCCAACTTGGCTTCACTCCGTTAGGGGTAGCATGTTTATGGACTGCGACGCGATGAATTACTACGCCGTTCGAAGGGGCGCAACTCAACTTGGCTGGTACTCGTCTAGTCTCGTTCCGCCCCTTCGAACGGCGCAGGCGAAAAAGAGTGTCCAGTGCTATAAACATGTTCCCCCTCCGGGGTAAACCTGAAGCGAGAGGCCCTTGCCCTCAGCGATGACCTGCTTCACGCAGCTATTCTCCGACAAGTCTAACGCGGTGAAACAAGTTAACTTCTTTAACGAACTTTAGAGACTTAACTTAGATTTTACCAACTCGCTTACCGTTCGGCCGTCAGCGTTTTTGCCCGCCAGCTTGGCTTGCGCGGCCTTCATCACCCGCCCCATGTCCTTCATCGAAGTTGCGGAGGTCTCCTCAATTGCGCTTAGTACCGCCGCTTCGATCTCGCCTTCTGAAGCTGCGGCGGGTAGATAGCTCTCAATAATGCCGATTTCCGCAGTCTCTTTTTGAACTAAATCTAAGCGTGCAGCCTTCTCATATTGTTCTACTGAATCCCGACGCTGCTTGACCAGCGAACGCAGCAGCTTTTGCATCTCGTCCTCGTCCAACTCGTCGCCTTTTTCGATCTCGCGATTTACCATTGCCGCCTTAACCATTCGCAGCGTGGAAGTTCGTTCGGCGGTCTGCGCCTTCATCGACGCTGTTAAATCGGAAAGGATTTTTTGTTTAAGACTCATTGCTCGTTCTCCTTTTTAGACGGACATGATGTTCTGTTACGGTGTGAGGTTAGGCACGGTTATGTCCTTCAACATTTGGCGGGTGCGAAATTGCGTCAACAGTTCAGACGTGATCAACCGGTGCCCCATGTGGTTCGGATGAATTAATTCACCAAACCAACCTGCATTCGAAGGATGTGCCGATTCCGTCAATTCACGTATCTCTAAAAAAGGAATCTTGGCATGCTCCGCCCAGTCACTCAGCGATTCGCGATATTCAGTCATCAGCGACGCCTCGGGCGGATTGGTGACCGCATCACGATAAGGCGCTGCGATGACAATCGCCCGGGCACCGTTCGCTTGAACAAGCTCCACCATCTCTTCGAAATTCCTGAGATACTCTGACTTAGCGACTCGGGGAACCGGCCGAATGACCTGTGACTGCGAAGTGCCTTTTAGTTCGCGAAACCACTTCATCGCATGAGCAAACGCCTGACTGTGATTTACGAGCCAACGCGCCGCGACAACATACCAGTCCGTTCGAATTACTTCGCGGTCCGGCGCGTCACTAAAGCTCGCGTCATTCCAACCAAAACTGATCGTGACGAGGTCCGGTTGCAGCCATTGTATGTCTCGCCGTAACCAGGCAAGGCCCTGGTGACTTGTGTAGCCGGGAACTGCCATCACCACTGCTTCTATACGTCGTCCCGGATTTGCTACCTGCAACTCCTTCTCAAGCATCATCGGGTAGGGCAACCAATTGCGATCGTATTCATTTGGCTTGTCCGGCCAAACCACGGGCACGCGGTAACCGAAGGTAACTGAATCACCAACGCAAAGAATTCGGAAGACCCCTGGTTGCTTCGATCCTAGTGGTCGCGAGCCTCGAAAGTGTTCTGCATTGGTCGAAAGCACTGTGAAATCCCAGACCGCATCTCGGAGGTTCGCTTTCAAGCGCCAAAGCAGCAAGGGATCACCTTCAAAAATCACCGACTTCTCGGAGGTTGCTACCTGTGCCGTTTGCTGCCGCGTACTGACAAAGAGTTCCAGACTGTTGATGTGTGGCAGCGTAAGCCTGGTGGCCAGCTCTACGACAACAAGAAGCAGGACAAAGCCGAGATAGACAAGTGCGGAATAGAGCAGGCGACGTTTTAAGGTAAGCTTCCGTGAAGGTGTTGCACTCCTTTGCTCAGCCGGTTTGCTCATAAAATGCACGATAAGACTCATTACGCTTTCCCGCCAGCGGTTTTTAAGTGCGCATAACCTATTCCAGCCTCTCGACTGTCAAGGCTTAGCTACACTCAACCAAATCCTACACTTAGTTTGATGTTGCGAGGTACTGTCGCAAGAAGCGGCCGGTGTGAGATCGCGGTGTATCCATGATCTCCTCGGGAGTGCCGGTGGCCACGATTTCACCACCACCTTCGCCACCTTCGGGTCCCAGATCGATTATGTAGTCTGCCGTTTTGATCACATCAAGGTTGTGCTCAATCACTAACAACGAACCACCCACATCGATCAGCGCACGAAGCGCTGCGAGTAACTTATTGATGTCGTCAAAATGTAGCCCCGTAGTGGGTTCATCAAAGACATAAAGGGTCCGAGACCCGGTACGCTTTGAGAGTTGGGCCGCGAGCTTAATCCGTTGCGCCTCGCCTCCTGAAAGCGTCGTGGCTGACTGGCCCAGCCGCAAATAACCAAGTCCTACTTCATCCAGTACACGCAGCCGGTTGGCGACTTTGGGGGCTTCACGGAAGAACGAGATCGCTTCACGCACGGTCATACTCAAAACTTCATGAACGTTCTTACCGCGATATCGGACATCCAATATCTGCTGTTTGAAGCGGGTTCCTTTGCATTCTTCACACACAAGCTCGACGTCAGCCAGAAACTGCATCTCCACAGTTACTGTTCCATCTCCCTGACAAACCTCACAGCGACCGCCGGGCAAGTTGAACGAAAAGTGTGAGGGTTCTAGTCCACGCGATTGCGCTTCACGAGTGGATGAAAAGACCTCGCGAATCGCGTCGTAAACCTTGATGTAGGTAACTGGGTTGGAACGAGGAGTACGGCCGATAGGCGATTGGTCCACCAAAATGACGTCATCGATGAATTCACCACCTTCGAGCTTCTGAAAGGCGCCAACATGTCCTTGCCAATCGCCTCGCTGCTTCTTCAGCCCAGCGTAGATGCAATCGTGAATCAACGTCGATTTTCCGGAACCGCTGACTCCCGTGACGCACACAAGCATTTCCAGGGGCACCTCGACGTCTATCGCTTTCAGATTGTGTTCGCTCGCTCCCCGCAGGCTTAGTCTTCTTTTCGCGAACAGCCGACGCTGTTTTGGAGCCTTGATTTCTGCTTCGCCACGCAAGTAACGAGCAGTCAAGGACGTCTCGTTTTCGAGAAGTCCTGGAAAATCCCCCTCGTAAATAACCCGTCCGCCCAACTCTCCGGCAGCCGGTCCTATGTCAAGGATATGGTCTGCAGCATGCATCATCTCTGCGTCGTGCTCGACCACCAGAACGGTGTTACCAATGTCGCGTAAGTTGTGCAGCAGGCGAATAAGGCGGTCATTATCGCGAGGATGCAGACCGATGGAAGGTTCATCGAGAACGTAAAGCGCGCCTACAAGAGAGGAACCCAGGTTCGTTGCAAGTTGAATCCGCTGCGCCTCACCTCCGGACAGCGTCGAAGCCAGGCGGTCCAGCGTGAGATAGTCCAAGCCTACGTCAACGAGGAATTTCAACCGCCGTCGTACCTCAAAGAGTATTCTTTCCGCGATGGCATTCTGCTCGGGTGAAAGGACGAGTTCGTTGAAAAACGTCGCTGCATCACTAATGGAAAGCGAACAAACTTCAGGAAGTGTTTTACCACCGACTTTGACATCTCGCGCCTCCTGCCGCAAACGTCCACCGCCGCAGTCCGGACACAGCGTGTAGCCTCGATACTTAGAGAGAAAAACGCGAACGTGAAGTTTGTACTTCTTGGTCTCAATCCAATCGAAGAAGCCGCGTATCCCGCCCCACTCACCTTTACCGTCGATGATTGCCCGCTGGTCAGCGCGTGGTAGTTGGACAAAGGGTACGTTCATCGGAATCTTTCCCGATTTGCAAAACTGCTTTAGTTCATCCATGGCCCACTCGTGCTGGGGCTTGGTCCACGGCTCGATTGCTCCCTCTTTCAAGCTGAGACCGGGGTTCGGAATCACGAGGTTCATGTCGAGACCAATAGTGTTCCCAAAGCCCTGGCATGTGGGGCAGGCACCGAAAGGATTGTTAAAGCTGAACAAGCGCGGTTCAGGTTGCGCATAAACAGTTCCGTCATACTTGCAGGCAAACTTGTCGGAGAAGTTGAACCGGCGCGGGTTGTCTTCAGCCGTTAATACAATCGCCGAGCCGTGGCCCTCCTGAAAGCTGATCTCGAGTGAATCGACGAGTCGCTGGCGAACATCAGGCCGGGCAACAAGCCGGTCGACCAGCACAAATACATCGTCAAAACTGTCGCGCGTATAATCATCCGGCGACTGTAACTCAATCATCTGCCCCTGGTGCATCAACCGGGTAAAGCCGCGCTGCATCAAGCTCAGAATGTGTGCGGCTACCTTGTGCTGAGACGTCTTCTGACGTAAGCGCAACGTTGACTTGTTGCCATTTTCATTCGAGTTGGCCTCATAAAGTCCAGCGTCGGCCGGGAAGACGAGGTAGAAACGGGCTCCGTCGCCCAGGGTTTTGAGTACCTCCTCAGCAACTGATTCCGGTGAATCGCGCTGCACCTCGCGTCCGCATACACGACAAAAGGTGGTTCCGACTCGAGCATAGAGCAGCCGAAGGTAATCGTAGATCTCAGTTTGGGTGCCGACGGTTGAGCGCGGATTTCGAGTTGAGTTTTTTTGACGGATGGCAATGGCGGGAGCTATACCGCGTATTTCGTCGACATCAGGCTTGTCCATGCGCTCCAGGAATTGCCGCGCGTAGGCGGACAGAGACTCCACGTAACGACGCTGGCCCTCGGCGTAGATCGTATCAAATGCAAGAGACGATTTTCCTGAGCCACTTACTCCCGTGACGACAGTTAACTGGTTTATAGGGATGGAAAACGAGATGTTCTTTAGGTTGTTAACCCGCGCTCCCGTAACTTGAATGGCTTCTTCGGACATCTGAATTCTGCTGTGGCTTGCTCAGAAGCGAATACTGCGCTCCCCGAAAACTCGGAATAATAGCGCGAACGAGAGTGGAATGGGAAATGGGGATGAATATTGGCATGGAGCATTTTGCGTTGCTATACAAAACCTCTGGCAGGCATCGTAAACAAGCGATTTACGAGTCTCGTGTTGTCATATTAGCGGAACGTCGGTTATAAGGATGTTCGGGCTACGGACTTAAGGAACGAAGCCAGTTCGAACAGCACCGAAGCTATAGGATGGTTCGAGACATGGCATTGTTATAGAGCGTTGGCTCCAGGCGGACGGATTGTTTGCGTTGTGGGCGATGTCTGCCTGTCCCGCCGCAAGTTTGGGCGTCACGTGGTAATACCATTACATGCCGACATAGTAGTACGAGCCCGGCGAATTGGGTTCGATAATCTGAATCCGATCATTTGGTACAAGATCGCGAACGCTAGTTATGAAGTTGAAAACGGATCATCATTTCTCGGGAAGCCTTACGAGCCCAACGCGATCATCAAAAACGATATTGAGTTTATTCTGATGCTGCGAAAGCCTGGGGGATACCGACAGCCAACAGAACAACAACGCGATGCCTCACGTCTTAGCAAGGAAGAATACAGTGAATGGTTTCAGCAAATTTGGACGTTGCCCGGGGAATCGACGCGAGAGCATCCGGCACCTTTCCCTGAAAAGCTGGCCTATCGTTTGGTGCGGATGTTCTCACTTACAGGCGATACCGTTCTCGATCCATTCATGGGAACCGGTACGACGTTGTTGGCCGCAGTTCGGTGTGACCGCAATGCAATCGGTGTGGAACTGATGCCGGAATATATCGAGATTGCTCAACGAAGATTAGACACGGAAATACTGACGCTGTTTCGCGACGAAGCGCCAATTGTGCTCACTAACAGAACCGATTCTCATACTTCTGAGCTAGTCGCGTTATGAAGTTGTGGTAGTGTAAGGGACTATCATGGCTTGGACCAACCTCACCCAGTACTAGCGTCGCTGGGTTTATACCGTCATAGCTTATTACGATTATGGCCAACGCCTCTGGCGAATCGTTTGGATCGTCAGGCGATTCTCTCAGCGGGATCTTCTCGAAAATCTTTACTGTATCCCTTGACAACCTTGTCCATCTTGAACTTAGGACGCTCGAGACCACGAGCAAAAGAGACTGTGTCAAAAACCTGTTACATGGACCAACAACAAAATCCTACACACGGCAGTGTGTAGTGCTTTTCAGATCCTACCTACTAGACGGACGCCACCCCTTCTCTTATCTCAAGGTTGCCGACTCAGAAG
>DATETN010000150.1:0-13005 GCA_035283645.1 Pyrinomonadaceae bacterium
CTGCAGACAACATCATCGTGCGAGATGCGCGAGTTTATGACTCGCGTGAAAATAGTGTCAAGCACTCGAACCTTAAGCCGGCGCGGACTCTTCTCACGTCAATCGTGGCCGAGTCGAACGAGCTAAAGCCCACTGTTCAATCACTCACTTGCTGTTCACCATCACGTCCGTTAGAATTACTGATTCTCCAGTAACCAGGATTTGCTTCAGTAGTCACCGCTCGCTCGTACCAGTTTCAATGGCCATCGACCGAATTACAGTAAGAGGCGCTCGCCAGCACAACCTAAAGAACATTAGCGTAGAAATCCCTCGTGAGCGCTTTACCGTAATAACGGGACTCTCTGGCTCCGGAAAGTCGTCGCTCGCATTCGATACAATTTACGCCGAAGGACAACGGCGCTACGTGGAATCACTCTCAGCCTACGCGCGCCAGTTCTTGGATCAACTTGAAAAGCCAGATGTTGACTCGGTCGAGGGACTATCCCCTGCCATCTCAATAGAACAAAAGACTGTTTCCCGAAGCCCTCGATCAACGGTAGGCACGGTCACCGAGATTTACGACTACCTGAGGCTGCTTTTTTCTTCCGTAGGCGTTCCTCACTGTCACTCTTGCGGGTCAGCGATCACACGACAAAGCGTCGAGCAAATTGTCCAAAGCGTACTGGTCTTGCCCGAGGGCGAACGTGTGATGATTCTTGCTCCTATCGTCCGGGGTAGAAAAGGCGAGTTCAAGAAAGAGCTCGTAAAGCTGGCGAAAGACGGGTTTCTGCGCGCGCGTATAGATGGGGAACTTCTCTCGCTTGACGAGCAGATCCGGCTCGATAAGCGACGCAACCACACCATCGAGGCTTTAGTTGATCGGCTGTTAATTAAACCCGGAGTAAACGCTCGTTTGGCTGAGTCGGTGCGAACGGCGCTAAAGCTGACCGGTGGGGCAGTGCTCGTTTCGGTCGTGGACGGCGAGGAAAAGCTGTATTCCGAACGGATGGCTTGCGTAATCTGTGGAATCAACGTGCCGCCACTCGAGCCAAGGTCCTTTTCATTCAACTCAGCATACGGCGCATGCAAGCGCTGCCATGGACTCGGCACGGTATTACAAGTAGATCCAGCGAAACTCATTTCCGATGGGAACCGGCCTTTTGAAAAACTCCCTTTCTTAGGTTCCGCAGATCCTCAAGGTTCGGCCTATCTGAAGAGTGCGTTGGCTGCGGTGATCACCCATTTCGGTGTTGATCCCCAAAAGCCGTTTAGTGAATTACCCAAAGAGGTACAGGAAGGCTTCCTACGCGGAGTCACCAGCCAACTTACTTTCAGGCAGGGTGCTTACTCTTATCAGAGTCCCTGGAAGGGGGCGGTGAACTGGCTACACGGCCGTCTGGATGAGCCACCCTCCGACCGGGTGCGATCAGCTTTGGAGGATCTGGTTTCGCCAAACACATGCCCCGAATGTAAAGGCAAGCGACTACGAGCGGATTCTCTAGCCGTACGGTTCGGCGGTCGCGGCATCTCCGATTACGCTGGTCTACCGATAGAGGCCGCTGTTAAAGCGTTCGCAGAGATCAGGCTGACACCGCGAGAGGAACAGATTGCGGGACCAATTCTTCGTGAGATCCGAAATCGTCTCTGCTTCCTGCAGCGTGTTGGACTGGGTTATTTGACTCTGGATCGGTCTGCGGCAAGTCTGTCTGGCGGTGAAGGGCAACGAATTCGTCTGGCGACGCAGATTGGCTCCCAATTGCGTGGTGTTCTCTACGTACTTGATGAACCGTCTATTGGCCTGCACCCACGTGACAATCAGCGATTACTGGAAACGCTGTCGGCCCTTCGCGACCTGGGCAATACAGTTTTGGTGGTCGAACACGACGAGGAGACAATACGACAGGCAGACTATGTTGTGGATTTGGGACCAGGCGCTGGTGCGCATGGAGGCGAGGTTGTCGCTGTTGGCAGCGCCGAGGAGGTAGCGAGCAACCCAAACTCGATTACCGGACTCTACATCCGCGGCTTGCGACAGATTCCGGTACCAGCGGAGCGCCGATCAGCAAACGGGAATTCACTGAGAATTCGGGGAGCTCGCGAAAACAATCTAAAAGAGCTCGACGTGACGGTCCCGTTGGGACTGTTGACCGTCGTCACCGGGGTCTCGGGTTCCGGCAAATCAACTTTGATCGAAGACATTTTGTATCGGACACTAGCCAGACACCTCTACGGTTCCCTAACTGAACCGGGCGCTCATGACTCTGTCGAGGGTCTTGAGTTCATCGATAAGGTAATCGAGATTGATCAATCAGCAATCGGACGTACTCCGCGATCGAATCCGGCAACGTACACAGGATTGTTCACACCCATTCGGGAGCTCTACGCGATGCTACCCGAGTCACGCGAACGCGGCTACAAGCCGGGACGTTTCTCATTCAACGTGAAGGGCGGACGGTGCGAAGGCTGTGACGGCGACGGTATGAAGAGAATCGAGATGAACTTTCTTCCCGACGTCTACGTGCTTTGCGATGTCTGCCGAGGTGCTCGTTATAACCGTGAAACTCTGGCAGTTAAATACAAAGCAAAGTCCATAGCAGAGCTATTGGACACTACTGTCGAAGAAGCTCTTCCCCTACTCGAAAACATTCCGCAGATTCAACAGAAGCTGCAAACCCTGCTCGATGTCGGTTTGGGATATATCAAACTTGGTCAATCTGCTACTACGCTTTCCGGTGGGGAGGCACAACGAATAAAGCTGGCGAAAGAGCTCTCAAAACGGGCGACGGGGCGAACTGTGTACATTCTCGATGAGCCGACGACAGGTTTGCATTTCGCGGACGTACATAAGCTTTTGGATGTCTTGCAACGGTTAGTTTCACTGGGAAACACTGTACTCGTTATCGAACACAACCTCGACGTGATCAAATGTGCGGATCACATTATCGATCTCGGACCTGAGGGAGGTGACAACGGCGGCAGGATTGTAGCCAGCGGTACGCCAGAAGAGGTTGCGAGGTCACGACGGTCTCACACTGGCCAAGTGTTGCGCCCCCTGCTAAATGGCACTGCGGGTCGGAACGGCACCGGCACACGGCGCAACGGCGAAAAATCTGCATGATATACTCCGCCACTGTTCCCAGGCTCCCAATCAAAAGCTGCCTATGTCAATCTACGAGGACCTAAATCCGATCTGCTTTGATGGTGTCAAGACCTACCCCCTCGCTTCAAGACCCAGCAAAGTTACACTCGCCGACTTCGCAAAGCCGATCAAATCGGACTCTTCGATGCAGAGCTTTTTATTGGGCCTGCCGAACATTCTCGCAGTAACAAGCTTGAGAGAACTGGCTGCGAGTATCCGGCATGCCAAAGCCTTGGGCAAACCGATCATTTGGGGAATCGGTGGCCATGTAATCAAGACAGGCTTAGGGCCACTCTTAATTGATTTAATGCAACGCGGATTTGTGAGCGCAGTTGCTGCTAATGGCTCAGTGTTGGTCCATGACGCCGAAATCGCGTTGGTAGGTTCAACTTCCGAAGACGTTGACGCCACGCTCGGCAGCGGAGCGTTTGGAGGAGCCGAAGAGACGGGGACCATGCTAAATCGCGCGGCCCAACTAGGTGCCAACGACCAACTCGGCTTAGGAGAGGCAATCGGAAGAGAGCTAACATCCCTGAATCCACCTCACCGCGATTACTCCCTGCTGTATGCCGCCTACGGAGCTCGGCGACCCGTTACCATCCACCTGACGATCGGCGCCGACATTGCTCATTTTCACCCTTCGGCTGACGGTTCTGCTTTCGGACAAACGAGCCACACAGACTTTCGGCTTCTTGCAGAACTAGTACGCCGGATGAATGGCGGTGGCGTTTATCTCAACATTGGTTCTGCCGTAACGTTGCCCGAAGTATTTCTCAAATGTGTGACCCTGGCTCGTAATCTCGGACACGAAGTTCGTGACATTACCACTGCAAATTTCGACTTCATCCAGTCATACAGGCCACTCACCAACGTGGTGCGCCGCCCGACAGCTGATGGCGCCGGCAAGGGCTATGCGATCATCGGGCACCATGAGTTGACCATACCTCTTCTCGCGGCGGAAATACTGCGCAGCAACAGTTGACCTCTGGAAGTCCCAAGTTCTCTAGCTTGGCATCCCGCTATAACCGTAAGGGCAAAAGCTTGACAAAGTAGACTCGGCCACCTTAGGCTCTGAAATTGAAAATCATTTTCATTTACTTGAAAATGATTTATCCTCTGCTTTTCCGGATTCTGGGGGTGCTCATGCCGCGATTATTCATGCCAGTCTTTTCGTTTCTATTCATTTGTTCTCTAACTCTAATAGCCACTCAAGCGCAGCAGAAACCGCAAAACGTCTCGGGCCAAATCGTCGATCAAAACTCTGCGGCCATCGAAGGAGCAATCGTCGTCCTGCGCCAGAAGAACGTCAATTACGAACGGCAGGTGGCCACTAATCAGCAAGGCTACTTTCAATTCAATCAAGTACCGCAAGCCGAGTATCTCCTGAAAGCGGAGGCGGAAGGCTTCTCTGCTTCCGAGCAACCTCTCTCCGTAAGAAAAACTGAGGCGGAACCGGTTACCCTCGTATTGCAGCCTCGCGACATAGCGGAGTCCGTAGTAATCACCAGTAGTCACCTCACCGTTAACTCTGATGAAGTGGCCCGAATTCCCGGCTCTATTGAAATCGTGGATCAATACACCCTCGAGAATTCACGCCCTCAAACCTCAACAGAGGTTCTAAGAAAAATCTCAGGGCTGAATGTACGCGACGAGGAGGGGTTTGGATTGCGACCGAACATCGGCATTCGCGGACTGAATCCCACCCGTTCGACCAAGGTATTGCTCCTTGAAGACGGAATCCCGCTAACTTACGCTCCCTACGGGGACAACGCGTCCTACTATCATCCTCCAGTCGATCGTTTCGAGAGTGTCGAAGTATTAAAAGGCTCCGGACAAATCCTGTATGGGCCACAAACAATCGGCGGAGTAGTCAACTACATCACTCGCACTCCTCCGGCAACACGCACCGGTTTTGTAATGCTGACTGGCGGCAGCCACGACTATCTCAACGGACATGCTAACTATGGGGATACGTTTGGGAACTCCGGCGTGCTTTTTGAATTCACACGTAAACAGGGAAAGGGTGCGCGTGAAAACATTCGGTCTGGCCTGAACGATTTCAATTTCAAATCGGTCACGGCTTTCTCACCTCAGCAAGCGGTCACGCTGAAGTTCAATTACTATGGTGAAGATTCAAACGTAACCTATTCAGGATTGCGAGAAGATGAATTCAGGGCTAATCCGCGACAGAACCCCTTCCGTAATGACTTCTTTTATGGAGACCGCTATGGTGCGTCGTTAACTCACGCCTACGTCTTCAATCCCGATGTCATATTGACCACTAATGTCTATGGTGCCTATTTTCGACGGCACTGGTGGCGCCAGTCCTCCAACTCGAACGAAAGACCTAATGACGCCAGCGACCCTCAATGTGCGGGCATGGCGAATCTAAATACCACGTGCGGAAATCAGGGTCGCCTGCGAAGGTATCTTTTTGGGGGCGTCGAGCCCAGGTTGCGCGTGAATTCACGCTGGTTCGGCACCCGCGTTGAAACCGATCTCGGATTCCGGTTCCACGCTGAAGATCAGGAGCGTCGCCAGGAAAACGGTGACCGGCCTTCGTCACGCGGCGGACTGCTGGTCGAAAATAATCACCGGCAGAACCATGCCTATTCAGGGTTTTTCCAAACTCGCGTCATGTTAGGAGACTTTGCGTTAACGCCAGGCTTACGACTGGAGCACGTAAAGTATCAGCGTACCAATCGACTGTCGGCGGTGGAAGGAAAGACGCAAGTCACACAGTTGATTCCCGGACTCGGGATCTCCTACACAAAGCCACGCGTGACTTTCTTTGCGGGAGTACATCGCGGGTTTGCGCCGCCGCGTACGGAAGACATTATCAACAACAACACAGGTGGCAGCATTGATCTGGATCCCGAACTTAGCTGGAACTACGAAGTTGGTGTCCGCACGCGCCTTCATCCAGCGATTCGGTTGGATGCGACATTCTTTCGCATGGACTACGAGAATCAGATTGTCCCGGCAAGTCTAGCTGGAGGCGTTGGATCAACGTTTACGAATGGGGGCGAAACACTTCATCAAGGCTTTGAACTCTCGACTGGGTTCGACACTGCGCCATTCTTACAACGGCGTTTCAACTTCTATCTGCGCGGCGCCTACACTTACCTGCCGACAGCTGAATTTAAGGGGCAACGCTTTAGCAGCGTTCCAGGATTTACCACAACTAGCGTGAGCGGCAATCGACTTCCATATGCACCTAAGAAACTACTGAATGGCAGCGTCGGTTATGCACATACGGGCGGCCTTGATACTTTTCTCGAAGCCGTCTACGTGGGATCTCAATTTGCTGAAGATCTAAATTTCATCAATCCGCTCAACACGAGTGGTCAAACAGGACTAATTCCCAGCTACACGATTTTTAATGCGACGGTGAATTATCGCGTTGAAAGGCTGCACAGCACATTGTTCGTCACGGTAAAGAATCTGTTTGATCGACTGTACGTTGCTGACCGCGCAAGAGGTTTGATTCCAGGCCCCAGCCGAGCGATTCAAACGGGAGTAAAGTTCAACTTTTGATGTTGCGGTTGCGGACGACTTGAACACTAGCGGGTTTTTGCCCGTTGGTGTTTCCTTTGCTCCCCTGAAAGAACAATTACTGATCCATCTGCTCGTAGGTTATAATTCGCTCTTCCCAAAAGAGAGATTTGTTGCTTCGTCGAAGACGAAAGGAAACGTAGCCGTTAAATGGACGCTGACAGACTAAACCACTTTCGCGAGCTTTTGCTGGCTGGACTGCGACAGCACAACAACAACGTTCTTACAGAGCAAGCCGCGGCTCTCGACATGTCTGACGATGGTGTCCAGGACAACGTCGATCTTTCGCTAATCGACGTCAATACGGAGCTGGCGTTTTCGCTCGGCGAGCGAGAATCGCAAATGGTTGCGGACATTGACCAAGCGCTACTAAGGATTAAGGAAGGAATCTACGGCATCTGTGCGCGTTGCGGAAAGCACATCGATGAACGCCGCCTCGAAGCAATGCCCACGGCGCGCTATGACGCGAGCTGTCAGGCTGAACTGGAGCAGCGAAGAGGGATGGATATGCCCACACTTTGAGGAGTCTCGCTTCACGAGGGCGTTCAGAGAAGACGCCTTTCATATCTTTTTCCATTTTTCATTTCCATTTCCCATTAGTCTCTGTATCTCCATTCATCTCGGTGTCTCCGTTCATCTCTGTCCTCGTGGTCCAGGCAATCCCACCAAAACAGCGATCACGAGAGACAGAGACAGATGGAAAATGGAAAATGCTCAGGCCTTCGGGTGAGCCTTATCATAGACCTCGATCAGTTTCTCCATCGAAACATGTGTGTAGACTTGCGTCGTCGAAAGACGGGCATGACCGAGAAGCTCCTGAATGTCCCGCAGGTCTGCGCCGCTATCCAGTAGATGGGTTGCGAATGAATGCCGCAGCGCATGGGGACTGATGTCGTGCATCCCAGCACAAATCCGGATGTACTTCTCTACCATACGTCCCACCGATCGCGTTGTGATCCGTGTTCCCTGATAGTTGAGGAAAAGCGCCTCGACATCACGTTCAGTTATCTTGGCCTGTAGCAAGAAGCGTTCTCGAACATCCAGATAATTTCGCAAAGCCTCAACCGCCGGATCTCCGAACGGCAGGATTCTCTCTTTGCGACGTTTGCCAGTCACCCGTATCAACTTGTTCTGAAAATCGATGTCGGCGAGGTTCAGAGTCGTCAGTTCCGAGACGCGTACTCCGGTTGCATACATCAATTCGAGCATTGCTCGATCGCGTTTACCCAAATCCGTCTCCGTACCTGGAGTCTCGATGAACTTTATCGCCTCTTCGACCGAGAGATGTTTGGGCAACCTCTTTTCAAGCCGCGGCGTTGCTACCAACTTGGCTGGATTCAGTTCAAGCAGCCCTTCACGAACGAGAAACTGAAAGAAGGTTCTGAGTGCCGCAAGCTTCCGGGCCACTGAGGCCTTTTTCTTCTGGGCCGTATGAAGAGTTGCGAGCCACTCTCTTATAGTTAAGTGATCAATGTCAGCGACAGCAGGTAGGTTACGTCGACCGTCGTAAGGGTGGGCCGGAGCCAGAAAGTCGAGAAATTGCCCGAGATCACTCTCGTAGTTACGTAGGGTGTGTTGACTCAGATTTCGCTCATAGCGAAGGTGTTCCAGAAACTGAGTAATCAGTTGCTCCATGGGGTGCTCGTGGTGCAACCGCGACTGATAAATCTCTTACCATTCGCTAGTCGCGACCTTCGCTGGCTTACGCGAATAATATCCTTTTCGACTACGAATGCGCACATCTTTTCGACTTCTTAGTTTCAACTCGATCGCATGGAAGCGGCCATCGCCTGGTTGTTCGCCCGCGTAATAACTAAGAACGTACTGGTGAGCGAGGTCAGCCGCTATCTGTTCAAAAGCTCGATCCAGATCTGCAGTGGCCTTTGGAATGAACACCGCGCCGCCAGTTTGATTTGCCAGTTCTTCCATTCTTCTTTCAGCTGCCAAAGCCCGTAGGTTCGCACCGTCGTACAGCCCAGTCTGCACTACGAATATCTGGCAGTCGTTCGCCAGCACGTGTTGCATGGTGGCGGCAAAGTCCGAGCGACTCGTAGTTTCAATCCCATCAGACACTATGATCAGGACCCGACGTCCTGCATAGGGCTTCAAGTACGCCGAAGCATCAATGATTGCATCAAAAAGTGAGGTCGAACCTTCGGGACGACCGAAGCCCAAGATTGTCTGCTCTAGACGTGAGATGTCGTTTGTTAGAGGTTGTGCGAGATAACTGTCACTTTGAACAGAGTAGATGGAGGCCTCGTCTTTGGGCCTCATAACACGGTGAAAGAAATGCATCGCCGCCTTTTTCTCGAACTCCCGAGCGAAATCAAGACTTCCGCTGTTATCGAACAACATTGCCAGACGCACAGGAGTCTCGGTGCGCGTCAGATCGGCAATTGGTCTGACTTGCCCATCGATCCACAACTCAAAGTCCCCTAGCTGCAGACCCGTGATAGCTGTGCCCGTTCGATCCAGCACCGTCGCGGGAATCGGCACCAGGTTCGACGAGACTCGAATGATATCGGTTTCGTCAACATCGTCCTTGTCGATCGATGCTTGCCTAGAAATGCTGGGTTTAACTACACCCCCTGGACTCGTGGGATCGGCAACCGGACCCGACACAGGTTTCGCGGGCGGTCTTGTTTCTTTACGTCGTCCGGACTGAGCCTGTGCTACCAGAGCAAAGAGGAGTACAGCGATGCAAGCAACGCCAAGCGACTTAGCGGCTGGCAAACTCGTCAACCCACTCCTACAACAGTTGACCGCTCTTGCAATTCCTGGAACCAAGCGTCCCATTTCCTTAATCCCAACTCGACCTGAAGTTTGTGCCGGTCCCGTTTTCGTCTGATCCTCCTTCCATCACCTTCAGCGAGCGGGGGTAATAAAGCAAAGGTGATGTTTACCGGCTGAAAATTCTTCTTCTCCGTCCTTGAAACGTATCTCGCGAGAGCCCCGATCGCGGTTTCTGCAGGGGCTTCGACAGGTTTTTCGCCGAAGATCATTCGGGCGGCGTTGACACCAGCCAACCAGCCCATGGCAACGGACTCGACGTAGCCCTCAACGCCGGTGATTTGCCCGGCGAAGAAGGTGCTCGGGTGATTCCGCATCTGCATGGTGGGCAAAAGCACCTGCGGCGAGCATATATAGGTGTTCCGATGGATCTGACCGAACTGAAGGAACTCAGCTGTCTCCAACCCGGGGATCAGTCGCAAAACCTTTGCCTGTTCGCCGTAGCGTAGATGATTCTGAAACCCTACAAGGCTGTACGCGTCGGCCATCAAATTTTCCTGCCGTAACTGAACAGCCGCATATGGTTCTCGACCGGTGCGCGGATCAACAAGTCCTACGGGCTTCATTGGTCCGAATCGCAAAGTATCCACCCCGCGGCGCGCCATCTCCTCGATTGGAAGACATGCTTCAAACCAGCGGGTCTCTTCGAATCGTTGCAGAGGGACACTTTTCGCTTCAACCAGGGCGCTGTAAAAACGCTCATACTGCTCGCGATCAAACGGACAGTTTAGATAGTCATCGCCGCCCTTGCCATATCTGGCCGCGGCGAACACTGTCGATCGGTCTATCGAGTCAGCAGCAACAATGGGTGCGATAGCGTCATAGAAGTAAAGCTGCTGACTTCCGGTAAGTTTTGCGATTGCAATGGTCAAAGCATCAGAAGTTAACGGACCAGTGGCCACAACTGTTATTTCATCTGCGGGTAGCTTATCTACTTCTTTCCGAACGATTTCTATGTTTGGCTGGCACTCAATCTTCTTCGTGAGCAAATCGGCAAAGCGCTGACGATCGACAGCCAACGCAGTTCCAGCCGGAACGCGAGTCGCCATTGCTGCCTCCAGGACGACCGAACCAGCACGGCGTAATTCCTCCTTTAAAAGAAAAGGGGCAGTGCCAGGCTCGTCAGATTTCAATGAATTTGAGCAAACGATCTCTGCAAACTTATCAGTACGATGCGCTGGAGTTTGTTTTAACGGTCGCATCTCAAAGAGGCGAACACAAGCACCGACTCGGGCGGCTTGCCAAGCTGCCTCGACCCCCGCGAGTCCGGCTCCGATGACATTAACTGTTTCCACAGGAGAATCCTTATCGTACGTCAAGGCCTGGTTTGGGGAGTCTGTGCGAGGATGGAGCGTCCAGTTTGTAATCATGTACATCGCCACTGAAGTGCTTGTAGTCGCTCCACTCTATAGTGCGGTTGATGTCACCCCCGCCAAAAAGCAACACCTTCATCGAGAGATTGAGCTGCGCAAATCGCGGCAGCCAAACACCTTCAGCCATCCTTGTTTGTTCCATTGCGAATGCAGCGCCGGGCCGAAGCGAAAAGAGCAAACCTCCCGCCATCTTGAACCCTTCGGCAAGCCGCGCCTCGAGTCGCATCACCTGTTGATCGGCTGGGTCAATCCAGATCACACCAACAAGCTTTGATATCAAATCTTCCTGCCTGTTTTTTGGGCGAAACCCTGGCCGCGGGCGGAAGTCGAAAACTACTGCCTCACGGTCACGGAGACGTTCGCGCCGAGGTGACACAAACTCGCAAGCACGCAGGAAGTGTGATATCTCCACTTCATCTTCATTCTTTCGCTGGCGCTCGAGCCGTCGCTTTTCCGCTCGAGCTTCATCCTTCTCTTTCTCGCGTTCAGCTTCCTCGAACTCTTTCCTAACCCGATTCTCTTCTTTTGCGGCGCGTTCGCCAGAGAGTACAACACCGTCCTCACTTAGCAGCTTCATGACAGGTCCGCGATTAGCGATGGGGAAAACTTCATAAACGCGTGACTTCTCCTTTTTGATCTCGCCCTTGCTGTTTATCTCACGATTAGTCTCTTTCTGCAGGAAGGAATATTCCGTAAACCGCAGCTCTAACTCGTCCTGGTTCTTCGAGACGGCGCGCAACAACGCTGCAACATCAAGAGCTTCAGACGCTGGTGGGGGATCGAAAATCGAGTCAGCAGGATTGGTGTTGCGCCGAACGGTCGTCAGAAACAGTGACAGTTCAGGAGCACCTCGCCTTTTGATCTGCAGGTGATGCGGTACCAGGAGCCCATCGACGTCGCGATATTCCGAGAGTAGTGTCGAGACTCCTCGTGCTTCATCGACCATCTCGTTTAGCAACCCGGTGATGCGGCTGAAGTGATAGACCAGCCGACCGCCGCTGCGCGTAGAAAACTCCACTGCGAACGATGGCTCAGAGGCATTTCCACGGCCAGAAAGTACTCGGGCGGCAACATTCTTCTTCTTGTAATCAATAAATTGCGCAGAATCGAGTACGGCCTGAAGTTTCGCGGTCGCGGATTCAGGTCCCGTAAGAGTTCGTGGCTGTTCACCCAACTCTTTAGCCCACGCAGAACTGGAATTTGTACCACTAGCTATCTCGCCATCATTCAAAAGTAGTTCAAGGCGTGAAGAGGCGGGTGCTTTCGTCACTATGCGCGCCCTGCCGCCCGGCTGGTTGTTCACTAGAGCCGACCATTCCGAGATGCTGTCTTTAACTGGGGCGACACGCTTCTTTCCGCCAATCGCCTTGAGATATCGCGCGACGATCTTTTCGACAGACGGAAGCCGTTCAAGGGATCGCCTGTTCTGTTGGGCTAAAGCCAGAGTTGGAACGACAAACGACAGAAAAACGCTGAGCAGAAACAATGAGGCGAGGGATCGACCAGACCTTTGGTTCGGAACAAGGCACGACATTAAATTAACTCTTCTTTGCAGAGCGTTTCTTTCCCGCCTTCTTGGTTGCGGCTGCGGTCGATTTCTTTGCTCGCTTTCGACTCTGTTGTTGATACTTCTCGAGTTCCTGTTGGTTGTTGTGGAATTCGAATTGGTTAATCTCACCGCCGCGAATTTTGTAGCGGTCTACGTTTTTTTTGGATCTTTTGGCATCTTCTCCTCCCTACGTTCGAAAACTACAAACTCTTAGCTCCTGAGAGTACTCGATGCACCTTTGTGTGCTCTGTGTGCGGTGCGCTCTGTGCGCTCTGTGTGCTCTGTGTTATCTGTGGTAGTAACGTCAGTCCGCAGTCAGTAGAACCACAGAGCTCCCCTGATCGTCTTCGACGGGCAGATAACAAGAGGTAACCCCTGAAGTGCAAAAATAGGGCATTTCTCGCTGAGTTACTAAGAAGTCACTGAGAGCACAGAGATTGCACAGAGCCGACTCTTTTGGTAGCCACGGTTTTTGGACAACTTGACCTCAAAACTGCGCGTCCGTATATTGCAATCCTACTCGCACTCGCGTAGGTTTTGAAAAGCCGGCTTAGCTCAGTTGGTAGAGCGTCTGATTCGTAATTAGAAGGTCGCCGGTTCAACTCCGGCAGCCGGCTCCA
>DATETN010000151.1:0-37868 GCA_035283645.1 Pyrinomonadaceae bacterium
GTTCCAGATCATGTATCGCTCGTACTTATTGCCGCTGTACCAACCAAAAAACGCCTCGATAACGTAGCCGTAGCCAACAATCAAACCGGTTGCCAGCATCACCTTTGCCATATTGTGCATATGACGCATGGTGATGAATCCTTCAAGTCCATAGAACCGTCGCAAGGGGATCGTTAAGAACAAGACCATGGCAAAACCGGCGTAGATGGCCCCGGCTACGAAGTACGGCGGAAACATCGTCGCGTGCCAACCGGGAATGATTCCCACGGCAAAGTCAAAGCTGACGATCGTGTGAACCGAGAGTACAAGCGGCGTGGCTAACCCCGCCAACAGCAAGTACGCCATTTCGTAACGATGCCAGTGCCTAGCAGAACCTCGCCAACCCATGGCCAACATGCCATATACAATCTGGAAGGCTTTGCTGCGGGCGCGATCCCTTAACGTTGCAAAATCCGGGATCAGACCAATGAACCAAAACAAAGCTGAGACCGTCGCATAGGTCGACACGGCAAACACGTCCCACATCAAAGGACTGCGGAACTGCGGCCAGACGCCCATCGTGTTTGGGTAAGGAAACAACCAATACATCAGCCACGGCCGGCCGAGGTGGAAAATCGGATACATTCCCGCTTGGGCCACTGCAAACAGAGTCATGGCTTCCGCAAACCGATTGATTGAAGTCCGCCATTCCTGCCTCAGCAATAACAAGATCGCGGAGATCAGCGTTCCTGCGTGACCGATTCCGATCCACCAGACAAAATTCAGGATGTCCATGCCCCAGGCAACCGGTATGTTGATGCCCCAGATACCGATACCGACGAAGACCAGTTGAAAGATGGACAGCATCATCAACTGGAACAGCGCAAATGAGATCGCAAACCCGATGAACCACCCAAGCGGAGTCTTACGCTTGAGGACGATCGAGCTGATCTTGTCCGTGACAGATGCAAACGTAAGCCCCGGCTCAACCACCGGTACCGTGGTGTGTTGCACCTGACTGTGCGGCTCTTCGGTCATATCTGCTAAGGCTCGCTCAGGCTAACTCTTGATCTCTGGATTCGGATTCCGCACTGACGCTAAATAAGTTGTCCGGGGTCGAGTATTCAATTCAGCAAGCAGTGAGTAGTTGCGCTCTTCCGCTTTCATCCTTGAGACGCGACTGTTGGGATCGTTGATGTCTCCAAACACGATCGCTTCTGTTGGACAAGCAGCTTGACACGCAGTGACGATCTCGCCATCTCGTACTTTTCTTCCTTCAAGCTCAGATTGAATCTTTGCCTCCTGAATCCGCTGCACACAGTACGTACACTTTTCCATGACTCCGCGACTGCGCACGGTGACATCAGGATTGCGCATTAATTGATATGTGGGAGCGTCCCAATCCTGGTAAAGGAAGAAGTTGAAACGTCGCACCTTGTAAGGACAGTTGTTCGAACAGTACTTGGTTCCGACACAGCGGTTGTACACCATGTCGTTTAGCCCTTCAGAACTATGAACAGTAGCGTGTACCGGACAAACGGGTTCGCACGGCGCTTTCTCGCAGTGCATGCACGGGACAGGCATGAAGTGTGTACTTTCAGGGTGGCTGGCGTCGTCGCCTTTGAAATAGGTGTCGACGCGAATCCAGTGCATCTCACGGCTGCGTGCAACCTCCTGCTTGCCTACCACTGGAATGTTGTTTTCAGACTGGCAGGCAACGGTGCATGCGTTGCACCCAACGCAACCGCTGAGATCGATGGCCATGCCCCAGGCATAACCCATGCCCTGGTTCTTCGAGTCCCAAATCTTCGGGTCGTAAAGTGTTTCATCTTCGGAGGGCTCATGATGGCCGTTTGGGGCGTGCGCATCCTCACCAACGTTGTGTGAACGCACGATGTCGCGGCCCTCCATCAAAAAGTGAAGCTGGGTAGCGGCTAGTTGATATTGACCGGTACCGCGCTCCACTTTGACACCCGTAGCGAACCATGGGGAGTCAGACATGCGTAATTCGTAGGCGTTGAATCCGTGTTGATTTCCCACCCGACCAGCCAGTTTTCGTCCGTACCCCAAGTGGATTGTGATGACATCATCCGGATGGCCAGGTATCACCCATGCTGGCAGAGAGGCCATAGAGCGCCCCTGATGGGTGATAGCCACGGTGTCGACGTTCACATCGCCGCCCTTTTCGCCAATCTTTCTCTGCAGCCCGAGCCTGCTTGCAGTGTTGGGGCTAAGCAAGACGGCGTTGTCCCACGTCAACTTCGTTAGCGGCTTTGGCAACTCCTGTAACCAACCGTTATTAGCGAAACGACCGTCGTAGATCGTCGGATCTGTGCGAAGGACGAGCTCGAACGAACCTGCAGGCGCGGCGGGACTCCCCGTGCTCACCGCGGCAGCTACATCACTTGGCGCTAAACTGCGTGTTGGGAATGCAGTATTGGGGATGAATCCATCATGCACCCACTGACGCCATGAGTTTTCGAAATCAGTGGCTGCATCGGGTGTTGCTGCTGCGGCCGAAGTGGTCGTTGGAGGTGCCTGGTCGCCGCTGACGGTCTGGCCTGCTTGCGTCGTTTGCGTATTGTTCGTCTGCGTACCTGCTCTGGCTGTAGGTGTGCGTCGTTGCCAGTGCTCGCGAACAATGTCATATCCGATGCGATCGTATTGCGGTGTGAAGACGGCGAGGAATTCGTGCACGCTTTTGTTTTGATAAAGTGGCTCTATCAAAGGCTGAACGATAGAAACGGTACCATCGTACGAGCGTGCATCGCTCCAAGACTCCAGGTAATGGCTCTCCGGCACATGCCAATGACACAGCTCAGACGTTTCATCTCGGTAAAGACTGAAATGAATCCGCGTCCTCACCTTAAACATTCGTTCCTGGTTTAATTTGAGATCGGCCGGTGTGTTATAGACGGGATTGCCGCCAACAATTACCAGCAACTCGACTCGACCACCATCGATGTCGTTGACCAATTCCTGTAATGACTGTCGCTGGTCGACAGAGTTTGCCTCCAGTGGATCAGTGTAGGAAACAGTCCTGCCGATGTTATCTAAGGCACTGTTCATGGCATGGGCCAGTGCGTGAACAGTTGGTGATGCTTCACGTCCGGGAATCACGATGCTTGCTCCGCGATGCGACTGTAGATCCTTCAAAATGGCATCGAGGAAGGCATGACCGCCTGCCGATGATTGGTTGGTGGTACCTCCCGAAATACGCTCAGCAGCGGTGCGGGCGATTCCCTCGATCTCGCTGGGCTTAACGCGCCAAACGTGGTCTGCCCGTGCTCCCGTCGTGGTCGGCGTACTCTCGACGACGTACAGTCGGTTCATCCCCTCTCCGTGTTCGCCACCTTTGCGTTTGGGTGCAAACTCTCGGGCATACCGCACCGTACCTGGACCACACGCCAGGAAATCTGAGTCGAGGGCAAGAATGCGTTGCGCGGCCGCGAAGTTGTAGATCGTATTTACCGGCTGACCGAATGCCGCTACAGCTCCGGCTCGTGCATTATCATCGTTTGACGGCTCGTACTGATGCCACTTCGCCTGCGGAAATTCGGTGAGAATGCTGCGCAACTGGGCTCCCACTGTGGGCGAGGTAATGGTCTCAGTGAGGAACCGTATGCCACTGCCTTGCTTCCCGCGTTGCTCATCCAGAAGCGTGCGAATTTCGCCAACAAAGGTGGTCCAGGGTCGAGTCTCGTCGCGATATAAGGTGGTCTTTGAGCGATCGGGATCGTAAAGGGTCAGAATAGAAGCTTGAGCGTAAATGTCCGTCGCGCTGGAGCCGCGATCATTCGAACCGCTTCGATTAATCGGATGGTCCGGATTACCTTCTATCTTGGTTGGCCGGCCCTCGTTGCTTCGAACCAACAGGGGCACAGCGACGCCACCCATTGAAAATGCTGTTGCAAAGAAGAGCGCTTTGCCGGGAACAATCTCTTCTGGCTGGCGGACGTAAGGGACAATCTTCTCCGGCGGCTGATAGACGCACCCACTGAGTCCGGCAAGCGCCAGCGATGCACCCATCAATTTTAGAAATGTGCGTCTCTCAACCGGGTCGTCCCAGACGTCTGCCTTCTGTGGAAATTCACGTTGAATAAACTCGCGCAGCACCGGCGAGTCCGCAAGTTCCTCGATGCTCCGCCAGTATTCCGAGCGTGTTCCACTTGCCGAAGCCTCCGCGCCCGCGTCCTGCTGATCGAGGATATATTGCCGCATCAGCGTGAAGTTGATGTGTTTGTTATCTGTCGACATGCGCCGGCACTAATTCCCTAACGATGACACGTAGAGCAACTGGTTAGAACTTTGGGATCCTGAATTCGATAGGCCATGACCAAAGATTTCCCTTCGGCGATCTCTTCCGTAGTTCGGTTTTCTGCTCGCCACACCATGTCGAACACCTTTGACCTGGGTCGCACGAATCGTTCCGGGGTTCGATGACACTGGAGGCACCACTCCATCTGCAGTGATGAAGCCTGATAAGCAATCGGCATCTGATCCACACGTCCGTGACAGGTGGAGCAACCAACTCCCTTATTGACGTGAATCGCGTGATTGAAATAGGCGTAGTCGGGTAGATCGTGGACTCGGATCCACTCGATCGGTTTGCCAGTGCGGAAACTGGCGCGCACAGGCTCAAGGTATGGACTTTCGGCCCAAATCTGCTTGTGGCAATTCATGCATACTTCCGTCGAGGGCATTCCTGCAGACGAAGACGTCTCCACGGAGGTGTGACAGTAGCGGCAATCAATTCCGTCATCACCCACGTGGTGTTTATGACTAAATTGTACGGGCTGTTGACGCTCAACCCACTGACCGGTATTCCAGGATGAGCGATTGATCTCGGCAGTCACATACAAGGCGGCAAGCAGAATGAAAATGGCGCCAAAGATACTCAGCTTTGCCAGCGCATTTGTGCTGTGATGGAAAATCTGTGGCATTCCGCTGCTTTGTATCTTTCAGTAGGTGCTGATCGCAGGAGGAACTGATCGCACTAAGACCCGCCAGAACACACTAGGTCCCGTAAATCCTTGACCCCAACTGTTGTGATGCAAAGCGCTGTACTTTACCAGATGAGAAGAAATTTTCAAATTCGGACAGATCCAGAGGTCAATTGGTCAGTGGTCAGTGGTCAGTGGTCAGTGGTCAGTGGTCAGTGGGTCAGTGGTCAGTGGTCATTGGTCAGTGGTCAGTTGGTCATTGGTCAGTGGTCAGTGGTCAGGCCAAATGAGAAATGAAAAATGAGAAATGAAAAACGGACAATTGGTCATTGGTCATTGGTCATTGGTCATTGGTCATTGGTCATTGGTCATTCGTCATTCGTCATTGGTCATTGGTCATTGGTCATTGGTCATTGGTCATGGTCATTGGTCATTGGTCATTGGTCATTGGTCACGTATCACACTCGGCACCATACGTTTTTAGAGGTTGTGTGATATCCGTGACCTATGACCGATGAATGAATGACCAATAGCAATGACCAATTTTCCATTTTCCATTTCTCATTGGCCCGACCTCTGACTTCTGTCTTCTGTCTTCTGTCTTCTGTCTTCTATCCCCTGACCTCCGATCTCATTTCACCCACTCATCGGCAATCTGTGTCTCCACTTTTACTGGTACCGTGTGCAAATACTCCTCAGCAGCGGCGCACATCGCACGCTCCACTCGATTTGCAATCTCCTCTGCCTCTTCGGCGTCCGCCTCTACAACTATTTCGTCATGAATGATGTTGACGATCTGGGCCGACGTGTCTCTCAGCTCGCCCTTCAGGAGACGCAGGGCACGTTTCAAGATGTCTGCGCTCGTACCCTGAATAGGCGTGTTCTTGCCGTTTCGCTGCGTCATCGAAATTTGTTGACGATCCTGCTCGTCAAAACGGAATCTTACTAAACGCCCGGACGCCGTCCGCGCTTGCCGCTCGCGAACCGCTCTGTTGGCAGCCTCACGCAAATACGCATCGAGCCCCTGATACGTAGCAAAGTACCTACGCAGCACGTTCTCGGCCTCTGAAACACCCAAACCGGTCATAATCGAAAAGCGTTGTGCCCCGATCCCGTAGACCACGCCAAAGTTCAACCGCTTAGCAAAATCGCGCTGCTCCCTGGAAACTTGCTCCGCTGATACATTGAACACTTGGGCGGCCGTCACGCGATGTAGATCGGCACCGGAATTGAATGCCTGAATGAAGCCTCGGTCTGCCGAGAACTCCGCAAGAATCCGCAGCTCAATCTGCGAATAGTCTGCAATGATTAACTTGCGTCCCTCAGGATGACCTGAGAAACAGCGACGGTATTCGATAGCGTGTGGTACCTGCTGTACGTTGGGGTTTGTGCAAGCAAACCTTCCCGTCGGTGCGCCTATCTGACGAAAATCCGCGTGCAATCTACCTGTAACAGGGTTGATCAGATCAATCATGTTCTGCCCATAGCTGGTTAAGGCCTTTTGCACGGTTCGATATTCGAGTAGTGTACTGATTATCGGGTACTGGGCCGCCAACGGCTGCAGCTTCCAATTACGTGTGGAGTCGGGAACCGGAATGCCGAGCCTTCCCAGCGCCTGTGTCAACTGCTGATGAGAGTCCAGATTGATCTCGTCGCGTTGTGGGCCACCAAAGAGCGAGCCCTGCGAAGATTCCTCCGCGAGCACTGACTGTAGTTCTTCAGCAAGTTCCCCGCGACGCTTCTCCACGATTGCCAGCTGCTCCAACCACCGATCCTTGTGCATGTAAAAGCCCGCCAGTTCCAGATCCACAACTGGCATGACGCACTCAAACTCGAGTTGGGCGCACTTCACAAGCGAGTCTGACCGCAACCGATCAATCAATTTCTCACGCAAGGGAAGTAAAACGGCAGCATCCCGGGCCGCGTACTCGAGCTGCGCCTCAGAAAGCTCGAACTCCCAGTTGCTTAAGCGTTCACTCTTATCGACAGCTTCGCTAAGGTAGCGGGACGCAACTGTTTCCAGCCCGTGACGCTCTTCAATGTCGCCTGCACCCAGCAACTGGCTAGCGAGCAGCGTATCGAATAGCCCACCGAGTTCGGCTCCCAGGTTGTGCTTTATGAACTTTGCGTCGAACTTCGCATTGTGAGCGATCTTGATGGGGCGATGAGCTTCAAGCAGGCGGCGCAACGGAGCGAGTCGTTCGTCGTGGCGCAGATCAATATCGCGAAAGGCGTCCAAATCAATGATTCGCACACCATCTGGAACTGCAAGCTGGATGAGGCGGAGCCGGGAAGTATAGGGATCGAGATCAGTGGTTTCAGTGTCGAGGCCGATCACCGAGTACTTCGAGAGCTCTTCTGCAGCTCTTCGCAAGTCATGCTCATTTTTGATTAGTTCGTAACGTGTTGCCATTCAAATGCTAGACCCACAACCTCCTCAACATCAAAATCTGCCCTTTATGCTGTGCTTCGTGATCAATCAAGTGGTGCAGGATCCAGCGCAAAGTATGGTCTGTCGTAACGCCTTTTCGAGTGAGGCTATGAACGTGCTCAAGGTCCTTGTCATTGCGCGCGAACAGCAAATCCCGAGTCTGATTTCGGATCGTCTCGATCTGTTCTAAACAGAACTGGGCTGAGTAATTGTGCGATGCAAAGCCCTGCGGATCGTTGAGCACGTCCCAGTAGGGGGCCTTACGATCGTGCTCGGTCAGCTCATGGCCAGACACTATGCATTTCATCCACCACCATTCGGCTTCGCCGATATGTAAGACAAGTGCGCCAATCGGGTGGGCCCCAAGGAAAGCGGGCCTACCAATCTCTTCATTGCTCAGCCCTGCTACTGCGGCTCGTACCTGTTCGCGCACTTCTTCCATTCCGCTCAAATACAACCCGATCTCACGCGACAGACCCGGGTAGGGCGTCAACATTCGCAGGGGCATAATGATTCTCCTTTCAGAGCGACAGATTGAATCAGTTTACATCGGCATTTTGTGGTCGCGACCGGACAGTGGTCGAGAGCATTATCGCAGCGCTCAGGCCGAGCATTGAACTGAACGTAAACGCTATGGCTGGTCCACTCACGCTCCACAACACGCCCATAAAAAGTGAAGCGGGCAAGACCGTTATGCCGAAAGCAAGATTATACAAGCCGTAGGCTGTTCCGCGCTGTTCCGGCCGCACCAGGTCCGCAACCAGTGCCTTCTCTGCACCTTCTACCAAACCAAAGTAGATACCGTAGATTAGAAAGAGAATCCAAACGGAAATTTCTTGACTGACAAAGGCAAAGCCCAGGTAAACGGCTGCATACAGAATCCATCCAGCCACGATTAGCCGTTGCCGCCCCAGCCGATCTGACAAGTCTCCACCAAACAGCGAACTCACAACTTTCACGACGTGCAGCAACGCCCAGAGTAGCGGAATCATCCCCGCTGAGACGCCGGCACTTTGTGCGCGTAACAACAGGAAAGCATCTGACGAATTTGAGAGTGTGAACAGAGCCAGGATCACGAGGAAGCGTTTGAAGTTCTTATCAAAACCCTTTAGCGACAGCGAAACAGGCGCAGCAGGATGAATGTTATTAGCGTTCCTCGGCACAGCAGTTTCGCGCACAAAAAATGCCACGACGACGATCGCTGCCAGAGCCGGAATCGACGCAAGCAGGAATATGTTAGTAAAGTCTCCGCTCGTTAGGTTGTCGCGGTCGTTTGCCAAAAGCCAGACAAGCAGAAAGCCCGCTAGCGGCCCCACAACAGCGCCAGTGTGGTCCATCGCGCGGTGAAAACCAAAAGCCAAACCTCTCTCATCGGGCGAAACGGAATCCGCGATCATTGCGTCCCGCGGAGCGCTTCGGACGCCCTTACCTGCACGGTCAGTCAGCCGGATTGCAAGAACCTGGTACCAGGTGGTCGCAAACGCAAGCAAGGGCCGCACAAGGTTAGTGACTCCGTACCCGAGTACGACAAAAATTTTGCGTTTTCCACGACGATCGCTGAAGTAACCGGCAAAGAGTTTCAGGAGACTGGAGACCGATTCCGCGGCTCCTTCGATCAGACCGATAACTGCTGGAGAGGCTCCGAGCGTTAGGGAAAGGAACATGGGAAGTAGCGGGTAGATGATCTCGCTCGAGGCATCATTGAGCAGGCTGACTAGACTGATGGCAAAAATGTTTCGCGGCAATCCGCGATAACGCCTCCACAACCCCGTAAGCTGAGAGCCTTTCAGACTTATTTCCGAGTCATAAAGCGGTTCAGCATCTCGTTCGTTTTCAACCATGGCTGAGTTGAGGCTGGCTTAGGGAGAAGTGCGGCGCGAAGGCGTCGTACGTGACTTTGGGCTGGGGGTAGGAGCGAGACGCGTGGTCCACCACCAGAAGAAACCTCCGGCAATGAGGGCAACCAGAATGACAGCCATGATGGTCAGTCGTACGACCCATCGCACCGCTAAACGAGCGATAAGAATAAAGATGAGGAATAGAATGACGCCCGCAACGATGAAGATGGACGTGAAGGTCATCTCTTTCGGCCCTCGATCTTTCGACCTTTGGTCCTCGGGCTTCGGGCTTCGACTTGATTCGGTCTTTGTGTCTAGGACCGAACGATCTAAAGGGCCAACGCCGAAGATCCAAAACCAAAGGGCCGAACTTACTTTTCGTACTTGGCTTTGACTGTCGTCTTGATATTTCCCCGCACGTGAAAGTCTCCTTCAATCTCCGCCTTAAGCGGGGCACAAGCGCTCACAAAGTCTTCCAGAATGATATTGATGACATGTTCGTGGAAGACCTTTACGTTTCGAAAAGAGTTTATATAGAGCTTCAGGCTCTTCAGTTCGACACAAAGCTCATGCGGAACGTACTCGATGTAGATAGTAGCGAAATCCGGAAAATCAGAGAACGGGCAGATGGCTGTAAACTCTGGGATCTCGAAGTTGATCTTAATCTCGCGGCCAACAAACTCGTACGGAAAGGTATCGAGCGGAAAGAGATCCATCTCTTCCCGCGGCGTCGACTTGATCTCCAACCCCTGTTGATTGACCGGCGACGCTTTTTCAGTGGACATAGCTTACTCCTGAGTGGCGCGATGTTATCGAAGAAACCCTCGAAGCGACAAATGAAGTAGCAGGTGTCGTGAGTGGTGATAACCCAAAGGAGATAGCAAGAGTGCTGGGGTGTTTCTTACGCAGCTCTACGCATACGACGTGCGCCCAATCGTAAAAAACTTGACCAGAGCTAAACCTGCTATGAATCCGCCAATATGGGCCGCATAGGCCACGCCACCTTGCTGAGAGCCGCCGCCGAGCATTCCTAAACCGCTGATCAATTGGAACGCAAACCAAATTCCGATCGCCACGTACGCCGGAACATCCGTCAAAAAGCGGAAGAGGATTACTGTTACGCGGCGCGTAGGATGCAACAGTACATAACCTCCGAGCACTCCGGAAATTGCTCCCGAAGCACCGAGGCTGGGAATCAATAAACTACTGGCATCCGTCGCAAACATCAGTGTCGTGATCACATGAGCCAGAGCCGCCAGCACACCACAGACCAGATAGAAGATCAAATAGCGCGCATGGCCCATCCGATCCTCGATATTGTCACCGAAGATCCACAGGAACAGCATGTTTCCAAAAATATGGGCAATCCCGCCATGCATGAACATCGACGTAATCAATGTGAGATAAACAGTGAGCGGAGTTGGCTGTAGGCCAGGTACCAGGATGCGTTGGCCCGTCGGGTGAATGGCAACGCGATCGCGAGTAACTATGTCTTCTCCGGTACGAATCTCTTCCGGCACGGTCGAGAATGCGTAAGTGAATCGCTCATTGGCTCCGAGTTGCTGCAGAAACACGAATACGAGAATGTTCAGGGCAATCAGCGTGTAGTTGACCCACGGAGTGATCGTGCGTCCGCGATTGTCATCAGATATTGGGAAGACCATAGCTTTACAGATCCTTGTAGCGGGATGCTCTAAATAAGCTGTTCCCAGATTATCGCGGCACTGTTACCAAACAGTTAGTCGCGACCAGACTCAGCGCCCGCCATGGCAACACCGGCCTGAATTATTGCCGGCGGTTGAGGACGCAGAAGTTCATAACCTTCAGAGCGCGCGACATAGGTGGCAGCCGTAATATCGCCTGTCACGTTCAACGTGGTCCGACACATGTCGAGAATGCGATCCACTCCGAGAATTATTGCGATCAAGGCTGGATTAACGCCTATTGTGACGAGCACACCGATGATGAACGGGATAGAGCCCGAAGGTACGCCAGCCGTACCAATCCCACCAAGGATTGCTAGATATACCACCATCAACTGTTGACCGAAGCTAAGATCTATCCCAGCCAGTTGCGCGAGAAACAATACCGTCACGCCCTCATACAACGCAGTGCCGTTCTGATTGGCTGTCGCACCCACGGTTAGTACGAAGCTGTTGATCTCCTGCGGCACACCAAGGTTTTCTTCAGAGACGCGAAGCGCAGTCGGAAGCGTAGCATTTGATGAGGAGGTTGAGAATGCCGTAAGGATAACCGTTTTAATTCGCCGGAAGAACTCGAGCGGCGAGATTCTCGAAAGGAAATAGACTGAAAGCGAGAAGACGCCAAACATGTGCAGTGAAAGTCCTATCAGCACCGTCAAAACGAACCATCCAAGGGCCTGCAAGAGGTCAAGTCCGAACCGGGCCGTATTGTTGAACAGAAGGCAAGCAACGGCATAAGGCGCGATCTTCATGATGATGTCGATGATCTTCGCGCAGATCTCAAAAAGTGCCTGCAAGCCCAACAACAACGGTGATGCAACGGAAGTTGGAATAAGCGTCGCGGCGATTCCCAACAAGACAGAGAAGAACATAAGGTGAAGCATGTCTGGGGTGTCCGTCTGTCGCTCTTCTCCCGCTTTTATGCCTGCAACGGCGGCAATGGGATTGGAGGGAATGATTGTCTTCACTACCTGCATCAACACTGAATCTCGGTTAGCTTCACTGGCTCTGCGTGCGTCTTCAACCCTTCTGGTCGCATCTGTGCTGTAGCGTTCCTGCAAGGCTTGCGAGGTTGCAGGATCTACCTTCTCGCCCGGTCTAATCGTGTTCGCGAGGGTCAAACCGATTACGACGGAGATCCCTGAGATAATGATTGTGTAGGCGAAGGTCTTTAATCCCACCCGGCCGAGCTTTCTAATGTCTCCAATGCCCGCCACCCCAACGACTAGGGACGAAAAAACCAGCGGAACGACAATCAGCAGCAACAATCGCAGAAACAATGTGCCGATTGGTTCTGTAATGTTCGAGATTACCCAGGCAACTCTGGCGTGATCGCTGCCGAAGATCTTGTTAACCACCACTCCGGCGACCACACCGACCAATAAGCCAATCAGAATTCGCGTGTGAAGAGCTAGCCCCTTGGGTCGATCAGGGGTCTCGTCATCGAGATCCGTTGTGACCTCGCGCTCGAACGCGTTTTGGTTGAGCTGTCGCTTCTTGCTTTGGTCTTTTTCAGGCATTGTTTTGGTCTACTGTGTAGGTGATGGGAGCGAACCGCAACTACTACTAACGGCCCCAACGCAATTTGGTTCTCAGTACTTCAAAGTAGTTCCGATTCATCGGCTGGATTAAATTGAAAGTGGTCCTACTCTTCTGTATCACCACGCGATCCTCCACCTCCAATGCAAATCCAACCTGCCCGTCGAGCGTAAGTGCCACGTCTTCATTTGCAGTTTTCAGACACAACTCAATCGATGAGTCATTTGGAACCACAATCGGCCGATTGGAGAGAGTAAACGGACAGATAGGTGTGATCACCACAGCATCCATCGACGGGAAAATAACAGGACCGCCGGCGGATAGGTTATAAGCTGTGGACCCCGTTGGAGTTGAAACAATCAGGCCATCTGCACGGAACGAGTTAATGAACTGCCCGTTGAGACTTGCTTCAATTTCGATAATCCGGGCCAGCGCAGACTTATTGATGACTACATCATTGAGCACTCGGTTGCGGGTTATCTGATCGGTGCCTCGAAACAGCTCAACGGCAAGCATCACTCTCTTGTCTAAACGGTAGTTTCCCACGAGTATCGAATCAAGCGCAGTATAAATCTCCTCAATCCTGAACTCGGCAAGGTACCCTAAGCCACCATAATTTATTCCCAGGACAGGAACTTCGGTGTCGCCAACCATCCGGGCGGTTGCAATCATTGTTCCGTCTCCGCCCAAAACCATCATTAGGTCCACATTGGAAGCCAGTTGATCAGGTTCAACCGACTCAACAACGCAACCTGTTTCGTGCTCAATGCGCTGACGCTCCAGGTCAGGCGTTCCTACCATCGCCAGCCCGCGCTCAGCCAACCAACTGACGAGGTCACAAATCGTTTTCAGTGCATCTGGTTGATGCGGTTTGAGGACAATGCCGATGCGTTTGATTGACATAAGCGAACCGACGGCAATTGCTGAAAACGCTCGCAAATGAGCTTGCGAGCGAAAGCTGCAAAGAAGCGAGCGTTTGCGTCTTAAGTTAGCTGTGCTTGCTCTGGACCGAGCGGATGATACGTGGGGGTGGTTTTCTGGTCAACGAACCTTGGTGCGCCGTGGCAGCGGCACCAGGCCCGCGAAACCAACTTTTTCCGTCTTTGACGATTGAACTCATTCAGAGGAGGATTAATCGCGGCATGCTCATACTCCCGCTTGATCAACCGCTGGTTAAGCATTTTTCAATCGCTGTAATTGGGCCAGCGCCACGGTTTCAGTAATTCTCCGGATCAATGCCTAACCTCTTATAGCAAGCAAGGAACTCAATATTTCCCTCCGCCCCGCGAATAGGCGATTCGATCACTCCTATTAGTCCCAGACCCAAACTGCGCGCTGCTCCATTGACCTCATCAACAACACGCTGCCGCTGCTCAGGATCGCGAACTATCCCACCGCGCCCTACTTCACCCTTCCCGACTTCAAATTGCGGCTTGATCAGCGTAATCAGGTGTCCGTTGCCGGTCAACAGTGGAACGATTGCCGGAAGTACTTTTGTCGCTGAGATGAACGAGACGTCTAGAGTTACGAGATCAAATGGGCGCTCGAAATCTTCTTGCTTCAGGTATCGAGCGTTGACCCCCTCTCTTACTTCCACGCGTGGGTCTGTTCTTAGTCGCCAGTCGATTTGGTTGTGACCAACATCTACCGCAACTACGCTGCGGGCGCCATGCTGCAGTAGACAATCGGTAAACCCGCCAGTGGAGGAGCCAATATCCAGACAGTCAAGTCCGGTGACGTCTATGGAAAATTCACGGAGTGCGGCCTCAAGTTTCAACCCACCTCTACCTACGTACCGGGTGACGGGTTCGTCCTGACCCTTAATTCGAATGTTGGCGTCTGTTTTGAACAGATCTGATGGCTTATGGACTCGCTGTTCGTCAACAAGGACTACGCCAGCCATTATTAGCGCCTGAGCCTTGGTCCGGGAGTTTGCGAGTCCTCGATCGACCAGAATTCTATCTATTCGCTCGCGCTTCATCCAAGGGTACCTAAGATGTTCCCCAGACGTGACGCGAACCACCGGTCAAGCCTTTCGCCTCGTCTGCGTCATCGCCCGAGGGACGTCGGTAAGACCCACCTGAGCCGCACAGTCATGACAGAGCCAGACGAGAATCTGGGGCGCATCCGACCAAAAGAAAGAAGTGACCTTTCTCGACATCTGCAACGCGGCGTCCACAGGAAGTCGTTGCAGGGCCTGCACGTAGAATACGCCATTGTAGTACGCCCCTTCGACGCCGTCCTCCTGGTGGATACACTCCCGCTCACGGTATTGCTGCTTCTTCATAGTCATCACCACTTGTTACGCGCACCGGCGGCGCGAATCAACAAAAGAGAATGCTTTGATAGATTTGTCGGGAGTTGTGAGATGGGGCAACCCACCCGCAAAATGCAAGTGGTATTGACGCGTAACGGCTGCGAATCGAAATTGAAAGCCGTTTCGGCTCTTCCGTTCGCCGCAGATGATGCCACCGCGTCTCCGTTCCGTCAACACCTGCAACGGGAAAACAGTTTGTAATTTGATTGCGATTGAGCCTGTCGCCTGTAAACACCCTCAAGGTGTTGGCGAACCCTCAAAAATTTCCCGGATGCGAAGGAGATCGCTATTATCTCGTTCCCGACGTTGCGCGGCACGTTGTTCACGTCTGGTTTCTCTGCGTGCCTCCCTGCGGGCTTCCCGCAAATCTTCCCGATCCCGTTCTTCAGCCTTAGGCCGTAGGTGAAGCTCCATGACGCTAAAGCGTATGGTGTCTGGAGTGGCTTCGGGAAAAACGCGAGTTAGGCTGAAGGTGAAGGACCATGACCGATTGACCAATGACCAATTTTCCATTTTCCATTTCTCATTTGGGCCGACTTCTGACCTCTGTCTTCTGTCCTCCGATCCACGCCTTTAGACAACTCGAGCTTTCTGCCGATTCGCTCGCCGATCGTCGAGCACTTCAATACTCTCTTTCACCCGAGTGTAAATGCCGTCCACGTCCAAGCCGTACTTGGCCAAAAGCAGTTTTGGATCACCGTGAGTAACTAGCCGATCAGGAATACCCATTCGCACCAGACGCACTTTATCTTGTAACCCATTCTCTTCAAGTAGTTCCAGTACGGCAGAACCGAAACCACCAGCCAAATATGCTTCTTCGATCGTGACTATCAGCCGTTTGGTACGAGCTAACGCCAGAAGCAACTGAGCATCAAGCGGCTTTACAAACCGCGCATTGACCACTGTCGCGTCGATCTTCTCTTTTGCAAGCTGCTCAGCGGCAATCATGGCAGGATGGACCATCGACCCATAGGCAACGATCGCGACTTCACCACCATCACGCAGAATTTCACCCTTGCCGATTTCAAGTAGCCGCGGTTTGCCTGAGATGTCGACCCCAACCCCATTGCCACGGGGGTAACGTATCGCTGCAGGTCCCACATGCTGCAGCATCGTGAACATCATGTCGCGCATCTCCCCCTCGTCCTTCGGAGCCATTACCACGATGTTGGGAACTGGTCGCAGATACGCAATATCAAGCAGCCCGTGATGCGTTGGGCCATCACCGCCGGCAATGCCGCCCCGATCCAGACAAAACTTCACGTTAAGGTCTTGAATGCATACGTCATGCACAAGTTGATCAAAGCCACGCTGCAAGAAGGTTGAGTAGATGGCACAAACTGGTTTTAGACCCTCGCATGACATGCCGGCGGCAAAGGTGACACAGTGTTGTTCAGCAATGCCCACGTCAAAGGATCTGTCGGGAAAACGCTCAAGCGCTGTACAAACTCCCGTGCCGTCAGGCATCGCTGCCGTTAGTGCCACGATAGTCTTGTCCTCCGCCATCAACTCGCAGAGCGTGTCACCGAAGACTTTTGTATACGTGGGCGCTTTTGCTGGCGACTTAATCGCCACACCGGTTTCAAGGTCGAAGGGACCAGTTGCGTGCCAACGATAGTAGTCCTGCTCAGCACTCGGATGCCCCTTGCCCTTCGTCGTCAACGCATGAACGATCACCGGTCCATCCTTGATTTGTTGCGCTTCGCGAAATGCAGCCACCAAAGCTCGAGGATTGTGCCCGTCTACGTAGCCGATATATTTGAATCCGAGCTCGCTGACCAGAGCGCCCGGCAAGACGGCGGCGGCGATTGCATCCTTCACAGTTTTGGCGGCGTGGTGAAGCCGTTCGCCAACACTCGGTATCGATAGGAGGGTCTCTTCTACCTCGTCCTTAAAGCGATGGTATCCATGGGCGCCGCGGATGCGATTCAAGTAACCGGTGAGAGCGCCGACGGCTGGAGCAATCGACATTTCGTTATCATTCAGTACCACTATCAGCCGACTCTTCAAATGTCCTGCCTGGTTGATCGCTTCCATCGCCATTCCGCCCGCCAAAGAAGCGTCGCCTATTAATGCTACGACGTGGTGGTCGTCGCCGTGCTTATCGCGAGCCACCGCCATCCCCAGTGCTGCCGAAAGAGATGTTGAGGCATGTCCGGCACCGAACACGTCAAACTCAGACTCATCTCGTCTCAAAAACCCACTGAGGCCACCGTACTGTTTGATTGTCGGAAGCAGGTCACGCCTGCCAGTGAGAATCTTGTGTGCGTATGCCTGATGCCCAACGTCCCACACGAGCCGATCTCGTGGCGTATCGAACGCGTAATGCAACGCCACCGCCAGTTCCACGGCGCCTAGCGAGGCGCCTGTGTGCCCCCCAATGCGGGACATCGTTTCCAGGATGTACTGTCGTATTTCGTCGGCAACGTTTGATAGGTCAGCAATCGATAGAAGGCGCAGATCGGCCGGTGAATTAATAGTTTGTAGCAGTTTCATTGAGCGCATTGTAGCTTGCGATTCCAAATTTTACATACCACCTGCGAAAATTCAGATTAGTTCCGGACACAAAGTGCTTCGCGAGATGAGAAATTGATTTCGTCCTTGCCCTTGCTTGCTTTGCATTGCAAAGAACTCTGTAACACTCTTTATTTTCTAAGTCAATAGCGATTTTTAAGCCAATTTCAATTGGCCCTCGTCTAAACTTCTTAGTTACCTGGTTCAAACCCGCTACTCTTTTTCCACTTCCGCGACATTGAGTGCCAAGCGTGCCTATCAGGAGATATATGTGTCAAGGCGTATCTGTTCTTGAGCAAGTTGCGGTTTTGTGGCGACTAGGCATGCTTTTAGACGCAAGATCCGGATAGAAAACAGTGCCCACAATAGGTATTTTGCTGGTGCGATTGAGGAACTACTGAGCAGGGAAAATCGTAAATAAGACGACGCTTACACGCGACAGTAAACTAAGTAAGAATGGCTAGTAAAGACTATAAAATCGAGGTGCTCTTTAAGGCCCTCGCCGACCCAACTCGGTTGCGGCTCATCAACCTAATTGGTGATGAAGAACTGTGTGTTTGCTTCTTCGTAGAGGTACTTCAGAATAACCAGCCAAAGATCTCCCGGCACTTGGCTTACCTGCGGCGCGCCGGCATCGTGGCGGGTCGCCGGGAGGGAAAGTGGATTCACTACCGCGTGGTGGAACCCCCAGACCCATACGCCGCGAACATCTTCCGTGAAGTGCGCAACTGGTTGGCAAACGACCAGGGGATGCAGACAGACCGTGAGCAGCTTGTGAGGATCTGTTGCGGAACACAACTGCCCCTACAACTGCAGAAAGCACCTCGACCAGCAAGTCTTACAGCCTAGACCTAAGAAAGGAACAAGGGAATGGTCACGGCAATAGAACCCGTCCTAAGACAACAACTCATTGATCGACGCCAGAAGCTGCAGTTCGCTGCAAGTAATTTTCAAGATTCGGGCGAGCTAAGTCGGCTGCTCAGTGAAGTGGATGCAGCGCTGAACCGAATGGAAAAAGGAACCTACGGACTCTGTGATTACTGCCATGATCCGGTCGAAACGGATCGACTAATTGCAGATCCTCTGACTTGTTTGTGTATTGACCACCTCACACCCATTGAGCAGCGCGCTCTTGAGGCAGATCTTGAGCTTGCAGCGCGCATTCAGAATGGGCTGCTACCGCAACCCTCGTTGAACGTGGATGGTTGGCAGGTGGCTTATCACTACGAACCGGCGGGACTGGTCAGCGGTGATTACTGTGATCTGATCACGGGTGAAGACGGAACACTGCATTTTGTCCTGGGCGACGTTTCAGGCAAAGGTGTTGCTGCATCTATGTTGATGGCACACCTGCAGGCGATGTTTCGCACTCTGGTCTCGATCAAACTTCCGCTGGGCCAAATGCTCGAACGTGCAAGTCGAGTCTTTTGTGAGAGCACGCTGCCCACACACTACGCCACATTGGTTTGTGGCAGACTCAACCCAAACGGTTCGCTAGAGATTAGCAATGCCGGACACCTGCCGCCGTTGCTCGTACAAGGAGCCGAGGTCCGGGCAATCGAAGCGACGGGATTGCCTTTAGGAATGTTCTCAAACGAAGAGTTCACGGTGGAAAAGTTCCAACTAAACAGAGGGGACACTCTGTTCCTCTACACCGATGGCCTTTCGGAGGTATCAGACGGTGCCGGAAGCGAATACGGCATCAATCGTCTCACTTCGGTACTTAAGAAGAATTGCGGTTTTGCACCAAAGGAGATGATAGAGAGTTGTCTGCGGGAATTGACTGCCTTTGGTCCGGATGTAGCCCCGGCAGATGACTTGTCAGTGATGGCAATTAAGCGAGTTCATTGAGCGCGGATAAGACGGAGTACCGCGATTTCCGGTCTTACTCCGAACCTGATCGGGAGACCAATCACACCGGTGCCGGTGGACACATATAGTTGAGCAGAGCCACGTCGGAAGAGTCCGCGCGGATACTTTAGCTCTTCAGTAACGAAGCGGGCTGGTGCTCCAATCAATGGAATGTTTATCTGACCTCCATGGGTGTGCCCGCTCAACATCAATGAGACGTTCTGGGCCTCCTCCAAGTCCAGAACGTTGGGCTGGTGTGACAAGAGCACAGTTGGAGTCCGTCTGTTCAATCCGTGCAGTGCTCGTGTCCAGTCGGTCCCGGCCCACGAGTAATCATCAATACCGGCCAGCTGGAGGGTCTCTGAGCGCTTAATGAGAATAGTGTTCTTATTGTTCAGTACCTTGATGTGATGACGTTCGAGAGCTCGAGTCGTCAGCTCCGGATCGGTGTAATGGTCGTGGTTGCCAAGAACCGCCCACACACCCTCAGGCGCATTTAACCGCCCAAGAATTTCAGCACATGGCTCGATATAGCGCCGGTAGGTCGTGGTGTAATCTCCGGTGAGGGCGATGAGATCTGGTCTTGTGCTTTGCGCCAATGAAACGACGCGTTCGATCTGGTCTAAACCAACCAGGCGACTGTGATGAACATCGGTAAGCTGAGTGATCCGAAAACCCTGGAACGCTGCCGGAAGGTCTTTGATAAAGACGTCGGTTTCACTGATCGAATAGTTGTAAGGCTCAATCAGCCTGGCATAAACAGAAGTAGCCGAGACACCAACAAGCGGTGCGGCCGCGAGCCCGGAGAGAAACTGACGCCGTGTAAGGTTCAACTTGGACATTTCGCCCATTGTTTACTGGTCTTTTGTGACACTTCGCACTGCCCATTAATCCCGAGTATTTGTCATACGCAAGACAACTCGCTACCGTTGTTGGACAAAGTGTGGGGGATCGGGAGGTAAGCCTCGTGGTTCACTCTTCCGCTTCCAAAAAGTCAACAAAAGAACTTCAGTTTGAAACTTGGAAATAAAATTCAACGGTTCTTGGGAACGCGGGCGTCCCCGCCCGCACGGTGCCCAATTTGTTGCATCTTCTTTTCCGCAATCAATTTTCGCGCTGCTCAATGCGGGCGAGACGCCCGCGTTCCCAAGAACCGTTGAATATTCGAACTCAAGATTTGAAACTGAACCAGTACCAAATCATACCCTACCTTGACAATCTGCCCTTGCCGATTAGAATGAGTTTTTCGCGGAGATGTGGCCGAGTGGCTGAAGGCGGCGGTTTGCTAAACCGTTAAGGGTCAAAAGCCCTTCACAGGTTCGAATCCTGTCATCTCCGCCAGCAGTCTGACGAGTGACAAAGTGACAGCGACAAGTGAACGCTTGTCAGAGCAGTCCTTGGTCACTCGTTTCTTTTTCAAGCAGAGTTCTGGCTCAATGGTACGCGTTCGCTTTGCCCCATCCCCGACTGGTTACCTGCACATTGGCGCGGCACGTTCGGCCCTCTTCAACTGGCTCTTTGCCAGAAAATCCGGTGGCAAGTTTCTCCTGAGAATCGAAGATACGGACCTGCAACGCTCAACTGAGGAATCAACCCGTTCAATTATTGAAGGACTTGAATGGTTGGGACTGGACTATGACGAAGAAATCGTCTTTCAATCTGCGAACGCGCCCAAACATCGCACCGCTGCTAATAATCTAGTTGCTGAAGGAAAAGCATACCGCGACTTCACACCAAAGGAGCAGCGCGACGATCGGACCGTAAAACAGGGAATAGCCGAGCGCGCCCGAGCTCATGCGGCAGAAGGTATCGACCACCGTAGTAATGCGTATCGCGATCTGGCTTTGGAGGAATCCAATCGCCGCGCGTCCGCAGGAGATCCCTTCGCCGTGCGGTTGAAAGTTCCTGTCGAAGGGAAGACTCAGTTCGAAGATATCGTGTATGGCCCACAAGAGCGAGCCTACTCGGAGATCGAGGATCTCGTTCTGCTCCGTTCAGATGGTCACCCACTGTACAACCTCTCGGTGGTTATCGATGACATCAATATGGGTATTACCCATGTAATACGCGGACAGGACCATCTGACTAATACCCATAAACAGGTGCTGCTGTACGAGGCCTTGGGAGCCAAGATCCCGCAGTTCGCCCACCTCCCCCTGATTCTGGCTCCAAATAAAGGCAAGTTATCGAAGCGTAAACATGGTGAGGTAGTTTCACTCACAACTTATCGCGATCGCGGGTTCGTTCCGGCGGCGTTTCGTAACTTCCTTGCTCTGCTTGGCTGGTCACCACCCGATGGTCAAGAGCTACTTACGAAAGAAGAGCTAGTTGAGAAGTTTTCGCTCGAAGGCATCGGCAGAGCAAATGCAGTTTTCAATTTCCACGAGGACGATCCACGTCGCTGGACGGATGATAAAGCGTTATGGATGAACGCCGAATATATTCGCACGATGCCTCTGGATGAACTCCTGCCGATGATCAAGTCTGAGCTACGCAGTGAAAAACTCTGGCGCGAGGAGTATCAGGACGACGAGCGCGAGTGGTTGATTAAAACGGTTGATCTGATACGGCAACGCTTTTTCACCTTGAAGGATTTTTCTTCGCAAGGGCGGGCTTACTTCTCGGATGACTTCGATTTTGATCCCGCGGCCGTCAGCAAAAACCTTCGGAAAGAGCCGCGTCTGAAAGAACTGCTCCCCGCATTGGCAGACAGACTCGATCACGTGGATCCTTTTGATGCTGCAAATATCGAACAGTGTCTGCGCGATTTTGCTGACGAGTCGGGTGTGAAGGCTGGTCTCTTAATCAACGGTTCGCGCACGATGCTGACGGGTCAGGCAGTAGGGCCTTCGATGTTCGAGGTGTTCGAAGTCCTGGGAAGGAAGCGTTCAATCGAACGACTGCGCAGTGGAGTACCGTGGTTCGATCTGTTGAACGAATTAGGCGATGTTTAGTCGACAAAATCAACGATTAAGCGGGGCGATTTAAAGCTTGGGGAGTGCAGCACCTCAACACTCCCTTACTGCTTGCTCAGTCAATCCACTCATCGTAGAAATCAGCTTCGTTTATTAAGAGGAGTGCAAATGATGTTTCGTCTGGTGGTTCTACTTGCGTTGGTCATCGTAATCAGCGTCCATTCCTTGGCGCAAAACACGAACTCATCTACCCCGACAGAGCGTCCACGAACAACGACTAATACAAATCAGTCACAGCCCGAACGACCCGTAACGGATACGTCAAAACCCACCATCGTGAGTCCGGCACCCCGATCTCAGAACCGGACTATCGTAACGCCGCCTCAGGTGCCGGGCTCTGCCGCAGTTGTCGCTGCCTTCAACTCATTATTGGATGGAATTCGAAAAGCAGATGTGAAGTCGGTGACCAACGTGTACTGGAACTCGCCCCGGCTTGTGCTCTTCAATAACAACGGCACCGTGACGAAGGGTTGGGAACAGATGCGAAAGAACCGCGAAAGCTCATACCCGGACATTACTGATGTCAAACTCGACGTGCGCGACGTCTCAGTAATCATGCTCGGGCGCGATGGCGCGCTGGTTAGCTGCCTCTGGACGCAATCTCAAACCTACAAGGGAACTCCAGAAACAGCTTCGGGGAGGATGACTCTGGTGTTCCGTCGTGTTGGTAACGCCTGGAAGGCAGTGCACCTGCACACTTCGCCTGACAAGGAAGACCCGAGCCGCATACCCCCGTCTGAACGAACTCCGAGTCCTGAGCCGACACCGCCGCCACAATAGGAAGTCCATTGTCAAAAATGTTAAAGCCGTCCACGAGTTGTCTCGTGGACGGCTTCGGTGAACTGTTGGGATTGGCCTGAGGCTGACTGTGTGCAGCTTCCTGAAAAGGAGGAGCACTTAGCAGTGAGACTACTGAACCTAAACCCTAGCAGTTAGATTCAGAGGTCAGGCCGCAGCCACCTCACTGTGATAAGAACTCATATATTTTTGAATCACCTCCTTTCCAGTGTTGCTGCGATAATAAAATGAGATCGCCTTTTGGTCAATCGGATTTTCGATTACGAAATAACGGAATCCCCTCACCCCTACTCACTATCTGGCGAAGGCTAAATTGCCACCAATATATACGCGCCATGGATGTTCCAAACCAAAAAAGTAAGCAAGTTCGCGATAGTCCTCTGCATTGTGAATGACGAAGTCGGCGAGTTTTCCCTCCTCCAACGAGCCAATCGCATCACCCCGACCCAAGCTGTACGCTGCATTGACAGTCGCAGCCACGATCGATTCAGCAGGAGTGATCCCCATATGAGTAGCAGCGATGGAAAACACCATTGGTAAGGATGGCGTGGGTGATGAACCAGGATTAAAGTCAGTTGCGAGGACTATTCCAAGCCCGGCTGCAATCATCTCACGAGCCTGCGGATATCTATTAGAACCGAGCGCGTAGACGGAGCCTGGTAACAGAATGGGTTGTACGCCGGACGACTTGAGTGCCGCTATTCCTTCGGTATCGGTGTGTTCCAGGTGATCGGCCGTCACAGCGTCTAGCTCAGCGGCTAACTTGGCCCCACCATTCAATGTCAATTGATCCGCGTGTATCCTTAGACCCAATCCGTGACAACGGGCGGCTGACAGAATCTTCCAACTTTCATCAATTGAAAACACGGACTGTTCGCAAAACACGTCGCAATACTCAGCCAACTTGCCTTCAGCTACTGCCGGCAACATCTCATCGATTAACAACCGTATGTATGCCTCTCGTCGCCCGCGAAACTCGGGCGGTAAGTCGTGCGCTCCAAGGAATGTAGGAATTATTCTGAGAGGGGCGTGCTCGTTGAGATCCTTAATCACGCGAAGGATCTTGAGTTCGTCTTCGAGTGAAAGGCCGTAACCCGACTTTCCTTCAACTGTTGTCGTACCACAACGCAGAAACCACTCGGCGTGGCCGGCAGCTGATCTCAGCAACTCATCATGTGACGCTGCACGAGTTACGAGAACGGTTGATTGAATACCTCCGCCACGTGCGGCGATCTCCTGATAGGTCGCGCCCTTTGAACGTTCTTCGAACTCACCCGCCCTGTTGCCCGCAAATACCGGATGGGTATGTGCATCTACAAAGCCGGGTAATACGATACGTCCACCTGCGTCGATCACTTCGCAGTCTTGATCGAGCTGCGGTTCGATCTGATCGCGACTGCCAACCTGGTGAATTTGATCGCCGCGAACTAGTAACGCTCCATCTGTAATTATCGATAGGTCTGACAACTCATCGCCGAAACGCGGGCGCTGGGGCCCACGCACGGTGACGAGTTGGGAGCAATTCAATACAGCGAAGGCTTTGGACAACTTGAGACTGTCAGTGAAGGTTATAGCTTTTAACGAAAATGCTACGCCTCGCGATAAACCCACGCACCGGCAACAGCGGCTATTGCGTACTGCACAAGTCCCCAGATGACCCCAATGACCAGTAGATTGATTGGGGACGCGAAGACCAAGCCGTTGATTATGCCGGTGTATACATAGATACAAAGCCAGGCGATTACTCCGGCGATGACCGCAGTCATTGGCCCTGCGCCTAGTCGTGGCCGGATGAGTGCATAGATCCACACGATCAATATTCCGAGCAGAAATGTCATCAGCACTGCCACAACCAGAAAACTCGGCCCCGGCGGCGGAATATTATAGCGGCTAAAGAACTCCGCCATTTGTTCACGCAATACGACCTCGTTCAGCAAGAACTCTCCTATATTCAAGACGAGGCCCGCGAGTAGCCCGCCCAGTAGCATACGTCCCAGATTAATTTTGCTCATATGGCTCTCCTATTGGGGGATTTAGAATTCCATAAATTAAGGATTAAGCGGAGGATGTATGATCATGAACTATTCTCCAGCCTATCTTTAATCTGCGAAAGAGCAACGTGAAACGGCCGTGTGGCTCATCAGACGCACGACGAAGATGCCACCGGCCGATTACAATCGCCATGTTCCTGTTCAACGGTGTCACCTTCACCTCTGAAAATGTCAACGTTCCCATCTTTTCGCGCGAGTCATATACCTTCCGGTACCGGTCCAAGACTGTTTGCCAACCGCGCGTGATGCTGTCGCCTGAAATGAATACCGTATTTTCCGATCTAGCATAACCATCAATGTAGCCTTCGATATCTCCACGATTCCACGCTTCACGTTGCGCCTCGAGCACGGCTTCAATTGCCCGGATTGTTTTTGTATTCGGGCTCTGATTTAGAGATTGCGCCACCAGCTGAGAAGATAGCGCCAGGGCGATCAAGAGACTCCCAGACGTTCGTCGCATGACGTCTTTACCTTCGCAAGTGAATCATGTCGATTGGCGGGCGAATGTTAGTGGAGATGAAGCTGCAAAACAAGATTCCATGTGCAGGCAGTTACCGGAAGTACCGATAATGGCCCGTAATACGTAATACGCCACAAAAACAGCACATCTTCGATCCTGGCTCCCGCACCGATGTTATGAGCAATCAAAAACCGGTTCGTCCATTCAGACCAGAGCGTGGTAACGACTCCGATACATCCGAACAGACACCAGTCTCGGGAGCGACATCGCCGCCGGGGTAGCCCAGTGAGACGTATGACGGATCGTAACCAGTAGTAACTCCAACTTGTTCAATTGCGCCATCGATCAGTTGTTTCAGTTGTGCAGGAGCGTTAGCTGGGAGAGGCTTCTGCAGCTGCACCGCGTTGGATGGTGTAACCGCCTCGTTTTCACTTTGCTGGTCTACTCGCGCGGTCCGCTGGCACGCGTGGCTCGTTATCAAAACTAAGCCAAGAAAGGCAGCGGTGTATTGGAACCTATTGCGCATGGATCTCGAGCCACTCTCTTACATCGGTTCGCATTTCGGGGACAATCTCATGCGCCGCATCATAACTCTGGAGATCGACTTCGGCAGCTCGTAACCGAAGCCGCTCTGCGTAATCGGCTATCCGTGCAGGTGTATAAGACTCGTCCCGTGATCCTGCCAGGTGAAACACGGCGGCGCGAGTCGGTTTGTAGACCTCGCTGGTTTCCCAATCCCCAGGAATGCCGCCGCAGATTCCAATCACGCCTCGCAGATAATCGGGATAGGTGAAAGCAAAGCGATAGTTGAGAGCGCATGATTGCGAGAAGCCCAAAAGGAAAATCCGCTCTCTGTCGACTGTCCCTTCAGTCGTTAGTTTTGCAATTACGTCCGACAGGGCTTGATGATGAACCTGCACAGATTCCTCTGGATGGAAGTTCGTGAGCCAGCCGAACCCGAACCGCAGTGGTCCGCCCTCCTCCTTTGGCTCTTTTAGATGCTGGTGAAAGCCTTGTAGAGAGACCCGCGCGAACTCTGGTGGCGACATTTGTTCAGCTTCGCGCATCATCTGTCGTTTGTTGGCTCCGTAACCGTGTAGTGCAATTAGAAGCGGCGCAGGTCGATTCTCTGGCCGGAATAAGTCGTAGTAAAGGGGGACTTGGGCTTTTAATGTTTCTTCCACGGAGTCCGAAGCGTACGTGATAGTCATATGGCGTCTTTCGATTCCGCGCGAGCATTTCTGAGAAGCAAGTTGCGACTCACTAACGCGATATAAGAAATCAACAGCGGAATAGATAAGAAATGGTTGGTTCTGTACTTCCATTTCAAATCACCTTATATCACGCCACTTTGAACGCGCCACTGCTAATGCCGTGAGGGTTTTCGTTTTGATTTCGTGTTGGTTGGTGGATCGTTCCTTCAGCGAACCCCTCCGGACAACCTTCTCGTTGCAATCGTTGCTAATGCCAGTTACGATGCTTTTTCACGTTCAGTCTTGCGGACCAAATCTTTCAGCGAGGTGTGGCAATGAAGTTTCCAGGTGGTTTGAACATCCAGCAAATGATGAAGCAAGCGCAGCAGATGCAGGAACGCATGTCCAAAGAGATGGAGGAACTACGCGTCGAAGCTACTGCCGGTGGAGGCGTAGTTTCCGTGCAGATGAAAGGCAATCACGACATCATTGCACTCACGATCGACCCAGAGGCGGTGAAGGAAGGCGACGTTGAGATGTTGCAGGACATGGTCCTTGCAGCTGTCAACGAAGCCAATCGAAAAGTTGGTGAAGCAATGAAAGGGAAACTGGGTGGCATGTTACCGCCCGGTCTTGGCGGACTGTTGGGATAAATCCAAACTGATACGAAGTTTCTAGATGTTAGAGTACGCAGAACCTGTAACCCGCCTCATCGATGAGTTGAAGCGACTACCCAGTATCGGTCAAAAGTCAGCGCAACGGCTCGCGTTTCACCTGATGCGAACCCCGGACGCCGACATAGAACGCCTGGTAACGGCCCTTATTGAGGTCAAAAAGCGAATCATACTCTGCTCGATCTGCAACAACCTCACAGAACTCGATCCCTGCCGCTTCTGCGCCTCCACTAGCCGCGACCATTCGGTCATCTGCGTCGTCGAAGAACCACATAGTCTGGTGGCGGTGGAGAAAACACGCAGCTTTCAGGGTGTGTACCACGTTCTTCATGGAAGTCTCTCGCCCATACGCCACATCGGCCCAAGCGATCTTCATCTGGCGAATCTGTTACCGCGGTTGAATCCGGAAACCAATGAGGGCGTGGTGATACGCGAAGTGATCCTGGCCACCAACCCCACCACTGAAGGCGAAGCTACCGCCAACTACATCAGTCGCCTATTGAAGCCATTAGGAATTCGTGTCACACGGATTGCGATGGGAATGCCGGTAGGAAGCGATTTGGAGTACGTGGATGAGGTGACGATGGACAAGGCGCTCTCAAACCGCCACGAGATCTGAGTGCACATTTTGGAGTGCGGCGGCAAGGGCTCTGCCCGCGGCGCCGCTTTCATTTCTCCACAACTCAATATTCAACAAAGAAAAATGTCAATTGCTTAGAACCTTACATATTCGGGCGGCACGTCCTTAGTACAATCAATGCACGCTTCAGCCTTGTCATACATGTGCGCATCAAACTCAACCAGAGACTTAATTGGAACATCCTCTAAAACGGTAGGAGCCGAAGTGAAGCGCACAATTGCTCCGCAGCCAATAATCGTTGCTCCCAATTCCTTTACCAAAGCTGCGGTTTCTTCAATTGCATGTCCACTGCGGATGATGTCATCAACAATGATGCAAGGGTTTACCTCGCTCTGGTTGACGTATTGACGAAACATCCGTTTGCCATCCGATTCCTTCTCAGCCCAATAGATTTGTTCAGCACTCAAGGCGTCACGCACGCCAAACGCCACCGGTATCCCGCCTGAACTCGGACTAATAATTGCAATTTTGGGCAGTTGGCTCGAGATGTCGCGTTCAATTCTGAACTTTCGGCTCAGTGCGACCGCTAGCACCCGCGCGGTATCGTAGTAACGAAACGCCAACGGCATCTGAAAATAGTTGGGCGAATGCTTGCCGCTCGGGTACACGAAATGGCCTTCACGAAAGGCGCCCGTGCGCTTCAAAATCTGCATAACACTATCAGGCGATGGAATCAGCTCAACCATTTCACTCTCCCGGTTTGCAAGGATAAAAGATCAGTTTCCAGGATTAAAAAGCACTCGGCGTTTATTGCTGGGATTATGGCGCCGCACAGCATACATCAATCAGGCCGCTTCGCTCCATGCAAGAGAATGTTCTTGAGTAATGTTTGCTGGTCTGAAGGCAACCCTGCCGGCAAACCATCCAATGAGAACCACTGGGCGTCCAGGATTTCGGGGCTAGTTGGGCTCATAACGGCAATTTGAGCATCTGAAACACTGCACAAGAAAAGAATCTCCACCTGGCGCACGGCTGGAAAACTCTGAGCTCCTGCCACCTCGGCTGACTCGATTATCAATCCAACTTCCTCTTGCAGCTCACGTTTCATTGCATCAAGCGGCTGCTCTCCCGCCTCAATGAAACCGCCGGGTATTCCCCAGCCGCTGCCAGCCCGAAACCGGTGCTGCAGCAATAACACACGATTGCTGGAGTCCATCACTATAGCGCCGGCGGTGACGGTGAATCTCGTGTGGACCAGGCGCATGCTCCACCTCCGCAAACGCCTGGGTGCATTCGTCCAGATCTTCGCAAAAAAGTCTTGCCACATGGCTGCCCGAACCTTATAGCATCAACCAGGATCCGCGCCACTTTCACTTCATTCCTGATCGCTGTAAGATGCGCGTGCCGACCGAACTCAAACAAAAGCCGCGAGTACAAGCATCCCATGTCAGCAACGCAATCTGATCTGAAAGACAATGAGCAGGCCAACGCCACGGCTCCCGTGCCCAAGCGACTCACAAATGCTCAGACCGTCTGCAATGAGAAGAATGAAAAAGGAAAGCTGTGCAACGGTCACCTGAAACAACTGCGTACCGCGGGCGAGCCAGCAGAAATGCATCTTCGCGGAGACGACGTTCTCTTCAAATGCCAGACGTGCGGCACGATGTATATGGGACCGCCGTTAGGTCACGTCCGCGATCCGTACAAGCAAAGTCGGTTTGTCGAAGCAGAACTTGCGGCCTTGTTGCAAGCTGCAGGCGGCACCCTGCCGGTCATAAAGAAAGACGCACGCGGTGTATTTGTCATGGTTGAGAGTGGTGGCGAACATGCCACAGCACCAGCCAAGGCTCCTGTTGCCAAGGTCGCTGCGCCTAAACCGGCCGCTACACCGCAACCCCCAGCCACTCCGCCGCCTCCATCGACCACACCACGTCCAGTGACGCCAGCGTCCGGCCCGACTCATAAACCGGGAAGCGCGCCTAACCGCTCGTTATTCCGTCGGTCAACTTATGCTGGCGTACAGGACACTGGCCCCGTGACAGGTGAATCATTCGAGCAGAAGGCAGCGAGGTTGAAAGCCGTTGCCGCTGGCGCTAAGAAGCGCGAAGAAGAAGGTGGCGAGGTCGCCCCACCCGTTCAGTCCCAAGTCTCAACCTCTCCTGCGCCTCCACCAGCAGAGATGGTTGCAGAACCCGTAGTCACTAGCGCACCCGAAGCGCCGACAGCGGCCGCCCCGGTGCCCGCCGAGACTTCGGCGGCCCATAAGCCAACTGGCCAGGCTGATCGATCTCTAATGAGGCGCTCTACGTATTGTGGTGTTGTTGATACTGGTCCAGTTTCGGGTGAGACCTTCGCGCAGAAGGTTGAGCGATTAACAAAACTTGCTGCAGCCGCAAAACAGAGATCCGAAGAAACCGGTGGCTAACAGCCGCTTTAGCGTTCCGTAACGACCAGACCTTCTCGCGCAGGTTTCCACGCCAAAACTTCGGCGCCTGCTTCAAGGGCGAGTGCCCTTTCCACGTCTGACTTGCGTCCATACGCGCATAGAAAGGCGATGCAGCCGCCACCCCCGGCCCCGCATATCTTTGCAGCCTCGGCTCCGTTTGCATATGCCACTTCAACCAGATGATCCATCTGCGGTGTCGCCACCGCGGGGGCAAGTCGCTTTCGATTGGGATAAGCCGCACGCATTATCTGAGCTACCCGTTCCCAATCGTCAGCAATCAAGGCTTCCCGCATCGCCAGGGCGGAATCGCGAATGCCTTCGAATAATTCGAATAGCTCGGGATCCCCATCAATATGACGCTTCATGATGTCCCAGTTGTTGGTGCCGGAAAGTCGGGGTTCTCCGGTGTAACAAATGACGATGCGATTCTCCAGTTTTGCAAAATCAACAGACAGAGCTTCCCGTCGGATCCCCTCAGGAGTGAAATGAATGCAGGACGCTGAGCCGTGAAATGCCGGAAAGTAGTCTTGAAAGCCGGCCGGAACCCGAATCACTGTCGTCTCAATGTTCGCGACAATCATGATGAACTTACGCTGAGCGTAGCGGTTGCCCACCAACCGATTAAGCGCGCCAATGCAAGCGATGGCCAAGGCTGATGAACCACCTAAGCCGGCCCCAGCTGGCGCCTGACTGTTCGCTATCAGATGAAACCCTCTAGTTGGTTTGAAGAAATGAACCAGTTTTGAAATCAGTTCCAGGCGCTCCTCGCGAGCAAGATCCTCCAACGCGGCCAGATTGGTTTCGAAGGCAAGTTTTCGATCAAGCGACTCCAGGATAATTCGGTCGTCGTCTCTGGTTTCGATGCGACACTGAGCTAGCAAAGAGACAGCGAAATTGACCGTAGCTGCTCCGGGGTGAAAAAGATAAAGTGGCCAGATGTCGATCGTGCCACCGGCAAGATCAACGCGCGTGGGGGCTGAAGACTCGATGATCATGTCTGTCTTACAGAGTTTCTCTTAGACGTCTCGCTAATCTCTTTCAGCTCGCTTCGATGCGATGCGTCTCTTCTTTCGCCGTTTAGGCTGCTGTTTGAACGGAATGTGCTCCTGAAACTCCTGCTTAAGGTCGTGCAACTTCTCCTGAGCCGCGTGCTCGAACTCCTGCAAGAGCTCTGGGTCCGCTTCCTCGACCTTCTTTGACAGCCAAAAACGCTCCGCCAGGTAGAAAAGCAGAACACCAATCAGGACAATGACCAGCAGAACTTTCCCCAACCGTTCGAAGTCGCCGATGATTCCGATGACCGCGCCACTGAAGAAGTAACCGGCGCCACTAAGCGAGAAAACCCATATAAAGCAGCTGCCGACGGAAAGTATCAGAAACCGGAAGTATGGCATCTTACCAACGCCATAAAAGATGCAGGAGGCCCAACGCAAACCGTAAATATACTTTGATAAGAACATCGAAAGCGGCCCGAACTTATGCGTGAGTCGCTCGATTCTGGGTTTTGCCGCTCGGTAATAGCGCGCCTCCCTCACGCCTTTTCTGAACTCGCGGCCCATAAAGTAGGCCGCGTTGTCGCTTGCTACTCCGCCCAACGTTCCCCAGAGTAGAACCTGCAGAAAGCCGTGCTCTCCAAAGAAGCCACTGTGTGCCAGAACCCCAGCAAGCAACAGGGTGATATCACCCTCAATCATCGCCAAGACGAAAATCGCGTAGACACCGTACTCGCCGATGAGGTCGTATAAGAAGTCCAGATGCATTTGAATTCAGAAAAGAAGACGCAGGAGAACCGAAAACGTGGGGCAAAGACAGAACAAGAGACATGATAGCGGCTAACAGTTTTGCCCGCACATTAGGCTTGAGACCTTTGCCTACTAAGACGCGCTACCCTGTGTTGGTTTCACGACCAGTACCGGACACGCAGCGTGACGAACCACCGCTTCGGCCGTCGACCCGAACAAAATGCGGCCGATTCCGGTTCGTCCATGTGACGCTATCACGATTAAGTCGACATTGCGCTCTTTGGCAACGCGAACAATCTCTGACGCTGCGTCACCATGAACAATCAACTCTTCAATATCCAGGCCAGCGCATTCTTCACATTCAGCCAGCTTTGGCAATTCGCGTTCGGCCGAATCCTCCAACTGCTCGGTAATGTCGGCAATAGGCAGTGGCTCTGTCATCCCCGAGTACCCGACTGTCGGAACTATCGGCTCGATTACATGGACGCACAGGATCGAGGCGCCAAACTTGCGCGCCAGCGAGGCGGCAGATACCAACGCTGAATTACCGCACTCGCTAAAATCTGTCGGCAAGAGTATGGTGCGAATCTCCATAGAAGTCCTGCCTTTTGACTCGGACGCAGGTCCTCGTCGCTAAATCGTCTAAAGTGAAGTGCTAGTGCAAAGCCGCCGCAAGGTGTTCATTCTACACGCGAACCGAGTCGTTTGACAGCCCCAGAACCGTCGACTATGCTTCGTCAAGTTTCACTTTTCAGCCTTTAACCAGAAGGTTTTTCGGTTCATGTCAACTGCCGTCGATCCGTCGTCCGCCAGTTTCGTAGGGATAGATTTCTCCGGTCGCCAGATCCGTGCTGCTGTTGTCTCGCAGACGGGTGTGATTCGAGAACGACGAGAAGACCCGATTAACTCGGAGAGACTGGTAGAACAAGTAGCTGCCGTTGTGGAGGATTTGCGATCCCAGCGGCCAGACGTTAGTGGCGTTGGGATCGCCATTCCTGGTCTCGTCAATCGAGAATCCGATCGCGTTGTTGCCTCCAGGGACCTCCCCGCCTCTGTCCGAGAGGGATTGCACGGTGAGTTTACCCGCGCCACGGGCCTTCGGGTTGAATTGGAGAATGATGCCAATGCCGCGGCGTATGGCGAATACAAGGTCGGCGCCGGACACGGTTGTCGGGATATGTTTTACATCACAATAGGCGAGGGGATCGGCGGCGCGATCATCCTGGCCGGCAGACTCTGGACGGGCGCATCGGGATTTGCCGGTGAAGTTGGACATATTACGATTGATCCCGAAGGTATTCAGTGTGAATGTGGCAATAGCGGCTGTCTGGAGACGGTCGCCTCGGGTCCAAACATCGTTCGGCGTGCGAGGGAACGTCTGCATCGCGATTCTACGTCGTCGCTATCAAGACTGGGTTTAAACAAGAACTTCACAGCTGCTGACGTTGCGCACGAAGCCAAAAATGGCGACGATTTCTCTTTAATGATGATTGAGCGAACGGGCAAGTACATCGGCACCGGTGTAGCCAGCGTCTTAAACCTTCTCAACATTGAGAGGATCGTCTTGGGTGGCGAAGTAATGGAAGCGGGTAAGTTAATCCTGGATCCAATCATTCACGAAGCCAGTCGCAGGGCTTTCCCTTCGTGCTTCGAGGCAACACAAATTGTTGCGGGACTCCTGGGAGCGGATGCAGCGGTCATCGGAGCAGCCATGCTCGCGCGCGACGCTGAAACTAGCTAGGTTTCTCTCGATGACGATCAGAACAGACTCACCATGAGTCCGCCTGCGGCCGAAAGCACGAAAATCGTGAGGGCAACTGAGCCCGCTACCCTCCAGTTAGTCGAGCGCGCAATTGTGAAAAGCGACGGCAGATTCACAGCCGGGCCCGCAATCATCATGGCGATCGCGGCGCCGGGTGGCGCTCCCGCTGCAAGCAAGATCAACGCTAACGGAATCTCAAAGAATGTGGGCAGAGCGAGCGGAACCGCAATCAGAGCGATGACGATAATCGCCACTGTTTGTCCGCCTGTTGATGCCAGAGCGCCCGCCGGAAGCCACAGCGCAACCACCATCGAGATCAGCACGCCAACCGCTATTAACGGCACTGTTCGCACTGTTACCTGCAGGCACGATCGCAAGAATGTTGTTAAGACGAGATTGCCGCTCCGGTCGTCGCTCTTCGGACAAACGATCGTACTTAGGCTGAACAGTTTGTCCATCAGAATTCCGGTCAGGAAAACCGCCAGCGCAGCTATTGCGAGACGAGACACCGCAATCCGCTTGTCAAACAGCATGAACGTAAGTATGAGCGCCGCGGGATTCAATGATGGAGCCGCGAGCATCACCGCCAGCGATGGTCCAAGTCGCGACGATCGTTCGTACAGACCGGAAAACACGGGGGCAACGCAGCACGAGCAGAGCATCAACGGCGCCCCTACAAGTCCGCCAACCAATTGAGGGCGTACTCGACCGCTTCCCAGAGCGCGATCCAGCCAATGCGGCGGGACGAGTACGCGAACGGCCCCACTAATCAGAATGCCAAACAGAAGCGCAGGCCACACTACCAGAAAATAGTTCAGCGACCGGACAGCAACGTTAACCTGCGCCGCATTGCCGGGTATAGGAACGACATTAGCATTGGGTTGCAGTACTCCTGTGTTTTGTACTCGCACCATCACAGCGAGCGCCGCGGTTCCTTTATAGACCAGAAGGCTTCCAACGATCACCAACATAAGTATCGCCGCGCAGATGACTCTACGATTGCCTCGCGTCGCCACGAGCGCAGTTGAACTTTGACTCAAATGAGTGTCCACGGCAGCCGATTAGAGACGTCAAGCTGTAAGAACGCCGGGGGAAGCGTCAGATTGTAGAACGTAGGGGCGGAGTTGCGAAAGCACGAATTGTGATTATTCGTGCGATGCTGTATGCGTCGCTTGTTATGGGTCGTGCAGGGAGAATAAGATTCTGCTGCCGCTATATGCGTAGCTTGGGTGGCCCCTCGTTAAAACCCGGAGCCTCCCACAGGAAGAGCAAAAGATGCCAAACCCTTTTTACGACTTCTTACAGTTCGTGCAAGGGAGCACAATACACGGTCGAATTCCGATCTACTTATTCGTCCTTCTCTTGATTGCAAGCCTGGCTATCGCGTTCTTCAACTTTACGCGAAATGCCGAGCAGCGGACCATGGAGAAGATATATACATGGTTAACGCGACTCTTCGTTGGCAGCATGTGGTACCAGCAAATGCTCTGGAAGATGCCGCCAACATTCACTGATAACCCAGACGGCAGCGGTGGCCTGCGCTACTGGATGGAGGAGATGGGGAAGTATGCTGCATTCAAGCAGCACGCCGCCCTTGTAAACGATCTGATTCTACCGAACTTCAAGATCTTCGCGTTTCAAGTATGGGCGGGCGAGACGTTTGTCGCCGTCTCGCTCATGCTTGGCTTGTTCACACGCCTGGGTGGACTGCTGGGGACACTGATGGCTATCAATCTCTGGCTCGGGCTCTATAACCGGCCGCACGAATGGCCGTGGACTTACCTCTTTCTGATTCTGCTGAATGGGTTCTGCTTATTCCTACGCGCCGGACGCGCGCTGGGACTCGACGCGTTGCTTGCTTCCGAGCGTTCGTCTGGAGGAACCTTAAAGCGAGGAACCTTAAAGCGAGTAATCTCATGGATCACCTGATAAGTCCGACGAATGCTGCGGTATCTGGCGGCGAGTGCGGCTCGCCGCGCGGTTTCGCGCTTGGCCTTGGACTTACTAATGAATGCGATCTCGCATGCACTTTTTGTTATCGCGATCCGAATAGAGTCGATCGGCTGACGCTGGATCAAGTTAGAGCGGTGATCGAGTGCCTCCCCGTGCGCTCGGTAAACCTTGGCACCGGCGAGAACGGGATGCATCCGGAGTTTCAGACGATCCTCGACTACCTTCGCACCAAACCGATAAAGCTCACTATCACTTCAAACGGCCACAGCATCGCGCTGCTCGACGATGAACACGTGCGCGCCTTTCACGATGTCGAATTCTCTCTTGATTATCCGACCAGAGAGGAGCAGGACGCCCGCCGTGGCCCAGGTAATTGGAATCTGATTCACGAACAAGCGGAACGTTGTCGCCGCCTTGGTGTTCCAGTAACGATCATCGCCGTGATGATGAAATCAAACCACCTGAAGCTGGCGAGTGTGGCCCGTATCGCCAGGAAGTTTGAAGCACCCTTGCGCGTGAACGTTTATCAATCTGTCCGGACTGATGAGTATGCTTTGACTTACGATGAGTACTGGGAAGGCTTTCGCCAGTTGTTTGCCCAGACTGATGTGATTGCGGTTGGCGAAACATTGGTCCGTGCGATGGCCGGACTTCCACCTGGGGAAACCGACTGCGGTTGTGGTGCAGGAACCATACGAGTGACCCCGCGGGCGACTACCCAACCTTGTGTTTACTGGCCCGGCGCTGGCGAGCCATTGGAGAAGTTACTCGCGCTTGGCGAAGACATTCTCGATAGCCCTCCCTTTGTCTCTGCTCGCACGCTGCCACAAGCGTGTGAGCCGTGCGACTTTCGCGATACCTGTCACGGGGGATGTGCCGGAAGAAGAGTTTTGCAAGGCGCGCTGAATCTACCGGATATCTATTGCCCGATCATACGCGGCGAGCGTCCCCGCCTGGATATTAGAATGGCCTCTACGCGTGATCTACCCAAGATCGGCAGCGCCTGCACGACGGTCGTGATAGCTCGCGACTGAGATCCTCACTATTGTGCATCGTGTTACTCAGCTGTCGGGCTTCTTCTCCGCTTGTTAGAACGCCACCTTATGCGGGACCGGTTTATTACGCATGTCCTAGTGCGATGCGAACGAACGTCGCGAGAATTCGCGTTCCGGCAAGAAAAGTTCCGCGAAGCGTGCCTGACACCTTGGATTTTCCGCCAGCGCGCCGCCGATGGGTGACGGGCACTTCGAGGATACGCAGGCCCGCCCGTGCCGCGCGCATCTGCATTTCCAGGTTCCAACCGTAAGTCTCTTCTCGCATACCCAAACTAGCGAGCGCGTCGAAGCGAATTGCGCGAAAAGGGCACATATCGGTGTATCGAACACGGTAGAGCGTCTGGATGAGTAGTCCGGCGATTCGACCGGCAAAGACCTGTTGAAGGTTCAAACTGCCTGCCTCGCGCTGGCCGCGCGTCCGTGAGCCGATTACGAAGTCGTAACGCCCACTGATGATGGGTTCTACAAGGCAAGACATCAATTCCGGGCAATCGCTGCCATCCCCGTCCAGAAAGACGACGATCTGACAATCCGGACCAAGGGCGCCGACGCCAGCCGCACAGGCGCGACCATAACCACGATGCGGTTCCGCTATCACGCGCGCACCGGCTTCGCGGGCCCGCTCTGCAGTGCGGTCAGCACTGCCGTTATCAACGACTATTATCTCGCCGGCAATCTCCCGGGGAATGATTCGTACAACATCGGCAATCGTCTCTTCTTCATTCAGAGCCGGGATGATGACCGAGACACTCATATAGGTTTAAGGGTAGACACTTTGAACCTGACGCACGATTCCTTTCGAGCGCAGGAGGGTCTCAGCAGTCGCGAAATAGTCGCGTACGTCAGCCTGCGCGCGAATCCAATCCAGATAGCGCCCGATACCGGTCTCGAGCTCGACCTGCGGCGCGAAACCTGCGGTACGCATACGCGTGATGTCGGAGGTCAAATGACGTATTTCGCCAGGTCGAAACTCTCCCCGAGTGATCGGCTCGATGTGAATGTTCAACGCGTCGGAGATTAGTCTCGCAATTTCACGAATGGTCGCCGCTTTGCCACTGCCAACA
>DATETN010000152.1:0-11168 GCA_035283645.1 Pyrinomonadaceae bacterium
GGCAGATTGCCTTGCCGAAATGAACTTCAAAAAGCCACTCGAACCGTTTTCATTAGCTCCCTCCGCTCGTAAAGCCTGCCAATCCCGAAGACCTGTTGTCGGCAGATCAGTTGCTGAACGGCCCTCAGCGACAAGGGCCGGCAAAACTCCACTCAAGTGCCCGTCTCTGCGCAACTTATAACTGGTAATCATCCCTCACGGAATCGGCAGGTATGTGCTGAACTCGCCAGTTCAGCAACTGACCCCGCCTAAAAATCGCCAACTGATCGGCCTGCGTACAGAAACCCAAATAATTGACGTCGGACAAATTGACCGATGGGTCGCCACGTTCCCTTCAGCCCTTCCTCTGAAATAAGATCTAAAAATCCGACGAAGCGTTTCTGATTGGCTCTTTTCGTTCGTCATATAGTCAGAAACACTTTTGTAACTGGCGTTACGGTTGCCTTAATCAATGCTCAGACTCTTAAAGCCGGCGAATCCAGAGGACCTATTTGTTGAGCGATATGACGCTCTTCTCGGCTGGGCGCTGTCCATCACGAATCATAACCAGGCTCAAGCCGAGGACCTGGTTCACGACGCCTTCATTCAATTTACGCATCGTCGCGGTGACCTCGCAGCCATAGAAAACACCGATGCCTATCTTAATCGAATGCTCCGGAACATGTACCTGTCAGCGGTCCGCCGGGCCAGCTTGATTCCGGACTCGCAACTCTCCATCGCCGACTTCGATTCGGCGGAGATGGGCCTGCGCACTTTTAGAGCCAGCGATCCAAACGAGCATCTCGAACTCCAGGACGACCTGCGCCGCATCTGCCAATACGCCTGTACGCGTAAGGAGACCTCAAAAGCCGGCAGCGTGCTCATTCTAAGATTCTTTCATAGCTACTACCCGAGCGAGATTGCCCAGGTGTTGCGCACTACTCGCATGGCGGTCGATCGCTGGCTGCAAATCTCACGACGCGAAGCAAAGCTCTACCTCAGTGATCCTGGCGCCCTCAAGTTTATGTCCGAGAGTCCTACAACGAAGACGAAGTCTCTGGTCTATACCCCGTCCCCCCCCGAATTGATCGGTGCACTGCGCGAAACGATATTTGCGACGCGCGCGGGAGTCTGCCCCACTCAGAAGGAGCTGAGGGAGAGATACGGATGGAAGACTGCGATCGATAGCTCTCTGCTTTCGCACGTTGTCAGTTGTCCTCGCTGTCTCGACGCGATCAATCGGATGCTTGGCTTGCCATTGTTGGCCGAGAGAGGTTCCGACGATCGCTTAGGGCGTGACGTCCCTCCTGACAAATTCGGCGGAGGTGGTACGGGTGGTCCTCCACCTTCGATTCTTGAATCGAAGAAGAAGTATCAACGCCGTGAAAAGGAAGTCATGGAGCACCGTCCGCAGGAGTTGCGGATTTCGGTTAACGGTTTCGTTCTCGGGACACAGAAGGTCAACTCCGAACTGAGCAAGCTGGCGCTCGCGGTCAACATCGACGAGCCCATCGGTTTCGTAGAGGTCTTTAGCGAGCAGGACGTACGTCTTCTGTTCTTTGACGTGGATGCGCCGACCGATGGGAATGTCGAGCAATCCTCGGGCGTGGATTTTGATTGTGGGCGTGCGCTCGATCTTACACTGAGCTTCCGTGGTCCGTGGCCCACGCTAAATGTCTCGTACCACGATCCAGCTTTTGAAGCAGTTGAGTCTGGCGTTGACCTGACAGAATTCGAAGTGTCCGTGGCAACCGACCTCATCGATACCAAGTCAAGGTCGAGCCAGCGAATGTGGTCGCGGTCGAAAGCCCGGCTGCGGGCATTGTCTGGCAGGCTCGATTGGAGATTCTTCCTGCGGCCGGGAACGGTCACAGCAGCATTTGCGCTGCTGCTGATCGCAGTGGTCGTCTTCGTTCAGCTTCGACACACGCCGCTTGTAACGACTTCGGCTGCGGATCTCCTGCAACGCTCCACTGACGCAGAACTGGCTCTTGCTGCGCGAACGGACCAGGTGTTGCATCGGACGATCAGCCTCGAAGGAAGAAACGCTAATGGTGACGTGGTTGTGCGGCAGAAGATCGAGGTTTGGCGCAGCGCGGAAAAAGGCATTGTGGCGCGCCGCCTGTACGATGAACATGGCGCTCTGGTGGCTGGTGACTGGCGCAGATCAGATGGCGTGCAAACACTCTATCACCACGGCGGGAAACCTCAGCTTCAACCCGTCCCCGAGAAGCGCCAACCTGGAGTAATCACAGCCGAAAGCGTTTGGCAGTTAGATCCATCGGCGAGGGACTTTGCTTCGTTGATTGGCGATCCGCAAAGTGCGCAGTTGCAGGAGACGGATAGTGCATACGTGCTCAACTATTTCCGTCCGGACGCGGGCGGAAAGCCGGTAGCCAGGGCGACGCTCACGCTGGCTAAGTCCGATCTGCATGCGACTGAAATGACGATACGCGTTGAAGAGCAAAGATCGGAAGCCGGCAATCTGGATTCCGAAAGTGCCAATCGGCAATCGGCAATCGGCAATCGGCAATGGACTGAATTCCGTTTAGTTGAAATCAGCTTCGAGCGCCGACCAGTAAATGCGGTAGCGCCGGGAGTGTTCGAGCCTGAGCCGGAACTGCTTTCATTCTCGCCGAAGCTCGAAACTCCAAACTCGAAACTCGAGACTACGAGCCCTTCATCCTTGGCCCTTAACCCTTCGCCTGCTTTAGCCACGCCGGCACTCGAGGTTGAGGTGCTTGGCCTTTTGAACAACGCCGGCGCTTTTATGGGTGACCAGCTGCGTGTCACACGGACACCGGAAGGAAAACTGCTGGTTGCCGGTTTAGTTGACAGTGCTGACCGCAAAGCAGAATTGCTGCGCGCGCTTGCGTCGGTCCGCAGCAATCCGGCCGTGCGCATCGAGATCGAGACTGCCGCGGAAGCTGCGCGCCGGGAGCGTCCCAAAAGCACCGGGAACATTTCTGTCGAGCGGGTTGAGGCGGTCGAAGGCACCAGTCCTCTCTACGCTGACTTAAAGAAGAAGTTCACCGATGACGAGGCGCGCCGATTTGCCGATCGCATTCTGGGTCGTTCGCTACAAGCCCGTAGTCATGCCTTGGCGCTGAAGCAACTTGCCGGAAGATTCTCGCAGACAGATCTGCAAATGCTTTCCGGCGCCGACCGCGATCGTTGGTTGGGGTTATTGCGCGGGCACGCCGCTGCGTACGAGCGCGAAGTCGCGATGCTCGAAAGGGAACTGCAGTCTGTCTTGCCGGGTTTCTCAGAACCGGGAGCGGTAGGGACCGGGTTTGGCAGCGACTCGCAGCTTCAGGAAGCGGCGCGTCGGCTTTATGAGTTAAGCGTCACCTGTGATGAGGCACTAAGGCAATCATTTGCTCTCTCGGCAACGGGGAATAATAGCGCTCGGGTAAAGACTCCGCAGTTCTGGGAGTCGTTGAGGAGCGCGAAGGCTCTGGCCAATCGAATTCAAGCTGCACGTTAGTCCGAAACAACCCACGGTAGCGGGCGCGAACAAGTCAGAACCGCCTGGCGGTAGCGCGTGGGACAAGTCAGTACCACCTGCGGTAGCGGGTGGGTGATCTCGAAAGACTCTGGAGGAAGTAAACAATGGATCGCCAACGCCCCTTTTCACTTGCAATCACCCGGTCGCTACCGCTCGCGGTTCTGACCCTGCTGCTCATCGCTCACTGCTCACTACTCACAGTTCGGGGTCAGACCGCAACCGCAACGCTGAGCGGGACCGTTGAGGATCAAAATCGTGCAGTTGTGCCGGGAGCGGCGATCGTCGTTCAAAACTCGGCCACTTCGCTTAAGCGAGAGGTCACTACTAACGACGAGGGCTCGTTCACGGTTCCGCTTCTGCCTCCAGGGACTTACACAGTTACAGTGCGCCGAGATGGCTTTACGCCAGTGGAAGTGTCGAATGTTGTGCTCAACGTCGGCGATCAGAAGTCGCTTCAAGTCCATTTGAAGGCTGGCGACATCAGCGAGATGGTGCAGATAGAAGGCGATGCGGCGCTCATCAACACATCGCCGGCGGTGGGAACAACAATCGATCGCCAGTTCGTCGGGAATCTTCCGCTTAACGGGCGAAGCTTTCAGTCGCTGATTTTGCTGACACCCGGAGTGACCGTTTCAACGACCAACATCATAGATGGAGGTCAGTTCAGCGTTAATGGGCAAAGGGCAAGCACCAACTATTTTACAGTGGATGGTGTCAGCGCCAATTTCGGAATAAGCGCCGGTGGCGGTAGCGCCAAGAGTTTGGCACTTACTGGTGCTTATCCGGGCACAAGCGCAATGGGTGGGACCAATAATCTTGTCTCGATTGATGCCCTTGAGGAGTTCAAGATACAGACCTCTAGCTATACGGCGGAATCCGGGCGTCAACCGGGCGGCCAAGTGCAGATTGTTACGAGAGCCGGCAAGAACGACTTTCACGGAACACTCTTTGAATATATTCGAAATGAGGCGTTCGATGCGAGAAACTACTTCAACAGGAAGCCCGCACCTCAGACACCGCTCAGGCAAAACCAATTCGGTGGAACTTTCAGCGGACCAGTTTTCTTTCCGAATTTCGGTGATGGCGGTTCCGGCTGGTATAATGGCAAGAACCAAACATTCTTCTTTTTCTCGTACGAAGGACAGCGACTTCGTTTGCCAGCCAATGGCACACTAAATGTTCCATCGCTACGTGTTCGAAACGTTGTCGCCGCCCCTACCTTACGCCCTCTCCTGAATGCCTTTCCAAATCCCACCGGGCCGGAAACGACAACGACCACTGTTTGCACGCCTTCGCCAAATGATCCTTCATGCGCGCCTAACGGAAGACGATACAGCGGCTTCGCCCCTTTTAATTACGGCATAGGAAATCCGAATAATCTTGATTCTACCGGTCTTCGCATCGATCATGCGGTCAACAGCAAACTGACTCTCTTTGGCAGATTCAACGAATCTCCATCGAATTCGGAAAGCGGGATCGTCACATTCGTCCGATCAATCGCTAGAACGAGCACCTTTACATTCGGGGCGGTATCGATCCTAAGCAAGAGTATGACGAATGATGTGCGTTTCAACTACAGCCGTCAACAAGCAAAAACGGCGATTCGGCAATCTGCGCTGGGAGGCGCTGTCCCGGTTGATCCGGCCGTCGTCACGAATGGCCTCCCTGGCCACGGCGCCTTGATCTTTACCTTCGGCTCCACGTCCATGCCGGCAATTCAGGCTGGCACGCAGGCAGATGCCTATCAACGACAGTTCAATATTGTTGACAACCTCTCCGTTATTCTAGGGGAACACAGTTTGAAGTTCGGAATAGATTTTCGGCGCCTCTTGCCCGTATACGGTTCTCAGGATGGGCAGAATGTATTTTTTTTGCAAGAAACGACCGTTCAGAGCGGGATAGTTAGTTCCATGCTGCTTCAAACTATTCAACCATCCGAACCGAGATTCGACAATTACTCAGCATACATTCAAGATACTTGGAAGGTCTTGCGCACGCTTACCCTCGACCTTGGGTTACGCTGGGAGATAAATCCTCCTCCGACTGAGGCTGAAGGCAGGGTGCCGCCATTAGCGATTGGTATTATTGGTACCGATGTTCATAGCGCTACGCTCGCACCTGCTGGAACTCAATTTTATAAGACATTTTGGACCGCATTTGCGCCGCGACTTGGAGCTGCTTATCAACTCAAGAGAACGCCTGGGCGAGAAACGGTGCTTCGAGGCGGTTTTGGTGTTTACTATGATCTTGGCAGTGGAAATGCGGGCTCTGGCTGGCCCATTATTGCCAACAGATCCTTGCCGAGTCCGCAGTTTCCAAGCTGCCCGGCTCCGATTCCTTTCCCCGTGCCCTCTGCCTGTGCAGTGCGGCCAGGTATCGTCTCGGTAACCACTTTGCCCACATCGTCGGCAGTCCACTCGAACGAGAACGTCAAGCTGCCCTATAGTCTGCACTGGAACTTCTCTGTAGAGCAGTCGTTAGGGAAGGAGCAAACGGTTTCCGTCTCGTATGTCGCCTCGGCGGGACGCAGGTTGCTAACTCAGCAGTTGCTGAACATTCAACCGCGACATCCCGTAACCGGGGCACTTCTGCCCAGGCCGAACCCAAACTTTGCAGCCATTATTTACTCATTCAATGGTCCGACTTCGGATTATTATTCAATGCAGACTCAGTATAGAGTCCGGATGAAACAGAACCTTCAAGTTCTGATGAATTACACGTGGGCTCATGCAATCGACGAAGTCTCGACCGACGCCAGCGGCGGTGGTTCCGGGGTGCTAGAGCGCGGCAACGCAAATTTCGATGTTCGCCACAACTTTTCGGCGGCAATCAATTATGATCTTCCACGAGTCAAAGCCGGTCCGGTTCTTGGATGGCTTTTTCGTGACTGGTCGTCCAGCGCGATTGTTCATGCTCAGTCCGGGCGACCGGTCAATATATTAGGGGGCACTACCTTTATCCGGGAAGATGGGGCATCGTTCCTTGTTCGGCCGGACCTAATCCTGGGAGTGCCCCTATACACAGTTGATTCGACCGTACCAGGCGGACGTCGTTTCAATGCCGCCGCATTCGCTCCGCCTCCCCAGGTGTGTGCTCCTGTAACCCCTACTGTTTGCATTAATGTCCCGACACGGCAAGGAAATTTCGGACGCAATGTTTTGCGGGAATTGCCTCTGCATCAAGTAGATGTCGCACTCGGACGCACTTTCAAGTTCACTGAGAGACTTGGATTACAGCTAAGGGGCGAGGCATTCAATGTATTTAATCACCCTATGTTCGCGGGGTACGGACTGAGCGCTACAAGCCCAGCTACATTCGGCGTGCCACAAACTACACTGAATGCTGGACTCGGTGGATTGAGCTCGCTTTATCAACTGGGCGGACCGCGTTCTATCCAGCTTTCGGCTAGATTTTCATTCTGACTCTCGCCAACATTTGTAATTATGAATGACCGATTTCTCGAGTCCTTGCGATAGCATTCGGGTTTACATCAAGAAGTACCTTTGTTGGATTGAATACCTTCGGCGTCAACATCGAACAATTTATGCGAACTAGCTCACCAAAGACACATTTGCTATTGGCGCGTTTATTATTGGCGACGACAATTTCGGCTGGACTTTTTGGGTCGGGGACATTCGCACAACAGACTGCTCGCATTCTGGTTGGGCCCAATGTGCTAATCAGTCCGGAGCGCGATGGAGCATCTAGAGAACATTTAATTGTCGCCGATCCGACTAACCCCATGAATCTCCTTGCCACGGGCATATTATTGAATAGAGCAAACCATTCGAAAGGGGGCGCGGAGACGAGAGGGTATTACAGTTCGGATGGCGGTTACAGTTGGAGGACAATTGCTTTCCCGGAGCTTGCAGCGGCGAGAAGCGGGGATCCCCTTGTTGCTTATAGCCGAACTGGGACGGCACTTTTTGTCGCGCTTAGCATCCTCGATAAGAAAAACGGCATGTTTGTCTGGCGATCCGAGGATGGAGGAACATCCTGGAGCAGACCGAACTATGTTTATCTTGTCGATCATCCTCAAATCGTAGTTGATCACTCGAAGGGGCGCTTTGCCGGTAACGTTTATATTAACGCAATGTATTCATCCGGTGACGGGAGACGCATTAAAAATATCGGCATGTTTCGCTCGAGCGATGACGGCCGAAGCTGGTTTGGACCGGTCTCAGTTGCGTCAACCGACGGCATACCAGGCGCTGGCGTCAATACTACGACCCCAGTCGTCTTCTCAGATGGAGAGGTTTTCGCACCGTTTGTTAGCTGGCGCGATCCTTCTGAGTTCAAGAAAACTGACGGGAAAGACGGGAGCTATACATACTGGTTCAGCACGTCCAAGGATGGCGGCGCCACATTTCTACCACCTCAAAAGCTAGCGATTAGAGAGGGGGGTAACATCTCCGGCGCATTTTACAATTTTTTTGCGGTTGACAACTCCGAGTGGTCACACCGGGACCGCCTTTATATGGCTTGGCCGGATCGGGAAGTTAAAGTTGACCCGAATGGTCGAATAAATTACACATTGGCAGGCAACGACGGCGATTCTCATCGGGCGGGGGCGAGAATCCTGTTTTCCTATTCATCAGATCGGGGGAAGACTTGGTCCAATCCAAAGGCGGTTTCGCCTGGGATTATGGGTGATCAGTTTGACCTTAGCATTGCGGTCAATAACGAGGGAACGGTGTGCGTTTCCTATTACGACACGCGTGACACCCCGAAGGGGCGCGGCGGCGTACTTATCGACCGTTATATTTCGGCTTCGATTGATAGCGGGGAAACGTTTCTTCCCGCAAAGCGCATAACGTCAGTCCCGTCTGATCCCGCTATTTTAAATCGAAACATCGTTGGAGCCGAGGTCTTTAGTCTGGGGACAGTCCATTTCAATTCCGGCTTCACTGAATATCGTGACTATCAAGGGATAGCTAGCGACCTTAATGGGGTTTTCCATCCAATCTGGGCCGACGGTCGTACAGGATCGAACCAGACGTGGACCGCGTCTATCCGAGTCGAGCGTTCTGGCAAAACCGACAAGATTGCACTAGGCAACTCGTCAGATCTTATCGAGACGGATGTAACTTCAATGATCGAAATCTACCTAGATCCTCTGCGTGAGTTTCCACAGCCAGGTTCGGTCGAGCTGCCGCTTCGTCTAAAGAACAAGTCGGATAAACCGATATACGGGCCGGTCAGAGTAGAGGTCGTTCCCCATCTTCCGCCAGGCGCAAGCTTGGGGTCGCTACGTACAGACTACTGGGGCGACCGAGTAAATCTTTTGAACGCAGATAATGGGGTTACAGGACTTGGAGCAGTGATGGACTATACGCGCTCACTCGGCGATGTAGGGTCGCTGCCGCCGGGGGGAATCACTGAAGCTGTCGTCTGGCGCTTAAAAACTTCAATGAGTCCTAACGACATTCCGAATTTCAAGATAAAAGTAACCGGCCGGATAGTTCGGTCAAAATGAGCCGCATTAAATAATTTCCATCGAATTCAGTTGTGTAATGGCGAAATCCACGAGTATTTTTGTTGTATCTCTGTTCGTCATCATTGCGGCGGCCCAAGACAAATTGCCGACTATCAGGACTGGTCTGGATGTTATCAGTCTTGAGGTTGATGGCACGTCGAGGCGTTGGCCATTGGGCCAAGCTGGGAATACAAATATTCTGAATCTTGATATCCCCGAGGGCAGGCCGCGAACCGTCAAATATACCACTGACGTTGATTCGATCACCTTTACCGTCGAAGGCGACAGTACCTACAACTTTACTATAGAAAAAGACGGTGTTTCGTATTTGCAGAAAATAGTTGGGCGTAGGTTGGATCCAAATCAATTCAAAATGAAGCGCTTTAGTAGTGGCAATGCTCACGACGTCTTACCAAAACTCTTCGGACCCGTCCTTGATCTTGATGGCGGCAGCAAGAATCTTGAAGGATTTCAGCCGACAATCGATAAGGTACGCGGCTGCACCGACTGCAGCTCGAAAGTTGACGTGGTTGTGATCTCCACCACAGCGTTTGATACTACAAATCCTTTCAGTAACTCAGCCGCTCTGGAGCGCGTTCGAAAGCAGACGGCCGAGTTTTACCTTAATTCTATTTCCAAGATGACGGGTGTCGATTCAGTCGAGCTATTGCACTTCACTGATTCGGCCGCTGCCAACACCGAAGAGGCTGCAAAGGCTATTAAATCGGCCGAAATCGTCTTCATAGATGGTGGAAGGCAATGCGATTACCTAAAGGCATTTCGAGGTACGCGCGTCGAGGAGTTGATTGAAATGGTTTATGCACGTGGTGGTGGTGTCGGGGGCAGCAGCGGCGGGCAAGCGATCCTTGGTGAGTTTATTTTCGATGGTTGCAACTCAGCGACATCTCCGACGACTTCCGCACGGGCGTTGGCCGATCCGTATGACAAGAGCGTTAGCTTTAGCTACGACTTTTTCAGGTGGCGTCATTTGGAAGACACAATCCTCGATCAACTTTTCGTGGGACGTGATCGGATGGGTCGCAGCTTAGTGTTTGTTGCGAGACAAATTCAGGATGGGAAAGCGAATAGGGCGTTTGCAATCGGAGTCGATGGCGAAGCCGCGGTTATCCTGGACAAAAAAGGGATGGCAAACGTCGTCGGCAAAGGTAACGCATATTTTGTAACAGCAGATCACAAACCTGAGGTTTGCGAACCAGGCAGGCCGCTGACTTACTCAGACTTCAAAGTCTGGAAGGTCACACCGGGCGGCACGTTCAATCTGCGAAAGCGGCCAACGACCGGATATTACACCGTCAGCGTCACCGAAGGGAAACTCAGCCGTGATCCGTATTGAGCGAAAAGCGTCCACAGGCTCGTAAATCACGAATTCACCGATTTGTGCTGAACCTCCACTTCAGCAACGGATCGGCAGCTTACAGAAGCACACAGCCACTTCCGCATATAAGAAGGCCAGCCTAAGAAACTCTCCAACGCTGAAGCTTTCCCCGACTGGGTCGTTTCAAGTTAACTCCCTCCCAAACGTCTTATACTTAGACCCATGCTTAAGCTTTGGAAACCTGCAACCAGCAGCCACGAAGACCTGTTTATCGAACGCTATCAGCGCCTGCTGGCCTGGTCTCTGAAGCTTACCGCCCATGATCGCCAGTTGGCCGAAGACCTCCTGCACGACGCTTATGTTCAGTTCACTCTGAACCGGCCGGACCAATGGCTCCCAGTGGCTCAGAGACCTTAGTTGTTGTGGGCTGCGTTCTGAAATGAAGTGCAGCAACGGCTGATGTTGCAGGCTCACCAGCCGAAGGGACGCTGTTGCAGTTTGCGGTGGACGGGCAACCGGGCTCCGCGCAGATCTACTGGCGCGTGATCAATCAACGTCTGGTGCAGCTTTTCTTTATGCTCCCCGCGAAGACGGCAACGAAGACGGGAATTTGTTGGGATCTGATTTCTTCATATTCACATTCACCATTCAATTCACTATTAAATATTAAATATTCACTATTCATTTTGGCGACGGCTTGGCCGCCGGATGTGAGGCGGCGGCTATGTCCCGCCGCAACTGTGATTTCTTGCTCGGGCTGTGCCAGCCCCCGCTTTTTTCACGTTAGTTACTGAATTTGGGCTCGATCCGGGGGTCGCTGTCCTATCAGTTCCTAAATATGCTGCGGCGAAATGGGCCCCAAAGACTTC
>DATETN010000153.1:0-13322 GCA_035283645.1 Pyrinomonadaceae bacterium
CATTACCCCGACTCCAATTGGCTTAGAAGATCGCGCGAGATGCCTTTAAGCGGGTTTTAACCCGAACCAGGCGTTAGAACGGGAGGATAGTTTTTCAGTTGGAAGGCCTTAAAAGCCCTCGAAATATGCCTTGGACAGTTACCTTGCTGGCTGGAATCGTCAACGGTTGAAGCTGGGAGTTCGCGGGATGTAACTCAACGTCTGCTCCACGTCGATAGACTCTCTTCAAAGTTGCCTGGTTCTCTTCGACCAGGAGCGCTACCACAATTTCACCGTCCTGCGCTTCCTTTCGGTTTTCGATTAAGGCAATGTCCCCGTCGCAGATGTGTTCATCAATCATGGAATCGCCCTTAACCTTGAGAGCGTAACAGAGATCCGGGCTTACCCGTCCGAGCAGAAAGCGGGGGACAGGAATTGTTTCGTGATCCGCGATGACGTCCAGTGGATCACCAGCGGCAATCCTACCCAGTAGCTTGATCTCGCAAAGCGCATCACGGTCATCTACATTCACGTGAAGAGCAAAGGAACCATCCCCATGCTCACGTGTGAGTAAACCTCTCTTTTCCAACGCGGCGATGTGCTTTGCAATTGTTGCTCTTGACTTAACGCCGAAGTGACGAGCGATCTGTGCGTACGAGGGTTCGTGACCGTGTCGCTCAAGAAAGCGAGTGAGGTAATCGAGAATTTCTTTTTGTCTATGTGTGCGGGGGAGCATTAACTTTTGCCGATCGATCCTGATGATGATTCTGCATGTTAGAGAAGACCCCCGAAGGTGACGAGGCATTCTAGGGTGCTCACTAAGTGTCGTCAAGCATTTGTTGACGTCGAGAAGACAACTGAACAATTACAGTGGTCCAAACTTATAAACTTCGAAACGCAGTTAAGCGATCAAGCGACTGTCGTCCTTGCGTCGGACTTCCATTAACAAGTCATCGAGTGGAATAGCGGGCAAGCGTGCGAGGGAAGATACGAACGTTAGCTGGCATTTGCGCGAGCGGCATCGGTGCTCCGATCAAAACCTCCTTACCTTTCTTTCCGTAAACGGCCTCGTTGAGGTCATTGTCTGGTGTAATGGCGGCACCTTTTAGTGCGGCACCGATGAAGACACCTTTACTTCTTGAGTAAGACAAGATACCTGCATCGAGGGTGGGATTGGTTGAGGCTGCCGCTTCACGTCCGATAGGTCCAGCCACTACCCCCGCTTCTCCACCCAACTCAAACTTGTCCTCTAAAAGGCCCTTCACACCATCCTCGTTCATGATTAGGAACACGTAGTCGTTCTTCTGCGCGCCAATCTGAGCACCAAAGCTGCCGCCCGTCAGGTTGAAGAATGCGGGTGCGCTCCAACCACCGCGCACGCGCCGACTTATGACCCCCTGACCTCCGCGACCGCCAAATATGAAGGCCGCCTTTAAGACGCCGGGAAAAACTGCGATCGCCTCTGCTTTGTCCAGCAACTCCTGCGGGATAGCTTTATCGCGAACATTCATGATCTCGGTGAATGTTTTCGCTGCGTTACTCGAATGGCGTTGTGCATCTTGCATTCGAGATCGATTTTGTGCTGCAGTTATGGAAGAAACGATTGCAATTGCGATGAGCAATAAAGGAACTCGCGAAAAAGTAAAGAAGTACATTAATCCTCCTAGGCGAAATCGTAATATCTATACACACGAATATAACAAAGCTTGTCGCGCAGGGGAAAAGTCATGCTTATGCTGCGGACAATCTGAAACGTTAAAACGTAACACTATAGCTTACTCCCGGGTCACGCCCTTTGACCATAATCAATGAAAACGCATGACGTTCATGAGTAAAGGTGAGTACAGGATGAACGTTCACGCCATTGTAGGTAACCAGCGCCGAAAACTTTTCGGTGAGAAAGACCCCTAACCCACCGATGACTCGAACTTTGTCGTCGTAAGTGCCATAAGAAGCGCCTGCATAAGGAGCGACGGGAAGGCCAGTCGGCTCGCGCAAATTCTTACTAACCAGTAACGAAAAACGATTGTCCTGATGGAGTACCAATTCGATCCGTGCTCGTGCCGACCATAACCGCCGGACGCCTGGTGGTTTCGACATACTTCAACCATTCATCTTTGCGTTGGTTAAACGGCCCCGTTTCCAAGAGATACAACGTTTTAATGTTCGGTGCCGGTTGCGTAAGCTTCAATTATGCGTTTGCGCACTTGCTCCGGTGTCAATTTCTGCTGCTTTTCAAGATCGAAAGCCATGAGCGCTTCGCCGATACAAATACCACAATTGGCGCCATGGTCATCGACGAAACAAGTATGCAAACTTTTATGTCCGAACCCGCGATCACAGTGACAATAGCAAGGCAATTGTGCCAGCGTTTCAGGAATCTCTTTGGCTACCTGGTATGCACGCTTGACGTTTCCACTAAAGACGGCTGGATTCATTGTTGCGGGCAAACTGCCGCGAGCAGGTTCTTCCTGCATGAATGCCGGTACACGACCCACTGGGCCGTGATCATGGGCCGACTCCGCTACTGGTGTGGGTTCGATAACCGGTGCCCGGACAGTTCGCTGAGTTACGTTAGATGAAGGTTTGGTGCTGTGTTGATACCAAAGACCAACCGCAAGAACCGCAACAGCCGCCATCGCTATCCAGAACAACTTGTTCATTGCTTACCCCCCCCCAATATTTGAAGAGCGGCCGCTCTCTCCACGCCAGCTTCTTTTATCACGGGAAGCTTGATCGAGCGGCCGCGCTCCGAACTTCGTGGTTAGCCGTGTTTCTCCTTGTGGTTGCCCTTCATCTTTTCGCACGAATCACCGCAGCAGCAGCATCCATCAGTCGATGCGTGATTGCTCTCAGTCTTATGCTTGCTGCAAGAGTCACCACAGCAGCCGGTGTGCGAACCGGTTGCATTCTCGTGCTTCATGCAAGAGTCTCCGCAGTTAGCGCCTTTCCTGGTACCTTCCTTAGCGTGGTTCTTTGCTGCATCACCCTTACAACACGAATCGCCGCAGCAACCCTCCTTGGCGACCTGGCGATTTGACTCGTGATGCTTGGCGCATTCTCCTGAGGCATCACAACAGGCCATAGCACGAGGGGTTTCCTTTTCCTTGGGGGAATCCTGTGCCGGCCCTTGTGCTAACGCCACAGCCGTAAGAACCATGGCCAAAACAATTACAACTCCGACAATAACTCCTTTTGGGTTATTCATTTTTGCTTCTCCTATGAAATTAGATAAAGACTAAGTATCAACGCACAGATTGATACCCCGACCAGTCAAACAAACCGACCGTGATTCGGAGGCAGATCTCTAGATTAAGAATACGCAACAGCGGAGGTAGGTGTGTCCGCGATCGCGAGGCAGGAATGAATCCGAAAGAGTTGAGAACTTCGCAAGGGAAAGAGGAAGCAAAGGTAGCGAGCGCTGGTTAAGCGCAGGCGGAGACGCGTTATCCCGAATCTTTGTAAAAAGAGCAACTCGACTGGTGGCAAACGGACACTCGAGCATCGCGCCCGACTGGTCAGATAAATCGACCAATCTGGCGAAAGGAGTTGCGCTATCTTCCACTTGTTGACTGGGCTCGGCTCGGCCCTGCTTCTGACAACACCCGTGGGACCGCGAAGATGCGCACGCATCAGCAACTACCACGCCAGAATCTTCGCTCGTGAAGCTTTGCCGGCTGGTCGCAGCCTGCGCGCGGCTCTCACACCCCAACAGACAGCCGGTACCGGCAATCCAAAGCGCCAGCATCGGAACCAGGGTAATACGAGTGAAGCGAGCAGAAACCAAATAGAACATCGGCGAAAGTGTAATCCCAAGCCTTAAATCTGTCGAGCTACAGTTGCCTGTCGCCAGAACCAACTGATTGGCAGTGCCGGAAGGTGGAAAGATTGAATTCTGCGGCCTGTTCTCGATACGATGGGTGACCACGCATGCCCAGCCTTCTTGAAGGCTCTCAGCAAGGGCTGTACCGGCGGGGATGTACGTTGCAAGCTCCTGGATTTAAAGCGAAAGACAACCGTTTTGAATCGAGCGTCCAACTCAATGCGTAAAAATTCGAATGAACAGGGAACTTTTCCGTCCTTCCGCAAATTGTTCTGTTTTTCTCACGGCCGAAACCAGACGAACCGAGTCAGCACGTTTGACATCTCAACGACCCGTAGCAATGATCAAATATATTCAGGGGGCATAAATGGCAATCGATAAGGAAAAAGTACGACCGGTTGACGAAACAGACAGTCCAATGGAGCGGGCAAATGAACGCGTCAAGGCTGAGATGAAGGCGTTGGAAAATGAGACAAAGGAACAGGTGGCTAACGGACTGAAGGAACAACCGCTCAAGAAGAGTCATGTGTCGACGCGGCGAACTGAGCAGAAAAAGGGCTGACCGAATCGGTTAACGAACAAAGTTAGCGTTCGCTGAGTGCGACTTCAATCGCTTGTCGGATCTGTGGTGGAGTTGAATTGGCATTAAACCCGACGAAGCGGCGAATAATCCGACCGCTTGGAGCGATTACGAAGCTTTGAGGGATGGCATCGCGTCCCTGCATCAAAGCGATCGCTACTTCAGTGGTGGCCCAACCTATCCGGTAATCGATGTCATAGTCCCTCACGAACCGGCGCACCGCTTCTGCCGACGCTTGCGGGTTCTCCGTTGACAACCCTACAACCTCAACACCTTTTGATCTGTATTCCCTATATAGTCGAACTAGTTCAGGGGTCTCAATTCGGCATGGCCCACACCATGTGGCCCAGAGGTTTATTACCAGTACTTTGCCGGAGTAACTTGAGAGTCTGATAGGTTCCCCAATGGCCGCTGGAAGTGCAGCGTTGAGGACGTTGGCTGGAAGAACGGGCCCGGCCGGTTCGGCAGGATTCGAGGTGCGATTGGGCTCAGAAGGATTGTTTGTGTTTGCAGATTCATCCGGTGAATTGCAGCTCCAAGCGCCAAACCCGATCAATAAAGAGAAAACTACGAGCGTAAGCACCACTCTGGGTGGTGACCAAAACCCGCGATGACGGTCAGTCTGGTTTGGAGGTGACATTGGTGATTAACGCTTACCGAATCGGAACGACTCAAGAACGACCGGCATCTCGCCTTTTTCACCAACGTCCTCAACACCCGACAACTCGGGCGCCAACGAAGTTGACAGCATCACCAGTGTGGCCCCAGTGGTTTCGTTGGGATCGCCGAGCGGCAGGAACACAACCCGTCCCCAGATTTGTAAATCACCTTTTTCCGTACCTCGAGAGAGAGCGGTAAAGCGAAACTCATAACCGTCTAACGAGTTCACTTTCGTTGGGCCTTCAGATATCTTGCGATACTCGGGGAAGTTGGTTGAGAAGGTTTCGCTCAGCTTCTGAACCAAGGTTGGAAAGACCTGCTCATCCGCTTCATATGTACCTTTACTCTCATACCAGGAGACGGCGAAGTTTTCCTGAGTGAAATCAGGTGGTATTCGTCTTTCGACTTTGGCAAAGTTCGTTGCGCCCGCTACACCCGCCTTTGCATCCTTGATCCATGTTTCAGGGTAGTAAAACGAGAAATCAAAATACTGATCGGCAAGCCTGCCATCGAGTTGTTCTTTTGAATTCTCGAACTTAACCGTCCCATCTGGAGGAATAAACTCCACTACTTCAGTGGATGGTTCGGCAACTGCGGTATTCGTGTTTTCGGAAGCGACTGTCCGGTTGGTTTCCTCAACAGGTGGTGGTTGAGAGACCTGTGTCCGTTCGCTGAACTCTGCCAGTCGTGGCTTGATGACAAGAAAGAACGCTCCTACTGCGCCACCCAAGATCAATAAAAACAGGACGAGCAGTCCGCCAAGGATCCATGGCAGCTTGGATTTCTTCTTTGGTGGGGTCGCTCTGTGAGTCTCAGGAGGTGCCGCACTCGGAATCGGCGTTTGGGGTCCAGTAGTGCGCGACGGTGGAGGTTGGGGCGGGACGTCCGGCGCAACCGTGGGTCCAGTTGGCGCCGTGTTACGGGGAAAGACAGCAGTTGGCGCTGAAGCCGCCGTCATCGTTGGGTTTAAGTCCGGCAGCTCTCTACTCGTTGCCCGATCCGGATTATTCATTCCCAATTCAGCCGAAGTTGCACGGATGGTTGCGTTTGGATCAAAAGCTGGCGGAGCGGCGATGAGCAATCCGCCGTCTACAGTACAGAATTTCTGGTTCTCGTCAGGAAATGTCCGATTACATTTGGGGCAACGCTTCATTTGGTCCTCTTTTTCGGCCTTATACTATCGTGTTCGGGCTTTAACTAGCTTCTGTTCTACCGCAGCATTGCTGGGATCCAACTCAAGAGCCCGTTCGTAAACTCGCACCGCATCGTTTCTTTGATTGTTCTTAAAATAACCATCCCCGACGCCTTCAAATCCGAATGCTCCACTCAGCCTCCTTCGGTCACCCGGTGATGCAAGCTCAATTGCTTTCAAGTAAACAATTTCCGCATCCTGATAGCGTTCCATCGCGAGGTAAACGCTTCCCAAAACATTGTAGGGCTGGAATGCTTGAGGACTTACCTCAGTGGCAGTCTTCAAAAAAGGCTCAGCTTCATCAAACCTTTTCATTACCGCCAGCATTCTTCCCATCAAGAAGAGCGATGTTGGGTTTTTGGGATCGAGTTCTAATGCCCGTTTCAATACTGGCTCGGAATTCTCCCACTGTTGCTCCGCCTGCAGGGACTCCGCAATTAGATTCAGTGTCAACGGATCCTTTGCCAGGCTTATAGCTCGTTCGTATAGAGGAACAGCCTCATCCTTCCGGCCACTTCTCTTGAGAACACGGGCCAGATGAGCATATGCGACGGCGAATTCCGGGTCGAGCTCGACGGCGCGACGATAAGCAGTCTCAGTCTCTTGATTGAATAGACCCCGAGCCTGGAGCGCCACGCCCAAACGATCCCAGGCAACGGCGTTTTTCGGCTGAAGTCGAACGGCGCGTCGGGCGAAAACCTCAGCGTCTGCAAAACGACGCGCGTTGTCGCCGCCGACTGACGGTTGAACCAACACGACACTTAGCGCCACGAGGGCGTCGACCTCGCCTGGATTCCACTGCACTGCTTCGCGATAAGCTGCTTCCGCATCAACCCAGCGCTGTTGGTCTGTGAAGACATTCCCTAAACCGTAAGCAGCACGACCATCGCGGGGGCGCACCTTTAGTACACCTCGATAGGACTCCTCGGCTTCAGCGAAGCTGCGCGCATCACGCAACTGGTTACCTTTATCCAAAAGCTCTTCGACGCGATCGTCAACGGCTGCGGTCGCAGCACGACGGCCGGGGGTGCGGGTACCGCGTTTGGTCACAGGAGTCGCTGGTTTGGTGGTACGTTTTTTCGTCTCAGGGTTCTTGGGCCGAAATATACCAGCCCCGACTCCGCCCTCTGCGCCCACTTCCTGGGCTACGGCCGTGTCCCGATAACTGGACCAAACGAGAGCTGTTAGAACGATAACGAATACAACGCGCAGAATGGCATACCCTCTCATCGGTTCTCTCCTAGTCATGACTACGGTGGGATTAAGCCTGAAAACTATGATGGTCGGCGTAAAGTGCTTCTTCCATTTTAAAACTGCCGAATTGTAGATCAACTCTTGCTTGATTATCTAATTGTGGCTGCAGGGAGGAAGGATAGAAGTATCCGGACCAAGGGCCTCAATTAGCTGACCGCACCAGGCGAAATCCGTAGTTTGGCTGACGGAATTCTCGGTCATACCAATCGCGATATGTGGCAGACACAGGTATCTGTCGATCCTGCGGATTGCTCGAATATGAGCCACCGCGCGCTACGACCCAGTCTCTGGTTGCGGCCGAGATTTCACCCGCGCGATTGCCAGGGTATAGCGATGCCGTTGAAGAGGTCCATTCCCAAACGTTGCCAATCAGATCGACAACACCCCACTGATTTGCGCCTTCGGGAATGGAACCCACTGGTCTGGCATCGGCCTCTTTCACAACCGCTCTTTTGTCTTGCCAGGTGTCCCCCCAGGGATATAGTTTGTACACGCCGCCACTTCTTGCGGCATATTCCCACTCCTCCTCGGTAGGCAGCCGGTATCTAACGCCATCTCGCTTAGATCGCCACGCTGCGAACGCTTCGGCATCTTGGGGCGAAACGTTCACCACGGGCCATTTCTCTTGAAGCGGCAGTGGCCTTCCTCGCACCCAATGATTTGGTGGTTCCACACGCATGTCGCGTACGAACTCGGCGTACTCTTCGTTGGTGACTTCCGTTCGATCCATAAAGAAGGGTTCGATCGTCACCGGATGTTGTGGCCGTTCCTGTATCGGACCATCATCTCGGCCCATCTGAAAGGCTCCACCCGGTATCTCAACAAGGTCGGGTTTCACCGCGCCGGTAGTGGAGTTATTCGTTGGCGTCTCAGCGGGCGTCGGGCTAACAGCAGGTTGATCATCCTGTTTGAGATACAGATAGAGAAGTACTGAGCTCGTAATACCAACCAACAAGATGACACTCAACGCCGCCAGCATGAGTGGGATGCGCCGATTAGAGCGGGGGGTCACCACTACGTCACTCCGAGGAAATGCAGTCCCAGGCGCTAAAAAGCCGTGGTCAGCTCCAGCTTGCGTCTGCACAGCTCCACGAACCTGCGTCGCCTCAGGATCAACGACCGCAATTTGAGGCGGCACGCTTGTAGCAAGACGCTCAAGCCGATCCTCGAGTTCCTTCGCCTGACGTTCAACTCTCTCGATCTGCTCCCGCTGGCGGCGCTCGCGAGCTTCGCGTTCTTCCCTCTCCCTACGTCGAAGGTCTTCTTCCTCTTTCCGCTTACGCTCAGTTTCAGCAAGCAAAGCTCGCCGAGCATCCTCTTCGCGCGCCAGCTCTTCCCGCGCTGCCTGTTCTTTCTGTTCTTGTTCTCGCAGATCAACTCCGACGATAGCGGGCTGCGCTTCCAACGGCGACACGGCGGACGTCACGGTTCCTGCGACCACATCGGCGTTCGCCGCCGTTCCCGATCCGACGTCAATACCAGCTGCCGTCGTCGTCGGTACCGCAGACATCACCGTCTGGTTTGGATCGAGAGAGCCAGTCGCTCTTGGTGCTGGGGTAGCAGAACCGGGGGTGGCATTAACTGCTTCTCTTAACTCGCTTATGAACCGTTCAATTGTTGGCACTCGAGCGCCAGGTTCCTTTTCAAGTGCATGGCGAACTACAGCCTCGATCCGGGCCGGAACATTAACTCCAAGAGATTGAAACGTCGGAGGAGGTATCGTGAGGTGTTTTTTCATGATGGACGGAATCGACGACCCTTTGAAGGGAACGTCTCCGGCCAACATCTGGTACAGGATGATTCCGAGACTATAGATGTCCGCGCGAGCATCCGGTTCGTCGTCCGACCACTGTTCTGGGGCCATGTAGAAAGGTGACCCCATCAGTCCGCTGGTCTTAGCCTGCACAAACGAGCCAAGCAGGTCTCCAGATTTAATCTTCGCGAGACCAAAGTCCAGAATCTTCAACCCTTCGGAAACCGGAACACCACTCTGAATCATGATATTCAGCGGCTTCAGATCTCTGTGCACTATTTTTTGTCGGTGGGCCGCGGCCACGCCTGCACCCATCGCGCAAATGAACTCCAACGCTCTCGCGGGGGCCATCACCTTCTCTTCGGCGAGTATGTCCTGCAACGATCTCCCGTTGACGAACTCCATCACAAGGAACGGCATCGTGCCACGCACTACACCAAAGTCAGTTACTGCAATGATATTTGGATGTCGAATGGCCGCCGCGGCAAGGGCCTCCTGCCTAAATCGCGTTGCAAGCATCGGATCGTTGCCAACCAGATCAGGGAGTATGACCTTTATGGCGTGGGCGGTTTTGAGAAAGATATGGCGGGCCTTAAAAACAACACCCATACCTCCCTGGCCGAGCCGACTCTCGAGCTGGAAGCGACCATCGAGAATCGGTTCACCATGCAAAGACGGTGTCGTGGCATCGCCGTCGTGCGGACAGTGATTTATCTCGTCGGGGAAGCAGCGCTTACAGACCGGGCATTCTTTCATTGACTGGCTCGAAAGGGCCTACGAGAATTCTGTCTCAGCCAAAATGGCTGTAAAGGGTCCAGAGTTGCTGTTGGCTCCTCATCGACAAAACCGCGGGATCGGGGAACAGGAGTTAGGGGGAGCAAGATCAGTGATAGTCCGATCGACGGTCCAGCCGGATTTTAACGAGTCATTTAGGGTCAGGCAAGTAAGTGGTCGTCTTGATTCTAGTTTCCCCACTCAACGGACGACAACATTTACCAGACGCTTAGGCACAACAATGACTTTCACCACTTCTCGACCCGCGGTTAACGACCGCACCTTTTCATCAGCCAGTGCGGCCACGCGGAGTTCTTCCTCACCTATATCTGGTGAAGCCATAATTCGAGAGCGCAGCTTGCCATTAACCTGAACTGGTATCTCGAGTTCCTCGCTCCGAGCCAGATCTGCGTTGGCGATTGGCCAATTAGCCCCGGAGAGAATGCCCTCTTTGTGCCCGAGGCCCTCCCACATCTCTTCGGCCGCGTGTGGTGCAAACGGAGCCAGCATCACAATTAACGCTTCAAGCGCCTCCTTAACGGCAAACGTGTCGCTATTGGAGGCCGCGGTCGCGTTCGCCCGGAAATCAACCAACGCATTAAACAACTCCATGAGCGCCGCCACGCTCGTGTTCAAATGAAGATGCTCGAAGTCGGCAGTGATTTTTGCAATCGTTTGGTGCGTCTTGCGACGTAACGCGCGGGCTTCGGGACTGAATTCGTCTTTAGACGGGCTGGAGTCAAAGTTTGAAAGGCGTTGGTGCCATTGCCACACCATCGTGTAAACACGTCTGATAAATCTAATTGCACCTTCTATCCCGGTCTCGGACCAACGAAGCTCGTTCTCGACCGGCGCGGCGAACAGAATGAAGAGACGTGCCGCATCCGCGCCGAAAGCAGCGATCATGTCATCAGGATCAACTCCATTTCCGAGACTCTTTGACATGGCCTTCCAGTCATCGGTGCCCTCCAGTCGATTGGTGACCATTCCCTGAGTCAACAACCTCTTGACTGGTTCATCAAATGAGACCAAGCCGATGTCGCGCATGAACTTGGTCCAGAAGCGCGTGTAGATCAGGTGCATAACGGCGTGTGAATCCCCACCGATGTACTGATCAACGGGTGTCCATCTGGCCGCGAGTTGAGGATCGAACGGCATCTTCTCGTTACGAGGGTCGCAGTATCGAAAGAAGTACCAGGACGAATCCACAAACGTGTCCATTGTGTCGGTATCCCGGCGGGCAGGTCCTTTACACTTCGGACAGATCGCGTTCATAAACTCAGGCACGCTTGCCAAGGGCGACTGACCCGTGCCCGTGAAAGTTGCCGTTTCGGGCAAACGCACGGGGAGGTTTTCATACGACTCAGGCACGGTACCGCAGCGTTCACAATAAAGGATTGGTACTGGTGCGCCCCAGAACCGCTGGCGCGACACACCCCAATCGCGAATTCGGTAGGTGACCGCGCCCCCACCAAAGCCGTTCTCTGAAGCGAAATCCGCCATTTCGTCCATGGCTTGTTGAGACAGCTTGCCGCCCCATTGGCCGCTATTGACTAGCACGCCGTAGTCGATGAACGCGTGTGGCATCTCCGCGGACTGGTCCGTCCCAATCGTCGAATGCGGCTCAGCCATCGGCTGTCCGTGAGACACGGGAGCGATTACTTGCCTGATTGGTAACGAATACTTTTGTGCGAACTCAAAATCCCGTTCGTCGTGTGCCGGAACGCTCATAACCGCTCCGGTTCCGTAGTCGGTCAATACATAGTTCGCCACCCAGACCGGAATGCTTTCGCCACTGAATGGGTTAATTGCCAGCACGCCGGTGTTCATCCCGATCTTCTCTTCCTCCTCGGTGATGTCCCGACTGGCCCGATCGATGGCAATGCGCCGGGCAAACTCAGACACATCATTCCCTAGCGGCGAGTCTTCAAGTAGTTCCGACAGCAATGGATGATCGGCTGCTAGTACTAAGGCTGTAGCTCCGTAGATCGTGTCGAGCCGAGTGGTGAAGACCGTGATCTTCTTGCCGCTCGCCTTGACAGTGAAATCAACATAGGCGCCAACGCTTCGGCCAACCCAGTCGCGTTGTCGCTTCAGAACTTTTTCAGGCCACTCCTGTTCGATCTGGCGCATGTGATCGACCAACTCCTCGGCATATTCGGTGATCCTTAAAAACCATTGCTCCAGATCGCGTTTCTCGACAGGTGTATTGCAGCGCCAACACACGCCACCCGAAGACTGCTCGTTCGAGAGTACAGTCTCCTCTTTAGGGCACCAGTTAACAGGCGAAGTCTTCTTGTATGCGAGTCCGCGTTCATACATCTTGAGGAAGAACCATTGGTCCCACATGTAGTAATCGGGACGATGTGCGGCGATCTCACGCGACCAGTCGTAACTGATGCCTAAACGCTTCAACTGCCCCTTCATGTGCGCGATGTTCTGCTCAGTCCAATCGCGCGGATTGATTCCTCGTTTGATGGCTGCCTGTTCTGCAGGCTGGCCAAAACTGTCCCAGCCGATCGGGTGGAGTACGTTGAACCCTTGCAGTCGCTTGTGCCAGGCGAGGGCGTCGCCGATTGAGTAATTGCGGACATGGCCCATGTGCAAAAAGCCGGATGGGTAAGGCAGCATCTCGAGGCAATAGAAGCGAGGTCGAGGGTCGTCATCTCGGGCCTCAAAAGCACGGGTTTCTTCCCAACGTTGCTGCCATTTCTTTTCGACTAATTCCGGAAAGTATTTCTCGTCCATTTCGGTTCACCTTTTACACGGTCGCAAACTCCTAAGTAATGAACGCGCAAAAAAAAGCATTAAAGCATTATTGCGAGCCGCAGAGCTATTTCGATTGGAGTGAGATTCGCCGCTTCTTGGCGCGCGATTACGATGCGCGGCTACGGAAGCGGCACAGATAGGAGGAGTTTGTTTAGACGACGTCTACTGGTCATGGCTAAGCGAGGCCATACTACCGCAGGAGCACGACTGTTGTCGAATGGGTCGTCCGCAAGTCCGCAAGAGTAGAAGTCTTGGTTTATTTTCTCCGTGCTAGCTCTGTGTCTCTGGGACTCCGTGGTCAGGGGATGGCAACCACCGAGTGACGGAGAGACAGAGGAAGCACAGAGAACCTTTTGGTTAGCAGCGTTGACGCATACAGCTCGAACTCAAGGGCTAAGCCTGAATTCCGAAATTAATGAGCACTGTTCTATTCCAAAGAGTTAAATTGGAAGTGGTTAGCGCCAATTTAAGGAGGAACAGAACAGTGCAGAGAGAAATTAGCGCAATCTTGGGAAAAGAGAAAGTGGTTTTGCGGGAG
>DATETN010000154.1:0-4774 GCA_035283645.1 Pyrinomonadaceae bacterium
GGATTTTCGATCGCGGATGGAGAGCACCGAGCGGCAGTAAAGGAGTTGAACGACACTGTTTGAGTCTGTTACAGCGACGAAAACGCAACTAGCGGCAACCCCCTCCGAGGCAGTATCCCGACCCTGAGGGGAGGGCTTTGGTGGTAGACAACTCCAGCGTTCATGCCGGTCGTTGCCGACATACTACTTCTTACTTCCAATCACTGGAGACGAACGCGCAATGCCTGAAGCATCTGTACCAACACCCCTTGGCTTTGACGCTCTATCGAAGGCCGAACAAGTGCGCTACTTGCAGGCCCTCTGGGATCAAATCTCGGAAGATCCTGGCTCTCTGCCTGTCCCAGAAAGTCATCTCCGGTTAGCTGAAGAGCGGCTCAAACGCTACCGCGAAGATCCGTCACGTTCACACTCCGCTTTCGAGGTACTCGACCGTCTCGCCGACACGTCCAGTGCAGACTCCAAGTCCAAGTGAGCCGTTACCGTCTTCTCTCTGATGACTAGCGATGCCGACATTGAAGCGGCGTTCGAGTGGTACGAGTCCGAACAACCAGGATTGGAATTGGAATTTCTTGACGAGGTTAGAGCTGCGTACACGCGCATCCTCGATGGACCTTTTAAGTATCAGGAACTTAGGTCCGGCATAAGGCGAGCCTTAACGAGACGATTTCCATATCCCATTTACTTCTCAGTAGAAGATGACCTTATCGTTGTCATCGCGGTCCTCGACACTGCTCGCGATCCCGCTGAATGGCAGTTCCGCATTTAGTACAGTCTTTCGGCATCGGGTCAATACTTAGCTTGCTGCTGCCCTACATTGGGCGCTGCCGATGCCTTTTGCAAGAGTGAAGTATTTTCTGAGGCCCTATCTTACATGCCGACTCGCGCGCATCGGTGCGAAGCCCCCATGCCTGATCGGCAGCGATGAGATCTGTAATGATAGATTCTGCGTTGCCTTTCAGATCATTACATGCAGACCGTAATCACTTATTTGCTGATGCGAGTTCGCCCACCGCTTTATCCGCGTCTATCCAATTCCGAAAGTGCAAGGGCTACAGCCTCGTCCAGTTTCATTCGGCTTCCTTCGGAAAACAAACTGGAAAAAATCTTTTCTGTTAAAGCTTCGCGAATGCGCGTAACGGATCTGTCGTACAGCAAACGGTCGGCTGGTTCAATAAAGAGATTGTTGGCCGTTCGCTGTCCGTCTGCCGCGCCGAGAAGCTTTGCTGCCGCTTGTGGTTTCTTTACAGCCCAATATGCACCGGCAATGCCTTCCAAACAATAAAGCGTGCCGTTCATATCGTCCATGTTCGAAGCGATCGTCAGACCCTCACGGTAATACGAGTCGGCTGTCTTAAAATCATCCTGAGCGAGAGCGGTCGCGCCGAGATTTATCAGATTGGTGGTCTGTCTTACTCGGTCGCCAGCCTCGCGGTTAAAGGCGAGTGCCTTCAGATAGAAATCAGCGGCACGATCGAAGTCCTCCTGCAAGCGCGACAGCTCACCGAGGCCGTTGTAGAGCATTCCGAGTACTTGCTTGTCACCCAGATCGAGTGCGAACTGCAAGCCTTCTTCAAGCAGCGGCCTGGCCTCTGCGATTTCTCCATCGTCGAGTCGGAGAAAACCAAGCCGTTGCAGCGAAAGCGCGGCACTCTTTTTGTCGCCGGTCGCCCGCGCCAGGAGCAAACCTTCTTCGGTGTACGAGCGGGCCAATTCTCTGCTCCCTTTGAGGCGGTTCAACTGCCCGGCGCCCGACAGCATTTTCGCCTGCACCTTATCGGCAGTGTCCGATAACGACAAAAACAGTCCGAGTTGGTCGCAACCTTCTCGGATGTGTCCGTGAAGCCACCAAAACCTCCAGATGGCGCCGGCCAGTCGCTGGCCCAGGGTCGAGTAATTTTCGGCTGCCCAGTTCAGCGCGGCTCGCAAGTTGTCGTGATCGTTCTCTAGCCGGTTCAGCCAGTCCGCTGACTGAGCCGCTTCGAGCTGCGGTTCCGCGGCTTCGCCAAGGGCGCAGTAGTATTCCGCGTGTCTCTGGTTCACAACATTAGCTTCGCCGCTTTCGGTGAGTGCCTCACGGGCGAATTCGCGGACGACCTCCAGCATCTGAAAGCGCGGATCGCCTTCACGCTGATCTTTGGCAGCGAGAAGGTTCTGTTCAATCAGCGACGTTACGCCTTCCAAAACATCAAAACCGGCCACCCTGTTTTCCCCAGACGTCAGACCACAAACGGCTTCCGCCGCTTCAAGGGTGAATCCGCCGACAAATACAGCTAAGCGGGCGAACAGTCGCTTTTCTTTTTCTTCAAGCAGATCATAGCTCCACGTTATAGTTTCGCGCATCGTCTGCTGGCGCACTGGCACATCACGCGGGCCGCCGGTTAGTAGCTTCAACTGGTTTTCGAGTCGTCCAAGAATTGCGCCCGGCGACATCATTCTTGTCCGCGCCGCAGCTAGCTCAATCGCCAGCGGCAGACCGTCGAGCCGGAAGCAGATTTCAGCGACCGCCGCCGCATTCTCGTTCGTTAAGCTAAACCCTGGCTTTGCGCTCCGTGCACGCGCAAGAAACAATTGGACCGCCGGAAAAACCGACAGGTCATCCAGTGATTCTGTTTCGGGAAAGAATTGCCCGGAAGGAACGGCCAGAGGAGAAACAACAAATTCGTGATCGACGCTAAGTCTCAAATGGGCACGGCTGGTTACCACAATTTTCAAACCCGGCGCCGCGTTAAGAAGATCCGAAATTTGCGGGGCGCCCGGGAGCAACTGCTCAAAGTTATCTAGGATCAACAGCAGCTCGCGGTCTTTCAGATGATTCCTCAGTGCTTCGATAGCTGGTCTATCGCCGCTGGTCCTCAAGCCGAGCGGCGCCGCGATAGCAGAGGCTATCAGTTCGGGCCGGTTCACGGCGGCCAGCTCAATAAAGAAAACGCCGTCTGCAAAATCGTCGCCCAGCTGCGCTTGCACAGCCCGTGCGAGAGTCGTCTTGCCAACACCGCCGACGCCAGTCAGCGTCAAAAGCCGCACGCCTTCGTGGACCAGCAATCCGGTGATCTCAGCGATCTCCTCATTGCGGCCGATGAATTCCTCGGGACGCTTTTCTGTCCTTGAACCGGTACATTTCACGTCCGCCGAGAACCGATATCCGCGCCGCCGAAGTGTTTCGATGAACGGTTGCTTGTCGGCACGCTCGCCCAGGGTTTTACGCAAAAGGTGTAGATACAACGACAGGTTTGATTCTTCGACAACGGAATCGTTCCAAATGATCCTCATCAGCTCATCTTTGGAGACGATCTGGCCGTTTCGCTCTACCAGAGCCTGCAACGTTTCTACCGCCTTTGGCGGCAGGGAGACCTGCTCGTCATTTCGATAGAGCATTGAATGGGCGGCATCGAGACGAAACCGCTCAAATTCATAGGTCCTTTGTTGAAGACGCTTTGTCACAGGCTCCTCAGAAACCACCTGCGGGTTTGTAGGGGCGGGCCGGAAGTGCCCGCCCACTTAAAGAAAAATTAAAGTTAAATCCAAAGACGCAGCTGGCCCGAGTAATCTACGCTCATTTCACGCAAACAAGTGAGTGGGGGCGTGAGCGCAAGTTGTCTGATCCGTAGCCATAGTCTAACTCAAGTGTCCGGTAAAACGGATTCCTCAGGGGATCAAGAACGGAGAAACAAGAATATGGCTTGCACGCTGAATTTGGGGTTTTCGGATCTGCCGAGCATTTACAACATCACTCTTCCGGTCGGGCCGAACATGCCCAACGTGCGCGACGACGTGCTGCTGGTGCAAACGCTGATGAAGTTGGCCAACTTTGCGCGCAACGGCGGAGGCCCGGTTGAAGCAAGCCGCAACATAAAGGTTGACGGTTGGTTCGGCGATCAGACCAGACGGATGATCGAAGCATTCGAGGTTCATATTCGCGAGAAGCATCTGCTGCTTATCCCCGACGGTGTGCTCGAACCCTCGTCAAACGACGGCTACACAGCTAAAGGCATTATCTACAAGATCATTCACCTTAATCGTTTCGCGAAGCAGGCCATGCCGTTCGGAGAGAAATACAACCGAATTCCGACCGATCCGGAAACGCATCCGATCCTGCGGCAGTCGCTTTTGACCGAGCGCCAAACCGTCCCGATTTGCGACTGAAGTTTGGCGAGACCCGACAAACAGGACTAGAGAGCCTGCTTAAAAATGTTGAATACGAATAGCAAATACGGGTTCAGAGAATTTTCAGAGATTTTTCCGGGATATCTCTTAGGACTTTCTTGCTGCACCTCAAGTACTGTCGGCGATAACTTTCGGTCACAAGCGACAGTGGAAACACGTGGGGTTCAGCGCGAGCAGATGAAATCTTCAAATCGAGCGGCTTCGGAGACACCTCGAGCATCATGCTGATGCACCGGAGGAGTCCGAATCTACTCTATTTCCTGGCCAGCTCGCTGCTCGAGGTCGAGATTCATAACAAGTGAGTTTTCCCGGCAGCCTGAGAGTTGCTCCTGAAAAAGAGAGGCAGGAGATAGCCCAACCGGCAGCGATTTGACGTTTGAACGAAGGCAACAACCGTTCGGAGACAAGTAAGGAGCAAGAATCATGAAGAGTGGAATATCCCGGCCCAACCTCGGAGATTGTCTCAGCAAGACGCTACGAAGACTGCGCGTTTGTCTCTTCCTTCTATTGCTGATCTTGTCTTGCGGCTTTCTCGTCTTTCCTGTGCGGGCTCAGGACTGCCCCGGGTCAACCATCTTCGCCGATGACTTCGAGTCCGACCCCTCGTCGC
>DATETN010000155.1:0-16653 GCA_035283645.1 Pyrinomonadaceae bacterium
GCTTTGCACAAAAAGTATCTGCTCAAATGTCTTCTCTGTGGACCTCTGTGTTCTTTGTGACTCTGTGCTTGTGTTTTCGGCGAGTTTCTTCACCACTAAGACACAGAGGACGAGAGGTCGCACAGAGAAAAAGCCTATTTCATACTTTTTGTGCAAAGCCCCCATTGCTCATTGATCATTGCTCAGTGGTCATTGCTAATTGGTCAGATTGGCAATCGGCAATCGGCAATCTCAGAACCGGAATCCGACGCTTGTAATGAACTGAAAGTTGTGTGTTGTCTTTGCAGGCCTGGTTATTGGTACCAATACTACATCGCCAATTGTCGGGTCGAACCGAAGATCATTGTTTGTCCGCCGAGTGAAATGGACCAACGTGTTGCCGGCATCAATTCTGGTCACAATGCGTTTGGAGGGGTAAAACTCTATTACGCCCCCCAGGTCCATCGCGAAATTGGTCAGGCGCTTCACCTCAAATGCGAACGGAAACACCCCGCCAGTTCCCGACGGTGTGATATTGAACTGGCCTTCACTGAAGCTAACTACTCCTGGCCTGGCTTTTGCGAAGATTCCCCATCGTTCAAAGCGCTTACCTATTTTGATCCCAGCCACCCCTTGGGTAACACGACCGTTGTTTACGCAGGTGAAGCAGCGATGCGGAAAGAAGTACCCAGCCCCTTCGACACTTAGGTTCTTGTTTACGTTGTAAGTGAACCGAGCCCCCAAACCAACATCCGTGCGTCGTTCCGTAAAACCTTCCCGATTTAATGTGGTGAACTCAGCCCCAATCTCGAACTTTGGTAGATCTTGCGATTGTGAAAACGCCTCGACTGTAACGAGTAAGAGACAGATGAACGTCAACAGGCTCACGGTCTTGTGCATTTTTGTTCTCCTTTTAGGCAGCTCTTGTTAAACACACGTCACCTTCTCTCAATCCAATGGGGTTGGTGAGACAGTGACGACTAATTGTTGTAAGACTCAATCGGGACTTGCGTTTGGTAGGAGGTTCTTGATGTTGTCGGCGGCTCCAATCATCACGTGAGGTTGGACCGGTGGGCTCTCGTTGTTGTTAACATCTTCGGTACTACCCCTGAGCGTCACGGTCGCCCAACCACCTTTGAGCCGCACTTTTTCTCCGAGTTTTTGGAGAAGACTACTCTTCTCGTTCGGCATACTTTGATCTGCACCGAACAAGGGCGTGTACTTGGAATCCTGCAATACCCAGAGATTCCATACTCCTCCGGTTGGTAGAATTGGTGCGCTGGAAAACCATTCGTATCGCTCGCCGTTTGCCGTAAACTCGATTCTATTCTCGTCAAGCAGGCCAATTTTCTGGAAATCGTGACCATCACGAGGAACGAGTGAGAAGATGAAGCGTCCCTTGCCTGGCACATAGAACCACAACAGTGGGCCCTTGCAACAAGCGCTTGACCTACTGCCGGCTACAAGGCTGCCATTGATTAATAACTGATGATTCTTAACTGCCATTGCTACAACATCCGGAGTAAAGTCTTTAGCACGCTGGAGAGAGTCGTCGCGCAGTTTTCGGCGATCAAACGTCACCTTCACCACATCAACTAGCTTCAGACCCAGCTCCCGATTCACCAGCAGCACGAGAGATACTGCATCGCCATCAGACAGAATTTGTTTTGCAGTTGATCCCGGAAATGTGGCAAATGTCTGGTCCATGGTTTTTGCGGCCGAGTCATTTAGAAACTTGCGCCGGAAACTGCGATCTGACGGCAGAATCGCCAGGTTGAATTGCATTGTCTCGGGATTTGATTCGATCCAGAGGTCGTACCCAAAGATAACCTGGCGATTTGAGTCGGTTACAACGCGATGGATAATCTGGTTTTTGCCAGCCACAGCCTGGGAAGTGAGCGTCGCAGGCAGCGACTTAACATCCTGGTTACCCTGGTCGTCTGCCGCTGAAGTCTCACTACGGAAGGACACAAAACCCCCATTTGCAACCTGCAGGACCAATTGTGGGGTTGCAGGAATTTGCGTGCGCACCGTTGCTGCCAGGCAATGAATGAGCAGCAAAAACGTCAAGAGGCTAATTCTCATCAAGGCTCCCTCCTTTGATCACCCTAAGCCTTACCTCGTCGAGTGGCTTAAACCCAGCCAGGCTCGAAGGCTCAACCTGGTCATCGGAATTCTCCTTAAGTCGGAGTTCCCTGCCCGTATCTTTTCTTCTAGCCATACCAGTCGTTCTTGATTTCGTTTCTCGATAAACGACTCGTGTGACAATTCGCTCTTGGATGATTGGCACCTGCACAGGCACGTGCACTACGGATGACGTCTCAAAAGAGGATGAGGAGCTTTGCGAATCGCTTCGAATTGCTAAGAAAAGCGTTGTTCCTAGCATGAAAAGCAACGCAATACCGACGGGAACCGGAACTCGGATAGACGCGGTAAGAAACCGGGTGACTTTGGATGGGCTCTCATTCTCAGGATTTTTCAGCTTGTGCCTTAACCGTGCATGGTATCCCGCCCAGTAATCTTCTGGTGGCGTCATAGTTTCCATGGCTTGCGTCACTGCTGCGAGCGTCTGTTCTAGCGATGCAAACTCCTCGCGACAGTTCACGCACCGAAGCACTTCCGCCCGAAGAACCTGATCGGATTGACTTTCGTTCCGATCAATACCCAGTTCAGCTAAACGATCTCGAATTGCTTTGCAGTTGTGCATTGAAACTCCTCAACATTCGGCGGTTAGGTTAGCTAAGGCTTCAGTTGTCTCGCCGCTCGGTTCAAGCTTTGCACGCAACTTTCGAACGGACCGCGCGACCGCCTTCTTAGCTGTACCTGTCGAACATCCCATTGCTTGCGAAATTTCTTCGTAGGACATCCCTTCGTGATGACGCAGCAAAAACATCAGGCGCTGCGATGGCGTGAGGTCCCGCAACGCACTTATTACTCGTTCAAAGAGAACTTTCTTGTAAATAGTTTCCTCCAACCCGGTGGACGATTCCGCCAGCACAGCAACTGGTTCCGAGTCGACGGCAAGCAACTGCACAAGCATGGTTTTTCCACGCCAACGTAGCGTTCGCGACCGTTGGTGGTTAAGGAAGCAGTTGATGGTGATTCGGCGTAGCCAAGTATAGAAGGACGCGTCACCTCGGAATGTAACCAGGGCCTGGAAAGCTTTCAGCCATACTTCTTGTGAAAGATCCTCGGCGTCTTGGGCGTTATGGCAGTAATGCAATGCCAACAGATAGATCCGCGGCGCATAACGCTGGGCGAGCAAGCAAAACGCATCCGTATCGCCGGCCTGAGCGAACTTAATTAGTTCGGCTTCGCTGTCGGTCACTAACTCACCTCTGGAGTTCTGTTTTTTCGGAGCTAATACGCTGCTGTGCCATAGGTTCAGCTATATAGACACAGATTATTAGACTTGGTTGGCCAGACCGATTGTTTTTGGACTTAATTTACTATTCGATCAACTAACAGAAGGGAAACTGTAAAGTTAAAGGCGCTCCACGATCCAGACCGAACAACCAAAGCACCGATTTCATGAGACTGTGCCAGAAACCTGTAAGTTCTAGCGGATGTGCGTAACAGGTTTTTGACTCAATAAGTCGTGAAGTCTGATGGAGTTGGAGAGACCACTGGGCTTTATCGGTAAGCAGAAACTAGGAGCCACCGACAGGAAGTCGGCTTTCGTCGAGCGACGTTGCTCAAAAATTCCACTGATCAGTTAAACTCGCCGTCAAAAAACTCCTGGAGGTTTGCCATCCACGTGCGGTTAATGTCATCACTCTTACTCATCATCGCCTTGATCGCGGGTAGTGCTTCACAAACCCCCTCGCCACAAACACCAGCTACAGCAAGACCGACACCAACTCCTTCGCCATCGCCAACGCCAACGCCTTTACCGCCGCCGACCGTCAGGATTGACGATTATCGCGCCGAGGCCGCTCGGATCATCGGTGCGGCCCTGACCAGTGACAAAGCCTACACGCGTTTGGCGTTTCTCACAGATCATATCGGGGCACGTCTGAGTGGTTCCAAAAATCTGGAACGCGCCGTCGAGTGGGCCATTGCAGAAATGAAGAAGGATGGGTTGGACAACGTGCGTGGCGAAAAGGTGATGGTCCCTCACTGGGTGCGAGGCCAGGAGAGCCTGGAGCTAACGAGTCCCATCTCTCAACCACTAGCGTTGCTGGGTTTGGGCAACAGCGTGGGCACACCGCCCGAAGGAATCTCGGCGGAAGCCATCGTCGTACGCAGTTTTGCAGAACTAGACGCTCAGGGTGAAAGCGCACGAGGCAAGGTCGTCGTCTACAACGTTCCGTTCACGACCTACGGTGCAACAGTTCGTTATCGGTTAATGGGCGCTTCACGCGCTGCTCAACATGGTGCAGTCGCAGCACTGGTCCGCTCGGTAACCCCCGTAAGTCTTCAGACGCCGCACACGGGGGCAATGAGCTATGACAGCGCGCAACTGAAGATTCCAGTCGCTGCCATTACTATCGAAGGCGCAGAGTTGTTGCAGCGCATGCACGACCGAGGGGACCGTCCTACCCTCCGGCTGAAGATGGAAGCGAAGTTTTTGCCGGACGCCGAATCTGCAAATGTCGTCGCAGAACTCACGGGCTCAGAAAAACCAGATGAGATCGTTCTCGTGAGTGGACACTTTGATTCCTGGGATGTTGGCCAGGGCGCTCATGATGATGGTGGCGGTTGCATCATCGCCTGGGAGGCTGTGAGATTGTTGAAAGAGCTTGGCCTTAGACCACGTCGCACCATTCGTGTGGTGCTCTTCACCAATGAGGAGAATGGATTGCGCGGCGGCAACTCGTATCGAGATACACATCGTGCGGAACTCTCGAAGCACATGCTCGCAATTGAATCCGACTCGGGAACCTATCGACCAGAAGGATTTGGTCTCGCGGCAACAGCGCCTCCGCAGGTTCGGGCAAACATGGAGGAGATCGCAAAGTTGCTCAGTGGAATTCGCGCCGATCGAATTGCGGCCACTGGCGGAGGTGAGGACATTGGTCCAATCATGCGCGAAGGTGTGGTTGGAGCCGGTTTAGACGTCGATAGCTCACGTTATTTCGACATACACCATACCCCTGCCGATACTCTGGATAAGATCGACCCGAGGGATCTTCAACTCTGCGTCGCAGCAATGGCGGTGATGGCATACACCGTTGCCGACATGCCACAACCACTAAGTGAGCGGTAAAGCGCTTCAACAATACCAACTCAGAAGACGGGGACATTCAGAACCCTCAACGTCACCCACCGCAATTTCGACGGAGCTGCTGAGTCCGGAATGTTGAAGAAAAAATAGGGGGCGGCGTCCGTCTAGTAGGTTGGATCTGAAAAGCACTACACACTGCCGTGTGTAGGATCCTTTCTTATTTGGACCATTCTTCCAAAGACGTCACTCTCCCCTCCTTCCTTTCATAAGTGTTCAAAGCGGAACTGAAACAACTTCTTTAGATTATTCGTAACTGAGAAAAGGGGCTAGCGAGTTTCAGCGAACAGGTGAGTGAAATTTTTCTTAAAAAAGTTAACCAAAAACCCCTTTCGGCGGTGTTATCTCAATGAAGCAACGCCGATAAGTCGAACTGGTTGAAAACAATGGATATCTGTTAAGAAAACCGTAAGGAGAGCGTTAAGAAAGTGGGGCCCGCTGCTAAAGGTACTAATCGCTTAGCCATGGGGAGTTTGTTATGTTGGAGGTCAAAACCAAAAAATTGGACACTGTTGCTGTCCTGTGCCTGCAGGGTCAGGTTGTGAACGGTGACACGGAAATCTTGCGCGATGCCGTGCTCTCCCAGTCAGGGACGAGCGCAGTCATACTCGATTTTGCGCGGGTGAGGGTTGTCGATGCCCACGGTCTTGGCGTGCTGCTGGATCTGCGCGAGCGAACGCATGCAAAAGGGATTCGTTTCAAATTAATGAACGTTCCCCCAATGATAATGAGGGTGCTGGAACTCACGCGCCTCGATTCTGTTTTCCAGATTACCTCCGGAGTCCAATTCTCTCCGGCGAAGCGTAGCCGAAGAGCGCCGGTGGCAGCGCTTAAGTCCTGCGCATAACATGTTCGACGAACTTTCAGTTTGTCGTTTTTGGGCTCCGGAACTTGGTGGTCAGTTAAGTCCGACGAACTTCAGTTTGTTCGTTCTCGCGGTTAGACTTCTTGACACAAAGTACTTCAAGGCTCAGGATAGAGTCTCTCAAATTCCGGGTCACCATGGAGTAAAGCGAGATCTGGATCCTGACGCGTCCATGTAGGATCACGGAAACCTGCCTCCCACGCCTTTTTGATAGCGATCAGAGCGTCGTCAACATTGTTCATCGCGCAAAACGCACAGGCAGAGTTGTACAGAATCATCGTGTCATCGGGACGTAGGATCATCGCCATGTCCAATTCCCGCTTGGCTTCTTCGAACCGGTCCTGCATCGCGTAGTTGCCAGCCAGCAGAACGCGGGCCCGAGCGTCCTCGGGCACTTTTTTCAAATGCCCCTCAAAAATGGCGATCTCGCGATGGCCAAAGTTCTTCAGCGCCTCTGCCTTTCCGAGTGCGCCGAGTGCGTTGTGAATCGGAACAACCGTGTTGTAGTTCTCGCCGGAGTGAGCCAGCGCCTCTTCCATAATGTCTACGACTTCCTGATATTTTCCATCAGCAAAAAGGGCGCGTCCCAGGACGTAGTAGCCGCCATCGAGATCGGGGGTTCGGATCAGCGCCGCACGTATCTTGTCGACGGCCTCGGCGTAACGCCCGTCTGCGAAAAGCACCCACGCCTCGGCGCACTGGATCTCTGGCGCATCAAGACCCTTTTTGCTCGCCTTCTGCGTCGCGGCAATGGCCCGATCAATCCACTGTTGCTTGCGCTCGAAGTGGTAGTAGTACTCGGCGCAAACTTTTCCCAACCCCGCATGAGCGAGCGCTAGTACAGGCTTGCCTTCCGCACAAAACTTATCCGCCCCTAATCGTCAATCGACAAATTTCAACAACTCAGGTCTGTACCGTAACTTCAGTTTGTCGCACGCAGGGGCTCGAACTCGTGTCAGGAACCCGAGCGGATTGGTCCGCGGTTAAGTGGTCAGTGCTCATTGGCATTGGTCATTTCAAGACACCATACGCTTTAGAGACTGTGTCAAAACAATAGATCCTACACACGGCAGTGTGTAGTGCTTTTTAGATCCCACCTACAAAGAGGTGCCGCCCCCCCCTTCTTTTTTTCAACAATACCAACTCAGAACACGGGTGACACTCAGAAGCTCAGCAATTTCGATGGAGCTTCTGAGTCGGCAACCTTGAGATAAGAGAAAGGGTGGCGTCCGTCTAGTAGGTAGGATCTGAAAAGCACTACACACTGCCGTGTGTAGGATTTTGTTGTTGGTTCGTGTACAGGTTTTTGACACAGTCTCTAAAGCGGATGGTGTCTCGAGTGGTTTAATATCAGTCCCATCTCCGCACGTCATAAAATGAGCTTCTTCGGTCCGACCAGATCATACGCGCGGTGGCTAACCACCAGGTATTTGTCAGGCGCTGCGTATCCCTTGGGCTCAGCAGAGTCTTGTAATTCTGAGGTAATACCTTTTCCAACTCTTCGTAATTACCAATCCCCGGGCCGGCGAGATCCGCTCGCTTCTCCAGCATGGTACTCATCGCTTTTCACCTTGTTAGTAAATGGTCTTGAGAGGCACGAAAGTTTTAAGCGGCGCTGCGTTCGAGTGCCTCTGATGCTCCTTGAAATGAAATTCGTCCTCGATGAAAGTGCAAGAGATATGCCGGGAAGGTGGGCAACAAATACTCTGAAGCAAGGTGCCACACGCCAGAGTTTGTGCGGAAGGTTTCGCTCTTATTGCGGGAAAACGCGCATTTCTCATCCGTCTTATCCATTCGTTTACACTTTCATAGGTAGGCTCTCGTTTGTTGCTGCGCTTGCCGGAAATGTCCAGCCAAGCCAACCGAAGCGGCATTCATATTGCCTGACAGCCTAATGCAGTCAGCAGACCTTTACGGCTGAAATCTTCCTAGGTGGTTGAGTGAAATGCGGAGTGGTTTGCACTCTGTCGATTAGGCGCCGTGGGGCTTGCGCGCACTGAAGACTTTGAAAGAGGCGCACCGTCATGACAAAGCAGCATCGCACGAAGAAAGAAAGCTACCGTATTCGCACCCACCTCGTTCACGGAAATTATGAAAGCAAGCATTGGGACTTTGATCATCACCTGATTCCACCAATCTCAGCCTCGGCGGCGTACCGGCTGGGCTCGGTCCACCGGGGTGCACAGGGGTTTGTCGAGTTTGCTTCAGACGAGGCAGACGTCAAAGGCCACATCCCAATTTACATCTATGACCGTTTGGACGAACCGACACGCGGCATGCTGGAAGAAAACCTTGCTTACACCGAAGGTGGTGAAACCGCAGTAGCATTTGCATCCGGAATGGCGGCCATCAGTGCTGCCCTGGGCATTACCAACAAGGCTGGCACCGAGATTGTTGCGCATCACACTCTCTACGGATGCACTTACAGTCTCTTAACAAACTGGCTGCCGCGGTTCGGCATAACCACGACATTTGCCGACTTGCGAGATGAGCAGAGCATCAAGGCGGCTGTCACGAAACGCACTCGCGTCATTTATTTTGAGACCCCGGTAAATCCGACGCTCGATCTTATCGACATCGCGTTGGTCCGGCGCTGGATGGACGAAATTCGGCCCGGCCCGGATGAGAAAGATCGCTTGCTGATGATTGTGGATAACACTTTTGCCACGCCTTACTGCCAGCGGCCGTTGACACTGGGAGCCGATCTCGTCGTCCACAGCCTAACGAAAGACATTGGTGGCTTTGGTACGGATATGGGTGGTGCGGTGATTGGGCCACGTAGGTTTCACGCACCGCTCTTGATGTATCGGAAAGATTTCGGTGGCGTGCTCACCTCGCGTAGTGCCTGGTCAATCCTTGTCTACGGATTGCCTACCCTGGCTACACGCATGGTGAATCAGCAAAAATCAGCGATCAGGGTGGCACAGTTCCTGGAGCAGCACCCGAAGGTCGCATCCGTTCACTACCCCGGACTTGAGACTTTTCCGCAGTACCAGCTGGCTCGGCAACAAATGACAAGTTATGACGGAAAATTTGCGCCGGGTAGCATGGTCTATTTTGTGCTGAAGGGTGAGGAGAAGGAGGCCACTGAAGCTGCTGATCGTTTTATGGATTACATAGCCAATCATGCTTACAGTGTTACGTTAGCAGTGAGCCTTGGCCAGATCCGCACGTTAATCGAAGAACCTTATTCGATGACGCACTCCGCGTTACCGCCGGAGGTGAAACGCGCCCGAGGAATGGAGCCCGGCGGCATCCGACTCTCGCTTGGCCTCGAAGACTGGCACGATATCATCAACGACTTGCGAACCGCTCTTGAGCAGATTTGATTGCTGGCAGCTTAGTGAAAGAGGATTACCAACAACGTCATTTGGTGATCGTGCATTTGGCTCGTGGTGATAGAATTCGCATCATCAGTGCGCGCTTAGCTGCGCCGAGCGAAAAGGAAGAAATATGAATCAAGAATTGAATAAGGATTCCGACCCAGAGATGTTGGACGAATATGATTTCAGCGGCGGTGTACGCGGGAAGTACGTCGGCCGTTTCGCGAAAGGCAGCAACGTGGTGGTACTCGATCCGGACGTAGCGCGAGTCTTCACCGATTCTGAGTCGGTTAATCAGGCATTGCGCGCCCTTGCAGCAATCATTCAACACCAGTCAGAGAAAAGACATCCCTAAGCTTACGGCTCTTTGCCTTGCTCTTCCTTTGCCTTTTGCGCCTGCCGGTTTCTCCTCCACAGTAATGTCATCCGAGGAAAAGGCTTTGACGAAAGCGGGATGACGAAGAGAATTTGGACAATCGAGTGTCACAACTGACCCAGGCCAGCAACTCATCGAACTCAGTGGGAAAGCCAACTTAAAACTTCTTCCATGAAGATCGCGCTGTCCTTACCCCAGTACGTGGTGCTGGTAGGACTATTTGGCACACCGGTGAGTCTGACACCCTCTCCCACACCAAGAAATAAGGATGCCATTCCTTCGCCAAGCACCACTATGCGTGCTCCGTTGTCGAATTTTCTGTAGGCGCCAAATGGCTGGGCCAGCTTACCCTCTTTGTCCAGTTGAAAGGCGAATGGTGTACCACCTTCAACGGCACGCCCGCCGCTATATGGTAACTCGCGGTCGGCCTTGTTGATCTCTCCAGCTTTCGCGATGCCGCCACAATTGTGCAGATATTCGGTGTCGGGAGTTAACTGAAGACCAAAAGGTGTAATGATGTTATTTACGTGAGTCTTTTCCAGAGATTGCCGCCGCTCCTCGTCAAGTACCAGCAACAAAGATCCACCACCTTTGACAAAAGCGACAATCGCGGCGGTCTCGGCGGGTGAAAACTCGGTCGAGGGAGCTCGCAGGTAAAGTATGCGGACGCCTGCGAGCGTTTCGGAGTCGATAGGTTTGAGGGAAGTTTGAATCTTCAGATCCAATTTTTTGGCAATGCTGTCCATCGCACTGGGCGGCGGCTGTTGGCCATGAGCTTGGTCAAACAAGAGAAGATTTTGGGCAACATGGTCCAACTTCAAGGTATTGCCTGGGACAGGCCTTGTGGCATTTGGAGTCTCAAGTTGTAGTACATTAACGAGGATCAACGAAAAACAGGATGCGACAAAGATTAGCACTACCTTTATCATGGGTTGCTCCTTCTCGATGGTGTTGGCTGCTTTTTATCTTGCTGGCTGGGATGTTGCCGATTGGCCCAGTAGTTGTCCATGATTACCGCGACTGCAGAATCTGTTGATCATGATGGCGCACGCAAAGCATTGCTCAGCGAAATTAATCGAAAGAACGCACGTAACACCGACTCTTGCAGTATTCCGTTTTCTCGTTGCGGAACAACTCTCCTTCACCGCTGGCCAGTTTGCAACTGTTGGCATCGTCGACGATGGCGACATTATCGAACGTCTTTACTCGATAGTCTCGTCACCTCAGGAGCGATTCCTCGAGTTCTTTATCGAACTAGTTCCGGGCGGCACCTTTACTCCAAAGTTGTGGCAACTGCATTTGGGATCCACAATTCTGATCCGCAGGCGTATCGTGGGCCAATTTACTTTGGACCCGACTGTCAACCGTCACTTGATGCTAGCCACCGTCACCGGTGTGGCGCCGTTTGTGAGCATTCTGAGAACTCAACAAATTGATCGGGAGCGGGCGGTGGAGTCAAACCACCAATTTGTAGTCATCCATGGTGCGAGCGGCGCTGCCGACTTTGGGCCATATCTCAGCGAACTCGAAGCGTTGTCGCGTAGGGGTTGGCTTGATTACATACCCACAATCAGCCGGCCTTGGACAGAACCGAACTGGAAGGGCGAAACCGGCCGAGTCGAGGACATCGTACGCAAGCATGCCGACCAGCTGGGCCTGGATCACAGTAACTCGGTTGCGTATGCGTGTGGACACCCGCAGATGATTGCGAATGTGGGCGAGATACTTTTACGCGCGCGCTTTCCCAAAGACCGGATCAGAGAGGAAGACTACTTCCCGCTGCACGAGGTAGATAAGCGAGGCCCGGCGCAATCTTCAATGGCCCAATCTTGATAATCGAAGACACTCGCGTCATCAATGAAAGCACTACGGTGAATAAACACTCTATTCTGCTCACGGGAGCCACAGGGTATGTAGGCGGCCGACTAATGAAAGTCCTGGAGGCTCAGGGTCACACTTTGCACTGTATTGCGCGTACCCCTGCGTACTTGAAGTCGCGGGTGGCGCCAACGACTACGGTTTTCGCGGCGAATGTGCTGGACAAAGAATCCCTCAAGCCCGCATTGCGTGGGATGGACACGGCCTACTACCTCATTCATTCTCTTGGTGAGTCGAAGGGTTTCGAGGAACAAGAGAAAGTGGGCGCACAAAACTTCGCCGATGTCGCCAGGGAGTCTGGAATCAAGCGAATTATCTATCTTGGTGGTATGGGCAACGAGCGGGAAGAACTATCGCCGCACCTGCGCAGCCGACACGAAGTGGGAAGAATCCTGCGCGACTCAGGCGTCCCAACGATGGAGTTTCGCGCTTCAATCGTTCTCGGATCCGGAAGTCTTTCGTTCGAGATGATCCGGGCGTTGACCGAGCATCTACCGATAATGATTATGCCCCGGTGGGTGTCAGTATTGGCCCAGCCAATTGGTATTCAGGATCTGATTGGCTATTTGGTGGAAGCCCTCGATGTTCCGATCGACGCGAGCGAGGTTATTGAAATCGGTGGCGCCGACCAACTTTCGTACTGCGAACTCATGAGAGAGTACGCCCGCCTGAGAAACTTGAAGCGGGTGATGATACCGGTTCCCGTCCTTACCCCATGGCTTAGTAGTTTGTGGTTAGGGCTGGTTACTCCGCTGTACGCGCGTGTCGGACGAAAGCTGATAGAGAGCATTAAACATCCGACCATTGTTACGAGCAATCGCGCCCACGAGCTGTTTTCGCTGCGGCCCTTTGGCGCCGCGCAGGCCATCCGAGCGGCGCTCGAGAATGAGGATCGAGAATTCGCCGAGACCCGTTGGTCGGATTCGTTGTCGGCCAGCGGTTCCCACAGAAGTTATGGTGGTTTCCAGGTTCATAACAGAAGAATCGACTATCGGGAGAAACATGTCGCGGCCAGCCCGCAAGTGGCCTTTGAGGTTATCGAGAATATTGGTGGTAAGAAGGGCTGGTTTCGATACGATTTTCTGTGGCGCTTGCGCGGGTTCTTTGATCTTCTAATCGGCGGCGTCGGCATGCGAAGGGGCAGACCTCTTCATCGTGAGCTAAAGCCTGGAGATGCGCTGGACTTCTGGCGCGTAGAGGTTTTGGAAAGGCCTCACAAGTTGCGCTTGTTGGCTGAGATGAAACTTCCGGGACGAGCCTGGCTCGAGTTCGTCGTAGAACCAAGGCCTGATGGATCAGTCATTCGACAAACCGCGATCTTCGATCCCGGCGGTCTCTCCGGCAGGCTCTATTGGTACTTCCTCTATTTGCTGCATGCCTTAATATTCCAGAATATGGTTGACTCTATTGCGAAGCGTGTTAATGCGCGATCATTGCGGGAGTCCGAGGCGGCGCACTAGGTCCGCGAAGCGCGGGTTCTGGCTGAAGACAGTCAATGTTCGCAGGATCTGCTGTAAAGAGCGCAAGTTTTATCGCACGTTCCTGATATGCCTCTTCCTTTATTTTGGAACCCCCCGGTCGAGAACTGCCAGCTTTTTAAAAACCATCTCAGTGTTTTTCAAACCGACGTGAACTCGGGCAAGGTTGACGGGTGAGATGTAGCGGTTCCTTCCCTGGCTCTCCAATTCCTCGATAACATTTTCCGCCGCAGCAGTGTCTCCGTTTCTAGCGTACACGTAACCAAAATCGCCTTTCACACCTGCATTGCCATGTTAAGTTTGCACCTTTTTGAATAGATGGATGCAGCTTTCCTGTGGTTTCGTGTCTTTTCGTGGATCGGACACTGCGTTGAAGTTTGCGGCCACCAAGCATAGAACGATCCACGAAATCACACGACCCGCCACGAAAAACGCTTGATCCGAGTTTGGACGCGACCGGTTCGCTTTGTTTTATGAATCTGCTATAAGAACATCCCACGTAAGGCCAGTGACTTTCGCAAAGATCCGCCAGCGGAAGAGTTTTCCAAATACATCAAAGACTGATGACTTCGACGGAGGCAAAAATGCTGAACCCAGGTACGCATCCAACAACTTTTCATAAGCACTTAGTGCAGTTGTTCATTTTCGTATTCTTTCTCGCAGTATGTTTCATGGGCTGCAAAACAGGGAGCGAAGGCGAATCAGGCGCAAAGACCGGCGATGCCAGTACAGCGGAGGCTCCAAAACCGGATAAAGATGGAGTTATCCATTCGGGCTCAGGAGTGGAAAAAGAGAAGCCATCCAGCGGCAAGGCCAATGTGCAAGGTAAGGTGTTCTATAACGAAAAGCCCGCCGAAGGTATTGAGGTCAAACTATGCGAGACGTTCAGTCAGTTTGTCGGTGGGTGTGGCGGGCAGACCTTCGTAACGAAGACCGATGCCAATGGTGAATATCTAATTAAGGAAGTACCACCGGGAACCTATGAGGGGTTAACCGCAAGAGTGTTTGATACTCCTTACTACGTTTTTGCGACCTCTGGCTTTGTCGGCGCTGCCAAATACAATATTGAGGCTGATGAAACCTTCTTTGCGCCGGACACACATCTGTTCAAAGGTGATTTGAAGGTCATAAATCCGAAGGCTGGGGCGAAAATCTCGCCGGATAAGATCGAAATCAAGTGGGACACTTATCCGGACGCAGCGTATTACAAATTCAGTATCAACCCGGACAGTTCGACCGAAGCAAAGACTGAGTACGACTACATCAATAAACGGGTAGATGGAACTTCATTCGTGTTGGACAAACCGCTATCTCCGGGAACCTACAGCGTTGTAGTTACGGCTTACAACTCCAACGATCGAAAACTTTCTGACAGCCCTAGGGATGTTAAGTTCAGCGTTGAATAAATGATCATCCACCTCATCGATGGCACCTACGAGTTATTCCGGCACTTTTACGGTATTCGCCGGTTTAAGAAAGTTGACCCGCAGTTCGGCGCAGTTTCGGGTGTGCTTCGCACCGTCGTCCAGATGCTGGCCGAGGGTGCTACCCACGTCGGTGTGGCCACCGATCACGTCATTGAATCCTTCCGCAACTCATTGTGGCCCGGCTACAAAACCGGCGCCGGTATCGAACCCGCACTGTACCGTCAATTCGTCCCCCTTGAGGAAGCGCTCACTGCAATGGGGGTTGCTGTGTGGCCCATGGTTGAACTCGAAGCCGACGATGCTCTTGCTTCGGCGGCACATCTCGCTGTTCAGGATCCCGAGGTAGAAAAGATCTGTATCTGGACGCCAGATAAAGATCTGGGCCAATGCGTGATTGGAGATCATGTCGTACAGATCGATCGCCGCAGCGGAACCATTCGCGACGAGGCGGCTGTCCGCGTAAAGTTTGGCGTTGAGCCGAAATTCATTCCCGACTATCTGGCTCTGGTTGGCGATTCGGCCGATGGATACCCCGGCCTTCCAGGCTGTGGACCAAAGACGGCGGCAACGCTCATCAATCGCTTCGGACCAATCGAGGAGTTCCCGCCAGATGTTCTGGTGGAAGAGAAGCGAGCGCTGGCCCTTCTGTTCAAGGATCTCGCCACCTTGCGCACCAATGCTCCATTGTTTAGCGACGTGGAAGAACTCCGCTGGCAAGGTCCGACTTCGGGCTTTGCCGCCTTGGCTAAGAAGATTGAAGATCCGCGTCTGGCAAAACAAGTGAACGATTTGGCCAGGAAGATTCTCACATGATCATTTGACGGCGTTTCCTGATCCGCGAACATAAGGCCCGGTGAGTTTAGGCCGGGTCGAAGCATCCACCAACTTCCGCTGGTTGCTTTGATAGTTCTCACAAGTCTCTTGAGCCAAGAGGACAATGTAACATCAACGACTCAGCCTAAACTATAATCCACTTCGCGTGATTGACCTCGAAACCCTCAAACTGGTTCTCACCATCATCAGCGGTCTTTGCTGGACGATTGTTTACGTTGACGGCATTCGCATCGGCTTTCGGGACAAGTCGTATGCAATACCGTTCTATGCGCTCGCACTGAATTTTGCCTGGGAGTTGCTGTACACGTACTTCGGATTAAAAACGAATGGCATAACGGTTCAGAACGTTGTCAATGCCGTGTGGTTTGCGTTTGATATTGGGATTCTCTGCACGTATTTCAGGTTTGGTCAAAAGTATTTCTGGCGGCACACTGATTTGGATTTTAATGACAAATTTGCATTCCTCGGCTGGAGCATGCTTGGCCTGATCACGGCTCTGGCGGTCGAGTATGCTTTCCTTAAGGAATTCGGCGTTGCAAAAGGGGCTGCCTACTCAGCTTTTCCGCAGAATCTCATCATGTCGATCCTTTTCATCGCGATGCTGGTCAAACGTGGCAGTCGCGAAGGCCAGAGCATGACGATCGCGGTCAACAAATGGATTGGCACACTCGCGCCCACGATTCTCTACGGGCTAATCGGTGAGGGCGGCTTTCCGAACGGCAGTATCCTGATCCTTACTACGGGACTCTTCTGTTCGGTCTTTGATCTGACTTATATTTGGATGCTCAGCAGAATGAGACAATGAGATACCACTCGCTTGCCCGGTGGAGCTTCAGGTTCGCTGCTACATGAGCTGCGTCAACTGAGTAAGTGGATACCACCGGCTTGCCCGGTGGAGCTTCAGGTTCGCTGCTACAGGAGCTGCGTCAACTGAGTTAGTGGATACCACCGGCTTGCCCGGTGGAGCTTCATGTTCGCTGCTACACGAGCTGCGACAATTGAGTTGGTTGATACCACCGGCTTGCCCGGTGGAGCTTCATGTTCGCTGCTACATGAGCTGCGTCAATTGATTTAGTTGATACCACCGGCTTGCCCGGTGGAGCTTCATGTTCGCTGCTACATGAGCTGCGTCAACTGAGTAAGTGGATACCACCGGCTTGCCCGGTGGAGCTTCAGGTTCGCTGCTACATGAGCTGCGTCAATTGAGTTGGTTGATACCACCGGCTTGCCCGGTGGAGCTTCATGTTCGCTGCTACATGAGCTGCGTCA
>DATETN010000156.1:0-7393 GCA_035283645.1 Pyrinomonadaceae bacterium
CGGAATTATTGCGCTCCTCTGGAGCGCGGTCAGCGGACGGATAGCTTGGTCTATAAACATTCGGCTCCGCTGGAGCCAAGCGTGTTATGCTTGCGGCCGATGGACCGGGCTGTGAAACCTCCGTGCGCCCTGATGATGCGCGTGAACGCCGTTTGTCGTGATCGAAACTCCAAAGTAATTCTCTCCCTTTCCGTTCGGCGCCTAGCAACAAACGCAGCAAAGGGTCAAGGCAGATTGCCATGCGGAAATGACCTTCAGAAAGTCGCTCGCCCCGTGTTCATTAGCTCCTCCCGCTCGTCATATCATCAGACACATAGTTGTAACACGAGTTACAGTCGAGTGAGCCGATGTTAAAGCTCCTAAAGCCTGCCAATCCCGAAGACCTGTTTATTCAGCGATATGACGTGCTGATGGGCTGGGCGCTCGCTCTAACCAACCGGAATCGGGCGCAGGCGGAGGACCTGGTCCATGACAACCACGTGATGAACGGCTACTCCTTGGAGTGCGCCTACTTGTCGGCGCTTTGGTATGGAGTCGTCGGATAGATCTTAAGATTGTGCGGCTAGTAAACGTTTCGAAGCTGAGCGTGTGGAACGTAAGCGGCGCGAGTCGGTAAGGAGCGACTAAAGCGGTAACAAGTAACCACACTCCAAGGAGTTGACGCCTAACTCAAAAGAGCTTCGTGCCGTTTCGCGTGATTTAGTGGATCGGTTAGTTAGTGGGTTGTTGGAGCACCTAATAGCGGAAGATCAACTATGAGATTCACCCACTCCTCACTGTCAGAGGCAGCCCAGATAAGCACCAATTCCTCAATGGCGATACTAACGCTGAGTTTCTGCGTGACGATAAAGACACCCGGGCTGGTGTTTCCGACGATGAAGCTCGCAAAATGACGCGGCATGGTACGTCGATCGTGAGTAACCAGAATCCGGTTCTCGCGCCTGGCGAGAGTCAGCACATCCTGATCAGATACGCCACGAAGATTGGCTTCGGCTGCTGTTTGAAAATCGATTTGTGGCTCCCTGCGAATGACACCGTTTACTATATCTTCGTTGAGGTCGGCGTCGGCTTGGAGACGCACTTTCATTTGAGGGTCGTTTGTCTCTCTCGTCGAGACTTTGCGAGCCGATCGATCAGCTCAGGCTTCTCTATACGAGCGCGTGCGTTTCGCTCTCCGGACTCAGAGTCAAGTTCAGCTTCGGATTGCGCGAGGTAAGCGTCAATCTCCTGTTCATGGGAAAGATAGAAAGTGATCGCGCCATAGATTTCTTCAAGACTAAGTAGCGGGAAAGACCGCTTTATTGATTCAGGCGCTGCACCACGATTAAAGGCATGAACAATCGAATCAAGAGAAATACGAGTTCCTTTGATCCAGTAGCCGCCATCACGTTGCTCTACATAAACGCTTTCCACTGAGTGCACCACCAATGAGAACTGCGGAGAAGTATAACACGGAAAACCGCGCCAACCGCGCGGTTAAGCGCGCACAACGTGATGAACGCCTACTCCTTGTAGCGCCTACTTGTCGGCGCTTTAGTATTAAATCTCAGGTACAAAGCACTCGGTTACAGTATCTACATTGTTGACACGTGCAAGTTTTGGCAGGTCAAAATGCAGATACGACGTTGAGCATTGGAGGATAACTGTGAAAGTCACTGTAAAGAAATGGGGTAATAGCGCGGCGGTAAGGATTCCGGCCTCGGTGATGCAGGCCACGAACCTTGATTTGGATGAACTCGTTGACGTGCGTGAAGAAGCATGGCGAATCGTGATTGAGCCGGTCCGGAAAAAAACCTACGAGCTACGGAAGCTATTGAAAGGAATCACAACCCGAGCTTCGTGGCACTTCGTGTGATTTGGTTGTGTGAAAAGCTGTAGGGGCGTCACCTCCGTGGGCGCCCGCATCGTCGGATTGAGTCTCATTTCTTAGTGGACCAATTTTATCCGACAACGGGCGCCCACGGAGGTGACGCCCCTACAGATGTGATCTGGAAGCCCCTGATCTACAGCTTGGATTTATAAGGCCGCATCACCGGCAGGAAAGATGATCGGCAATCACCCGTTTCCGTTGGCCCGAGTCTTCAGAAAAACCAAAAGTGACTCCTCCGCAGGATGTAGTTCGCGTCCGATGTGCCTTGTAGGTGCTTACGTCTCTAACGCCGGACAGTTTTTCTCCAGCCTCGTTGTATTCCGCTTCAGCGTGAATTTCCTTTTCGCAGTAGTCAGCTAACTCAGCGAAGGTTGTGACGGTGCCTTCCAGGGCTTTGGGGCCGTGGACTGCAAGCCTGTCGAGTTCGATCCTTATGGCTTCTCGCGCATCGGCTTGGCCCTTCCGTTCGCGGTGTATAGTTTTCCGTTTACCACTTTCATCGTAATAGTGGAGGAATCCGTCATACGCAACAATTTTGCCGTTGCGTCTTTTTGGAGCAACACCTATTGAGTATTTCTGATTGTCGCGGATAGCAATCCGGGATCGGTAGCGGCGATTGAACTCGCCGTTGATCATCCTGACAAGATCGGTGGAGTAGTGCTCGTTGGCACGAACTTGGAGCAATTCTTTCCCTCACCCAAAGATCCCACAAGAAAGAGCCCAATCACCTTTCAGGAGCGCATAACCTCTGTTGACGAGGGTTGGGGAGCCAAGTGGTTCAAGTACGTAACTCCAGAAACATGGGAAAGTAATGATATGTCGCCAGAAATGCTTTCACGTGATCACCTAAAGGGCCAGAAAGCGTGGCAAGAAATTCAGGCAGCGTCCGTCCCGATAAAAATTCGGTATCTGTGTGAGTTCTGGGCTTCCGACGTCACCCGCAATTTTGACAGGTTACAGGTGCCGATCCTGGCGTTGATTCCAGGTTTCGACGAGAAATTTCTTGCTGATCCAGCAAATAGCTTCGCGAAGGCCGCCTATGTGGATTCATGGGAGACCGTAATCCCCAAACACCCAAAGCTCAAACTTCTGAAGGTTCCAGATTCGAGACTGCTCGTTCTCGAAGATGAGCCAACACGGGCAGATGACGCTATCGCTACATTTGTCGAACAAGTAGGCAAGGCACAAGAGCGACGCTGAAGTATGAAGCAAGAAGGAGACAGTGAGGGGCCAACACACCGTATCTCTACTATATGGATGTCGTCAGAGCGCTGAAGTTTTTGGCCCAGGCGTTCGGATTCCGGCAGTACGGCACCAGGATGTACGTCCGGACCGCAAGATGTCATCTACCCGCGCCTGTGAAACATCGCTTCGCGCCGGCCTGATGACGGTGGATTACGCCTATTTCATCGGAGGGTGACCGTTTCGCGACACTAGAAGCGCCGCTCGCGTACTTATTATTGTGACGAGTGTGCTTACGACGTAGGATGCGGCCCACTCTGTTTGAATTGTCTTCAAGATTAGCTGCTGAACTGGAGCGCTTTTTTCACATTAGAGTTGCTGAATTTGGGCTGGATTCGAGGGTTGTCGTCCGATCAGTTACTGAAGAGGGCTCGGCGAAATGGGCCGGCAAGATTTTACCTAACTACTTGTCTCTGAGCGGGTTAACACGGTGCAATAGAGAACGCGAAATTGGACGATTTGTTCTGAACCTCCACTTCAGCAACTAACGCGAAAAAAATTCAGTAACTGATCGGACGAGGTACACTAGCTATCAAAAACGCCGATTTCCATTACAGATTAGGCCTGTCGTGAACGACTTATATACAGAGACGCTATGCTTAGTCTGTCCAAACTTTCCAAAAAGGCTGTCAGCCACGAGGACGTCTTCCTCAGTCGTTACCCGCAGTTAATCTCCTGGTCGCTTAAAATGGCCGGTTCCGACCGGGAAAAGGCCGAAGATCTGGTTCACGATGCCTACCTTCAGTGGACGCTCGTAAGACCCGATCTGGATTCCATTCACAATCTGGATGGTTACCTCTATGGCATGCTGCGCAACATGCACGCAGCAGAACTGCGAAGGTCCCTGCGGCATCCTACCGCTTCTCTTTCCGTTGTTGAATACGACTCAGCATTGTTGAGCTTGCAACGCGCCAGCGATGAACTTCACATCGCCGGACTACAAGATCAATTGCGTGCAGTGTGTGACTACGCTTGCGCGCGCAAGGAAACGTCGAAGGCTGGTAGTCTACTGCTCCTGCGCTTCTTCCATGGTTATTACCCTGGTGAGGCTGCTCAAATCGCCGGCATCCGTCGCGTCACGGTCGACAGCTGGCTGCGCATCGCCCGCTCTGAAGCAAAACTTTATCTCGAGAATCCGGAGGCTCTCAAGTTCATCAAAGACCAACCATTTCCAATTGCCCATCGCCAATCGCCAGTTAACAAAATCGCAAATCGGAAATCGGCCATCGGAAATCGTTCTGGCGTCAACGGAAAGTGCAGTGCGGTTGGAACCGGAGCCACCAGGGAGTTTCTTGAAGAAGTCTCGCTGCGAATTTTTCAATCCTGCCAGAGTCGGTGTGTCAGTAATAAGCAGTTGCGAGCATTTTACTCGCAGACTGAACTTCAACCGCTCGACTGCGAGAGCCTGGCCCATATCTCTTCGTGCCAAACCTGCTTAGACAAGGCTACGACACTGCTGAAGTTTCCTTCGAAGGATGATCATTACCCGCCCGATCGCATGGGACGCGATCCTCGGCCGGGCGAAGAGAGTATTTTCAACCGAAACGGCAATCGTAAGGTCCGCGACGGCAACTCGTTTCGTGGTCACTTCGAAGAGATTCTTGAGCATCGGCCCAAAAAGTTGCATATTTCAGTTAACGGTTTCACAGTCGGCACTCAAAAGATCACCTCGGAGACTATCGAGCACTCCCTTAAGCTGAGTTTGCCTGAACAAATTGGACTGGTGGAGATCTTGAGCGAACAGGGAATTCGCTTGCTATGTCTCTACGTTGAGCATCCGCCCGAAGGAGCCATTGAACAGTCGGCGCTGATTGAGCTATCTGACGATCGCGCTCTTGGTGTGAGTTTGAGTTTCCGTGATCCGTGGCCGAACTTGGAACTAACTTATTCTGATCCTTATTTTATGGAAGTCGCTGGAGACCCTGGAGACATCGTTGAGACAGAGGAACGCACTGCTAAGGTCGAATCGCAGGAGATTGACATTGAGCCCCCACTCTGGCGAAGACTGATCTCATGGCTGACTCTAGAGGCTTTCAGTGAGCCTTCCTGGTTGTGGCCTGCGATCGCAACCGCCCTACTCGCCGGTGTCCTTTCTCTCACGTCAATTCTAATTCACATTCATCGATCTCCTTTGCCCGTCGCTGCTGAGTTGCTGACCAATGCGACTAAGGCCGAGCAGGTGGCCTTTGCGCGCCCAAATGAAGTGGCACACCGCCAGATAAACTTTGAGCAGCGGCGTCTGGCAGACGGGGCCGTGTTGGCCCATCGAAGAATAGAAGTATGGCGCGACAGCGCCAAAGGAAATGTCGCTCGTCGCCTTTACGACCATTCCGGCACACTTGTAGCCGGCGCCTGGCAACAAAGTCAAAGCGCTCCGCAAGAAATCTACCACCACGGTTCAAGGCTTAAACTTCCACCCCAATCACAAGATGCACCGCAATTAGTTCTTACGGATCACTCCTGGCTGCTTGAGCCTTCGGCGGCCAACTTCTCGATGCTGGTTCGCAATATGGAGAGCGCAGGCATTGAAGCAAAGGATAATCAATACATTCTGCGGTATCGTGAGCGTAGCCCGGAATCAGCGGGTGATGGACGAAGGTTAATACAGGCTACTCTAACTCTCGATCGCTCGAATCTTCACGCGACGGAAGAGGTGTTGGTTATCGCCGAAGGCGGGGAACAATTCGAGTTGAGGTTTAGCGAGACGGGTTTTGAATACTTACCCAGCGCTGACGTGGACCAAAAGGTTTTTGAGCCTGATACTCAATTCCTGGCAGCCCTTGTTGAAGCTGTACCGGAAAACGTGTCGGTCGTACCTCCTGCCTTGAAGCCAACAACTGTTCCGGAGGCGCGTCTGCCTAGCCCTGCTGAACTTACGACTCTGGAGGTAGACGTGCTCTACCTACTCGACCAGGTAAATGCCAATGCGGGAGAGCAGATTGAGATTCGACGCCTGGCTGCGGGAAAACTACTGGTCCAGGCACTGGTGGAAACCGCCAAACGTAAGGCGGAGATATTGAGAGCGCTGGCGCCAGTCGCCAGCAGCCGCATCGTGACTATTGAGGTACTAACGATCGAGGAGGCGCTTAAAAGAGAGAGCGGCAAGAGCCGGAACCCGCCGACTGTCGATAGGATCGTAATTACGAAGGATCGCATACCGGTCTATGAGGAAGTCCGGAAGTATCTGGAGCGTGAAAAACGGTCCCGGCCCGGCACTGATAAGAATGCATCGCCATCAGATCTTGATGGCGACATTCAGCGCTTTGGCGGCCGCGTAATCGAACACTCACGAGGAGCTTTACTTCACGCTTTTGCCCTTAAGCGCTTGGTCGAGCGGTTTTCAGCTGAAGATCTTAACTCGCTGACTGATGAATCGCGTCGTAAATGGTATGAAATGATCTCTACACACTGCCGGGCGTTCAGGGAAAGCACACGTCTGTTACGGCGCGACCTTGCGCCAGTATTTCCGGAAGGTCTTAACAACAATAACGAGGAGACCACTTCCGTTATCGTTACTGACACTTCGCTTGCTGAGACGGTCGACCAACTGCTGAAGCTGACCATGGCAAATAATGACGCAATCAGCCAAGCCTTCGCTATTCATCCTGAGGGGAAGTCTCCCGGGAATTTTGGTGGCACTAGCTTCTGGAATAATTTTACTCGCGCGGAAAAACTGGCGGCGGCGCTGGAGCGAATCGACTTGCAGCGTCCTGCGTCAAAGCCTTAAATAGAAAAGTTAAGTCGAATATCAATAACGTTTATTAACCGCGTGCGCTGGTTATGATCAGCCCGACAAGCTGATTCTCAGGAATAGATAGTTCACTGGAGAGGCAACCCCCGTGGCTACTCTGCTGAGACGCTCGCCCTGCACGCCGGTACGCCACCCGACCCCGCCACCGGAGCTGTACCCCGTCCGATAAGTTGGCAAACAGCGATCTCGCCAACACCTGCCGACAAAGCTCCTAAGTACTTGTTATTGAGTTGTTTATGGGTCGCTTTTGAGGCTCCCGAATTGTCCGATCAGTTGGCAATCGGAGGCGGATTTTGCAGATTTGTTGGCAAACAGGAGCTGGATCGCGGGTCGTCGTCAGATAAGTTGGCAAACGGCGTTCGTCGCACATAGAGGCAGCAACCTCCACTAACTTGATCTGGGCCTTAAGTCTCTCTTAACGCAGGGTGAAAGCTCTCGGTCCATTGTCGACCGCAGCGCAGCAGCTAAAGGGTAACGTTCGTGCTGCAGAATACTCTGGTCCAAAGCCGGCTCAAGATTGGTGAGCAACT
>DATETN010000157.1:0-8446 GCA_035283645.1 Pyrinomonadaceae bacterium
AAGGACCAAACGGTTCATTGATCATTTCCATCTGGCATCCTTTTTTCATTCTCTCATTTCTCGCGTCTCTGCGGTTGTCTGTCCGTCTAAAGAACCCAACCTCATTCACCTTCCTTTATTTCTTTCTCTGTGCGTGCTCTGCGTCCTCTGTGTCTCTGTGGTGAAGGAAGTCAACCCAATCAGAAGACAAGCTTCAACTGCCCGAACAACGAGTACAAAGGCTTTCGTGGGTTGATTACGTCCGGTTCACAAAAGTCCCCAACATTCGGCGGACAATTTCGCGAGCGATCAGTGAAGATGTCTCGGAAACCACGACCCGTCTGCAACGTCGCCGCCCCAAATGTTAACTGCACGTTGTTGATCAAAAACGGTCGACATGCGACGCCAACGCTGTAATCAAATCCAATGTCATGCCGAATTCCCGGTTGAAACAGAAGATACTCAAGCGACTCGGTGCGATGAAAGCGAAGATAATTAACGTTGAAGATCGCCTTCAATCGCTGGGTCACCTCAATATCCAGACCGGCGTTGTAAATAAATATACCCGGGTTGACGAAATTTGCCTGCCCTTCCGTCTTGCTGCTACGCAAGCTTGGAAGAATGCTATTGGGATGCACCAGGCCGACACCGGTTTGCGTGAGCCTTATCCCGTTGCGATTCCAGAATGAGAACTGCCCGCCAATAAAGTTTGGATCGTCGAAGATGGCATCAAACCCGGTACCTCTTCCATCAGTGGGGTTGGCGTCGCCCTGTGCCCAGAAGAACGATCCTTTGAAGCGCATGTAGTCTTTGTCGATTGAGGCTTCAACAGCTGCCATGTGAGAACGAACACTGATTGGACGCGCCGCAATAAGGTTCCGCTCGTCACGACCGAATGCAAAGTAGTATGAGTTGCTGAGGTTCAAGCGTCCCAGGTGACCATCACTACTAAACCCGGCATAGCCGACCTTGATTGCATGTGGCCGGAAGTCACCGATCGGCGCGGGACGGACGAGAAACCCATTACGATCGAACTTCACCCCACGTCGATCGTCGTTGTAATGAAGACTTCCCTGAATGGTGTAACCCTTGCGCACGAAATCCTGGCGAAAGATGTTTGCGATGTAGACGTTCTGATGACGTGAATCAAAGCGATTAAGGCCGCTATTGGTGTCCTTCTCCAGCATTGAGAAGTAGGCGAGGTTGTATTGCACTCGATTGTTGTCGAATGCGCCGAACAGCCGTGCACCGAGATTGTTGTCGGAGAAGATGAAACCGCGAAAGTCGGATACGAAGGGTTGAATACCGGCACGAATGGACATGAAGTCGTAGTTGGCATTGACGTCGGCGAGTTTGACTTCGGCAAATGCCTCCTCCAGCGAGACGTGTGTGTCGGTACGGTTCGTTCCTCGACGCACATCAATGTGCACGACGCCGAGTTCTCGAGCATTTAGATAATTAGGAATGCTGAAGGTGGGAGAAATTTTGATGGCCCACTCACGGGGTTTGAATGTTGTGTCGCCTTTAAACAGCTCAAATGTGACTTGCAGGGTCTGGTTAAATCCAAGCTGCTCCGGCTGTCCGAAAAACTCGCCGCTACCCGGTTCATCTGTGCTGACGCCGGATGGAGTGGGGGCCCTTCGTTGTTCGACTGTCGAAGCGCTAACTGCGGATAACACCAGGAAGATGTCATTACCTTTTATCGGGTAATCGCCCTTCAGCACGCTTTGCTCGTATGGGTTCCACCACCGCCCCTTTTTAAAGGGAATGTCACGCCCGCGAGCACCTCGATCACCGTACCGGTCGTACTCGGGAAATCCAATGCGCCAGCGGTCACGACTTTCACGGCGATCGGGTAATGTTTGAGGCGCTGAAGGCACAGACTTTTCACCTGCGTACCCAGTTGGCTTCTCGTCGGGCGTCTTTGCGCCGGGTTGCGGTGAGACTTCCTGCAGCTGAATGTCGATCTGGATGCCTTTTCCCGCTTCGACAATCAGGTTCTCGAGAACGTCCCCTCGCGGAATCGTGAAGGGTCCGTAATCTTTGTCTTTATCGAAGATGGCAACGTGTGGATGGGCAACGCTTATGCGATATGCCCCGGGCGTGAGTCGCAGTTCATAACGTCCGTCTGGACCAGTTTGAGTATTGTGTTTGCTACTCGTGACCTGATTAGTTGCGGTGACTGTCACGCCGGGAGCAGGGCCAGCGGCTACGTTTTTCACAACACCACTCACCGTTCCAAGAGTCTGCGCGTGACTTGCGTGGGAACTAGCGATTGCGACAAGCAGTAGAACTAAAAAAGATCCTTGAGAACTAGTGCGGGGGTTTACCATTTTCCGTCGCTGCTTGTAACACACGCTCTAAAGTGAGGCAAGAAAAAGATTGACCATCGCAAAGCATCTAGTTGTTTTCCTGGAGTGTGTTTCAGTTGAGAGTGGTCCCGGTGAAGCAAAAGACAAAAATTACAACACAGTGTGTTTTTAGATCCAGCCTACCAAGAGAGGATCCTACACACGCAGTGTGTAGTTCTTTCAGATCCAGCCTACCAAGAGAGGATCCTACACACGGCAGTGTGTAGTGCTTTTTAGATCCCACCTACCAAGACGTGCCACCCCCCCCTCTCTCTTTCAACAATACCAACTCAGAAGACGGGTGACATTCAGCACGCAAATCCTACACACGGCAGTGTGTAGTGCTTTTTAGGTCCCACCTACCAAGACGTGCCACCCCCCCTCTCTCTTTCAACAATACCAACTCAGAAGACGAGTGACATTCAGAACCCTCAACCTCACCCCTCCTCGATTTCGATGAAGCTTCTGAGTCGGCAACGTTGAGATAAAAGAGAGGGGGGCGTCCGTCTAGTAGGTAGGATCTGAAAAGCACTACACACTGCCGTGTGTAGGATCGTTTTCTTACTTTGACCAATCTCGACTGAGCGAAAAAGTCTGGAGTACCTTCGCTCATTAATGATAAATTGTGTGCGCCGAAATCCTGGGAGGAGATTCACACTGAGCAAAGCTCACAAGTGAATGCGAGGCGCTTAATGGTCGCTAGACCACCAACTTCAGTTACTATCCACGTCTTCATCATTTTTGTATCACTTTCTCTTCTCTTTTCCCCACTCTCTTTTTTTCAGACAACGGCGCAGACTACGCGCCCTACTCTCATCAGCGAAGCAACCTCCACCAGGGCCATTGCCTTTGAATCCGTGATTCGCCAGAAGGAACCGTTCAATGCAATTTCCACGGTGAGTTTCGGGGCTGATCAGCGGACACGCCTGATGTTGTTCGCCATGAACCTGGAACTTGGCCCAGGCGAAGGAGCTTCTGCAGTGACCGCAGACGCCGAGGATGGCGCCCACAATATTTATGCACTACCGGTTGAATACGTGGGAGCGGTTCCAGAGCGACCCTGGATCAAGTCCATCGTTATTGGACTGCCGGAAAGTATTGGTGATGTTGGCGATGTGCTGGTGCGCATAAGGCACGCCGGACTCTCAAGCAACCGCGTCAGAGTGGGCATTGGCCACATCGGCGATGGTCCACCAGACGATCCGGGCTCCGTCCCGACACCGGGTACAGAATTTCCTGATTCGGGTGGAGGTGTTGTTGCCGCAACCACACTTGCCCCAAGCGATGTTGAAACTATCATTGCCCAAGGGGTGTCGGCGGCCGCTCAACTCGGACGTGCAGTGACTGTGGCGGTCACGGATCGTGAGGGAAACGTCATCGGCAGTTTCGCAATGACCGGAGCGCCTGCCACTACCACGATTCGAAGCGTCGGGGCCATTGGACGGGGATTGGAAGGCGCGGTGGTCCCATCTGCTTTAGCGGCCACCTCGAAAGCTGGAACCGCCGCATTATTCAGTACCGGTGGGAATGCGTTTTCGACAAGGACCGCAGGTTTCATTGTTCAGGAACACTTTCCGCCGGGAATCGACTTTCGTACGGGCGGACCACTATACGGAGTTCAATTCTCTTCATTGCCCTGCAGCGACATCAAAATCCCGGGTTTACCTCTCGGGTTGTCGGCCGATCCCGGCGGGTTACCGATCTATAAGAATGGCGTTGCCGCAGGCGGTATTGGCATTGAGGGCGATGGTGTTTACAGCGTCGATCGAGCGCCGACAGATTTTGATCAGCCCTTCGAAGAAATCATCGCCGCGTCGGCTTTGAGAGGTTTTGAGACGCCGTCGCTGATCCGAGGTGACAACATTCTCGTCGATGGCATCCGCCTGCCTTTTTCAAACATAAGCAGTGTCCTATCACCGGCCACGATTGCATTTGGCAGCCTTCCCGGGAGTGGCTCGACCATGTTTGGGCCGGGAGGTGTGCCGCCGGCATCTGCTTTCGTACCCGCTGTAGTCGGTGGCATTGCCGGCGAAGTTGACACAAGATTCTTTCCGTTTATCGCGGGCAGTGCTCCCGCTGGTCCGAATGCTTTAACGGCAACAGATGTCTCGACAATCATTACGCGGGCTGCGCAGCAAGCTAACATTACCCGCACTGCTATTCGACAACCATTGGGATCGAACGCTCGCGTCAGCATCGCGGTTGTTGACACTGAAGGAAAGGTGTTGGGGTTGTTTAGATCGGCGGACGCGCCAGTGTTTGGTTTTGATGTCTCAGTGCAGAAGGCCCGCAATTCCGCGTTTTTCTCGAAAGCTACGGCGGCGACTGAACTCCGAAGTGCGGGGTTTGGAACGTATGTTGACCGTGCTGCTGCTGATGGATTGCGGCTTGACGGGTCGGTGGCGTTCAGCGATCGGGCGGTTGGATTCCTGCATCGGCCGTTCTTCCCGGATGGAATCAACAACACGGCGGCCGGGCCGCTTAGCACTGAGCTTTCAGAGTGGAGTATTTTCAACGTGGGATTGCAGCTGGATCTGATCAAGACAAACCTGCTGGCTGCAATCGGAGGGGCGGCAGTTCTCTGTACTTCAATTCCAGCATTACCAAACGGTATTCAGATATTTGCAGGCAGCATTCCTTTGTACAAGAACGGCGTTCTCGTCGGCGCTATTGGCATCAGTGGAGATGGAATTGATCAGGACGATCTGATTGCCGCAGCTGGCGCGAACGGCTATGCGCCTCCCACCGAAATCCGTGCCGACCAAATAACTGTGCGTGGCGTACGCTTGCCCTTTGTGAAGTTTCCCCGCAGCCCGAATCTGTAATAGGCGTGAAGCGAAGATACCCCACTACATTGCGTCTTATTGTTCGGCCCTTGTTCGTCCTGTTGTTCTGTTCCTCACTTGTCGTATTCGGCACAGCCCAAAATCCTGCGAACACAGAGGGCCGCGGTGTTCTACGTCTGCGCGTTAGAGTGAAAGACGGTGAGGCAACTAGAGGTCTCGCCCGTAAACGATTCTTCCTGGTTAGAGGCACCCTCGAACAGAACCGCTCCTGGATTCAAGAGAGTCAAACTCAAGCCCCCGTGTCTCGCGACTGTTACTACCGAACTGCTGGAGCTAGTCAACAATTGATAAGTTGGCTGAAAGAGAACGACTGCGAATCGGTTTACTGTCGCGAGATTCGTCAAGATGAATGGGAAGGTCAAAACGCGGTTCCTGAATTTCGTCAGGCGGTGCAAGCCGGCGAATCTGAATTCAAGAATCCGGATGTTGCCCGAAAGTGGTTCACGGTGAATCTGGCACCCGAAATCCGCGACGGCTTTTATCGCATCAACCGGGAACGTCTAAAGAGATTACTGGCTGCTGCCGAGTCGACCTCAGGGGCCGCAGTGCAGTCGGTGATGACAGATCGCAACGGCACTGCCTACTTCACCGATCTTGAACCCGGCGTTTTTGTGCTCACTAATCTGCTGCCAACTGAGATGACCAGCACATTCGTCAGCTGGAACTGCGAAGTACAGATTAAAGCCGGGGACCTGGGGACGGAAAGACCTTTCCTGGTAATGAATCGCCAGGAGCGAAACGTGAAATGCGTGGGAGTGGAGAAGCCGCTGCCTGTTTGCGAAAGCGGCACTGGACAATAGTTCGCGATTCAAGGACCAACTTTAAACTCGTAGAAGCCTCGGCAACAGATTCGTACTGATGCTTCAACACGGTACAGCGAAAAGTTACCAGTCGCAGTTCAGGATCCTCCTCATCCGTCTGTGCATACTTTCGACGGTGGTTCTGACCGCATTCCTTCTTTGCAGTTCAGTAGCATTGGGCCAGCGGAGGCCCCAAAGAACACCCGTTCGCAGAACCGCTGCCGCGGATTACTCGCGGTTTTTACACACGACTCCGAAGCACCGGCAACCCTGTAACACCTGTCACAAGGTTCCAACGCGAAACTGGCAGGAGGCGTCTAGTTTTCCTGATATAGCGGACTATCCAGATCACGCCGCCTGCGTCAGTTGTCACAGACGCCAGTTTTTCCGTGGAGCCAGGCCCGTTATTTGTACTGTCTGTCATACGACCGTTTCGCCAAGGGCCGATGAGCGGCTTGCTTTCAGAAATCCAAAACACGCACGACAGTTCACGATCGAATTCCCGCACGATAGACATCAGGATGTAATCGCAATCAATCGGCGTTCAGAACGCACGGGTGTTTTCAGGCGTGTTTCGTTTTATCCTCAGGAGCCGGAAAAGAAGTACAACAACTGTGCAATCTGCCACGAACCATCTCCTGACTTCACCGTTCCGCCGGCTGGCGGATGGCTTGATGGATACACGCCCGATGCACTGACCTTCAAGACTGTGCCGCGCGACCATGCATCCTGCTTCTCCTGTCATTACAAAACACAAACGCCTACCCGAGAAGAGTGCAGCGGCTGTCACAAACTGGGGGTCACTGAGTCGATGGTTGCGTTACTGCCAAAGCGTATCTCGATGAAATTCAAGCACGATGGTGGAGGAGAAAAGCGCAACCACGTCCAGGAATGTTCGAGCTGTCATATCAACATCACTAAAGCCCAATTCGCGCGCGGTCTGAAGCCCGACGTTCCCATCACGTCTTGCACAGAATGTCATAACAAAGATGGGTTGCGTTTGGATCTAATCGGTGAACTAGTAAAGATCGACAAAGATCGAGGCTTTGTCTGCACGTACTGCCACACGAGTGATGTGGGAAAGCGTGATGCTCCGGCAAGCCATTACATGATCTCAGGACGCCCGCCCATGACCCGGAGTGACGTGAAATGAGATCAGTGGCAAAGTTCATTGTTCTCGTCCTCGGTGCTCTCTGCGTCCTCTGTGGCTGGGTGGTTCACGGCAGTCACATCCCCGAAATTACTCAAGGCCCCCAACTGGACTATTCCCGTTTTCTGCATACAAGTCAGCGGCACGCTTCCCTCGCCTGCACCGACTGTCACCAGCGAGCGGCGGACAACTCGGCGGTACCACAACTACCCGGTCATAAGGCCTGCACCAACTGTCACCTGGCCCAGTTCGTTACGCCCACGGTTTCAATGTGCGAGCTTTGTCACTCAAATCTCAGTGGTGGAAGACCGCCGATAAAGGGCTTTCCGCAGCGTTTTAACGAGAGCTTCAACGTTAAGTTTGACCACGCTCAGCACATGACGGGATCGGCACGCCCTGCGGCGGGCTGTAGTGGCTGTCACAGCCGCTCCCTGCAAAGGGGTGCCGCACTGGCGATACCGGCTGGAATCTCAGCGCACACTCAGTGTTACAGCTGTCACACGCCTTCCAGCCGATCAGCTTCAGGGGGTGATCTTGCCTCGTGCGGCGTTTGTCATGACGTGAAGCCTTATTCTCGAACGCGTACCAATGCGCGCTCATTCCGTTATGGGTTCAGTCATGCGAAGCACGGCGCCCGACAAAGGCTGGAGTGTGGAAACTGTCACAGAGTAACAGCGGGTCTTCCACAGTCGAGACAAGTTAGCTCACCCGCTACTACGGAGCATTTTCCTGCGACGCGGGGAGTGAGTTGTGCGAGTTGTCACAACGGAAAAAGATCTTTTGGTGGCGATTTGGCATTTGCTGACTGCAAGCGCTGTCATTCAGGAGCGACATTCCGCATGCCTGTCGCTAACCAGAGATCAGAGGTCAGAGGTCGGAGGTCAGTGATCATTGGTCTTGGTCATTGGTCAGTGGTCATTGGTCAGTGGTCATTTTCGATTTTACAACTAATGACCAATGAGCGAATACCAATGAGCAATGGTAGATTTTCCATTTCTCATTTCTCATTTTCCATTTGTTCCAACCACTCCAGACACCATACGCTTTAGAGACTGTGTCAAAAACAATAGATCCTACACACGGCAGTGTGTAGTGCTTTTTAGATCCCACCTACAAAGAGGCGCCCCCCCCTTCTTTGTTTTTTCAACAATACCAACTCAGAACACGGGTGACACTCAAAAGCTCAGCAATTTCGATGGAGCTTCTGAGTCGGCAACGTTGAGATAAAAAGGGGGTGGCGTTTCTCTCGTAGGTAGGATCTGAAAAGCACTACACACTGCCGTGTGTAGGATTTTGTTGTTGGTTCGTGTACAGGTGTTT